>CAZPWT010000001.1:0-77095 GCA_964590435.1 uncultured Planctomycetia bacterium
CCACCTCCCACCGGGGGCGTCCCGTAATCCCCTACCCCCCGCACTACCGATCCGCAAATCCCCCGCCCCGCCCCGCCCGCGAACCCCGCACCTCAATTCGAAGCTGGGTGCGGGACTTGAACCCGCAACCCCCTGTTTACAAAACAGGAGCTCTGCCGATTGAGCTAACCCAGCAGGCGGCGCGAATGGTATTCGCCTTATCGCCGCGTCGCAAGATTGTATCGCTCTTCACCTCACGTAAGTTCGCGCGACTTTTCCCCCTCCTTCTGGGGCCGAATCGCCCTGACTCACGTCGCCTTCGCGTGGACTTGAGCCGCAAGCCTCACTCAAGAGGACCTCAGGGCGCGCGGGATTCTCGCGCGCCCTCTCCGTAACTTGCAGCCCCTCAACCCCTTTGCTACTTTGCCGCCCCCTTCAGAGGAGAGCCCATGTCCCGCAACATCTACATCACCGCAACCCGCCCCAACGAAGGAAAGACCGCGCTGACGCTGGGATTGAGCGCGGCGTTCGTGAAAAAAGGGAAGCGGATCGGGTTCATCAAGCCGGTCGGCACCGCCGACATCGAGACCGGGAACAAGCGCGCGATCGACGAAGACACCCTTCTCATCGAGCGCTCGTGCCGCGTGCACTGCAACATCGAGGACATGAACCCGGTAACGCTGAAGCCGGGATTCCCGGACCAGCTTGCTTCGCCCGCGGCGCGCCAGGCGATGATCGACAGGGTGCGGCGGGCGTACGACCGCGTGGCCGAGGACAAGGAGTTCGTGGTCATCGAGGGGACGGGGCACGCGGGCGTCGGGTCGAGCTGGGGCATCTCGAACGCGGAGATGGCGAAGCTGCTCAACGCCAAGGTGCTGCTCGTCTCCAGCGGCGGCGTCGGGCAGCCGATCGACGACATCCTGCTCAACAAGAAATTCTTCGAGTCGCACGGCGTCGGGCTGCTGGGCGTGGTGATCAACAAGGTCTACCCGGGCGAGATGGAGAAGATCGACAAGGTCGCGCGCAAGATCCTCAAGGAGCACGACGTCGAGCTGCTCGGCGCCGTGCCGTACGAGAAGGACCTCTACACGCCGACCGTGCTGCAGGTGCTCGAGGAGCTGCGCGGCGACCTCCTGAACGGCGAGTCCGCCCTCAACACGCGCATCGGCAACGTCCTCATTGGCGCCATGACCCCGCACAACGCCATGGACAAGTTCGAGGGCTCCTGCCTCCTTATCACCCCGGGCGACCGCGAGGACATGGTCCTCGCCGCCCTCTCCATGACCCTGGTCGACCAGAAGAACCGCTTCTCACTCGCCGGCATTGTCCTCACCGGCGACATCTACCCGCGCAAGAACATCCTGGAGCTCATCCGGCGGACGAGCGTGCCCGTGATGGTGGTGAAGAGCGACTCGTACGCGACGGCGAGCCGCGTGAACGGGCTCGTGGTCAAGATCAGCCCGTGGGACAGCGCGAAGATCAACCACATCGTGGACCTGGTGGGGAAGTACGTGCAGGTGGACGAAGTGCTGAAGCGGATCGCGGCGGCGGACACGAGCCGGAGGGTGAAGGGTGCCGACAAAAAAGGCGAGTAAGGCGGTGCTGGACGTCGCGGTGGGCGGGGCGTGCGGCAAGATGGGAGAGAGGATTCTCGCAGTGCTCGCGGGGGAGGCGGGGTGCCGGCTGTCCGCGGCGATCGAGCGCGAAGGGCATCCCGGGCTCGGCAAGGACGTGGGCGAGGCGATGGCGCAGCCGAAGCGCGGCGTCGTGCTCGAGTCGCGGTTGTCGAAGAAGGCGGACGTGCTGATCGACTTCTCGCATTTCAGCGCGACGGGCGCGCGGCTGGCGGAGTGCGTCAAGCTGGGCGTGCCGATTCTCGTCGGGACGACGGGGCTCGAGGCGGCGACGCGGACGCAACTGGAAGCGGCGGGGAAGAAGATCCCGGTGTGCGTGGCGTCGAACGTCTCGATCGGCGCGAACCTGATCTTCCGGCTGGCGGCCGAGGCCGCGAAGGTTCTCGGTGACGCGTACGACGTCGAGATTGTCGAGGCGCATCACCGCATGAAGAAGGACTCCCCGTCCGGGACGGCGCTGACGCTGGCGCAGCGCGTCGCCGCGGCGCTCGGGCGCGACCTGGAGAAGGAGCGGCGCGACGGCCGGCGCGGCGACGTCGGCGCGCGCACGAAATCCGAAATCGGCATCCATGCCGTCCGCGGGGGCGACGTGATCGGCGACCACACGGTCCATTTCATGGGCCTGGGCGAGCGCATCGAGATCACCCACCGCGCCTCCACCCGCGACACCTTTGCCAGGGGAGCCGTCCGCGCCGCGAGCTGGCTGGCCACCGCCAAACCCGGTTTCTACCGCATCGAACAAGCCCTCGGCCTGCAGTAACCCCAAATAGGCGGTTCGGGGCTTGGAGCGTCCGGGCGGAGCGGTCAGACGACGAAAAGGAGTCTCATACCCAAAGAGAGCGACATCCGGACGATCCAAGCCCCGCTCTTCGTTTCCCGAACCGCCTATTTGATTTTGTCTTCCATCATCCGGCCCGGCTTAAACGTAACGACGCGCTTCTCGGCGACAAAAACCTCGGCGCCCGTCCGCGGGTTGCGCGCCTTGCGGGCCTTGCGCATCTTCACCTCGAATACGCCGAAATTGCGCAGCTCGATGCGGCCGTTGGCCAGAAGCGTCTCGAGGATGGCGTCGAAGGTGCCCTGGACGACTTTCTTCGCGTCGACCTGGGAGAGCTGAAATCGGTCGGCGAGAGTCTTGACGATGTCCTTCTTCGTCACGGGGCTCCTCCTTAACTTGCGGCGGGACGTCGCTTCTAAAGCACGAAACTTGAACGGTTTAAGGCTGTAGGGGGAACATAAGCCTTTGCCCGGGGGCGAGTCAAGCGGCATTTTTTCAGGAATCGTTCACAAGTCGTTATGGCGAAGGGATTTCGTGGAGAAGGGCTTTTCCGCTCTCTCGAATCCCGCGGAGCGCCGCTTCGCCGCAACCCGCGCTGCCGTGGCATTTTGCGCCCGGCATGGGCCTGTCCGACTATCATCGAGGCATGGAAGTGCCCGCCAAGGTTTCGCTGTCGCTCAAAGGCATGACCTGCGCCTCGTGCGTCGGTCGCGTCCAGGGGGCGTTGCGCGCGGTCCCCGGCGTGACGCGGGCGGACGTGAACCTGGCGACGGAGCGGGCGTCGGTGGAGGGCGCGGCGGACCCGGCCGCGCTGGTGAAGGCGGTGATCGACGCGGGGTACGAGGCGGCGGTGGTGGCGGAAGGGGCCCCGGCGTCGGCGGCGGCGGAGCGCGCCGACCTGCGGTTGCCGGTGGCGCTGGCGGGGGCGGCGGCGCTGATGGTGCTGAGCATGGACGAGATGGTGCTCGGGCACGGGAAGCATCTCGTTCCGGACCCGCCGCTGCGGTGGATCCTGCTGGCGATCGCGGCGCCGGTGCAGCTCTGGTGCGGCTGGCCGTTCCTGCGCGGGGCGATCGCGGCGGCGCGGCACTTCGCGGCCGACATGAACACGCTGGTGGCGACCGGGACGTGGGCGGCGTTCGGGGTGTCGATCGCGGCGTGCCTCGGCCATGGCCACGGTTTTTATTTCGAAACGTCCGCCGTCATCATCGCGCTCATCCTGCTCGGCCGCTCGCTCGAGCGCCGCGCCCGCCGCCGCGCCGGCGCCGCGATCCGCAGCCTCATGGCGCTTCGGCCCACGACGGCGCACGTCGTCGTGAACGGCGTCGAGTCCGACGTGTCGGTCGAGCGCGTCCACGCCGGCGACCTGCTGCGCGTCCGCCCCGGCGAACGCCTGCCCGTCGACGGCCTGGTCGTCGAGGGCGAATCCTCCATCGACGAGTCGATGGTCACCGGAGAATCCATGCCCGTCACCCGCCGCGCCGGCGACCCCGTCACCGGCGGCACCGTCAACGGAAGCGGCTCGATCCTGTTCAAGGCGACGCGCGTCGGAAGCGAAACGCTGCTCGCGCAGATCGTGCGCGTCGTCGAGGAGGCGCAGTCCCGCAAGGCGCCCGTCGAGCGTCTCGCCGACAAGGCCGCGGGCGTCTTCGTCCCGTTCGTGCTCCTCGCCGCCGCCGTCACCTTCGCCGGCTGGTGGATCGCCAAACACGACCCCGCCGCCGGCTTCATGCCCGCCGTCGCCGTCCTCGTCATCGCCTGCCCCTGCGCCCTCGGCCTCGCCACCCCCACCGCCGTCATGGCCGGCATCGGCCGCGGCGCAGAAAAGGGAATCCTCATCCGGGGCGGGGAAGCGCTGGAAGTCGCGCATAAGCTGAAGACGATCGCGTTCGACAAGACCGGCACGCTCACCGAGGGGCGCCCCGAGGTCGTGGACGTCCTCACGCTCCACCCCGACCTCCACCCCATGGCCCTCGCCGCCGAAAGACGCAGCGAACACCCGCTCGCCCGCGCCATCGTCCGCTTCGCCGCAAACAAAACCTCGGGCGCCCCCGAGCCCGACGATTTCTTCGCCTACTCGGGAAGCGGCGTCGAGGCGACGGTCCAAGGGCGCAGCGTCGTCGTCGGCTCCCCCGAGTTCCTCGCCGGCCGAGGCCTCGACGTCGCGCCCGCCGAGGTCTTCATGAAGCGCCACCGCGAGGCCGGCCGCACCGTCGTCGTCGCCGCGCTCGAGGACCGTCTCCTCGGCGCGTTCGCCATCGCCGATCCCGTCCGCCCCGCCGCCCGCGACGCCGTCGCCTCCCTCCGCCGCCGCGGCCTCGACGTGGTCATGATCACCGGCGACAACCGGACCACCGCCGAAACCGTCGCGAAGGAAGCGGGCATCGATCTCGTCGTCGCCCAGGTCCTCCCGAAGGAAAAGGCCGCCAAGATCAAGGATCTCCAGGCCGCCGGCCCCGTCGCCATGGTCGGCGACGGCATCAACGACGCCCCCGCCCTCGCCACCGCCGACGTCGGCATCGCCATGGGCACAGGGACCGACATCGCGGCGGAAGCCGGGCACATCGTGCTCGTGCGCGGCGACATCCGCGACGTCGAGACCGCCATCAACCTCAGCGCGAGGACGCTGCGCACGATCCGGCAGAACCTGTTTTGGGCGTTCTTCTACAACCTCGTCCTGATCCCCGCGGCCGCGCTCGGGTGGCTCAACCCGATGCTCGCGGCGAGCGCGATGGCGTTCTCCAGCGTGAGCGTGGTAGTGAATTCGCTGAGGTTGAGAAGGGCCTGAACAGGGCTCACGCCGAAGCCCAGGAGCCACGCACGCTACTGGAACAAGACGCTGAGGCCCTTCTCGCTAGCCAAATGCGCAAGCGCGGCGATTCGTGCAAGCAGAGGCTCGCCGTCGACGTCGAAGAAACACTGCTCGAGATTCGTGGGTTTGATTGCGAATTCCTTCGCCACGTTCGCCTTCCACCCGGAGAGACCTACAGGTGGCAGCATTCGGAGTTCCGTTTGGATCGCGGCGAGTTCGAGCAGGAGAGTCCGACATTGCGGGGGCGTCCACTCTCCATCGCAGTCAGAGTGCATCATCAGGGTCGGAAATCTGCTGCCCCGTCGGCCTCCCTCGAGCTTCGCGCGAACGGTCTCCCGGAGTGAGTCGAAATCGTCGTAGCCGCCGACTTCGACGCCATCCAGTTCCTCCTCATCGTTTGAGAAGACGGCGAGGTAAAGTCCCATCTACATGCGCTCCAATGCGATGCACTGCGGAAAAGAATCGATGAGTGATTTTAGCGAGGGCAGGATCGTGCAGGACTTCGGCACCATTACTGTCAGCTTGGCCCTGGTTTGGTGCGCTTGATAGGTGAGCAATCGAATTTGGTAGGTTGCGCGCAACGACGAGACCTTTTTCACGAGGAACAAGGCTCCTGGCTTCGTGGCATCCGCGCGCGAACCGCGCAACTTGCCTGGGAAACTCCGAGCGAAGTCCATGGTGCTTCCTTCCTCACTTTAGAGACTGCGGCGTCCTCTCCCAGATCTTCCTAAGCACCGTCTCCAGCCGATCCCTGACCTCCTGGTCCGGGTGGCTTTTCATCAACTCCGCGACCACCGCCGCGGCCGACGCGCCCTTCGCCACGATCGCGTCGCTCGCGCTGATTCGCTCGTTCGTGTCCTTGCTCACGAGGTGGTCGGCCAGCGCGCGCACCTTCTCCTCGTCGCCCTTCTCCAGCGCGGGCGGCTTGCTGTCCGCGAGCTCCTTGAGGATCTCCTCGACCTCCGGCCGCATCACGTAGACGTACTCGAACGTCACCCTCGGGTTCTTGAACTCGCGGACGCGGACGTGGACGTAGCCGCCCTCGCCGCTCCGCAGCCGGAAGCCGTTCGTCTGCGGCTGCGTCTCCCGGATGTCGACCTCGCCGGGCTCGAGCGCCTCGGCCAGCTCCTTGCGCTTCGTCGCGTCGATCTTCCCGAACCCCTCGGGGACGCCCGCGGCGATACCGTGCAGGCCGCGGATGGTGATCATCGAAGCGCCGCCCATGGAGCGGACGATGGTGACGTCGCCCTTGCTGCCGGCGCCGGCCTTGTCCTCCTCGAAGCGCCACGTTTCGCGGCCGAAGCAGTCGAGCTCGAACTGGCCGATCTTGAAGTACGGGGGGAAGGAGCCGGCGACGCCGCGGATGATGATCTTTTCTTCCTTGTTGATCCTGGCCCGCACTTCCAGCGAATACAGCGTGAACCGCGCCGCGTCGAACGTGCAGGTCGCCTCGCCGGTCTTCGCGATCTCCTTCTCGGTCCCGGGCTCGATGAGGAACACGTGGTACTGGTCGGCGTCCTCGTTCTTCGGCCACGTCACGGTGAGCTTGCCGTCCTTGAAGGTGCTCTTGAGGTCGTCGGCGGCGGCGGGAAGGGCCAGCAGGGCGGCGAGGAGGAGGGCTTGGCGCATGGTCGGTTTCTCAAGAATCGGGTTGAGATACTGCGGCGGCGGCGTCCCTTCGCAAGTGATTGTATGCACAAGGCTTGCGTTTCGCGAAACAGGACTCGCTCCCGCCCTCCCGCTGGACTTCCCCCTCCCGCGAAAATAAAATCAGCGCTTCCCAATATCCCCCCGGAGACCCCGCCATGATCAAAGTCTCTTCCGTCAAGCGCCTCGACCGCACGGACGTGCTCGTCGTCTTCGCCGAGGAGCCGGCCTCGAAGGACGTGAAGCCGAACTTCCGGTGGGACGTGTTCTCGAGCGATGCGAGCCGGCGGCTGGCGGCGGCGCTGGACAAGGAGGGGTTCCGCGGGCGGGTGGGGCAGACGTTCGTGTGGCACGCGGGGGATTCGCACGCGGAGCGCGTGATCGTCGCGGGGGTCGGCAAGGCTGCGGCGCGCGACGTGGACCTGACGATCCGCGCGGCGGGCGCGGCGGCGAAGAAGGCGAAGGAGATCGGCGCGACGAAGGTGTCGGTGACGCTTCCTCCCGCGGGGAAGCTCGGCGACGAGCGGAACGCGCAGGCGGTGACGGAGGGGCTGATCCTAGGGGCGTACGAATTCAACGCGTACCGGCAGCCGAAGGACAAGAAGGCGTACGAGGCCGCGGAGATCATCGGCGCGCCGGAGCGCGCGGTGAAGCTCGGCGAGATTTTCGCGCGCGCGACCGTCTACGCGCGCGACCTCGTCAACACCCCGGCCGGCGACTGCGCGCCGCGCCACCTCGCCGACGCCGCGAAGAAACTCGCCGGGCCCAACGTCAAGGTCACCGTCTGGGGCCAGAAGGAAATCGAAAAGAAGGGCATGGGCGGCCTCATCGGCATCGGCAAGGGCAGCGACGAGCCGTATCACTTCATCATGCTCAAGTGGGAAGGCAAGAAGGGCGCGAAGAAAGTCGCGGTGTGCGGCAAGGGGATCACGTTCGACTCGGGCGGGCTGTGCATCAAGCCTGCGGACGGGATGGGGACGATGAAGTGCGACATGAGCGGCGCGGCGGCGGTGCTGGCGATGTTCAGCGCGCTGCCGGAGGTGAAGCCGGACTGCACGGTGTACGGCTATATCCCTGCGGCCGAGAACATGACGGGCGGAAGCGCGGTGAAGACGGGCGACGTGCTGCGGACCGCGAGCGGCCGGACGATCGAGGTGAACAACACGGATGCGGAAGGGCGCGTCGTTCTGGCCGACGCGATGACGATCGCGCGCGAGGACAAGCCGGACGAGATGATCGACCTGGCGACGCTGACCGGCGCCTGCGTCGTGGCGCTCGGCGACCAGGTCGCGGGCGTCTTCTCCAACGACGACACGCTCGCAGCCGGCCTCGACGCGGCATCGAAGCGCGCCGGCGAGCGCCTCTGGCGGATGCCGATCGTGCAGGAGTATCGCGACCTGCTCCGGTCCGACATCGCCGACATCAAGAACAGCGGCGGGCGTTGGGGTGGGGCGATCCAGGGGGCGCTCTTCCTGCAGGAATGGGCCGGCGACCAGCCCTGGGCGCACCTCGACATCGCGGGGCCGGCGTGGACGGACAAGGGGCTGTCGTTCTGCCCGCCCGGCGGGACCGGTTTCGGCGTGCGGACGTTGCTCGAGTACGTGACCGCGCAAGGGAAGTGAAGGGCGGGGGTGTAGGGCGGGGGCGTAAAGCGGGGGCGTAAGGCGGGAGTAGACCGGGGTCGATCGATCGGGCCCGCGCCCCCGCCGTACTTCCCGGTCGTTCGCCCCGGCCTTTCAGTTCCTCCGCACGAGCATGACCCCCGCCGCCAGCAGCGCCGCCGCGAACGCGCCGCCGCCCAGCATCCACATCGACCGCTTCGACTTCGCGTCCGCCGCGGCGGTGCGGGCCCGCTTCGCCTCCGCAGCCTTCGCCTTGGCCGCCGCCGCCGCCTGCGCCTTGCGCTCGGCCGCCGCCTGCGCCGCTTCTTCCTGCGCCGCGACCTCCTCCTGCATCGTGTTGCGCAGCCCGTGCTCCGTCGGCTTCACGCGCGCCACGCCGCGCTTCACCAGCTCCGCGGCGACGTCCTCGAACTGGACGTTGGGATTCGCGACGACCATTTCTCCCTCCACGGCCTCGAACGTCTGCTGCCAGGCCGCGGCGACCTCGAGTTCCTTGATGACGGAATCGATCGTTTCATCCACGGTTGCGTGCGCCATCACCCCGCCCACGCTCTTCGACACTCCGACCCACGTGGCGTGCGACTCCAGGAGCCAGTTCCGAAGCAGATTCTTGGCGGGATGGCCGAGCTGCAGCGCGCGGCACCACGACCAGAACGCGAGATTCATGTGGCCCTGGGCGCTGAGGTGCTCTCCCAGCACGACGTACGCGTCCACGAACGTCTTGTCGGACCGGATCAGCGAGAGCAGCCGGTCGAAGTCCTCCGGGGACAAGGACGGTGAGCTGTGCCGGTGCGCCCGATACGGCCTTCCCAGGAAGTCCTCCGTCGGAATGTCCTGCGGGTTCGCGGCCCTCGCCGCGCGCCACCGCAGCATCTTCAGGTAGAAATCACGCATCCCGAGGTGCCCCTCGGGATTGATGGCGAGCGCCTTCTCGGTGTAGTCGGCCGCCTCCTGGAAGCGCCCCATCTTCTTGAACAGGACGCCGAGGTTCGAGAGCGTCTCGTAGCGCTTCGGGTCCTCGGCCTCGAGCTTGCGGAAGACCTCGAGGGATTCGTCGTAGCGGGCGAGCTTGAGGAGGGCGACGCCCATGTCGTTGCGCACCTGCGGGTCGGGGTTGTCGGTGCCGAGGGCGCGCCGGCAGTCGGCGAGGCGCGCTTCGTAGTAGCCCTGCCCGTGGTGTTCGAACTGGCCGGTGATGAGGTCGAAGACGCCGGGGAGCCGGCGGGTTTCGTCGCGGATGGTGTCGCGGTCCCAGATGCAGGCGGTGGCGGTCGCGGCGAGGAGAAGGACGGCGCTGAGGCGCAGCATGGGCGGGCTCCCGGAAGGGGACTGCGCGTGGAAACGGGCGCCGGGGGTGCGCGGTTCGGGAAATCCTCGGCTATTTGCGGACGGCGGAGAGCGCGATGTCGAGCACGGTCTGCTTCCCCTTGCCGCCGCAGCCGTTGCAGCGGAGGTCGACGACTTCGCCGATCTTCACGCCGGCGATGCCGTGGCATTTTTCGCAGGTGCGGATGGGGACGAACGCGGCGAGGCCCGCGAGGACGGCGACGGCGATGCCGGCGATGAAGGGCTTGTTGCCTTTGCCGGCGGAAGGGGTGCGGGCGCGGAGGAAGCTCATGTGCCGGATGCTACCGCTGCGGGAGCGCGGGTACAATCCCGCCCCCGATGATCCCTCCTTCGCTGTGTGTGTTTGCCCGGCGGCCCGAGCGCGGCCGGGTCAAGACGCGGCTGGCCGCCGAGATTGGCGAAGCGGCGGCGCTGGAGGCGTACCGCGAGTGCCTGCGGGGGACGTCGGAGCTGTGCGCGAAGGCGGCGCCGCAGGGTTCGAACCGGGGGCTGTTCGTGTTCGGGACGCCGGACGGGTGCTCGGTGGACATGGCGGCGTATTTCCCGCGGTGGAGCGCGTTCATGGACCAGGGGGAGGGCGACCTGGGGGAGCGGATGGCGCGGGCGTTCCGCCGCGTGGCCCCGGCGATCCTCATCGGGACGGACTCGCCCGACCTGCCGCTCGAGACGGTCGAGCGCGCGATGCGCGACGTCGAGACGCACGACCTCGTCCTCGTCCCGGCCGAGGACGGCGGGTACGTCCTGATCGGGCTGCGCGAACAGCGCCCCGAGGTCTTCCGCGACGTGCCCTGGTCGTCCCCCGACACGCTCAAGGTCACGCTGGAGAGGGCGAAGGGCTTGCGGGTGTCGTTGCTCCCGACGTGGTACGACATCGACACGAAGGCGGACTGGGAGCGGTGGAAGGGCGGCGCCGCCGGGAAAAAGGGATGAGCCGCAGAGGTCACAGAGAACACAGAGAACCTCAATTCAGGAAAACTCTGTGTCCTCTGTGCCCTCTGTGGCCAAACCTTCGCGGGCGCCAGGCGTGAGTCCACCGCCCAGCATCGCCGTCATCATCCCCGCCCTCAACGAGGAGAAATCGCTGCCGCTCGTGCTCGCGGCGCTTCCCAAGGTCGACGACGTGATCGTGGTCGACAACGGCTCGACGGACGGCACGGCGGCCGTCGCGGCGGCAGGGGGTGCGCGCGTCGTCAGCGAGCCCCGCCGCGGTTACGGCAGCGCGTGCCTTGCCGGGATCGCGGCGCTGCGCGACCCGGAGATCGTCGTGTTCGTGGACGCGGACTTCAGCGACCACCCGGAGGAGTTGCCGAACCTCGTCGCGCCGATCGCGGAGGGGCGGGCGGACATGGTGATCGGCTCGCGGGCGCTGGGAAACCGCGAGAAGGGGGCGCTGCTCCCCCAGGCGCGCTTCGGCAACATGCTCGCCTGTTTCCTGATGCGCGTGATCTACGGGCACCGGTACACCGATCTCGGCCCGTTCCGCGCGATCCGGTTCGAGTCGCTCCGGAAAATCGGCATGCGCGACCGGAACTTCGGCTGGACCGTGGAGATGCAGATCCGCGCGCTGCGGCACGGCCTGCGCGTGACCGAGGTCCCCGTCAGTTACCGCAAGCGCGTCGGCGTCTCGAAAATTACCGGAACGCTCTCGGGCACGATTCGTGCAGGGTATAAAATCCTCTACACCATCTTCCGCCATTCGCTGTCGCGGAAGGGGTGAACGTCAACGATGCGGACACTCGGTAAAACGGCTTTCCTCCTGTTCGCGCTCGCGGCGCTTCCCGCGCCGGCGGCGGAGCTCTGGTACAAGGACCGGGTGCTGTTCGAGGACCTGCCTGAGAAGGAGGTCGCGGAGGGGGCGGCGCTGACGTTCAAGGTGATCCCTCAGGGCAAGTTCCGGTACGGGTGGTGCGCGGTGACGTACCCGGACGGGACGACGGGGAGCTTCGAGGACGCCGAAATAAAAAATGGGAAGGCGACGCAGAAGCTGAAGTTCGACCAGGGGAAGGGGAAGTACGTGGTCGAGTTCCTGATGGAGTACGACCAGGGGCCGGCGGTCGGCGCGATCTTCCATTACTGGGCGGGGGTGCCGGCGGAGAAGGAAGAGCCCTCCGACTTCAAGTGGGACACGCGCCCGGCGGAGGAGATCGAGAAGGACGTCTTCGACCGGATCAACGCATTCCGCAAGTCGTGCAAGGCGCCGGAGGTCGCGTGGGACGACCGCATCGCGTCGATCGGCCGCGATCACTGCGAGGACATGATCGAGAACCGCTACTTCGCGCACATCTCGCCCAAGCACGGCGACCTCGCGACGCGCGCCAAGGTCAAGTACGGCTGGAAGAACGTGACCTGGGGGATGCCCGGACGCGGCTACGTCGCCAAGCCCGACGGCCCCGTCTTCATCGGCGAGGACATCGCCTTCGACAACAACGGCGCGGCCGCGATGGAGGCCTGGCTCGGCTCGCCGGGGCACCGCGCGGTCTTCATGAACAAGTACGTGACCCACTGCGGCGTCGGCGTCCGCAAGTACGAGGCGATGGAGAACGGGTTCTACGTGCGGAAGATCTACTTCGTCGCGGCGTTCGCGCTGTACGCCGACACGAACATCGAGAAGCAGGAGAAAGAGGCCGAGCTGCGCCGGATCGAGGCGAAGGCCCTTCCCGCCTTCGAGCGCGCCCAGGCGCTCGAGGCGGCGGATCCGCCGGGGGCGGTGAAGGCGTACGAAGAGCTGGCGGCGAAGTACCCGGAGTCGCCGAGCGGGATCAAGGCGGCGGCGCGGGCGAAGGAACTGCTGGCGTCGCCGGAGTGGGAAGCGATCGTGAAGAAGGCGGAAGGGCGGCGCGAGGCGCGGCAGTGGCTCGACCGGGCGAAGATGCTGATCGACAACAAGCGGCCGGACAATGCGCGGACGTGGCTGGAGAAAGTGATGGCGCAGCACCCGGAGACGCCGGAGTCGGACGAGGCGCAGAGGATCCTGAAGACTCTCGATCAGTAGCCGTATCTGCGGACGTTTCTGCGAAATCTGCTGTTCATCTGCGTACAGGCACGGTGGCCGGGTTGAACCCTGGGACTGGTACGCAGATGAAATCTGATGACGCAGAAACGTCTGCGGATACGGCCTCTGAAAAACACCACCTCCGGAATTTCCGGAAAAATCCCTCTTCCACACAATTCCTCCCGCCGCTCCCCGTTCCTGATGCAAGGGGGAGTAACCTGACCTCACTCGGGAGACAGACATGTTGAACCGGATCTTTGCCGGGCTGCTCGCCAGCGCGCTTCTCGCGGCTCGCGTCAGCGCCGGCGGGCCGCCGCCGCCGCCTCCAGGGCCGCCGCCCGGACCGCCGCCTGCGGGCGGGGAAGCTGGGGAAGAGAAGCCGAAGCCGCCGCCGCCGAAGAAGAAGGGGAAGAAAGGGAAGAGGCCGCCTCCTCCGCCGCCGCGCGAAGGGGGCGAGGAAGGCAAGCCGCCGCTTCCCCCGCCTCCTCCGCCGGGCGCCGGGGATGGGGAGAAGCCGCCGATGCCGCCGCCGGACGGCGGGGACGGCAAGGACCACAAGCATCCGAAGCCACCGCCTCCTCCGCCGAAGGACGGGAAGGGGCCGAAGCCGCCGCATCCCCCTCCGCCTCCGCCGAAGGATGGCAAGGGTCCGCCTCCTCCTCCGCCGCCGCACGACGGCGACGGGGAAAAGCCCCCGATGCCTCCTCCCGAGGACGGAGGAGACGGGGAGAAGCCGCCGATGCCGCCGCCGGAAGACGAGGGCGACGAGACGGACGACCTCAAGTAATCGCAAGTCCTTGCCGCTGAACAATTTCGGGCCCGGCTTCGGCCGGGCCCTCTTTTTTTGTAACATCTCGTAACGTTTCCAGCCCCCGCCGTCCTTCTCTCCGTACGGGGGGACTGAAACCGAACTCAAGCGAGGCTAACCATGAACAGATTCCTGATCGCCACCGCTCTCGCGCTCGTCGCCTTCGCCCGCATCGCTTCCGCCGAGGACGGCGAAAAGCGCCCCGAGCCCGGCGCCGACGGCGGAAAGGCCGAAGGCAAGCCCGACGAAAGGAAAGCCCGCGAGGAACGCGCCGCCGCCGAAAAGCGCGCGGCCGAGATGAAGCGCTGGGCCGAGGAGCGCAAGAAGTGCGAGCGCGACGGGCACCACCGCTGCGCTGACGAGGGACGCCGCCGCTGCGAGAACAAGGAGTGCGAACGCGGCGGCCACAAGAAGTGCGTCGAGGAAGCCCGCGCCAAGTGCAAGCGCGCCTGCGAAGAGCTTCGCGCCAAGGCCAGGAAGGAAAAGGGCGGCGACGCGAAGGGCGACGAGAAGAAGGGGCCGGACATGAAGCCCGGCGACATCATGCCGGCCGGCAAGAAGGAAGGCGGCGAGGACGGAAAGCTGGAACCGCCGACGGACGGGAAAGAAGAGGGCAAGGACGGCGACAAGCCCGAAGGGAAGGAAGAGGGCGGCGACGACAAGGAGAAGGGCGAGGACGGCGGCCACGAGGAAGGCGACGGGTCGGGCGACCTGAAGTAGCCGAACGGATCGAAACAGCGAAGGCCCGGTGATGAGCCGGGCCTTTTTTCGTACGGCGAATTTCGCTCAGCGGGGGCGATGGACGGACAACCGCACCCGATCGGACTCATACCAGGGGCAGAGCATGTATTCGATGCCTACGACGCGGCCCCAGAGCTGGTACTCCCTTCCTGGCAACATCTGGTAAGTCTCCCGAGATTCACCGACAACTTCTTCGTCAAGATCATTGGGATCGAGCGACAACGTGTAGGGGATCTCGATTCGGTAGGCCCACTTCCCGGGTGCGACAGGCACGCCATGACGCAGCCCGCCGTCCGTCGCCACTCGATCGAGTGGCCACTCGGCCTCGATCCACCCCATGACGATGAACTGCTCCCGCCAGTCCTCCTCAAGTTGAGGACCGGCGCGCTCGACGTACTCGGGAGTATCAGGGAGGCTCTTTCGGATCGCTGTGAGGCGGCCTTCGTCCAGGACGACGAATCGAAACGACGGCGTGGCGGGCGCCCACTTCTCTGAATCCAGATCCTCGTCGACGACGATTGTGACCACGAACGTGTCGCGACCGAAGGTCTCCACCCGGGCGCTCTTCACGTGAATGTCCGTTCCGCATCCGCAGGCCAGAAACATCGCCAGAACCGACTTCGCTGCCTTGTTCATGGCAGATTCAGCGCCGGCGCTGTTCGCGAGTTCACGGAATCTCGGGAACCGATCTTCGGGGGAAACCGCCGCCCGCTCGAAACCTAGCGAATCGCCGCGATCGCCGCGTCGCACCAGGCGATGACCTTCGACGGGCAGATCCCCAGCGCGATCGTGGCCCCCGCGGAGAGCGCCAGCCCGAGCGCCGCGCCCCAGCGGTCTTCGCCGCGCGCGAACTCCTCGCCCTTTTCCGGATCGCGCATGTACATCGCGACGACGACCTTGAGGTAGTAGTACGCGCTGACGATCGACGCGGCGATGCCGGTGAGCGCGAGCCAGAGGAACGTCCCGCCCGAGATCGCTTCACGGAAAATCAGGAACTTGCCCATGAATCCGGCCGTGGGCGGGATCCCGGCGAGCGACGCCATGAACAGGGTGATCGCGGCCGCCGCGGCGGGGCGCTTCGAAGCGAGCCCCGAGAACTGCGACAGGTCCTCGAGTTCGCCGCCTTCGCGGGCGAGGAGGGAGATGATGCCGAAGGAACCGGCGGTCATGATGGTGTAGGAAAGGACGTAGAACAGGACGGCGGAAGCGGCGCCGGGGGAGTCGCTGGAGACGACGAGCCCGGTGAGGATGACGCCGGTGTGGCCGATGGAGGAGTAGGCGAGGAGGCGCTTGAAGTTGGTCTGGGCGAGGGCGCAGACGTTGCCGACGATCATGGTGGCGGCGGCGACGAGGGCGAGGGCGCCGCTCCACTGGACGGCGAGGTGGGGGAAGGCGATGGTCGCGGCGCGGACCATGGCGGCGAAGACGCCGGCCTTGACGACGCCGGCCATGAATCCGGTGACGGGGGCGGGGGCGCCTTCGTAGGCGTCCGGGGTCCAGGCGTGGAACGGGACGGCGCCGACCTTGAAGCAGGCGCCGATGAGGAACAGCGCGATGCCGGCCGCTAGGAGGGGCGTCCCGGCGGGGACCGACGCCAGCGCGTCGAGGCGCAGGAGCGCCGACTGCCCCGGCGCGGTCAGGATCCCGTCCGCGCCCCCCGTCGTCACCACCGCGCCGTACAGCAGCGCGATCCCGAACAGCAGGAACCCGGTCGAGAACGCGCCCATGATGAAGTACTTCATCGCCGCTTCCGTCGACTTGTCGCGGTCGCGCGTGATCCCGGTGAGGCAGTAGACGGCGATGGACATGACCTCGATGCCGAGGAAGACCGACATGAGGTCGTTGGCCTGCGCGAGCATGACGGCCCCTGCCGCGGACGTCAGGATGAGCCCGTAGTACTCGCCGAAGTCGACCTTGGCGGAACGGACGTAGGAAGCGCTCATGAGGACGGCGAGCCCCGTGGCGGCGCACGCGCAGAGCCCCATGACGACGGCGAGGCCGTCGACGCGGAGGGCGCCGCCGAACGCCTCGGCGTTCCGGCCCCAGAGGGACACAAGGGAGATCGCGGCGGCGATCGTGCCGCCGAGCGAGATGAACGGCAGCGCCCCGCGCTCGATCTTCTCCGAGAACAGGTCCGCCGTGACCACGGCCGCGGCGGTGCCGAGCAGGATCAGCACCGGTGCGAAGAGCTGCATGTCCTGGGCGCCGAGGATCATTTGCGCGGCTCCTTCTCCACCGGCAGCAGGTTCGCCCGCTTGCGGCTCTCTTCCTCGAGCCGGCGCTCGGTCTCGTCCTTGATGTCCGCCCGGATCTGGCGGTTGTAGTTCTCGACCGTCGGCGCGATGCGGCGCAGGAAGACGTTGGGGAGCACGCCGATCGCGAAGATCAGCACGAGAAGCGGCAGCAGCGTGGCCCACTCGCGGCCGCGCAGGTCGCCCAGGTGCTCGTTCTCCTCGTGCGTCACCCGGCCGAACAGCACCCGTTGCGCCATCCAGAGCATGTACGCCGCCCCCAGCACGACTCCCGACGCCGCGAGGATCGCGGGAAGGGGCTTCGCCTCGAACGAGCCGAGGAGGATCATGAACTCGCCGATGAACCCGTTCGTGCCCGGGAGCCCGATCGAGCTCAGTGTCACGACGATCAGCACCACCGCGTACCACGGCATGATCTTCGCGATCCCGCCGAAGTCCTCCAGCAGCCGCGTGTGCCGCCGCTCGTACAGCACGCCGACGCACAGGAACAGCGCCCCCGTCGACACGCCGTGGTTCACCATCTGCAGCAGCGACCCCGACAGCGCCTTGTCGTTCCAGACGAACATCCCCAGGACGCAGAACCCGAGGTGCGCCACCGACGAGTACGCAATCAGCTTCTTCATGTCCTCCTGCGCCAGGCACATCAGCGACCCGTAGATGATCCCGATCACCGCCAGCGCGATCATCATCGGCGCATACTCCGCCGCGGCGGCGGGGAAGAGCGGGACCGCGAACCGCAGCAGGCCGTACGTCCCCATCTTCAGCAGCACGCCCGCCAGGATGACCGACCCGGCGGTCGGCGCCTCGACGTGCGCGTCCGGCAGCCACGTGTGCAGCGGCCAGATCGGCACCTTCACCGCGAAGGCGAGCGCGAACGCCAGGAAGCACCAGCGAGCCTCCGTCGCCGTCAGGGGAAGCGCGACATTCCCGGACGGGTGGAGGGCGGAGCGCAGCGTCTCGAGGTCGAACGACCTCGCCCCGGACTGGAAATACGCGTACAGGATCGCCACGAACATCGGCAGCGAGCCCACGATCGTGAACAGGAAGAACTTCAGCGCCGCATACACGCGCCGCCGCCCGCCCCAGACCCCGATCAGCAGCAGCATCGGGATCAGCATCGCTTCCCAGAACACGTAGAACAGCAGCATGTCCTGCGCGATGAACGACCCGATCATCGCGCTCTCGAGGACGAGGAACGCCGCCATGTATTCCTTCACGCGGTCGGTGATCGACCAGCTCGCGAGGATGCAGATCGGCATCAGGAGCGTCGTGAGGAGGACGAGGAGGACGGAGATCCCGTCGACGCCGACCTTGTACGTCAGCCCCAGCGCCGGCACCCACGCCCGCGTCTCCACGAACTGCATCCCCGCGTCGCCCGGGCGGAACTCCGTCCAGAGCGGGATCGACACGATGAACGTGAGGAACGCGGTGAGAAGCGCCGTGAGGCGGGCCTCGCGGGCGTTTTCCCGCGGCATCAGCGCGACCAGCGCCGCGCCGGCGACCGGGAGGGCGAGCAGGATGGAGAGGATGGGGGCGTTCATGCGGCCCCCAGCAGGTAGAGGAAGTACCCGAGCAGCAGCATCGCCCCCGCGAGGAACCAGATCGCGTACGTCCCGACCGCGCCGTCCTGCAGGCGGCGAAGCGCTTCCGAGACGACCTCCGCGATCAGCGCGGCGACGTTGACGAGCATGTCGATGACGAGGACGTCGACGAAGATCCAGAGGAGCAGCGCCGTGGTCTTGATGGGGCGCAGGATCATGCGGTCGTAGGCCTCGTCGATGTAGAACTTGTCACGGACCAGCGTGTAGAGCTGGCGGAGCGCCGGGGAGCCCTGGATGACCGCGGCCGGCAGCCCGGGGTTCTTCGTGTAGATCCACAGCCCGAGGCCGCTTCCCGCGAACGCGATGAGCGTGGAGACGACCATGAGGCCCATTTCGGCGCCGTGGTGGGAGACCTGTTCGGCGGTGAGGACCTCGGGGTATGCGGCGAGGACTGGCTGTAGCCAGGCGGAGAAGTAAGCGCCGCCGTGGAGGACGTGGGGGACGTTGAGGAAGCCGGCCGCGACGGAGCAGGTGGCGAGGACGGCGAGCGGGAGCGTCATGGTCCACGGCGACTCGTGCGCGTGCGAGTGGACTTCGGCGGATCCGCGTGAAGCGCCGAGGAAGGTCATGGCGAGGAGGCGGAACATGTAGAAGGCGGTCATGAGGCTGGCGACGGAGCCGAGGAGGCCGAGGATGAGGCTCTGGCCGAAGTGGCCGCCGGTGAGGGCGCCTTCCCAGGCGCGCCAGAGGATTTCGTCCTAGGAGAAGAACCCTGCGAAGGGGGGGATGCCGGCGATGGCGACGGTGCCGACGAGCATGGTGGCGAACGTGGCGGGGAGCTTCGACTTGAGGCCGCCCATGCGGCGCATGTCCTGCTCGCCCGACATCGCGTGGATGACGGAGCCGGCGCCGAGGAAGAGGAGGGCCTTGAAGAAGGCGTGAGTGAAGACGTGGAAGAACCCCGCGGCGAACCCGCCGGTGCCGAGGGCGAGGAACATGAGGCCGAGCTGGGAAACGGTGGAGTAGGCGAGGACTTTCTTGATGTCGTTCTGCGCGAGCCCCATGAGGGCGGCGAAGACGGCGGTGGCGCCGCCGACGCCGGCAATGATGCTGAGCGTCGCGGGGGCCATGACGAAAAGGTGGGAGAGGCGGCAGATCATGTAGATGCCGCTGGTCACCATCGTGGCCGCGTGGATGAGGGCCGACACGGGCGTCGGGCCGGCCATCGCGTCGGGGAGCCAGACGTACAGCGGGATCTGGGCCGACTTGCCGGTGGCGCCGACGAACAGCGCGAGCGTGATGGCGGTGACGAGCGTCAGCTTGAAATCGATGAACGGGATCCCCAGCTCCAGCCCGCCGAGCAGCTTCCCGCGGATGTTCGAGTCGCCGAGGTTCGAGCGGATGACCTCGTAGTCGAACGACTTGAACACCATGAAGATCGCGAACAGCCCGAGGATGAACCCGAAATCGCCGATTCGGTTGACGACGAACGCCTTGCGGCCCGCGTAGGCCTTTTCCGGGTCGTCGAACCAGAAGCCGATCAGCAGGTACGAGCAGAGCCCGACCCCTTCCCACCCGACGAACATCAGCAGCAGGTTGTCCCCGAGGACGAGCAGGAGCATCGAGAACATGAAGAGGTTCAGGTAGGCGAAGTACCTCGGGACGCTGGCGTCGTGCGACATGTACCCGGCGCTGTAGAGGTGGATGAGGGACCCGACGCCGGTGACGACCAGCAGCATCACGACGCTGAGCCGGTCGCAGAGGAACGCGAACTTCACCTGCAGGTCCGCGGTGTCGATCCACGCGAACAGGTCTGCCTTCACCGGCTCGCCGGTCGAGAAGACCTCGCGGGCAACCGGGATCGCCAGCAGGAACGACGCCACGGCCGCGGCGACGCCGACGAGCGTTCCCCCCTGCCGGCCCAGACGGCGGCCCAGCAGGCCGTTCGCCAGGAAGCCGGCGAGGCACACGAAGGGGATGGCAGCGAGGCAGCGGGAGGCTTCGTTCACCAGCGGAGAGTCCTCATGTCGTCCGTGTCGGTTGTCTTCCGGTTGCGGAACCACGCCAGCACGATCGCCAGCCCGACCGCCGCTTCCGCCGCGGCGACGGCCATCGTGAGCAGCACGAACACGTGCCCGGCGGGGGCCTGCGAACCGCCGGGGTAGAACCGCGCGAACGAGACGAACGCGATGTTCACGCCGTTGAGCATGAGCTCGATGGACATCAGCACGATCAGGACGTTCCGCCGCGCGATGACGCCGAAGACGCCGGTCGCGAAAAGGAGCGCGGAGAGGAGGAGGCAGTTCTGGAGCGTCAGCATCAGTGCGCCCCCCCGTGCCCATGGTCCGCCGGGGGCTCGACGGCCGCCGCGGGCCGGTCGAGGTGCTTCTTCGCCAGCACCACCGCTCCCATCGTCGCCGAGAGGATCAGCACCGACACGACTTCGAACGGCAACACGAACTCCGCGAACATCGACCGCCCGACTTCTTCCGGCGACCCGAACCCGGGGCCCACGGCGGGCGCGGCGGCGAACGGGACGCGGAGGATCGCCGCGGCGATCAGCCCGAACAGCACCGCGCACCCGATCCCGGCGAGCAGCTGAAGCGGCCACGGCCGCTCCTCGCCCAGCTCTTCTTCGCGCAACGCGAGCAGCATGATCACGAACAGGAACAGCACGAGGATCGCCCCCGCGTACACCATCAGCTGCATCAGCGCCAGGAACGGCGCCGCCAGGATCATCATCACGCCGCTGATCGCGCCGAAGAACATGATCAGCGACACCGCCGAGTACATCGGGTTCCGCCGCGACACCGTCAGGAACGCCCCGAAGATCGCGAGGAACGAGAACGCCACAAAAAAGATCTCCCGCATCGCCGAGTGGTTCATAGCTGCGCCGCCACCCCGGTCACCGCGATGTTCGCGAGGCCGAGCGGGATGAGCGTCTTCCAGCCGAGGTGCATGAGCTGGTCGAAGCGGAAGCGGGGGAGGGTCCAGCGGACGACGATGAAGAAGAAGAGGAGGATGAGGACCTTGGTGAAGAAGACGGCGAGGGTGATGAGGCTGAAGAGTTTGCCGGAGTCGCCGATGGGCATGCCGGGGAAGGACCAGCCGCCGAGGAAGAGGGTGGTGATCATGCAGCACGACGAGAACATGGCGGCGTATTCGGCGAGGAAGAACAGGGAGAACTTCATCGAGCTGTATTCGGTGTGGTAACCGCCGATGAGCTCGGCTTCGCACTCGGGGAGGTCGAACGGGAGGCGGTTGGTCTCGGCGAAGGCGGAGATGAAGAAGATGACGAAGGCGATGGGCTGCTGGAGGGCGTTCCAGCGGGGGATGAACCCGAACCACGTGCCGGTCTGGTCTGCGACGATGCGGTTGAGGTCGACGCTCTGGGAGGTCATGAAGACGCTGACGAGGGCGAGGCCCATGGCGATTTCGTAGGAGAGGACCTGGGCGCTGGCGCGCAGGCCGCCGAGGAGGGCGAACTTGTTGTTGGACGCCCAGCCGCCGAACGCGATGCCGTAGACGCCGAGGCCGGTGAGGGCGAGGAAGAGCATCATCCCGACGTTGCCGCGGCAGACCTGGAGGGGGAGGAGTTCGCCGCCGACCATCATGGGGGCGCCGAACGGGATGACGGTGGCGGTCATGGCGGCGGGGAAGAACGCGAGGGCCGGGGCGAGGAAGAACAGGAACTTGTCGGCGCCGTCCGGGATCACGTCTTCCTTGAAGAGCAGCTTGATGGCGTCGGCGATCGGCTGGAACAGGCCGAACGGGCCGACGCGGTTGGGGCCGACGCGGTCCTGGATCAACGCGGAGACGCGGCGCTCCGCCCAGACGAGCAGCGGAACGATCTGCATCACCACGCCGAAGACGCCGATGACGACGACCAGGTCCCAGATACGAATGGCGCTGACCCCCTGAATTCACGGGCCCGTTCCCGGGGCCCCTTTGAAAATTAGGCCTTCACGGCCGTCCTGCACGGAACCCCGAGGTCCCCGACCTCGCGGTACGTCAACTCGCGGAAGGCTTCGACTTCCGCGCCGAGCTGCCGGAACACGCCGTCGCCCGAGAGGACGCCGGACCCGCCCGGCGGGTGGCAATTCACGATTTCCTGGAGCAATTCGAGGGCCGGGGCGGCGTCGCCCGGCGGGCTGATCACCGGCCGCACCCGCTGCACGCGGCCGTCCACGTTCACGAACGTCCCGTCCTGCTCCCAGTGCATCGTCGCGGGGAGCCGCACTTTCGCGTACTTCGCCGCGGTCGACGAATCCATCACGTCGAGCACGACCAGGTTCTTCACGCGCGCCAGCATCGCCTCGACCTCGGCCGAGATTGCCAGCTCCGGCGCGCTCGACACGACGAGCAGCGTCTGCACCTTCCCCGCCTCGAACGCCTTCAGCACGCCCGTCGCGCCGACTTCCAGCGCGACGTCTCCCAGGATCGCCTTCGCCCCGGCGCGGTTCGGGTTGCGGTCCGCCTCGATCACGAACCCGCCCTTGAACTGCCGCCGCTCGCCCGCCGGCTTCTCCAGCGCCCCGACCGGCGCCAGCGGGTTCAGCAGCTTCAGGAGCCGCTTGAAGAGGAACATCTCCTCGTTCGTGCTCCACAGGCTGACGAGCCCCGCCACCGCGCCGCCCGCCGCCGACAGCCGCTGCCACGCTTCGCGCACCGCCTCCGGCCGCGTCACCGCCTTGCCGTCCACGCGCGCCTCGATCAGCCGCCCCGGCAACGCATGCTGCTTGTACGAGAGCCGCCCCGCGTCGCACATCCACCAGTCGTTCACCGCCTGGTTCTCGCGCGGTTTCACCCGCACGATCTCCTCGTTCACCTGCTCCGCGTCCACGTTGCAGCCCACCGAGCACCCGGCGCACAGCGTCTTCTGCTCCTTCGTGAACCACACCCGCGACTTGAACTTGAAGTCCTCGCTGATCAGCGCCCCCACCGGGCACACGTCCTCCGCGCACATCGACAGCGGATTGTCCAGCGGCTTCCCCGGGAACACGTCCACGACCGACGCGTGCCCGCGGTTCACGATGCACAGCTCGCCCGTGCCGGAAATCTCGTCCGTGAAGCGCACGCAGCGCGAACACACGATGCAGCGGCTTCCCCAGATCGAGATCGTGGGGCCGAGCGATTTCGTGTGCTTCATGTGGCGCTCCTCGTAGAAGCGCCCATGGCTGCGGCCGTGGTCGTACGAATGGTTCTGGAGGTAGCACTCGCCCGCCTGGTCGCACGTCGGGCAGTCGAGCGGGTGGTTGATGAGCTCGAACTCCATGACGCCTTCGCGCGCCTTGAGCACGTCGGGCGTCTGCGTCTCGACGACCATGCCGTCGGCGATCTGCGTCATGCAGGAGATCACGAGCATCGGGCGCGGCGGCGGCGGGGGCGGCGGCGTTTTGCCGTCGGGGCCCGGCTTCGGCGGCGGCGGCGCCGGCGGCGTCATGCGCACGAGGCACATGCGGCAGTTGCCGGACAGCGAGAGCCCCGGGTGGTAGCAGAAGTACGGGATCTCCACGCCGTTGCGCAGCGCGACCGGAAGGACGCATTCGCCCTTTTCGCCCTGCACCTGCTTACCGTTGATCGTGAACGTGATCGGCAACTTCCTGCTCCTCTGGTTCTGGGCCTGACACGGGCAATCCTGCGGCGCGGCAAAGAACGACTTAATATGAAATATGTAATATGAAATACAAAATATGGAATGCCCGGCAACCGCCCATTCCATATTGTCTATTTCACACTACATATTTCATATTAAGTCCTTCCCACACATGCTCCTCCTACATCACTAGCCTCGGACTGATCTTCCCGTGCTGCCTCACCGCCTCCCGGAACGCCGGCGCGTGTTTCCCCATCGGGCACTTCTTCTCACGGATGTGCGCTTCCACCTCCGGGCGGAACAGCGCCGCGTCCGGGTAGTTCTTCACGTCGAGGATGCTCTGCACCGGCCAGGCCGCCGCGTCCGCCAGCACGCAGATCGTCTTGCCGCGCATGTTGTCGCAGACGTCGAGGATCGTCGCGATATCGTCTTCCCGCCCGCCGCCCTTCTCGATCCGCTCGAAGATCTGCATCAGCCAGCCGGTCCCTTCGCGGCAGGGAGTGCACTGGCCGCAGGACTCGTGGGCGTAGAAGCGCAGGATGTTCCACATCGCGTCGACGACGCAGACGGAGTCGTTGAGGATGATGGTCCCCGCGCTGCCGAACATCGTCTTGACCTTCTTGAGGCTCTCGAAGCCGAGCGGGGTGTCGATCTTGTCGGGGGCGATCCAGGGGCAGGAAGAGCCGCCGGCGATGATGGCCTTGAGAGGGCGCTCGTCGACCATGCCGCCCGCGTAGTCGTGGATGAGGGAGCGAATGGTGATCCCCATCGGGCCCTCGAAGTACCCCGGCTTCTTCACGTGGCCGCTGATGCAGTAGATCTTCGGGCCCGGGTCGTCCGCCGGGCCGATGCCCTTGAACCACGCCGCGCCGCGCTCGATGATGTGCGGCACGTTCGCGATCGTCTCGACGTTGTTGATGATCGTCGGCTGGCCGAACGCGCCGACGACGGCGGGGAAGGGGGGCTTGATGCGCGGGTAGCCGCGGCCGCCCTCGAGCGAAGACAGGAGGCCGGTTTCCTCGCCGCAGATGTAGGCGCCGGCGCCGCGGTGGACGGTGCAGTCGACGCGGTAGCCGCTGCCGAGCGCGTTCGCGCCGAGGGCCCCGTGCCTGTAGGCCTCCTCGACCGCCTTCTCGAGGATCTTCGCCGCCAGCACCAGCTCGCCGCGGATGTAGATGTACGCCGTGTTCGAGCCGATCGCGTAGCACGCGATGATGATCCCCTCGATGAGCTGGTGGGGATCGCCTTCCATGATGTAGCGGTCCTTGAACGTCCCGGGCTCCGACTCGTCCGCGTTCACGCACAGGTAGCGCGGCCCCGGGACCCGGTCCGGCGGCGGCACGAACGACCACTTCATCCCCGTCGGGAATCCCGCGCCGCCGCGGCCGCGCAGCCCCGAGTCCTTCACCGCCTGGATCACTTCCGCCGGCTTCATCCCCAGCGCCTTCTTCGCCGCCGAGTATCCCCCGTGGCCGAGATACGCCTCCAGCGACGCCATGCCGCGCTGGTTCGCGTACTTCAGGAGGACCGGTTCGTAGGCGGGAAGGGTCACTTCTTCTCCCTCAGCGACTTGATCAGGTCGGCCACCTTCTCCGGCGTGATGTTCTCGTGGTAGTCGTCGTTCACCTGCACGCAGACCGCCGAGCCGCACGACGCGAGGCACTCGACCTTCTTGAGCGTGAACATCCCGTCCTTCGTCGTCTCGCCTTCGCCGATCCCGAGTTCCTCGGCCAGCTTGTCGAAGACGGACTCGGCGCCGCGAAGGGCGCACGGCAGTGTGGCGCAGACCTGGACGAGGTGCTTGCCGGTGCCGGGGCGGCGGTAGTGGGTGTAGAAGGTGAAGACGCCGAGCACCTTGGCCGGGGAGACGTCGAGGATCCCCGCGATGTGCTCCATCGCGTCGAAATCCACGCATCCTGCCTGTTCCTCGGCGAGCCGCAGCGCGGGGAGCAGCGCCGCCTGCTTCTTCGGGTAGCGCGTGACGAGCGCGTCGAGTTTCGCGCGCCGTTCCGGGGTGAATGCGAAGCTCATCGGTCCAGCTCCCCCGCGATGACGTTGAGCGAGGACATGACCGCGACCAGGTCGCTGATCATCTGCCCCCTCACCATCTTCGGGAACGCGGTGTAGTTGATGAAACTCGGCGGGCGGCAGCGCAGCCGGTACGGGTTGCGCGTCCCGTCGCTCACGATGAACCACCCCAGCTCGCCGTTCGGCGCCTCCGTCGCGGCGTAGTGCTCGCCCGCCTTCGGCTGGAACCCGTGCCCGTGCATGATCAGCTTGAAGTGGTGGATCAGCGCTTCCATGTCGTTGTAGACGCTGAACTTGTCCGGCAGCGTGAACTTGGTGTCGAGGGCGGTGACGGGGCCGCCGGGGAGGTTCTCCAGCGCCTGCTCGATGATGCGGAGCGACTGGCGCATCTCGACCATGCGGACCTTGTAGCGCGCGTAGACGTCGCCGTCCGGGTGGGTCGGGACCTCGAAGTCGTATTTCTCGTAGCCCAGGTACGGCCGCGCGCGGCGGACGTCGTAGGAGACGCCGCAGGCGCGGAGCAACGGGCCCGAAAGCCCGTGCGAAACCGCGTCCTCCTTCGAGAGCGCGCCGACGCCGATCGTGCGCTTCAGGAAGATGCGGTTCTTGTTCAGCATCTTCTCGATCTCGTCCAGCACGCCGGGGAAGTACTCGACGAACTTGCGGACGGCGGGGACGAAATCGTCGGGAATGTCCCGCGACAGCCCGCCGATGCGCGTCCACGACGTGGTCAGCCGCCCGCCCGTCGCCGCTTCGAAGATGTCGTACAGCTTCTCGCGCTCGACGAACGTCCAGAGCATGATCGAGAACGCGCCGAGGTCCATCGCCTGGAGGCCGACGGAGATCGCGTGGTCGCCGATGCGGCCGAGCTCGGACATGACGACACGGAGCGCGCGGCACCGCGGCGTGATCTCGATCCCGAGCATCTCCTCCACCGCGAGCGCGAACCCGATGTTGTTGTTGAGCGAGCTCAGGTAGTTCAGCCGGTCGGAGAGCGGGATGAACTGGTTGTAGCTCCGGTACTCCGCCAGCTTCTCGAACCCCGTGTGTAGATACCCGATGTGCGGCCGCACGTCGACGATCACCTCGCCGTCGATCTCGCACTCCAGGTGCAGGGTCCCGTGCGTCGCGGGGTGCTGCGGCCCGATGTTCATCTTCATCGTCCGCGTGCCCAGCGTCCCCTTGCCCGCCACCGGCGTCGTCGCGCTCATGAGCCCTCCTCAAGGATGTACTTGGGGAAGTTCGAGCGTTCTCCGCGGCCCTTGAGCGGGTAGTCCTTCCGCAGGGGGTGGCCGGTGTACGTGTCAGGCGTCAGGATGCGCCGCAGGTCGGGATGATTGAGGAAGCGGATGCCGTACATGTCCCAGACCTCGCGCTCGAGCCAGTTGGCGTCGCCCCAGAGCGCGTGCGCCGACTCGATTTCGCAGCGGGCCTCGCTGACGTACGCCTTGAGGCGGAGCCGCTCGTTGCGGAGGAGAGAAGTGAGCTGGTAGACGACGGCGAAGCGCTCGGGGTGATCGAGGCGGAGGTAGTCGACGGCGGTGAGGTCGGTGAGCACGTCGAACGGGCACTCGGCGTCGTCGCGCAGGGACCGGAGCATCTCGAGGACGCGCGCGGACTTCACGGAGATCGCGACCTGCCCGCGGAATTCCTCCATGGAGAGGATTTCGGAATCGAATCTCTCCTTGAAGCGCGCGACGACGGGATCTCCGGGTTTCAAGGCTCAGGACCCATGCTTGGTGTCGGCGATCTTCTCTTTCGAGACGATCTCCTGGATTTTGCGCACGCCATCGATCAGGTTTTCCGGGCGGGGCGGGCAGCCGGGGATGTAGACGTCGACGGGGAGGAACTGGTCGACGCCCTGGATGAGCGTGTAGGTGTCGAACACGCCACCCGACGAGGCGCACGCGCCCATGGAGATGCACCACTTGGGCTCGGGCATCTGCTCCCAGATCTTCAGGAGCACGGGCATCATTTTGATCGAGATGCGTCCCGAGACGATCATGAGATCGGCCTGGCGCGGCGAAAAGCGGATGACTTCCGAGCCGAAGCGCGACATGTCGAATCGCGACGAGAGCGTCGCCATCATTTCGATCGCGCAGCACGCCGTCCCGAACGGCATCGGCCAGAGCGCGTTCTGCCGCGCCCAGTTGACGAGCGCGGAGACGCGGGTGGCGAGGACGCCGTCACCGAGAAGTTTCTCTAGTCCCATTCGAGCGCTCCTCGCTTCCAGACGTAGGCCAATCCCGCGGCGAGGACCCCGACGAAGATCCCCATCTCGACGAGGCCGGCGACTCCGAGGGACTTGTGGATGAGGGCCCAGGGGATGAGGAACACGGTTTCGATGTCGAACAGGATGAAGAAGATGGCGACGAGGTAGTAGCGGACGTTGAAGCGGCCGTGCGCTGAGTCGAGGAGAGGGACGCCGCACTCGTAGGGGTCGGACTTGCCCTTGCGCTTCCGGCGGGGACCCAGCAGCGATGAGGCGGCGATGGCGCCTACGCCGGTCAGGACAGCCAGGAGGGCGTAGAGGGCGAGTGGGCCGTAATCGCGGAGCATGGTGGACCTGAATCGAGCGGCGGTGTGAAGGGATTATAGGGAGGAACGTGGAGTCGTCCACATTTGGGGGCGGTATGAATTGACAGGAGGGAGGGGAGAGGACGAGACTTTTCGAAGTGGGCTGGGCTTGACACGCCTGCAAGAAATGAAGAAACTTAATCTCTCCCACACCTCCCCCCTGAGCGAACTAACTCCTTGACCATGAAAAACTTCCAGATCGTCGCCGGTCTTTGCCTGCTCCTCCCCATCTTCTCCGCCGCCCAGGAACCGCCGCCTCCTCCGGCACCCGATGTCACCGTCGACAAAGGCATCTTCGACGTCTTCCAGGGCCCCAACCGCCGCGCGGTCGAGAGCTTCGAGATCCTCCGCAAAGCCGACGGCTCCATCGAAATCCGAGGCGAGGTCACGCTCGCTCTCCCCGACGGGAATGGCGGCTCCGACAAGTGGATGTTCTACCCCAACGCCCGCTACGGGGAGCGCGGCCTGAAAGGGTACGACCTCCGCGCGAAATTCCCGACCGGTCCCGGCTCGACCGTCGTCAAGCTCGAGGGCGGCAAGTACCTGTGGGACTTCGTCGGCCCGAACAACCAGAAGGTCGGACCTGTCGAGCTGCCGCTCCCCCTCAACGGCGTCGTCATCGACAAGCGAATCCTCTCCCACTACTCGTACTTCGGGCTGATCCCGGACGACAGGACTCGCCCCACTCTGGATCCCGACACCGCACGCGTCGCCGAGGCCCGCATCTCCCGCGCGGTTCCAGCCCGCATCGAAACGCCGCTCGGCAGCTTCCTTTGTGAACGCGTGCTCGTGACCATCGGCGCTTTCGGCGTCAACCTCTGGTTCAACCCGGACGGCTTCCTGCTCCGCGTCGAAATCCCGCACTTCGGAATCGTCGGCATCCGCCGCGGCTGCTACGGCTACGCCGGCCCGCGCGGCGCCGCCGCCCCTTCCTCCGCCGACCACCCGCAGGACTTCCAGGTCCAGGACGGCCGCTCGATGATCGCCGGTTCCCTCTACCTCCCCGAGGGCAAGGGCCCCTTCAACGCGGTCCTCATCCTCGGCGACTCGGGTCCCCAGGACCGCCACGGGAATCCCCCCGGCGACACGCTCTTCTGGAATCACCACCGCGACTGGGCCCGCGCCTTCCGTGACGCCGGCGTCGCCGCGCTGTCCCCGGACGATCCCGGGACCGGTTATTCCGTCAGCGGCCGCGACGACGAAACCCTCTCCGATTCCGTCCTCCACGCGAAGGCCCTCCTGAACTGGGCGCGCACCCAGCCTTCCCTCCAGGGCGCAAAGATCGGCGTCCTCGGCCACGGCGAAGGCGCCCTCATCGCCCTTCAACTCGCCGCCAACGGCGACGCGGACTTCGCCGTGCTCGTCGGGGCTCACGGGAAGGGAATCGGCGACCTGTTCCTGGCGCAGAGCGAAGCGGAGATGAAGCGGCAGGGAGTGCCTCGTGAAGTGATCGACGGGAAGATGGCGGAGGACCGGGAGCTGCAGCGGCTCTGGCTCGACCCGAAGATCGACCTGTGGAAAGCGCCGGCGGTGCCGGAGAAGCTCGAAATGATGGGTGGTCCGCGGGCATGGTTCCGGGATCTGTCGAGCTACAACCCGATCGATCTCGCGGCGAAGGTGAAGGGGCCGGTGATGGTGGTGCACGGGGAGGCCGACATCCAGGTGCCGCTGTCGAACGGGGAGGCGCTGGCGAAGGCGCTCACGGACGCGAAGAAGGACGTGACGTTCCGGAAATTCGCGGGACTCGACCATTTCCTGATGCACGAGATCAACGGCGACTCGGGCGACTCGGCCGACCCGGACCGGAAGACGGACGCGGCGGCGGCGGCGGAGATGGGGAAGTGGATGAAGGCGCGATAGGGGCAGGACAAGTTTGTAAATTGCGCCGCGATCGCCCAGAATGAAACTCCGCCCCGAATTTCACGGAGTCCCGCCATGGTCGAGCAGGTCCTCGTCGTCCCGCGCGCCGATCTGTTCGGCCTGACGCACAACCCGCACGGTTTCGAGACGCGCAATTTGGGGTTCTACCGCGACCGGATCGCGCAGTTCGCGCGGTTCGTGGACCGCCCTCCCGCGGAGGAGGATCCGTCGCTCAAGCAGATCATCCCCTACGCGATGGTGCGCTGCGGCCGGCGGATCCTGACGCTCACGCGGCTGGCAAAGCAGACGGAGAAGCGGCTTCACAACAAGATGTCGATCGGCGTCGGGGGGCACATCAACCCCGACGGGGGGATGGAGGGGATCGTCGAGCGGGGGCTGAAGCGCGAGCTGGAGGAGGAGCTGGACATCCGGGCGGGGACGAAGATCCGGCCGGTCGGCTACATCAACGACGATTCGACGCCGGTGGGCTCGGTGCATTTCGGGCTCGTCTTCGAGGTGCAGGTGGCCACGGAGGATGTGAAGGTTCGGGAGACGGAGCTCATGGAGGGCGGGTTCCGCGACGTTGCGGAGTTGCCGTCGATCGCAGAGCGGATGGAGACGTGGTCGAAGCTGCTGGTCGACCAGATGGGCGCGATCCTGGGGCCGGGCTAGCGATCCACGGCGGGCAGGATGGACGTGCTGGTGCCGCGGGCGTCCTCGACGGAGACGACGGAGCCGTCGGAGAGGATCCCGATGATGCCGGCGAGGGGATGGGCGACGGGCTTGCGCATCGAGACTCCGCCGCGCGTCATCGTGATCTCCGACTCAGCCGAGCCGTCCGGCCGCACCCGCCGCACGGTGAACTTCCGGAAGGACCAGAAGCCGACGATGGCGCCGTCGTCCACCGGGACGACCCACTCGAGCCGGAGCTCAGGCTCGAATTGCAGGCAGGCCGCTTCTCCCAGGTGCTCGTAGAGCGCCAGGCGCGCCGGGGCGTCCTTGGAGAGGCCGGACGTCGGGCCGAGGAACGCCGGCGGCTTGCGGTGCACGAGCTTGGTCCCCTCGAACGCGAACGACTCGAGCGAGCCACGGCTCGAGTGCACCCAGAGGCGGTCGCGGATCCAGAACACCTTGCCCGCCATCTCGCCGCCGCCCGGGATCCACGGCGTCTTCGTCACCGGCGTCCCGTCCGCCAGGAAGCACACCGCGCCCGCCTTCTCTTCCTTCAGCATCAGCGACTCCACCTCCGCCGCGATCACCCCCGCCGACACCGCGATCGGCGTCGACATCCAGTCCATCTTGCGGCCGATGGGGAAGCGCTTGATCTCGGTGCCATTCCAGCGCCACGCGAAGGACATGCGTCCGGCGCCGGTGCCGCGGGAGACGCCGATCCAGAGGTCGTCGCCGATCACGTTCGGACGGTCCGCGTAGCACTCCCACTCGAACTCGTCGATCGTCTTCGGTTCGCCGTCGCCGAGCAGGACGAGGCGCGAGCGGTGCTGGTAGTGCCCGCGTTCCGCCTGCCGCGAGTCCGCGATCGCCGTGAGGACGTGCCCCTTCCAGAAGGTCGGCAGCCAGATCGGGCCGTGGAAGCGCTGTGTGGAGAGGATGTCGCCCGCGAGGTCGAGCGAGGTCCAGGTCGAGCCCATCAGCCCCGGTTTGCGCAACTCGCCATCGCCCGTGACGGCGTGGAGGCGCCCGTCGGGGCGGATGCCAAGCTCCAGCCCGCGGCCGGGGAGTTTGCAGATTTCGTCGAGGACGAGTTCGCGCAAGGAGGGGGACCGTATTCCGTGTTATTCGGGGAGCGATCGGCCGGCGGATGTCACTTCAGCAGCTTGAGCAGGGCTTCGGCGGAATCGACGGCGGGCTTGCAGGTTTCGCCTTCGCAGACGAAGGCGAGCGCCTTTGCGCCGGGGGAGCGGCCGACGAGGAACGGGAGTTCCTTCTCCTCGGCGGGGTCGCCGGTCGTGAAGGCGAGGACCTTGTTGGGACACCAGGCGCGGCGGGCGGCGGCGCAGAGCGACTCGAACGCGGGGTCGCCCGGCTTCCCGCTGACCACGACCTCTTTCCCGGGGCGAAGCAGGAAGGCGACGGCCTTGAGCATCTCGGGCTGGGCGAGCGCGGCGCCCTCGAGGCGGTCGCGGAAAATCCCCATCGCCCTCGCGGCCTTCTGGCGCAGGGCGTCGTCTTCCGTGAAGTCGGCGAGGCGGAGGAGGGTCATGCAGGCGACGGAGATTGCCGAGGGAACGGCGCCGTCGTAGGCATCCTTCCGGCGGGCGATGAGCTTCTCCTGGTCCGTGGCCGTGGAGAAGAAGGCGCCGTCCCGGGTGTCCTCGAAGAGCCGCACCATGTCGGCGGCGAAGCGGCGGGCCGCGAGGAACCACTCGAGCTTCCCGGTGGCCTCGTAGAGGTCGAGAAGGGCCGCCGACAGCATGGCGTAGTCGTCCAGGAAGCCCGTGACCGCCATCGCGCCCTGCCTGTAGCCGCGCAGGAGCCTCCCGTCCTTGACGCAGTGCGTCAACAGGAAGCGCGCCGCCTTTTCCGCCGCGTCCAGGTACCGCGGTTCCCCCAGCGCCTCCGAGGCGTACGCCAGCGCCGAGATCATCATCCCGTTCCAGGCGACCAGGATCTTGTCGTCGAGGTGAGGCGGGATCCGCTTCTTGCGGGCCTCATACAGCTTCGCCCGGGCCGCCGCGAGCGACTTCTCCTTCGCTTCGTCGAAGGCGTCGACGTGAAGCGCCGAGGTCCCGTGCTCGAAGTTCCCTTCCTTCGTGACGCCGTAGTACGCGCAGAACGCGGCGCCTTCTTCCTTTCCCAGCACCGCCGCAACCTCTTCCGGGGTCCAGACGAAGAACTTTCCCTCTTCGCCCTCGCTGTCGGCGTCGGTGGCCGACCAGAAGGCGCCCTCGGGGGCGGTCATTTCGCGGAGGGCGTAGTCGAGGACTTCCCGCGAGATCCGGCCGTAGTACGGGTTACCGGTGACGACCGAGGCCTCGGCGTAGACGCGGGCGAGCTGGGCGTTGTCGTAGAGCATTTTCTCGAAGTGCGGGATGAGCCAGCGCTCGTCGGTGGAGTAGCGCGCGAACCCGCCGCCGATCTGGTCGTACATCCCGCCGCGCGCCATGGCGTCGAGGGTCCTGGTGACGGCCTGCATTGCGGCCTTGTCGTCCTTCGCCTCGCGCAGGAGGAACCCGAGCGCCATCGCCGGCGGGAATTTCGGGGAGCTCCCGAACCCGCCGAACTGCGGGTCGAACCGGTCGAGCATCTGCTTCACCGCCGCGGGCAGCAGTTTCTCGTCGAGGTCCGTCGGCCCGTCCGGTTTCCCCGAGTTGGCGAGGTACTCCACGAGCTGGTCGCCCTGCTTTTCGATCTCGCCGCGCTTCTCACCCCAGACTTTCGCGATCCGCTCCAGCAGCGTCGGGAACCCCGGCCGCCCGTACCGGTCCTCCGGCGGGAAATACGTCCCCGCGAAAAATGGCTTCCCCTCCGGCGTCAGGAACACGCTCATCGGCCACCCACCGCCGCCGTTGTTCATCGCCTGCACCGCTTCCATGTAGATCTCGTCCACGTCCGGGCGCTCCTCGCGGTCGACCTTGATCGACACGAAGTGGTCGTTGAGGATCTTCGCGGTGTCCTCGTTCTCGAAGCTCTCCCGTTCCATCACGTGGCACCAGTGGCACGTGCTGTACCCGACGCTCAGGAAGACCGGCTTGCCTTCCTTTTTTGCCTTCGCGAACGCCTCGTCTCCCCACGGATACCAGTCGACCGGGTTGTGCGCGTGCTGCAGCAGGTAGGGGCTCTTTTCCTTCGCCAGGCGGTTCGTGTGGCGCACGGGCTTCTCCTCGGGGCGGGCTGCGTCGGCGACGGCGGGGTCCTTCTTCGGCGCGGGCTCGCAGGCGGCCAGAAGCGCCGCCAGGACGGCCGGCCCGATCCCGCGTAATGACTTCATGCGAAAACCGTCCTCCATGCGGAGATGGCTGTCAACGTAAACCTCGGGCTTTCGTATATCCTCAGGCACCCATGAAGAAACTGCTCCTCCTCGCCCTGTTCGCCCTGCCCGCATTCGCGGACGACGCTTCTGAACTTTCCGACCGGCTGAAGAAACTCCAGACGGAGGAAGCGACGCGGCGGCTGCCGCTCGCGGAGCACTGCGAGAAGTGCAAGATGTGGAAGGACGCGAACGCGGAGTACGCGAGGCTGCTGGAACTGGCTCCGGACAACGCGACGGTGGTGGAGAAGGCGAAGAAGGCGGAGGAGATGGCGGGGATCTCGCAGGCGCGGCCGGCGAAGTCGGAGGTGGACGCGTACGCGGCGGGGAAGGCGGCGCTGGGGAAGGACATGTCGAAGAAGTACTGGGAGCTCGCGATGTGGGCCGCGGGGAAGGCGTTGCGGGAGGACGCGGAGCGGATCGCGGGGATGGCGGAGCGGCTGGACGAGGGGCTGGGGATCGGGGAGTCGCCGCAATCGAAGAAGTTCTACGACGCGCTGTACCCGGCGGGGGACGAGCGCAAGAAAGCGGTGGACGCGCTGAACGAGTACCGGAAGAAGTGCGGGCTGCCGCCCGTGGTGTTCAGCGCGACGATCTCGGCGGGGGCGCAGCGGCACGCAGAGTACCTCGTGAAGAACGAGGGGCACCCGTCGACGGAGGGGCTCGGCGTGCACAACGAGGACAAGTCGCTTCCCGGGTACACGCCGGAGGGGGAGCACGCGGGAGGGGCGAGCGACATCGGGCAGGTGCCGCCGGTGCCGAGCATGATCAACATGCTGGGGACGTTCTATCACCGGATCCCGCTTCTCCACCCGGACCTCAAGAAGGTGGGGATCGGGTGGGCGACGAAGGAAGGGGTGACGGACCTCGGGTGGTGCGTCATCGACTGCATGAGCGCGGTCGGGCCGCGGAACGACAAGCTGCCGCGGCTTGTCGCGTACCCCGCGCCGGGAGCAACGGGCGTCCAGCGTGCGTTCGACGACGAGCTGCCGGACCCGATCCCGCCGGGGGAGGACCACGTGAACGGGGAAGCGATCACGCTCTCGTGGTTCGGGGCGGGGAAGACCGTGGGCGGGGAGATGGAGGTCAAGGTGAATGGGAAGGCGGTCGAGGGGTACTTTTCGACGCGCGAGGCCCCGGCCCGGAAGGACCACGGCAACGGCAACACGCTGTGCTTCATCCCGAAGGAAGTCCTGCCGCCCGACGCGAAGGTCGAGGTGAAGGCGAAGACGACCGTCGAGGGGAAAGCGATCGAGAAGAGCTGGAGTTTCACGACCGGCGCGCACGAACACGACGCCTGGAAAAAATAAGGAGCCCGCGATGAGATTCCTGCTCGCTGCCGCGATGGCCGCTTCCTGCGCCGCCCTGCTGTTTGCCGAGGACGCTGCCGCGGAGCACGAGAAGCGCGTGAAGAAGCTGGAGCAGGAGGAGGGGATGGCGCACGTCTCGCTGGGGACGCACTGCGAGAACGCGAAGATGTGGAAAGAGGCGGTGGAGGAGTGGTCGCGGGTGATGGAGATTTTCCCGGACAACAAGGACGGGGCGGAGCACCTGAAGAAGGCGGAGGAGCGAGCCGACGTCGTGGTGAGCCGGCCGTCGGAGAAGGACGCGGCGACGTACGCGACGGGGCTGGCGTCGATGAAGAAGTCGATGGCGAAGAAATGGCGCGACCTGGCGGCGTGGGCGAAATCGAAGGGGCTGGAGAGCGAGGCGGAGGACGCGATTTCGCGGGCGGAGGAGTTCGAGTCGGTGAAAAAGACGACGGCCACCGGGAAGCAAGGCGCGGTGGACTGGCTGAACGGCGAGCGGCGCAAGTGCAAGCTGCCGCCGGTGGAGCTGGGGGACGAGCTGACCGACGGGGCGCAGAAGCACGCGGACTACCTCGTGAAGAACGACGCGCACCCGTCCACCAAGGGGCTCGGCGCGCACCAGGAGGACCAGAGCCTCCCGGGCTACACGCCTGAGGGGGCGCGGGCCGGGATGCAGAGCGACATCGGCCGCGCGGCGCCGCCGCAGGCGATGAAAGGAATGCTCGGCACGTTTTATCACCGGATGCCGCTCCTGCACCCGGACCTGCGCAAGATCGGGATCGGCTACGCGACCGTCAGCGGCGGCGCGAACGACGGCGGTGCCGAGGGCGGAGGGCGCGGGCGCGGCGGCCGCGGCTGGGGCGGCGGCGGCTGGGGACGAGCCTGGTGCGTGATCGATTATTCGGGGAAGGGCGAGAAGGACGAAAAGGCGCCGCGGGTCGTGGTGTATCCGCCCGACAAGGCGACGAACGTCCAGCTCCACTTCGCGGGCGAAGAGCCCGACCCGATCCCGCAGGGAGAGGACCAGGAAGCGGGGATGCCGGTGACGCTGGGATTCGTGGACGGCGAGCAGGTGACCGAGGCCGACGTGGAATTGCGCGAGGCCGGCGTGAAGGTCGAGGGATACCTGTCGAGTCCCGAGAAGCCGGCGCGGTCGGACTTTCCGAACGAGGGGATCTGCTTCATCGCGAAGAATCCGCTGAGCCCTTCGACGAAGTACCACGTGAAGGTGACGGCCAAGGTGAACGGCGAGGCGTACGTGAAGGAGTGGGACTTCACGACCGGAAAGCAGTAGTAGCTACGCCAGCCTGTCGGCGGTGAGTGCCGTGGCGATCATCGCGTGCTTCTTCTGGAGCGCGTCCGGTTCGTCGAATCCCATGGTGTGCGCCGAGTAGCGGAGAAGCGCGATCCAGTACGGCTCGATCGCGGTCACCCCGGCGCACAGTTCGCGGGCCCAGCGGCGGATGCGCGCGACGCCGGCGTGGATCTTCGGCAGCGCCGGGACGGCCGCGAGGTGCGGCGGAAGGGGCGGCAGCGGCGCCTCCAGCGAGGGCTGCGAGAGGAGGATCGATTCCCACTCGCGCATCTTCGGAAGCGCCGCCTCGTCCGCGACCGGCAGCAGGATGAACTTCAAGTCGTTCTCCAGCTTCGCGCAGTCCTTCAGCGCGTGCGCCGCGCCGGTGTGGAAATAGTCGATCAGCCACGTGTTTCCGGCGTCGTCGAGCAGCACGTTCGCGAAATTCAGGTCGCCGTGGACCCACGCCACCGGCGCGTCCTGCGGGTCGCGCTTCAGCAGGTCCGGGATCCTGTCGTAGAACCGGCGGGGGTCCGGCAGCCCCATCGCCGCGCGGCCGAGCGCCTCGGCGCGGTCGAGGGTGTGCTTCGCGTATTCGGGCTTGAACTGGTAGTGCTGAAACAACTGGAGGCGGTCGCGCACCGGGGACTGGGAGAGGCGGACGAGGATGTCGTCCCAGAGCTGGTCGAAGAGCGCTTCGACCTCGGCGGGAGTCGAGGCCTTGCGGACGCGGGACTGGAGCGTCTCGACGGGGGAGTGGTGCATCGAGGCGTAGAAGTACTTGATGGCGCCGCGGGTCGCGAGGTCCGCGAAGTCGGACATGGCGGGGGCGGAGGAGCCGAGGATGTTCTCGACGCGCTCGACGGCCGCGCGCTCCTTCGCTATCTTCTCCAGCGTGTCCATTTTCACGACGAACGGGACTTCGCGCCGGCCTTCCTGGTCGACGCTCTCGGTGCGGAAGACGCGCGCGCCGCTGAAGCCGCCGGAGAGGCTCTTGAGTTTCACCGAGCGGCAATTGCGGAAGAGGTGGCGGACGAGGCTGGCGTCCTCGGCCTCGACGGTATCGCCCTCGAGGCGGACGCCGTAGCCGGCGACGGGGGCGCGGGCGGGCTCGGCGCCGACGGCGAGTTTGCCGAGGAACGCGGAGATGCCGTCGACGACCTCGACGGCGAGGTTCTGGGCGAGGAAGTCGAGCGCCTGGAAATGGCGGACGCGCGAACGGCTGGCGCAGAGGGCGGAGCACAGGACGATGCGCTCGAAGCCGAGGCGCGTCAGGAGGTCGTACGCGAGGTACTGCACCTTCACGTCGGTCCACACGCCGATGATCCCGGCGACGGCCTCGCGGGCCGGCGTGGTGCCGAGGAGCGAGCGGATCCGCGCGCTGAGGTCGGTCCCCTCGAAGTCGTTGAGGACCGTCGAGTCGACCGTAAGCGTCTTCACCTTTCCGCCCGCGAGCTCATCCAGCGGCTCGACGTACGCCGCTCCCGGCGTCCCCTTGAGGCAGTGCGCCCCGAAATGCGCCAGATGGTGCGCCTGCGCCGGATCCGCAGCGTCGTGCCAGTCGCGGATGTGCACCACGGCGTGGTCGGCCCCGGCGCCTTCGTAGAACGCTTTCAGGAAACGCCCCAGCGGCCCGGTGCGCGGTTCCTCGCCGAGAAGCCGGTGCGACTCCGCCGCGCCGATGTGGAGCTGGTTCGGGATCGGCCGGCCTTTCGCGACGGGGCCGACGAAGTCGTTCTGGAGGCACTGCGTGAAGAGGATGAAGCGGGGCATGGGGGGATGCTACTGCAGGTTGGAAACGAGCCGAGCGAAAAGACCGGCGGGAGGAGAAGGACGAAAGGAAAAACGAAAAAGGAAAAAGGAAAAACGAAAAGGGGAGGAGCGATATTCTGGGGGGATGCCCTCGAAACGGATGCCTTGGGGATCGGCGAAGAATGAATTCACGGTTCGGCTCGAGGAACGGCGGCGAGCAGGGGCACAGTTGGTGGACCTGACGCTTTCGAACCCGACGAAGGCCGGGATCGCGTACCCGGGGAATGAGATCCTGGACGCGCTTCGCGACGAGAGGGCGCTGATTTACGAGCCGGACCCGCGGGGGACGGCGGAGGCCCGTGCGGCGGTGGCGGCGGCGTACGGCGTTGCGGCCGAGTCGGTGCTGGTCACGGCGAGCACGAGCGAGGCGTACGCACTCCTGTTCAAGATGCTCTGCGACCCGGGCGACGCGGTCCTCGTGCCGCAGCCGTCCTACCCGCTGTTCGACCACCTGGCGGCTCTCGAGGGAGTGCGGGTCCAGCCCTACGCGCTCGACCTGGACCGCGGCTGGGCCGCGCGCCTCCCGCGATCGGCCCGGAAAGGTAAAGCTGTCGTTGCCGTCAGCCCCAACAATCCGACCGGCTCCTTTTTCTCACCGGCCGACGTGGACGGCGTCGCCCGCCTCGGCCTGCCACTCATCGTCGACGAGGTCTTCGCGGGATATCCGTTCCGCCCCGCGCCCCCCGCCCCCCGTTTGCGCAGGGACCTCGACGTCTTCTCCCTCGGCGGCCTTTCCAAGTCCGCAGGCCTCCCGCAGCTGAAACTCGGCTGGATCCTCGCCACCGGCCCCGGCGCTCCCGCCGCCCTCGAGCGCCTCGCCGCCGTCGCCGACGCCTACCTCTCCGTCTCCGCCCCCGTCATGCGCGCCGCTCCCAAACTCCTCGCCCTCGCCCCGCGCATCCGCGCCGCCATCGCCGCCCGAACCGCCGCCAACCTCGCCGCCCTCCGCGCCGCTGTCGGGAAGCGCCTCCTCGAGCCCGAGGGCGGCTGGTACGCCGTCGTCGAGGCCCCCACGACCCGCACCGACGAGGAATGGGCCCTCGATCTCCTGCGCCACGACGGCGTCGTCCTCCACCCGGGATACTTCTTCAATTTCCCGCGGGAAGCGTTCCTCGTCGTCAGCCTGCTGCCGCCGGAAGCGGAATTCGCGGAGGCCGCGCGCCGGATCGCTTCACGCCTCGGGTGAATTCCGGAGCCGGAGATGCTCGCCCGCCCACGGGAACGTGATCGGGGCGCGCGATTCCAGTTTCCAGCCCAGCTTCGCGAGCGACGCCACGAGGTCGTCGATGCGCTTCCAGAAAAAACTCTCGTAGCTCCCCGGCCCCGGTCCCTCCTCGGAGCCGGCGACCGCTTCGACGATGAACATCCCCCCGGGCCGGACGGCGCGGCGGGTTTCGCGGGAGAGGCGCGGGAGGTCGAGGACGTGGTCGAGGGAGTTGGAGTAGGCGGCGTCGAAGGCGGCGGTGCGGAAGGGGAGGCGGTGGAAGTCGGCGGGGAGGACGTCGGGGTTGCGCGGGCCGGGGTTGAGGTCGATGCCGACGGCGAGCGCGCCGGCGTCGCGGAAAGCGCGGACCTCGGTGCCGATGCGGGCGGCGAGGCAGAGCGTGCGCCACCCGCGGACGGCCGGCAACCGGGCGGCGAGCGCGGCGCGGAAGGCGCGGTCGTATTCCTCCAGGCCTTTCGTCTTCGCGAGCTTGTCCCGCTGGTGGGCGACGTAGGTTGCGTAGTCCGGGTAGTCGCGCCGCGACAGAGCCCCCTCGGCGGACCACGGCAGGTCCTTGGGACGGTTTTTTCGCCGGAAGAAGCGCATCGGTGGGGGAAGTCTGGCGCGGCGGGGCGGTTCGAGGGAAGGGAAAGCGAGGCGGCGCGGGGCGCCGTGGTATACCTGTCGCGCGATGGAACACCTCGAGGGCTGGATGCAGGTCTCCGCGGCGCTGCGGGCGCGCCGGCGGCGGTTCCAGGTCGTGCTGGTCGCGGACGGGTCCCGCAGCGAGGGGATCGCGCAGGCCGTCGCGGACGCCGAGGCGGTCGGCGTCCCGGTGCGGCGCGCGCCTTCCGCGGAACTCGACGCGATGGCGCACGGCCGCACGCACGGCGGCGTCATTGCCGTGTGCTCCGCACGTCCGCCGTCGCCGTGGGCGGACATGGAAACGCTCCTGGCCCGCGAGCGAACCGTCCTCCTCCTCCTCATCGAGGGCGTCGAGGACGCGCGCAACCTCGGCTTCACCCTCCGCTCCGCCGACGCCCTCGGCGTCGACGCCGTCCTCCTGAAAAAACACGTCTGGGATTTCGACCCCGTCGAGGTCTCCCGCGCCGCCAGTGGCGCCTGGGACTCCCTCCAGCTCTTCCGTGTCGAGCGCGCCGCCGAGGAAATCGACGCCCTCCGCAAGGCCGGCGTCACCATGTGGGGGTGCGTGCCGAACGCGAAGCGCGTCGCGTGGGACGCGGAGCTGACCGGAAAGTGCTGCCTCGCGCTCGGCGGGGAGAAGCGCGGGCTGTCGGCGGTCGTCCGCGAGCGCTGTGACGGCTTCCTCACGATCCCGATGCGCGAGGGATCCACGTCGCTGTCGCTCAGCCACGCGGCGGCGGTTCTGCTGGGGGAAGCGGCCCGGCAGCGGCACGTCCGTCGGAAGACCTAGCCCGGGCCGGCGAGGATTTTCTGCATGTCGTCGATCAGTTCTTTCTCGTCGTCGATCGCCTTCCGCTGGCGATCCGAAAGCGTCTTCAACTCCGCGCAGGAAGCCTCCGCCGCTTTCTTCGCCTCCGCCCGGCGTCCCGCGGCGTTCTCGATCGTGGCCAGCGTCGCGTAGATCAGCGCGCGGTCGTTCGCGTCCTCCTGCCCGCCGGTGCAGTAGCGGAGCCCCTCGGCGAGCAGCGCGCGCGCTTCCTCGATCCGCCCGAGGTGGCCGAGCGAGCTCGCGGCGAGCCGGGCCGAGGGCGCCATGATCCGGTCCAGCCCCTTCGAGCGCGCCAGCTCGATCGATTCCATCGCGTCCGCGAGCGATTCCTCGTAGCGCTTCAGGCCGCCATAAAGGGTGCTGCGGACGGTCAGCGCCGTGATGCGGGAATGAGGCGTGCCGAGTTCGCGGGACACTGCGACAGCTTCGTTGGCGTTCGGAAGACCCGCCGCCGGGTTCCCTCCGGCGGCGGACAGGGTGGCGAGGTTGCCGAGGGTGAGGGCGATCTGCTGCCGGTAGCCGACCAGGCGGTAGGCGTCGAGGGCGCGCTGGAAGCACTCCCTGGCGCCCGCGGGGTCGCCCTTCTCGAACAGGATGATGCCCCGGTTGGCGGCGACCGATCCCGCGTCGCCGGTGTTGCCGGCGTCGAGGAAGATGCGCTCGGCCTCGTCGTAAACGGCGAGAGCGGCCTCCGTTTCGCTGCGGTACCGGTGAGCGCTCCCGGAATTCGTGAGGTGCCGGGCGAGGGCCAGCGGATTCCCCGTCTGGCGCGCGAGCCGGACGGCCTCGAAGAAATCGCGGGCCTGCGCGTCGTAGTCCCGGAGCTCGTGGAAGAGCGTCCCGCGCATGCCGTGGGCGTTCATCAGGGCGACCATGTCGCCGGCCTGGCGCGCCAGGGCCTCGCCCTCGTCGTACAGCGTCCGCGCCCGCTGGACTTCGCCCGTGACGGTGAGGACGCGGCCGAGCCAGACCATCGCGCGGGCGACCAGCCCCTGCGATCCGTCCGCACGCGCCTCGGCCAGCGCCCGCTCAGCGTGCTCCTGGCACGGGCCCATGTTGCCCAGCAGGAACTCGGCGCGCGATGCGATGACGTGGAGCTGCATGCGAAGGGCAAGCCGGCCGGGGAGCGCCTTCAGCACCGCCTCGCACCACGGGCGAATGTCGGTGTACGGTCCGCGCGTCACGGCGACCTCACTCCAGGCGAGCACGGCCTGGGCCGCCTGCTCGAGGCCGGAGTCCTCGCCGCTCGCCAGCCCCCACTCCGCGGCGCGCAGGAGATTCTCCTCCTCCAGCGTCAGCCGGCGCATCGCTTCGACGCCGTCCGGCGCGGTCAGCCGCGCGCGCCACGACTCCCCGTAGGACGCATAGCTGGCGGCGTGGCGGCGCTCCGCTTCCCTCGCCCCTTCCGTCCCGCGGCTCTCGCCGAATTCGCGGACGGTCGAGAACATCCCGAAGCGCGTCCCGAACGGCGTGTCCCACGAGCGCAGCAGGCTGCGGTCGCGGAGGGACTGGATCGCGTCGATCGCGAGCGGCGCGTCGTCGAACGCCGACAGGTCGACCACCGCTTCCGCCGCCTCGAGGAAGAAACCGCCGCGGAACACGCAGGCCTGGCGGAAGGCGCTTCGTTCCCAGTCGGACAGCTCGCTGTGGGTCCACTCGAGCGTGCCGGTGAGGGTCTGGCGGCGGACTCCGGAGCTGGAGGTGGACTGTTCGAGGGCGCCGATGCGGGAGCGGAGCTGTTCGACGATGCGGGAAGGGGGAGTGTCGCGGAGGTGGGCGGCGGCGATCTCGACGGCGAGGGGGATGCCCTCGAGGCGCGAGCAGATTTCGGAGACGGCGGCGGCGTTGTCGGCGCCGAGGACGAACGAGGGGGAGTGTTCCACGGCGCGCGCGACGAAGAGCCGCACGGAGTCGAATCCCGCGAGCTGGGCGGTGGCCTGCCGCCGGGTGCCGTCGCGCGAGGGGCGGGGCGGCGCCGGGAGCGGCCCGAGCGCGATTTCGCGTTCACCGGACAGGTGCAGCAGCGTGCGCGACGTGACGAGGAACCGCGCGTCCCGCGCGCTCTTCGTCCACAGCCCCACGGTCGCCGCCGCGTGCGCCACGGCCCCTTCGAAGGAATCGAGGATCAGGAGGAGCGGCTTGCGGAACTCGAGCGCGGCGGCGACGGCGCGGGGGGGATCGTCGCGTCCGGCGAGGGGAATGCCGAGCGCGGCGGCCGCGGCGCGTGCGACGTCGGCGGGGGAGCGCCCCTCGGAGACGTCGGCGATCCAGACGCCGCCCGGAAACTTCGGCAGGAGGGACGTGGCGGCGTGGACCGCGAGGCGCGACTTGCCGATGCCGCCGGTCCCCGTGAGCGTGATCAGGCGTCCCGCCGGCGTGGGGAGCAGCGCCTGGAGTTCGCGCAGCTCCGGCTCGCGTCCCACGAATGCGTTAGTTTCGCGGGGGATGTTGGTGAGAAGCGCGCTTTCCGTGCGCGGCGGGGGGAACGACCGCGTGGCCAGCGAGACCGGGAGGACCTGGACCAGCCGGACTTTCGCGGTCGCGGCCGCGAGGCGGTGCTCGCCGAGATCGGTGACGACGGCGCCTTTCAGCTCCGCGGAATCGGCGGTCTCCCGGGTCGCGACGACCTGCCCGCCGTGCCCTGCCGACGAGACCGCCGCCGCCATCGCCAGCGCCGTTCCGGATCGGCGCACCGCGCCTGCGGTTTCTTCGACCGGCCCTGCGTGGACGCCGATCCGGACGAGAAGCTCGCCCGCCTCGGGAGGCCACGCATGGGCGTGCAGCCGCTCCTGCACCGCGAGCGCGAACCCCAGCGCGGCGGTCGCGCCCGGGAATTCGGACGCGAACGAATCGCCTTCCGTCCGCAGCACCGTCCCGCCGAATTCAGCGATCGCTTCCCGCAGGATCCGGTTGTGGTCCGAAAGCGCCGGCGCGAACGCCGGCCCGAGCCGCTCCCACAGCTCGGTGGATCCCTGGATGTCCGTCACGGCGTACGCGGGCTGCGACATGCGCGATAGAGTCGCCTTGCCGCGGGCCCCGGTCAAGTCCCGCGGGCCACCGCCTTCATGCGCCGCGCTTCGCCCGCAAGGTAAGCGTCCGTCCCGGAATCGAGCCGAAGCGCGTCCGCGGCGACACACGCCTCCTGCGCCGCCGCGCGCGCGGCCGCCGCGTTTCCCTGCTCGGCCTCCAGGTCCGAAAGCGACCGCAGCACGTTGAACGCCCTCACGCTCTTCAGCGCCCCCTGCTGCCGCCAGGAATCCGCCGCGTCGCGAAGCGCCGCGCGCGATTCCTCGATGCGACCGATCTGCCCGAGCGCGACGCCCGCGTTGCCCATATTGACGGCGTAGCTGCTCGCCAGCCCGAGCCGCTTTGCCTCCTGGGCGGTCGCCAGCGACAGGTCCAGCGCTCCCTGTCTGTCGCCCTGCTTGAACTTCACCATCGCGAGGTTGCCGTTGGCGGTGACGATGGCGGCGCCGTCGCCGATTTCGCGGGCAAGTTCGGCCATGGACTCGTAGAGCTTCGCGGCCTCCTCGATCCGTCCCTGCCCGACGCGGATGCGGCCGAGCGCCGTCATGTGGGCGAACAGCGGGACTCGCAGGCCGGCTTCGCGGTGGTATGAAATCGCCTCCTGCACCAGGGGCTCCGCCTTCGCCCATTCCCCGAGGTCGATGTAGACGCTTCCGCGCATGCCGCAGATCTTCGCCGCGATGAGGCCGGACCCGAATCCGCGCAGCCGGGCCTCGGCCTCGTCGAAGGCTGCGAATGCGCCCGGGATGTCGCCCATGGAGTGGCGAAGGGTGCCGAGGTTGGCGGCCGCGCGGGCGATGGCCGCGTCGTCTCCCGTCTGCCGTGCGAGCGCCAGCGACTCCTGCTGCAGCGCCAGCGCCGCGGGCAGTCGACCGCGCAGGCGCTCGATGGCGCACGCGGAGTCGAGCGCGCGCGACTCGCCCGGGACGTCGGCGGCGGCATGGAAGAGTTCGCGGGCGCCGGCGGCCTGCGTGGCGCCGAGATCGAGGTTTCCGCCGGTCATCTGCAGCCGGGCGGCGGCGAGGAGCGCGCGGGCCCGGACTCCTGGGAGTCCTGCTTTCGCCGCCTCGGCGTCCGCGCTTGCGGCGGCGACCCTTGCTTCGTCGGTGCGCCCTGCCGCCGACAGCGCCTCCGCCAGCGCCGCGTCGATCTCCGCGGCCAGGGCGGGATCCGCGATCCCGGCGGCCCGCACGGCCTCGAGACGCGCGAGCCTCTGGTCGAATGGGCCGCGGAAAGCCAGCAGCACGTCCAGCGCCATGCACGCCCGCGCCGCCGTCGCCGCCGCTTCAGGGTCGCCGGCAGCCGCGCGGGCGATGAACCGGTCGTGCACCGCGAAGAAGTTGTCGAGCTCGAGCTCGAGGCGCTGGAAACATTCCGCCGGGCTCGTCCCCTGGGAGGGCGCCCAGCGGCGCGCCTGCGCGAGGAAATGCCGCGCGTGCCGGTCTTCGAGGTCGCGCCACGCCCGTTCGCCGCCGGACTGGCGGAAACGATTCTCGCCGAACTCGCGGATCGCGCGGAAGAACGAGAACCGGGTGCCGAACGGCGTGTCGTGCGTGCGGAGGAGGCTGCGGTCGCGGAGCGCCTGCACCGCGTCGATGGCGAGCGGGGCGTCGGGCTCGGCCGAGAGGTCGATGACGTCCTCCGCCGACTCGAGGAAAAACCCGCCGCGGAACGCGCACGCCTGGTGAAAGGCGCTTCGCTGCCACCCGGTGAGCAGCCCGTAGGACCACTCGAGCGTCCCGGCGAGGGACTGGCGCCGGCGCGGGCCGCCGGTCGGTGAGGTGTCGCGGAGGTGGAACTGCCCCTCGAGCTCGCGGAGCATTTCTTCGGGCGACAGCTCGGCGAGGCGCGCGGCGGCGAGCTCGATCGCGAGCGGGATTCCCTCGAGGTCCGCGCAGATCCTGCCGATCACGGGCGCGTTCGCGTCGTCGAGGTCGAATCCCGGGCGGGCCCGGGCCGCGCGGTCGACGAACAGCCGCGCCGCGTCGAACCCCGCGACCCCCTTCGCCGTCGGGACGCCCCGCGTGGCCTCCGGGCTCGACAGGGGGCCAAGCGCGAATTCGCGTTCGCCCGACAGCCCGAGAAGCGTGATCGACGTCACCAGGACGCGCACGTGCCGCGCCTTCCGCACCCAGAGGCCGACCGTCGCCGCCGCGTGGTCGACGAGCGCTTCGAACCCGTCGAGCACGAGGAGGAGAGGCTTGCGGAACTCGAGCGCGTCCGCGACGACCGCCGCCGGGACGTCGCCGGCCGGCAGGGGAATGCCGAGCGCGTGCGCCGCGGCCCGCGAAACGTCCGCCGCCGAGCGCGCTTCCAGCAGGTCCGCGAACCAGCAGCCGCCCTCGAACTGCGGGACGAGGGAGAGGGCGATTTCGCGGGCGAGCCGGGACTTGCCGATGCCGCCGGGGCCGGTGAGGGTCACGAGCCGCCCCGCGGGGGAGGGGACGAGAGCGGAGAGTTCCTCGATCTCGCGGGCCCTTCCGACGAAGCGGTCGCGTTCGGGCAGGATGTTCGTGGGGCGGCTGGAGAGGGTGCGCGGCGGAGGGAAGGTGCGCGAGGCGAGGGAGGGCGGGAGGACCTGGAAGACGCGTTCCGGGCGGTCGTGGACGGCGAGGCGGTGATCGCCGAGATCGGACACGCTGGCGCCGTCGAGGGCGGAGCCGGCGGCGGCCCGCGCGTCCGCGGTCAGCAGGACCTGGCCGCCGTGCGCGGCGCCGGCGACAAGCCGCGCCCGCGGCGCCGGCGATTCCTCGCCGGCGTGGATGCCGATCCTCACGAGGAGTTCGCCCGCGGCTGCCGGCCAGGAGTGCGCGTGAAGCGCCTGCTGCGCCTTGAGGGCGAAGGCGACCGCCGCCGCCGCCGAGGGGAACAGGAACGTGAACGAGTCGCCCTCGGTCGCGATTTCCTTACCGGCGACCGCGGCCTCCCGGAGGATCCGGTTGTGCTCCGCGAGCAGCGGGGCGAATCCCGGGCCCAGCTTTTCCCAGAGCCGGGTCGAGCCCTGGATGTCGGTGTGCGCGGCGGCGTTCGTGGCGGACATGCCCCTGCACCGTCGCCGGACGCCGTCGCGCGGTCAAGCAGAACGACCTCCGGCGGACTTCCGCTCCCGCTTTCGTTTCTCGCCTCCTCCCGCTCCGTCGAATACCCTTCCGCCATGCCCACCACCCTGAGCGACAAGCTTCGCTACCTCGCCTCCAACCTGTTCTGGACCTGGCATCCGGAAATCATCGGCATCTACCGGGACCTCGACCCCGAGCTCTGGCGCCAGGTGAATTTCTCGCCTGTCGCGTTCCTGCGGGCGTTGCCGGCGGACGAAGTGGACCGGCGGTCGCTGAACCTGAACCTCGAGAGCCGGATCAACTACGCGTATCACCGCCTCGTCGAGTATCTCGGGGCCGAGCACACCTGGGCGCGCTTCCACGCCGGCCCGCTCAATGTCCGCCCCGCGGCGTACTTCTCCGCGGAGTTCGGCATCCACGAGTCGCTCCCGATCTACTCCGGCGGCCTCGGCGTGCTCGCGGGCGACCACCTCAAGAGCGCCAGCGACCTGGGAGTCCCCCTCGTCGGCGTCGGGCTGCTCTACCACCAGGGATATTTCCGCCAGATCCTCAATGCGGACGGGTGGCAGCAGGAAGAGTACGGCTTCATGCCGATCGACGACCTGCCGCTGCAGCCGGCGCTCGACGCGAAGGGAAAGATGGTGGAGGTCTCGATCGACCTCCCGACCGGCCGGCTCGGGGCGCGCGTCTGGCGCGCCGAGATCGGGCGCGCGACGCTTCTCCTGCTCGACTCCGACGTCTCCGGCAACTCCGCCGCCGACCGCGAGCTCACCGCGCGCCTCTACGGCGGCGACCGCCGCATCCGCATCCGCCAGGAACTCATCCTCGGCTTCGGCGGCCTCCGCGCCCTCCGCGCCTGCGGCTTCGACCCCGGCGTCTACCACCTCAACGAGGGCCACTCCGCCTTCGTCACCCTCGAACGCGTCCGCGAACGTGTCGAGACCGACGGCATGTCCTTCGACGACGCCTGCCGCGACGTCGCCCTCCACACCGTCTTTACGACCCACACCCCCGTCGAGGCCGGCCACGACCGCTTCACTCCCGACCTTATCGAAGAGCACCTCGGCTGGCTCCGCGACCGGCTCGGGCTCTCTCGCGAACAGCTCTTCGGCCTCGGCCGCGTCAACCCGGGCGACCTGGGGGAGCCGTTCTGCATGACGGTGCTGGCGATGAAGCTGTCGCGCAAGGCGAACGCGGTCTCGGCGATCCACGGGGACGTGTCGCGCCGGATGTGGAACCGCCTCTGGCCGAACCGCGACGAGCGCGAGGTCCCGATCGGCCACATCACCAACGGGGTCCACATCGCGAGCTGGCTGTCGACCTCGATGGCCAAGGTCTACGAACGCAACGTCGGCGAACGCTGGCTCCAGCGCCTCTGCCACCGCGACGCCTGGGAAGGCATCCAGAAGATCCGCGACCTGGAGCTGTGGGAAGCGCACATGTACGAGAAGCACAAGCTGGTGGAGTTCGTGCGGCACCGGCTGGCGGCGCAGGAAGCGCGTCGTGCGCCGCACGATCCGAGCGCGCCGGCGAAGGCGGCGCGGCTTCTGTCGCGGGGGGCGCTGACGATCGGGTTTGCGCGGCGCTATGCGACCTACAAGAGGGCCACGCTCCTGTTCCGGGACCTCGACCGCCTCGCCCGGATCCTCGGCGACAAGGCCCGCCCGGTGCAGATCATCTACGCCGGGAAATCGCACCCGCAGGACGACGGAGGCAAGCGCCTGATCCAGCAGGTGGTGCAGCTCTCGCGCGACCCGCGCTTCGCGGGGAAGATCGTGTTCGTCGAGGACTACGACCTCGGCGTCGCCCGGCACCTGGTGCAGGGCGTGGACGTCTGGCTCAACAACCCGGTCAAGCCGCTGGAAGCGTGCGGGACGAGCGGGATGAAGGTGACTTTGAACGGCGGTTTGAATTTTTCGATTCTCGACGGCTGGTGGGCCGAGGCGTACGACGGCGGCAACGGGTTTGCGATCGGCTCCGGCGACTGCCACGCGCGGCCGGAGATCCAGGAAGGGCGCGACGCGGACTCGATCTACGACGTGCTGGAGAAGACGATCATCCCGACGTACTTCCGCCGCAACGCCGAGGACGTCGCCGTCGAGTGGGTCGCGCGCATGAAAAACGCCATCACGTCCATGGCCTGGCGCTTCAACAGCGACCGCATGGTCATGGACTACATGCTCCAGTGCTACCTGCCGGCGTGCGGGGGGCTCTCGACGCAGATGAAGTAGCGCCCGTGGGCGCGTTTTCCCGCCCCGCGGGGCCCTTCCGTCGCCTACAATCGGAGCGCTTTCCGCGCCCCGGGGGCGGCGCGGTACCGCACCCATGGCCGATCCACTCAACCTCGTCGGGAAGACCTTCGCGGGTTACGCCGTCGAAAAAAAAATCGGCGCGGGCGGCATGGGCGTCGTTTTCCGCGCCTTCGACGAGCGGCTGAGGCGCGTGGTGGCGCTGAAGATCCTGCCGCCGAACCTGGCGGTCGAGGAAGAGACGCGGCTGCGGTTTCTCCGCGAGGGGCGGACGGCGGCGAAGATCGACCACGGCAACGCGGTTCGCCTGCTGGCGGCCGGCGAAGAGAACAACCTGGCGTACCTCGTCATGGAGTTCGTCGACGGAGGGTCGCTGCAGCAGCGGATCGACCGCTTCAAGCGCCTTCCCGCCGCGGAGGTGATCTCGGTCGCGCGGCAGGTGGCGGCGGCGCTCGGGGCCGGGCATCGCCTCGGGATCATGCACCGCGACGTGAAGCCGGCGAACGTGCTCTTCACGCGCGAGGGCGAGGCGAAGCTGGCGGACTACGGGCTGGCGAAGGAAGACCGTGCGGAGCAGAGCCTGTCGATGACGGGGATGGTGATGGGGACGCCGCACTACATGGCGCCGGAGGTGTGCGAGGGGAAGAAGGCGGACGCGCGGAGCGACCTCTACGCGCTGGGCGTGATGATGTACTACATGGCGAGCGGGAAGTACCCGTTCGACGCGGACGCGGTGATGCAGCTGTTGATGGCGCACGTGCAGGACGTGGCGCCGCCGCTCGAAAACGTGCCGCCGGCGCTCGCCGAGGTCATCGACCGGCTCATGGCGAAGAGTCCGGCGGCGCGGTACCAGACCGCGGACCAGTTGTGCGCCGCGCTCGACGCGGCGGCCCGCGACCCCGGGGCGGCACCGGTGGGAGCGCCGGCCAGCGGAGGCCGGGCACCTGCGCCGAGCGGGGCCGGGTCCTCGAAGGCGGCCGCGCCGCCGGCGAGCGCCAGCGGCGTGCGGACCCCCTCCGGGTCCGGCGTCACCGGGCCTGCGACGATGCCGGGCAACACCGCGCCGCTCTCGATGGCGGCGCCCCTGCCGATCCCCCAGTGGCACTTCGCCGCCTACGCCGTCGCAGGCCTGGCCTTCGTGGTCTCGGCGGTGCTCCTCGTCTGGGTCTTCACGCGCGACAAGGGCGGGCCCGGCCCCGGCCCGGGCCCCGGTGGCAAGGGGAACGGGACGAAAGTCGAGCAGAACGTGGACGCCGCGGCGCTGGCGCGCGGCGAGCTCGTGCGGAAGTGGACCGCGTTCCAGGCGCGAGCCCGGCAGGAGAGCTCCGACGTCGCCGCGTGCCTCAAGGAGGCCGAAGACTACGCTTCCGTCGATGCCGCGGGCGTCGAGCGGCTGCGCGCCGAGCTGACCGACCGGTGGAAGTCGACCCTGATGGAGCAGCTCCGCGCGCAGGGCGAGACCCTCGTCGCGGACGCGGCCAAGGGAAGCGACTCGGCGCTGGCGACGGCCGCACAGCGGCAAACGTGGCCGGAGGTGCCCTTCCTGAAGGATCTCCGCGACGCCGAGGATGCGATTGAGCAGAAGGCGTGGACGGCGTACCTCGACAAGGTGTCGCGCGACGTGGCGGCGTTCGTCGCGAAGGAGGAGTACCGGCTGGCGATCGACCGGTGGGACCAGGTGAGCCCGCCGAAGATCGTCGGGCGGAGGCGCGTCGAGGACGAGCAGAACGCGGTCTGGAAGAAGGCGAAGGCGGCGGCCGATGCGGCGATCGAGGCCGCGAAGGGCGCCACGGGCGTGCGGGTGCTGCGGGACCTGGCGAAGAAGATGCCGAAGGACCTGCGGAACCTGATCGAGCTCCGCGCGACGGACCTGGAGCGCGCGGAGGACACCGGCAACCCGCTCGACCAGCTCGGCGGGATGCTGGCCGCGCGGGACTTCGAGGCCGTCCTGCGCCAGCTCGACGTGCTGGAGGCCTCAGGCAAGTACAAGGACGCGTCCGTCCTCGCCATCCCGCGGCGGACGGCGGCGGCAGGGAAGCGCACGGTGCAGCGCGCGATGGAGTCGTGGCGCGCCGCGATGGGGAAGGACGTGTCGATCCTGAAGGCGGACGGGACGGCGCTGAAGGGGAAGGTGTTCGAGGTCTCGGACCAGAACGACCAGCTGACGCTCGAGGCCGGCAGCCTGCAGGTGAGGTTGAGACTCGATGACATTTCCCCGCGCGCCCTGGCGGCGGCGGCGCTCGGCGCGACGCCCGCCGACGAGGTCCTCGTCGACGCGCTGGACTTCGCGATCATCCTCAAGGACCGGCCCTCGGCGTGCGACCTGCTGCGCCAGGTCATCCGGCGACGCCTCGAAGTGGAAGCGTGGCAGGGAAAAGCGGTCGGCGAGCTCATCCCGCGCGACCAGTACGCCGAGGCGGAGTCGCGCCTCGCGGCGCTGCGCACCGCTTCGCCCGTCCCTGAGACGGCGGACCTCGCCCGCACGTTCCTCGAGAAATTCGGCGACTGGCCGATGAAACCGGAAGACCGGCAGTTCGTGCAGCGGCTGCTGGCGCGATGCGGCTCGAAGTGGGCGGCGGAGGACCTGGACCTCGTGTATGCCGGCGACGTCGACCAGCTTCCTGACGGAACTTCGCGCGTCACCTGGACGGACGATCGCCTGCTGGAGGACGCAATCTCCGCGATGGGGGGCGTGACGGTCTCGGGAGGCGAGGGGCTTCGGATTGCGCCGAAGGACGACGGGGCGCTTCTCGGGTTTCCGCTGGTGCGCTGGAAGGACCCGAAGATCCGCATGGAGATCCGGTGCACCGACCAGTGGCTCGCGCTGCTCCCGGCGTGGAGGTCCTGGTCCGAGAGCCTGCCGGCGATCCTTGCGCTGCAGGACGGCCTCAGCCAGTCCGCCATCCTGCTGCCGGCAGGAGAGAGCCCGTCGCCGGTTCCCACGAAGGAGGACGGCTGGTACACCGTCGAGCTCGCCATCACGGGGAACCAGTACGTCCTCTCCGTCAACGGCGTCCCATCCAAGACGACGCTCCTCGTGCCGTTCGAAGGCGGCCTCGCGCTGCTGCTCAACGCCCCCATCGTGATCCGCTCGCTGTCGATCTCCGGCAAGCCGGCGTGGATCGGCGAGGATCCGGAAACGCTCGCCGGGGAACTGTCCGCGCTGATCGCGGAGAACGCCGAGAACGCGATCCCCGCGGGCCAGTGGGCCAAGCCGGCATCAAAGGAAGGGACGGTCACCCTGCGCGCCGAGGCGGAAGCCCAGTTCCTCAAGCCCCCGCAATGGGCGCTCGGCGCCGACTACATCGTGCGCTTCACGGCCGCGGTGAGCGGCAAGGGGACCACCGAGAAGTGGCCGGAGCTCGTGCTGGACTTCCGCGGCGGCGGCAAGATCTCGCGGCGTTTCTACCTGAGCGGGAAGAGCCGCGCGGGGTTCGTGTCGGGCGACAAGTGGCAGTCGGCGGGGATCTGCAAGGAGATGGAAGCGCAGGAGTCGCACGAGATCGCGCTGGCGGTCCGGGGCGATAACGCGATGCTGGTCATCGACGGCGAAGTCGCGTGGCTCGGGCACCCGGGGCCGGCCACGTCGGGCGGACCGGCGATCGGCGTCCGGAACGGCACGCTGGAACTGAGCGGGCTCAAGGTGAGGGGGCTGGGGAAGTGACGCGCGCGGCGACGGCACTGGTGAGGGACATCCCGGAGGCGCGGGCCGCCGTGGCGGCGGCGTTCCGTTCCGCGGCGGAGAAGCTCGGGACGGCGCCCGTCGCGGCGCTGGTGTTCGCGACGCCGCAGTACCGCCGGGGCGCGGGCGCGATCCTGGACGAGTTGAAGTCCGCGGGATGCGTCTCCGTGTCGGGCGGATGCGCCGCGGGAGTCCTGACGGAGGAAGGGGAAGCCGAGGACGGGCGCGCACTGGCGCTGATGGCGTTTTCGGAGCCGTCGCTCCGCGCGTTCCACGAGCCCGGCGCCGACCGGCTGCGCGCGGCGCTCGACGGGTCGCCGCTCGGCGTGATCTTCCCCGACCCCGCCGCCGTCGATCTCGCGGAGCTGCTCCGCGGATTCGACGCGGAAGGAGACTTCCTCCCGCTCGTCGGCGGCGCGCTCTCCGGCGGCTCGGAGAAATCGGGGCACTTCCAGTTCGCCGGCGACCGCGTGGTGAAAGGCGGGGTGGGGGGCGCGGCGATCGAGTCGGAGAAGCTTGTCTACGGCGTGGCGCACGGGTGCCGCCCGATCGGCCGCCCGATGGTGATCACCCGGGCGCACGGCCATCTCGTGCTCGGCCTCGCGGGAAAACCGCCGCTCGAGATGCTGCGCGATACGCTTCATGACCACACACGCAACGGCGGTCCCGGCGGCCCCGTGATGGCAGGGATCGCGATGGACTCCACGAAATCCCCGCTCAGCCGCGGCGACTTCATCGTGCGCAACCTGATCGCGATGAAGTCGGAGGAAGGGGAAGTGCTGGCGGTGGGGACGCCGGTGCGGACGGGGCAGACGCTGGTGTTCCAGTTGATGGAGCGGGTCAGCGCGATCCAGGACATGAAGGAGATGGTGGCGGAGGTGAAGAACGACCTCGGCGGGACGCCGGCGTTCGGGATGTATTTCAACTGCCGCGGGCGCGGGAAGACGCTCTACGGGGAGACGGACCACGACGTGCTGGAGATCCGCGCCGGGCTGGGCGGATTCCCGCTGATCGGTTTCTACGGCAACGCGGAGTTCGCCCCGGTGGGGAACCGGAACTGGCTGCACAACTTCACGGGCGTGCTGGTCGCGGCGCGGTAGGGCTACTGCTTCGTGAGGCGGATCGGGTTCAGCTGCAGTTTCCGCCCGTCGACGACCGTGACCTTCTTCTCCATCCACCCGTAGTCCGGCGCGTAGTAGACGATGACGTGCTCGCCGGGGGGGAGGTCGGGAAGGTAGTAGTACCCCTCCTCCGTCGTCTTGCAGATGCGCGACGCCTCGAAGGAATTCTTGGGCTCCCAGTCCTTGGAATCCTGCCCGTAGCCGCGGTCGAGCGGCCGCCAGACGATGACGCCCGGGATCGGCTTGCCCGTCGCGGGGCCGAGCACGACTCCCTCGATCGAACCGCCGGGATCCATGTTCGCGCGGTAGACGAGCTCTTCGCCTTCCTTCACGACGATGTCGCGGCCGCGGAAGCACGCGCCGACGCCGAAGATGTCGACGGCGTATTTCCCGGGCTTGAGGTAGAAGACCGGCGGGATGCCGCGCGGGCGAGTCTCGCCGGAGCGGCGATCCCACGTCCCCACGTTCGGTTCCATGATGACCTTGTAGCCGGAGTCGGTCGGCGCCAGGTCGAGCGGGTAAATCACGAATCCGTACCCGAACGCTCCCTTGTCTCCGTCGCGCCGCGCATCCAGGATCAATCTCCCCAGGCCGTCTGGCATCGGCTCCTTCACCAGCCAGGAATCCTTGATGCTGCCACCGCCTGTGCACCCCGCCGCGCCGAACGCCGACGCCACCACCAGCGCCGCCACCACACACCCGCGTGTCCCGACGATCATCTCTCGCTCCCTCGTGTCCCGCCCCGCCCCCCGTCGATTCGAATTCTACCGCGCCGCCGTCAGCGCACGCCCGCCGTCCACCGACAGCAGCACCCCCGTCGTCCACCGCGCCCCGCCCGAAGCGAAATAAAGCGCCGCCTCGGCCACCTCCTCCGGCGTTCCCACCCGCCCCATCGGGTGCGTCGTCTTCGACCGCTCCAGGAACGCCGCATACGCCGGCTCGTCCATCCCGCCCGTCTTGTGAAGCTCCGTCACCACCACCCCGGGCAGGATCGCGTTCACGGTGATGTTCTTCGGCGCCAGCTCCATCGCCAGCGACTGCGTGATCATGTTCACCGCGGCCTTCGAAGCGCAATACCCGAGGAGCCCGCCGTACGGCCGGATCCCCGTCACGCTCCCCATGTTCACGATCGACCCGCCGCCGCGCTTCACCAGCAGCGGCGCGCAGGCCCGCGTCACCTCGATCACGCCCTCGACGTTCGTGTCCATCAGGTCGCGCCACTTCGCGCGGTTGAAGTCGAGGATGCCGCCGCCCCCGATGATCCCCGCGTTGTTGACGAGGATGTCGAGGCCGCCGAACGCCTTCTCGCACTCCGCGGCCCAGCGGTCGGCGTCCTCCGGTTTCCGCACGTCCCCCGTCGACACGAACGAGCGTCCCTTCAGGGATTTCGCCACGGCCTCGAGCGCGTCGCGTCGCCGTCCGGTGAGGAACACGGAAGCGCCCTCGGCGGAAAACAGCGTGGCGATGGCCTTGCCGATTCCCGACCCGGCGCCCGTCACCAGCGCGACCTTGTCCTTCAGTTTCATGGTTTCTCCAGGAAGTCTTCGAGGGGCCTGCCCGCCATCGCGCCCGGCCGTTCGACGCCGAGCCAGCGGAGCACGGTCGGGGCGAAGTCGACGTGCCGCGCCCCGGCGGCCTCCGTGTGCCGGAATCCCGGCCCGGCGAACACCATCATCCCGCGAAGCCGGGCGATCCGCGGGTCGCCGGAATGATAGCCCATCGGCGGCGACAGCTCGCGCACCAGCGGCTCGTCGGCCGCCGGGAGCTCGGGCGAGAGCACCGCGAACAGCCGCACGCCGTCGCACGCGGCCGACAGCCAGAGGTCGCCCTCCGGGCTCACGGCGAATTCGGCGGTGTTCGCCGACGGACGCAGCGGCTCGAGAAGCGACCCGGCCCCCAGCGACGCTTCCGCGGCCCGGGTGATCTCGCGCTCCGCCAGCGCGAGCCACGCGTCCTTCTCCTCGGGCGGCACGCAGCCTCCCCGCCGGTCGAACGTGTTGACGAGGACGGCGTCGCCGGAGCGCGAGAAAACCGCCTGCGTCGTGGCGAGGTTGATCCCGCCCGACGAGTTCCGCGACAGGAGCCCCGCCCGCTCCAGCGCCAGATTCGGGTAGAACACCTTGTCGACCGCCGCCATCCCGTGGTCGCTCACGACCGCGAACGATCCCTCCGGCCCCAGCTCCGTCTCCAGGTCTCCCACCAGCCCGTCGCAGATCGCGAGCACTTCGTCGATCGTCGCCGCGGCGGCGCGGTCCCCCCAGATCTCCGCTTTCCCGAGCAGCTCGTGCAGCACCTCGTCCGGCTGCGGCAGGTACGCGATCGTCAGGTCGGCGGGGCATTCGCGAAGGGCCCACCGCGTGGCCTTGAGGACTTGCGCGGCGTTCAGCCGCGTCGCCGCCACGTACGCGTCGCGCTTCCACGGCGTCCCGTCGAGCAGCGTCGGCTCAAGTTTCTGCGCGTTGTAGGCGTAGCCCCCGACCTCGGCGCGGAATCGCGCGGCGAGCTCGGGCGAAGAGGCGATGACCGAAGAGTAGGCGGAGCGGAGGAGGGTCCAGCCCGAGGCGTCGATCTGCGCGAGGTAGAGGTAGAACACGCCGCGGACTCCCGGGTGGTCGACCGCCGCCCACGATCCCGGATCGACGTGGACCCGCACCGGGGCGCACGAAACCGAGAGCCCTTCACCCTCCCGCTCGACGACGAACGTCCGGTCGTCCGCGGAAAACGCGGGGCCGGTGACGAGGGCGGAGCGGACGGGGTTGCGGTAACCGTTGAAGATCCGGAGGAGCGGATTTTCGGGCTCGTCCTTGTTGTCCGGCTCCGCGTGGGTTGCCTGGACGACGGTCACCGACTTGCCGGCGCGTGCGGCGATGCGCCAGACGGGCTCCGCGGCGAGCGCCTGGCCGTCGAAACCGGGGCGCGTCTCCAGGATCGTGTGCGAGCTGCGGGGAAGCGGGGGCGTCTCGTTGCCGAGGACCTTGTGCCGGTCCGCCCAGCACCCGGTCCAGAGCGTCGCGTGCGCCGGCGCCGTCTTGGCAGGGAAACACGAGACACTGCCGTCGGACGCCGAAGCGCCGCGGGCGACAAGCGAGGCGAGGTGCGGCAGTTGTCCCTGCGCCATGCGGGCCCGGGCGAGATCCCAGGGCAGGCCGTCGAGCGACAGCACGAGAAGCCGGCGCCCCCCGCTGCGGGGCTCTTCGGGCTTCCCGTGGCCATCCGCCACGCAGCCCGCGACGCAGGCCGAAAGGGCGGCAGCGAGGAGGAACAGGGTTGCAAGGCGCATGCGGGCGGCGGATTGTAGCAGCCTTTCCATTGCCCTGCCGGGCGGTTTGTCCGACATAATGAAGGCGATGCCTCCCCTCAATTTCCCGTGCCCTTCCTGCGGCAGCATGGTGTCTACCGTCGGCCTCAATCCCGGCACCGTCCCGTTCTGCTCAGGGTGCGGACGCACTTTCCCCATGCCCGCGATGGCCTCCCCGCAGTTCGGAGCTACAGCGGCCACCGGCGTCGCCGGGTGCGGGGCCGTCGTGGTGGGAATCGTCTTTCTCGTCATTTTCGGGGGCGTCGCCTTCATGTTCCTCTCGGGCCGCTCCGCCGCCTCGCGGTTTGCATTCCACGAAGTGTCCGCACAGCAGTCGGAAGCGCGGCGCGCCAACGTGGAGAGGGCCCGGCAACTCGCGTCGCAGCTCGAGGATCCCGACACCCAGAAGTCGCTGGCCGCCTGGCACGCCATCGCCGCGTGCGACGCCGCCGATCACGAGGGGACGTTCGCAATCCTCGACGACCTGTTCGCCCGCACGCACGCCCGCAACGCCCTCTGGAACGTCTCGTGCGGCTTCCAGATGTACTACGACCGTCAGGGCCAGGACGCCATCTCCCGCGAACTCGTCGCGCGGAAGGGCTCCGAGGACGAAGTCGACCTGCTCTGCCAGTCCCTCGAGCAGTACCCGGACTCCGTCCAGCGCGACTTTGGCGAGGCGAAGGGGAGTGAGGTGCGGATGCGCGCTCTTCGGGCCCTCGAGAAGGCAGAGGCGATGACGGACCGCCCGGCGGCGAAGATGCGGATCGGCCTCGCGCTCGAGCGGGTCCGCGCGAAGATGCCGGCCGAGAGGCGGTAGCGAGGCTGTGAACCCCGAGATCCTGCACCTGTTCGCGTGGGACGTCGCCTACGAGCTGCCGCTCGCCGAGGCCTCCCGCGTCCTTGCGCCGGCCCGGGAAGCCGCGGTGGTCCCCGAGAAGGCGGCGCCGCGCGACATCCCGTCCGAGCGGTCGATCCACGTCGAGCTGCCCGACGTGCAGGCCGGGCCGCTCGTCATCGGGATCAGCGCCAACCTCTTCCAGTTCGGCGTCATCGCGCTCACCCTGCGGTACCGGGCCACGGGCGCAAAGCTCTCCGACTTCGCCTCGCACCACGACCCGCGGCTCGAGGGCGGCGCGTCGCTCGGCGCCATCGCTCGCAAGGCGCTCGACGGGCTCATGGAGCGCCTTCAGCCTCACCTCAAGCGCCCCCGCATCAGCCCCGAGCAGCCCGAGGCTTTCACCGTCTTCCGCTTCACCCCCGCGGACGTCGGCATGAAGGACGCCGGGGCGTGGCTGATCGAGAACGGCCCGGACGTCGCGGGGCTGCTCACCGGCGAGTCGGACCCCGCGAGGCTATCGGCGATGGAGGTCGAGGAGACGCTGGCGGAGCGGTACTCGTACTACCGCGACGACCTCGTCGTGATCGACTGGGACGCCGCGCTGATCGTCGACCCCGGGCCGGCGGCGGACGTGCTCCGCGTTTTCGAGCTCGCCAACCTGCAGCTCGTCGAGTACCGGCACTACGACCAGGAACTCGACCGCGTCGTCGGCCGCGCGTACGACGATCTCGAGCGGCTCACCGGCCGGCGAATGTTTTCTTTTCGCGCGGGCGACCTCCTCCGCGAGCTCCGCGAACTCCGCGTCAGCGTCTCCGAGGTCGCCGAAGAGGTCGAGAACGCCACCAAGTACATCGGCGACTGGCACCTCGCGCGCCAGTACATGGGCTGCGCCGCCCGTTTCCACCTCCCCGAATGGCGCCGCACCGTCGAGGACCGCCTGAAGACCCTCGACGAACTTTACAACCTTGTCGCCGCAGAATCGTCCAACCAGAAGATGCTCATCCTGGAGACCGTCATCGTCATCCTCTTCATCGTCGATCTCGTCGTGCTGGCGATCGCGGCGCACCGTTGAAGCGGGCGCTTCTGCTGGCGGTCGCTGTTTTCACCGCGGGTTGCGGCGGCGGCCCTGCGTCCCTCGAGGAACGGGCGCTTCAGCCCCTCGGGGACCGCGCGGAGCAGTTCCGCGCCGCGGCGGGGGCCGAGGGGGCGGACCGGGAAGCGTACTGGTGGCTGCTGTGGCGGGCGGCGCGGCGGCACACGGTGAACGGGCAGGAAGGATCGACGGTGGACGTCGAGGAGATCACGCCGGAGTTCCTGGCGAACCGTGTCGCGCAGGCGCGCGAGGTGCAGCGGTACCCGTGGGCGCCGCAGGACGAGGACGGCTGGCGCCGCGGGATCCTGATGTACCGGGTGGGGACCGAGAAGATCTCGAACTGGCACGCATGGTGGCGGCAGGACGAGGCCGTGCGGCAGAAAGTCGACGCGTTCGCGGCGGGCTGGGCGGGGGACCGCGACGGGACGATGAAGGCGCTTCTGCACTACCTGAACGCCGAAGTGCTGGGCGCGAAGGCGAAAAAGGTCGCGCGCGGGTTGCCCGACCTGGATCCTGAATCCTGCGTAAAGGAAGGCGGCGGGCGGGGGACGGACCTGGCGATCGCCGCGGTGACGCTGTTCCGCGCGTGGGGCGTCCCGGCGGTCCTGATGCGCTGCCCGCTGGTGAACGGCGAGGCCGGCGGGGACGCGTGGGTCGCGATCCCCGGCACCGACATCTGGCTGCGGCCGGCCGACACGGAGCCCTCGTCGCCGGCGTATTTCGCCTGGCGCCGCGGCGACACGCGCCTGCCCAAGGTCTACTCGTGCGAGGACCGCAACGACTACCCGAACCTCGTCCCGCTCCGAGACGCACTTCCGTTCAAGACGCAGTACGGTTTCGTGTGGCAGCCCGCCGCGGACGCGTCGGCGCAGTTGCCGGGCGCGGTCCCCGTCTCGCTGCCTGACCTGCCCGAGCCCGCGTTCCTCTCGCTCTTCGCCGGCGGCGGCTGGCTCGACGTCGCCCCCGGCCGCCTCCAGGAGGACGGCTCGACCGATTTCGGCCCGTGCGCCCCGGGCCTCCTCTACGTCCCGACCACTCCCGGCCCGCGCGGCCTCCAGGCCCCCGCCGGCCCGCCGTTCGTCCTCAACCCCGACGGCTCCCGCACCGAATACCCCGGCGACGGCCCCGACGTGGAGTGGGAATGGACCCCGCCCGCCGACACCCCGGGCGCCAAGGCCTACGTCTGGGTCGAGGGCCGCTTCGCTCCCTCGCATTTCGTCGATCGCGACGGGAAGCGCCTGCTGGCCGGGCCGCGCAACGCAATGTGGCTGGTGTGGCGCGAAGGAAAAGAGAACGGCGGGCTCGGGAAGCCGGTCGGGCGGCCGTTCGTGGTCGGCGAGGGCGGAGTGGTGAAGGAGTTCTAGGCTATTTCAGCCACGCGTCCTGCGCTTTCTTCTGCTCCTCCGTCGGCTTCTCCACGAACTTGAGCTGGTGGGTGATCTTCTTCTTCTCGCGCAGCGTCACCGTCTTCTCGACCAGGCGTTCGTTGCGGAAGAGCTGGAACGTGACCTTGTCCCCCGGCTTCTTCGAGTGGATGTAGGCCCAGAACGTCCCCGCGCGCAGCCGCTTGCCTTCCGCCGAGAGCAGCACGTCGCCTTCGTCGAACCCCGCCTCGGCCGCCGGGCCCTCCTCCGGGACGCGCGTGATCTTCACGAGGTCCTCGCCGATTCCCCAGCAGTCGAACCCCGGGTCGCTCTCGACCGCGTCGACGTGCGCCTCGTACGTGACGCCGACGGACGGCATCACGTCCGCCAGGGGCAGCTCCTCGGTGCCGTACACGTACTTCGCGAAAAACTCCGTGAAGTCGCTTCCCGCCGCCTCGTTGACGATGGCGCAGAAGTCGTCCCCGGGGTAGCCCGCGTCCTTCGTCTTCTCGACCGCGAGCATCATGACGTCGTCGAGCGACTTCGCGCCGCCGGTGCGCTTCCGGATCTCGAGGTCGAGCACGACGCCGACGATGTGGCCGGAGGTGTAGTAGGACACCTCGACGTTGTCGCCGTCGTCCGCGTCGTACCACGTCCGCCAGCTCGACGCCGCCGGGCTCGTCCGCTTGCGCCCGTCGCGGCGCATCAGGTTGTTCAGCTCCTCCTGCACGAAGTTCAGGTACTCCTGCCGGTTCAGCACGCCGCCGCGCCGCATCCCGAGCCACGCGTACGTGTTCGTGAACCCCTCGTGCACGAACAGGTTGTGCGTCTGCACTTCCTTCGTGTAGTCGAACGGCCCGAGCTGCGCCGGGCGGATGCGCTTCACGTTCCACAGGTGGAAGAACTCGTGGGACACGACGAACAGGAAGCGGAGGTAGCGGTTGCGGTCGGGGAGCTCTTCGCCGTTGGCGACGATGGCGGTGGAGTTGAGGTGTTCGAGGCCGCCGGAGCCCCAGCGGGGGAACATGAGGAGGAAGACGTAGCGTTTGTAGGGGGGAGTTCCCATGGCCATGAGGTGGCCGTTGACGATCTTCTCGACGTCCTTGACGAGGGCGGCGCGGTCGCAGACGGGGTTGCCGTGGAGGACGACCTGGTGGAGGGCGCCACCGGCGGTGAATTCGCGGATGTCGAGGTCGCCCATGAGGAAGGGGGAGTCGACGAGGATATCGTAGTTCGGGGCGGCGAAGGTGTTTTCGCCGGGGGCGGGGTCGAGGCCGGTGGCGATCTTCCAGCCGGGGAGGGGGTGGACGCGGATGGTGGAGGGGGTGGCGATGGCGCCGACGGGGTACATGCAGATCCACGACGCGTGGAAGTACGCGTGGTCGTCGGTGAGGTCGGCGCCGGTGGCGGTGAGCTGGTGGGCGAAGACGCGGTAGCGGAGCGTGACGGCATTCGCGCCGCCGGTCTGGACGCGCCACGTCTGCTTGTCGACGAGCTCCCACTTGAGCTCGCCGGCCGCGGACTTCGCCGAGAAGTCGCGGACGTTCTTCGCGTGGTTCTGGATCTTGTAGTACCCCGGGGTCCAGGCGGGCATTGCTACGTCGATCGACGCGCCCTGGACGTCGCCGAGTTCCATGGTCATCTCGAAGGTGTGATTTTCCGGGCGCGGGGTTGCCACGTCATAAGAGATGGTGAGCGCGAGGGAAGGGAGGGCGGTGAGGAGGAGGAGAGCGGGGGAGAGGAGACGCGGCATGGAGGGGACTCCTGGGAAGGGTGACGCAGCGTGGGACAAAGGCCACGAAACGAAAAACGAAAAATGAAAAAGGAAAAACGAAAAGAAAACGGCCGGGCGTTCAGGGCCCGGCCGTGATTTTACTTTTTCTGTTTTTCTTTTTCGTTTTTCGTTTCGTGGCGGTTGCCGCTATTCCTTCGCATGTCTCCTGGCCACCTCCGCATCTTTCTCCGCGAGCTTCGCGGCCGCTTTCTCCCTCTGGTCCACCAGCGCCTTCTTGAGCTTGCCATCCTCCACCGCGAGAATCTGCACCGCGAGCAGCGCCGCGTTCCGTGCGCCGTTCACGGCGACCGTCGCGACCGGCATCCCCCCCGGCATCTGCACCGTCGCCAGCAGCGCATCCAACCCGTCCATGATCCCCCCCGACAGCGGCACCCCGATCACCGGCCGCACCGTCCGCGCCGCCACCGCCCCCGCCAGGTGCGCCGCCATCCCCGCCCCGCAGATGAACGCCTTGCACTCCCGCTCCTCCGCTTCACGCAGGAACTTGTCCAGCGCCGCAGGGGTCCGGTGAGCAGACAGTACCCGGATCTCGTACGCGATCTTGAACTCGTGAAGCGCGTCGGCGGCTTTCTTCATCGTCTCGAGGTCGGAGTCCGACCCCATCAGGATGGCGACCTGGATTTTGTCCATGGCGGGTTTCTCCTCTAGGAAGGGCCGCGAGGATAGCGGGACTCGGGAAGTCATGTCCAATCCCAGAGCGTCCATCAACCATCGGTCCCTTTCCCTTACCCTTTCCCTTACCCTTTCCCTTGCCCTTTCCCTTTCCCTTGCCCTTGCCCTTGCCCTTGCCCGCGAGCCCTGGCGGTAAGCCGACCGGGAAAGGGCAAGGGAAAGGGCAAGGGAAAGGGCAACGACCACACTCACTTCAGCCACCCCACACCAATGTCCGATAATCTCTACAACGCATGCGCGCCGCGCCCTCTCTCTGCCTCCTCGCCGCCCTCGCCGGGTGCAATTTCCCCGACCCGGACCTCCGGCCCGCGCCGCCGAGGAGGGCGGCGTTTGGTGAGGCGGGGCTTGTGCTCAACCTGGAAGCAGACCAGGACTCAGTCATCGTGTTTGGCGACTCCGTGCTAAGTCGGCGCGGTGACCTGGTCCTCGTGGGTCATGGACAGCTCGAATCGATTACCCAGAGCGGCTTGCCGCACTGGGAGAGCTCTCCTCCCGAGACCATCGCCCGGGATCCTGCGATCTCGAAGGACCAGCGCAGATTCGCCTGGGTCTCGGTGGATCGCCTCGCTGCTGATACCCGGCATCCGCGCATTTTCGTTGCGGACAGCGTCTCGAATCCCGCCCAAGTGCTCGCGACGGATGAGATGGACTGCGCGCACCCCGCATTCTCACCGGATGCAGCGTCCCTGGTCTGGCAGCAGGTCATCGATCTCGGTGGACGGCTCTGGATCACAAACCTCGAGACGAATCTCCGCACGTTCGTGACAGAAGGGACGCATCCCTCCTGGTCCCCCGACGGCCGGTGGATCGCCTTCGAGTCCGGCACTCCTCCCTCCATCTACAAAGTCCGCCCTGACGGCACGGAGCGCACCCGCCTCACCGACAACCGCGACGCCCGCCGCCCGACCTGGTCCCCCGACTCCCTCTGGATCGCCTTCGGCCAGTTCGACGCCGATGGCCACGCCGACGATATCTGGGCCGTTCGCGCCGACGGCTCGCGCTTCCTGCGCGTCACATGGGACCCCGCCCCCGAGTGGGACCCCTGCTGGGCCCCCGACGGCCGAATCCTATTCACAACCATCCGCAACGGCTCCCAGGGGATCTGGGCAGTCGCGCCGGAGAACACGGAGCTCCTGAAATGAAATCGCTCACCTGGCTTCTCCCGCTCGCCCTCTGCGGATGCCTCGGCGATACGTACCGCAACCCCGACCCCAACCCGTTCAAGGCCGTCCGGCGCGTCGCCGTCGCGCCGTTCCTCGACCGCACCGCTTCCAAGGGCTTCGACGCCGCGAAGGCCGCCGATGCGTTCGCTTCGGAACTCCTCATGCACCCCGGCTTCGAGGTCGTCCGGCCGGCGCAGGTTGTCGACGCGGCGGCGGGGAAGGGGCTCAGGCTCGAGACCGCGGAGGATTACCTGGCGGTCGCGAACGCGCTCGACGCCGATGCGATCGTCGTCGCCGAGGTGACCGAGCTGAACTCGTACTACCCCCCGCGGACGACGGTCGCGCTCCAGTTCCTCGTCACCGAGCGCCCCAAGGCGCCGCCGGAGAATCTGGAAGCGCACGTCGTCAGCGCCCGCCCCCTCGCGATTTCGCCGAGCGTCGCGCCGCACGTCGACCAGTCGTTCGAGCTCGTCGCCGACGCCGCCAACGACAACGTCAAGGACGAGCTCGAGTCGTTCGCCGAAGCGCGCGTCGCCGACGATTCGCCGTGGCGCGACGGGGAAGGGGTCGCCCGCGCCCGCGAGCCGTACTGGCGCTTCGTCTGCGCCCTCGTGGTCGACCGCATCCTCGGGCTCGAGCGGGCCCGCCGGCAGCGCACCGAGATGAAATGGCACAACGCGGAGCATCCATGACCTGGGACGAAGCGGTCGATTCCTTCCTCGAGCACCTCCGCCGCCGCAACGTCTCCCCGGAGACGTCGCGCGCCTACGCCTCGGACCTGGCCGGCATGGGGGAAACGCTCGCGCGCCCCGACCCCGCCACGCTCGACCCTCTCGCGCTCCGGCGCTTCCTCGCGAAACTCCGCGACGACGGCTTCCAGAAGTCCTCGATCGCCCGCAAACTCGCCTGCGCCCGCTCGCTGTGCCGCCACCTCCACCGCCTCGGCGTCCTCGCGGAAAACCCCGGCCGCGCGCTTCGCACTCCGCGCCTCGAGCGCCGCCTGCCGAAGGCGCTGACCGAGCCCGAGGTCGAGGAATTTCTCGGCGGCCCGAAAGGGCACACGAAGGCGGCGAAGCGCGACCGGGCGATCCTGGAGACGTTCTACTCGACCGGCTGCCGCATCGCGGAGCTTGCGGCTCTCTCGCGCGAGGACGTCGATCTCGGCAGCGGCGTCGTGCGGCTGCGGGGAAAGGGGCGCAAGGAGCGCCTCGCGGTCCTCGGCGCGCCGGCGCTCGCCGCCGTCCGCACGGCGATCGAATGCTGGCCGGGCGGGGAAGCGGTCTTCGCGAACAAGTCCGGCCGGCGGCTGTCGATCCGCGGGGTGCGGCGGGTCGTGGAGAAGTACGCGCTCCGCGCCGGGATTTCCAAGCGCATCACGCCGCACACGTTCCGCCACTCGTTTGCGACGCACATGCTGGACCGGGGCGCCGACCTCCGGAGCGTGCAGGAGCTCCTCGGCCACGCGAATATCCAGACGACCCAGATCTACACGCAGGTCACCACGGCGCGGATGAAGGAAGTCTACGGCAAGGCGCACCCGAGGGCGGCCCGGCCGAAAGCCTGAACGCCGGCCTCACTCCTTCAGGTACTTCTCCGCCGCTTCCTTCGTCGTGAGCTTGCGCGCGAAGTCGCCGATTTCCGCCTTCACGACCTTGCCGTCCGCGACCCAGTACACCGTCGTCGGCCCCGCCTCGATCCGGCGCGCCTTGAATTTCCCCGCGGGGACCTCCACGTCCTCCTCGCCCTTCACCCGGTACTCGCGCCATTTCAGGATCAGGAACCGCTCGTGCATCGCCACGAACGAGTACACACCTTCCGGCGAGCTTGCCAGCGCGACCACGAGGACGTCGGAATTCGAGATGTCGGGCGGAAGCCAGAGATCGGGAATCGCGATCCGGTCCTTCCGTGGTTCCGCCGATCCCTCCTGCCGCGAAATGGAAATCCACTTCTCGTCGGCGGACTCGATGCGCGTCTCGATCGTCAACTCGTTGGTGATCGGCTTGCCCTTCGCATCCTTCCCCGGCGCCCTGAGCCGGACCCGCTCGACGTACGCGTTCTTCGAGCCCTCCATGGTGCTGGACACCGAGGCCCCGCTCGACGGCCGCCCCTCGGCATCGGACCACGCGCCGTCCGCACCGGCCGAGATCCGCTGCCCGCCGACTTCCTTTCCCTGCGATTCCTCCACGTACCAGGCCTCTCCGCCCGCCCGCTTCCGCCCCCGCTCGATGAGCGCCGGCAACTCCTTCCTCGACCGCTCCAGTACGTCAGCCGCCGGGGCCGCGAGATCGCCCAGCGGGACAAACCGCGCCGCCGCGAGAGCCTCCAGCCCGATCTTCATCCCGAGGCCCGAGATCCCCGGAAGGGAAGAGACGTGGACCTGGGCGAGCGTGCCGGTCGAGGCGCGTGCGAACAGGAAGAGTTCGTAGCTGACCGGGCTGGCGGCGACCATGCGGGCTGCCTGCCGGCCGTCGGGGAGCGCGAATTCCTCGATCGACAGGGTGCGCGTCTTCTTGTTGGCCCCGAACGACGCGGCGATGGCGCGCGCCGCGCCCAGAGGGGAGCCGTTGAAACTGCAGTCTTCATCGAGGGTCACTTCCAGCACGGCGGCCTGGCGGCTCGGCGGGCCCGCGCCCTCCGGGATCTTGAGGGCCTCGTCCAGGATCGCCATGAACACGGGCTGGTCCGCGGTGGTTTTCCATCCTTCCGGGGCGCGAGTCTCCCGGTTGCCGCCGTCGCTGAAGCGCACGGCCTTGAGCTCGGGGGGCGGAACGGCCTTGAACTTGATCGTGGCGGCCGTGGACGCGAGGATTTCCAGGGCCCGTCCCGGGGGGACCATCGCGGCGTGGACGAGCAGCATGGCGTGCGTGTCTCCCAGGCGGAAAGGTGCGCTGGCCATCTCGTACCGGGGCGACTTCTCCGGCGGCGTCCATGAGACGCCCTCAGCAGGGCGTCCCGCGATGGAGAGCTTCCGTTTGTCGCCCTGTTTGTAGCCCTTGGTCGCGTCGGAAACCATGGCCGTGAGGAACTGTTCCCCCGAGCTGGTCGGCGGGGCGACCAGGATGGACACGGTTTCCTGGCGCCCCTGCACGTCCGCCGGGCCGATCGCATAGGCCGCCGTCCCGAACGCCGAGGCGCCGAAGTACTCGTCGAACCCCTCGGGGAAGCCGATCTCGAAGCCGCCGGTCCGCGGCTGCGCCGAGGCGGCGCGCACGATCCGCTTCACGGGCTCCAGTCCCGCCAGGGCCGCATCCAGCCGGGCCCGGACGACCGCGTCGTCCTTGGCGGACCCGCGCGACGTCACGAACAGGCCGGATCCTTCCGCCGTCTCGACGTACGAACTTGCTTCGAAGATGTCCCCGTAGCGCGCCGACTTGTATTTCCCCTCGATCCGGAACGCCGCGTGCGTCCCGACAGTCCCCGGCGCAGAACCGACGATCGAGAACTCCTTGGGGTCGGATTCAGAAGCGAACTCCGCGCCGCCGAAATGGCTGCCGACCTCGGCGGCCGGGCAGCCGGGGGCCATGACGTGCACCATGAGCGCTTCGACGGGAAGCGCGACATTGGCGGGTTTCCATCGGGCGGCGAACCAGCGGCGGCGCGGGTCCGACATCGGGAGCACGTCGCGGTCCCATCCCTCGGGAACGGCGATCTTGAACCCGCCTGCGGGCTCCTCGACCGAGGTGGTCTTGATCGGGCCGACCGGCGGGGTTGACGGACCGCCGCACCCGGCCATGCCGGCAACCGCCAGGGCGACAAGGGCCGCCGCGCGCTTGTTCACGCTTCGTCTCCAAAAAAAAACGGCGACCGGGGGTTGCCCGGTCGCCCGTTGATCCCAGGTTAGCGTTCCTTGGCTGCCTTGGCCTGCGCCGCCGCCTGCACCTGCGTGTATTCCATGACCTTTTGCTGCAGGTCGTTCGGCTGCTGCGCGGCCTGCATCATTTCCTGGAAGCCGATCTTCTTCTTGGTGAACAGATCGAAGAGGTAGTCGTCGAGCAGCACCATGCCCGCCTTGGCGCCCGTCTGGATGGCGCTGACGATCTTGTGCGTCTGGTTTTCGCGGATGAGGTGCTCGATGGCGGACGTCATGATGAGGATCTCGAACGCGGCGATGACGCCGTCGGTATCCGCGCGGGGCAGCAGCATCTGGGAAATGATCGACACGACGGAGGTCGACAACTGCGCGCGGATCTGCTCCTGCTGTTCCTGCGGGAAGGCGTCGATGATTCGGTTGATGGTGCGCGCGGCGCCCGTGGTGTGAAGGGTGCCGAACACGAGGTGCCCCGTTTCGGCCGCCGTGATGGCCGTCTGGATCGTCTCGAGGTCTCGCATTTCTCCGACCAGCACCACGTCCGGGTCCATACGCAGCGCGCGGCGGATCGCCTCGCTGAACGTCCCGATGTCCACCCCCAGCTCACGCTGCGTGATGATCGATTTCTTGTGGCTGTGGTAGTACTCGATCGGGTCCTCGATCGTGATGATGTGGCAGTCTTCTTCCGTGTTGATGAAGTCGATCATCGTCGCCAGCGTCGTCGTCTTCCCGGAACCCGTTGGCCCCGTGACCAGGATCAGTCCGCGCGGCTTGAACAGCAGGTTCTTGACGCTCGGCGGCAGCCCGATTTCCTCGAACGACAGCAGCTTCGTCGGGATCAATCGCAGCGCCAGGCCCACCTGCCCCTTCTGCATGTAAACGGCCACGCGGAAGCGGGCTTTCTGCTCGTACGCGAAGCCGAAGTCGCAACCTCCGCGTTCCTTCAGCTCCTGCTGGTGCCGTTCGCTCGTGATCGACCTCATGAACGCCACCGTGTCGTCGTTCGTCAGCGCAGGCAGCTTCAGCGGGCGAAGGTGCCCGTGCAGCCGGATGCACGGCGGCATCTGGACGGTCAGGTGGAGATCGCTCGCGCGCTTCTCGACGACAAGGTCCAGCAGCCTGTTCAGTTCGACGACCATGGAATCTCCCGGGAAAAGTGGGCCGGTCCTAGTAGGTGATGTCCTCGCGACGGGCCAGGTTCAGCACTTCGGGGATCGAAGAGATCCCGTCGAGAATCTTGCGGACGCCGTCTTCGAGCAGGGTGGTCATGCCGCCGATACGGGCCTGTTCGCGCATCTTGATGGTCGGCTCGCGGCGGAAGGTCATGTCGCGGATGATCGGCGACATTTCCATCAGTTCGAAGATCGCCTGGCGGCCCTTGTAGCCCAGCTTGCACTGGTCGCAGCCGACCGGGTGGTAGATGGTCTTGCCCTCGACGTCGGCGGGCTTGAGCCCGACCGCTCCGAGTTCCTCGGGGGTCGCGGTGTAGGGCTCCTTGCAGTGCGGGCAGAGCCGGCGGATGAGACGCTGGCCCATGATCGCCTGCACGGACGACGCCACGAGGAAGGGTTTCACGCCCATGTCGAGGAGGCGGGTAAGGGCGCCGGGCGCGTCGTTCGTGTGAAGGGTGGAGAACACCAGGTGCCCCGTGAGCGCGGCCTGCGTCGCGATTTCGGCCGTTTCCTGGTCGCGGATTTCACCGACCAGGATGATGTTGGGCGCCTGCCGCAGCATGGCGCGGATGATGCGGGCGAACGTGAAGCCGATCTGCTGGCGCACCTGGGACTGGTTGATCCCGGGCAGCACGTATTCCACCGGGTTCTCGGCCGTGATGATCTTCACGTCCGGCTTGTTCAGTTCCTTGAGCGCCGCGTACAGCGTCGTCGTTTTCCCGGACCCCGTCGGGCCCGTCACGAGGAAGATCCCGTTCGGCTTCTTGATGATGTCCTGGAACCGCTTGTAGTCCTGGCCCGAGAAGCCCATCTCTTCCATGCCGATCAGGCCCGTCTTCTTGTCCAGGATTCGCATGCAGATGCACTCGCCGTGCGTCCCGGGAATGGCCGAGACCCGGATGTCCAGGTGCGACTCGCCGACCTTGATCTTGATACGGCCGTCCTGCGGCTTGCGCTTCTCGGCAATGTCCATGTCCGCCATGATCTTGAGACGCGACAGGACCGAGCCCTGGAGCCGTTTCGGCGGGGAGTCCACCTCCTGGCAGACGCCGTCGATGCGGTACCGGATCCGGAGCTTCTTTTCCATCGGCTCGATGTGGATGTCCGACGCCCGGTTGCGCACCGCCTCGGCGATGATCAGCGTCACGAGCCGGATGACCGGCGCCGACTCCTCCTCCGTGACCTCCAGGTCTTCCTGGTTTCGAACCGCGACTTCCGACGCCGTCAGTTCTTCCAGCGCCGCGTCGAACTGGCCTTTCATCGCCGCGCCGCCGCCGTAAATCCGCGCCACCGCCTCCACCACGTCCTCGCGCGTCGCCAGCACGCACTCGACCTCGGTGTTGAGGATGAAGCGCAGGTTGTCGAGCGTGAAGAAGTCGAGCGGGTCGCTCATGGCGACGGTGATCGCGCGGCCGCTCTTCTTGACCGGGCAGATCTTGTAGTCGTCGCAGACCTGCTTGGGGACCAGCTGCGTGAGCTCGGCCTCGACCTCGAGGTCCTCGAGGCGCATGAACACGAGGTTGAACTGCTTCGCGAGCGCCTCGGTGATCTGCACCTGCGAGCAGACCTTCTGCTCAATCAGGATTTCGCCCAGCTTCTTCCCGGGGTTCTCGTGCTGGAACTTCAGCGCGTCCTTGATCTGCTTCGCGGACGCAACCTTCATTTCCTCAAGGATCTTGCCCAGCGGCTTGCGTTCGTTGATGCCCATGTCGGTGGCGCTTCTCCGGTGAGGGTCTTGCGGGACCTGTGAACGCGGAACGTGGATTTTAGGCCCGTGCCCATGCGAAGTCAAACGACGGTGAAAATTGGCCGGGTGGGGCGGGGGGCGGTAGTTTGACTCCCCCGGGCAGGCGTGCTATTTTTCCCGCCCCTTGCGAACCCGCGATCTGCAACCGGCCACGCCCCGAGGAATCCCCGAATGACCGCCCTCCGACCCGGGCTTCTCCTCCTGGCCGCCACCCTCGCGGGGTGCGCTTCAGGCCCGACCTCCACCGAAGCGGGTCCGAAGCTCGGCACGGTGAAGGAATGCTACGAGAGTTTCCGGGAAGCGATCGCCCGGGAGGACTACGACGCGGCCTACGAAACCCTCTCGCAGGACACGAGGGAACGTTATCCCTCGCAGCTTTTCTGGATTGCGTTCAACATGACTTCCACGGGGCAGCGCTACCAGCGGCTCATCGCCGACTCGGCGCTGGTCACCGCGATCGAGAAGTCCGACGGCGCCACCGCCGTCGCCGTCCTCCGGGCGCCGGACCGGGAAGCGGACCTGGCGGACCCCGGACGGAAGCACTTCGAGATGAAGAGCTTTCGCGTCGTGAAGTCAGGGGAGAAGTGGCGGGTGCAGTTCACGCTCCAGGAGTTTTTCGGTATCCCGGAGGATCAGTTCTTCGACTATTCCAAGGTCACCCAGAAACGGGACTTCAGACACCGGAGATAGCATGGCCAAGAAATCGGTTTACTGGTTCGGCGACGGCAAGGCGGACGGCAACTCGGGCATGAAGGACCTGCTGGGCGGCAAGGGCGCCGGCGTGGCCGAGATGACGAACGCGGGGATCCCGGTGCCGCCGGGGTTCACGATCACCACGGAAATCTGCACGCGCTTCTACGAGAACGGGAAGCGCTTCCCCAAGGACGCGGAGCCCGAGATGTGGGCGGCGCTGGCGCGGATCGAGAAGTCGACGGGGATGAAGTTCGGCGACGCCGCGAACCCGCTGCTGGTGAGCGTGCGGTCGGGCGCGAAGTTCTCGATGCCCGGGATGATGGACACGATCCTGAACCTCGGGCTGAACGACGTCTCGGTCGAGGGGCACGGGCGGCGCGCGAACAACCCGCGGTTCGCGTGGGACTGCTATCGGCGCTTCATCTCCATGTACGGCAGCGTCGTGCTGGAGATCGAGAAGGAGCATTTTGACCGGAAGCTGAAGGAGCGGAAGGACGCGAAGGGGACGAAGCAGGACACGGACCTTGGGGTGGAGGACCTGAAGCAGGTGGTGGCGGACTTCAAGGCGGTGGTGAAGGCGCATGCGGGGAAGGAGTTCCCGCAGGACGTGAAGGAGCAGCTGCGGGGGGCGCGGGACGCGGTGTTCCGTTCGTGGAACAACGAGCGGGCGATCGCGTACCGGCGGATGTACCGGATTTCGGACGCGATCGGGACGGCGGTGACGGTGCAGTCGATGGTGTTCGGGAACACGGGACCGAAGAGCGCGACGGGGGTGGGCTTCACGCGCGACCCTGGGAGCGGCGAGAAGAAGTTCTACGGGGAGTTCCTGACGAACGCGCAGGGCGAGGACGTGGTGGCGGGGATCCGGACGCCGCGGCCGATCGCGGAGCTGGAGACGGAGATGCCGCCGGCGTTCGCGCAGCTGCGGGAGATCACGAGCCGGCTGGAGCGGCACTACCGCGACGTGCAGGACTTCGAATTCACGATCCAGGACGAGAAGCTGTACATGCTGCAGACGCGCAGCGGCAAGCGGACGGGGCACGCGGCGGTGAAGATCGCGGTGGACATGGTGAAGGAGAAGGTGATCACGCGCGACGAGGCGGTGGCGCGGGTCGAGCCGGCGATGATCGAGCAACTGCTGCACCCGGTGTTTGACCCGAAGAAGCGCCGTGATTTCCCTGTGATCGCGAAGGGGCTGAACGCCAGCCCGGGCGCGGCGGCGGGGAAGGCGGTCTTCGACGCCCCGACGGCGGAGGCGTGGAAGGCGAAGGGCGAGCGCGTCATCCTGGTGCGGGCCGAAACGTGCCCGGACGACATCAAGGGGATGGCGGCCTCGCGCGGCGTGCTGACGTCCACCGGCGGGCGCACGAGCCACGCGGCGGTCGTCGGCCGCCAGATGGGCAAGCCCAGCATCGTCGGCTGCGGTGCAATCCACGTGGACGAGGACAAGCGGCTCGCGACGGTCGACGGCAAGACGATCAGGGAAGGGGATTACCTCTCCATCGACGGGACGAGCGGCGAAGTCATGCTCGGCGACGTCCCGACGCGCGACTCGGACATCCTCGAGGTCATGCGCGGCAAGCTGGACCCGAAGGAGAGCGAGACCTGGCAGAATTTCAGCGAGCTCATGAAGTGGGCCGACGCGCTTCGCACCCTGAAGGTCCGCGCCAATGCCGACATTCCTCGTGACGCCGAGGCCGCGATCGCGCTCGGCGCCGAGGGGATCGGTCTCTGCCGCACGGAGCACATGTTCTTCGCCGCGGAGCGCCTCCCGATCGTGCAGGAGATGATCCTCGCCCAAGACGAGGCCGGCCGCCGCGCCGCCCTCGAGAAACTCGTCGGCTTCCAGCGCGACGACTTCTACGGCCTCTTCAAGACCATGGCCGGCCGCCCGGTCACCATCCGGACGCTGGACCCCCCGCTTCACGAGTTCCTCCCCAAGCGGGAAGAACTGATGGTGGAGGTGGCGGTGATGAAGGCGCAGGGGAAGACCGGGCCGGAGCTTCAGCAGAAGGAGAAGCTGCTGCACCGGGTGGAGGAGCTGCACGAGTTCAACCCGATGCTGGGGTTGCGCGGGTGCCGACTGGGGATCCTGTACACCGAGATCACCGAGATGCAGGCGCGGGCGATCTTCGAGGCGGCGTGCCTGTGCGCGAAGGAGAAGAAGCCGGTCGTGCCGGAGGTGATGATCCCGCTGGTGGGTCACGTGAACGAACTGAAGCACCAGGCGGCCGTGGTACGCCGGGTGGCGGACGAGGTCATGAAGAAGCAGGGCGTGAAGGTGAAGTACCTGGTCGGGACGATGATCGAGATCCCCCGGGCGGCGCTCGTGTCGGGCGAGATCGCGCAGGAGGCGGAGTTCTTCTCCTTCGGCACGAACGACCTGACGCAGATGACGTTCGGGTATTCGCGCGATGACGCGGGCAAGTTCCTGCCGCTGTACATCAGCGAAGCGACGCGGATCCTCCCCGAGGACCCCTTCGTCTCCGTGGACAAGCCCGGCGTCGGCCGGCTCATGAAGATGTCCGTCACCGAGGGACGCGCCACGCGCGCCGACCTCAAGTGCGGCATCTGCGGCGAGCACGGCGGCGACCCGGAAACCGTCATTTTCTGCCACGACACCGGGCTGAACTACGTCTCGTGCAGCCCCTACCGCGTCCCCGTGGCCCGCATGGCCGCCGCGCATGCCGTCCTGCGCGACCGCGCCAAGGCGCCCGCGAAGAAGCCTGCCGCCCGGAAATCCGCGCGGAAGGCAGGGAAGCGGAGGTAAAATTCAAAGTTCATGGCCGCGGATAAAGACCAGACGATCGGACGACTTGCCGTCTCGCGAGGGATCATCTCGCAGAGCCAGCTCCGTCAGTGCATCGAGGAGCAGCAGAAGTCCGCACGTCCGCTTCCGCTGGCCGTCATCCTGCTGAAGAAGGGGTTCCTGGACGACCGGGACCTCGAGACGCTGATGGAGGCGTCCGAGCGGATTGCCGGGGCGAAGACGACGTCGCAGGAGAACTCGACGGCGCAGGAAGCCCACACGGGTTCGAAGGCGAGCATGTACAGCGACACGCTGGGCTCGCTGATCGACAGCGGCGAAGGGAAGGCGGTGAAGCCGCCGCAGCGTTCCCGGACTGTGGATTCGCCGGGCGGGATGGGGATCGCGGCGATGGCCGACGCGCTCGACACGCCGGCTCCTCCCCGCAAAAAGCCCGCAGAGAGTTCGGGACCCAGCCTGCTCGGGGATTCGCTGTCGGCGATGGATGCGATGGAAGCGGCCCCCAAGCGCAAGCAGGGCGGAGCACCGCCGGCGGACGATGCGGTCGCTCCCGTGGCCCGCAGGAAGCCCGCGGGCGACGACGATGCCCCCGCCTCGTTCGAGAAGACCTCGGTCGGAACCGGGCTCGTCAACACGAGCGCGCTTCCGGACCTGGACGACGAACCCGCTCCGCCGCCGAGGCGTGGCGGGCGCCCGATGGAAGACGCGCCGGTGGCGAAGAAGTCCGGCCCGCCGGCTGCGGACGACGACATGATCGTGCCGCCGAAGAAGCGGCCGACGGAGCCGCCGAAGGTGGCGGACAAGAAGGACGACGGCCCGGCGAAATTCGACAAGGTGTCGGTGACGAGCGGGCTCGTGGACATGAGCGCGCTTCCCGACCTGGACGACGAACCCGCGCCGCCGCCGAGGCGTGGCGGGCGCCCGATGGAAGACGCGCCGGTGGCGAAGAAGTCCGGCCCGCCGGCTGCGGACGACGACATGATCGTGCCGCCGAAGAAGCGGTCGACGGAGCCGCCGAAGGTGGCCGACAAGAAGGACGACGGGCCGGCGAAATTCGACAAGGTGTCGGTGACGAGCGGGCTTGTGGACACGAGCGCGCTTCCGGACCTGGACGACGAGCCCGCGCCACCGCCGAAAAAGGCGGGGCGTCCTGCGCCTGCGGCGCCTGCCGAGGATGCGGTCGTTCCGGCGAAGACGGCGGACAAGAAGGACGACGGCCCGGCGAAGTTCGATAAGGTGTCGGTGACGAGCGGGCTTGTGGACACGAGCGCGCTTCCCGACCTCGACGACGAGCCCGCGCCGCCGCCGAAGAAAGCCGGGCGTCCTGCGCCCGCGCCGGCCGCGGAGGACGCGGTCATGCCGGCGAAGACGTCGGACAAGAAGGACGACGGTCCCGCGAAGTTCGACAAGGTGTCGGTGACGAGCGGCCTCGTGGACACCAGCGCGCTTCCCGACCTCGACGACGAACCCGCGCCGCCGCCGAAGAAGGCCGGGCGTCCTGCGCCTCCCGCCGCGGATGCCGCAGCCCCCGAGAAGACGGCTGACAAGAAGGACGACGGCCCGGCGAAGTTCGACAAGGTGTCGGTGACGAGCGGGCTTGTGGACACGAGCGCGCTTCCCGACCTCGACGACGAACCCGCGCCTCCGCCGAAGAGAGCCGGGAAGCCCGCCGAGGAGCCCGCGGCCCGCAAGCAGGGGACCGAGGAATTCCTGGCCGAGGCGATGTCCGCCACGCGCAGCGAGCCCCCGCCGGCCGCGGAGCCCGCCCGCCGCCCCGACTTCGAATTCCAGCTGATCGGCCCCCAGAGCGATCACTTCAAGAGCGTCACCGTCCCCGAGGAGCCCAAGCAGGAGGACGAGGGCCCCGAGGAGTTGGAGAAGGCGCTCCAGGAAAAGGCTGCTTCCCCGGAAGCGCCGGCGGACGCCTCGTTCGAGGAGGTCGAGCCGGAGGCGGTGAACGCGCCGCTCGAGGAAGTCGCGCCGGACGACAGCGCGGAAGAAGCGCGGAAGGCCGAGGAGGCGCGCAAGGCCGAGGAAGCGCGCAAGGCCGAAGAGGCGCGCAAGGCCGAGGAAGCTCGCAAGGCTGAGGAAGCCCGCAAGGTCGAGGAGGCTCGCAAGGTCGAGGAGGCCCGCAAGGTCGAGGAGGCCCGCAAGGTCGAGGAGGCCCGCAAGGCTGAGGAGGCCCGCAAGGCTGAGGAGGCCCGCAAGGCTGAGGAGGCCCGCAAGGCTGAGGAGGCCCGCAAGGCTGAGG
>CAZPWT010000002.1:0-191504 GCA_964590435.1 uncultured Planctomycetia bacterium
CCCCTTGTAGATCGTCAGCTTTGTCGAGTTGTTGTCCATCTGGCAGAAGTCGCGCAACCCGTCCCCGTCCGCGTCCACCGCCATCCCCCAGTTCGGCCCCATCCGCGTCCCCAGCATCTTGTTGTAGTCGCCCGCCAGCCCGCCCTTCGCATCCGTCAGGAAAATGTTGATCCCCGACGGCCGGATCTGGTCGATCACCACGTCCATCCGCCCGTCCTGGTTCACGTCGATCAGCCCGATCCCGTGCGGCGCCCCCTGCTGCGTGTCCGCCTGCGGCGCTTCCTTGAGAACGGCCTCCTCGGCAGAAGCGGCGAGGGTGGCGAAGAGCAGGGCGGCGATGAAGCGAGGCATGGTTCGGCTCCGAAGATCCCCCCGGCACGGCGAAGTCCGTAACGCGTGGACGGCGGCGCGGATTCCCGCGCTTCAGGGCGCGGGCGGCGGTGGCGGAGCTTCCGGCTTGAGCGTGATCCGGATGTCCGCGAAGTCTTCCGTCTGCTCGAGCGTGACCTTCTGCTGCTTCGCCAGCTCGAGGGTGGCGAGGAAGTGGCTGACGGTCTTGTAGGGATTCGTGCGGTCGGGGACGAGGTCGCGGAAGTTGATTTCGCCCTTCGCCTTGACAGCCTCGAACATCGCCTCGATCACGGCCTCGATCGGGACGTCGTCGTAGAGGATCTTCTCGAGGCCGTCGATGCGCTGGACTTTCGAGATGCGCGCCCAGGCCGCCGCGAGGTCGAACGCCGACACGTCGACTTCCTCCTCCTCGGGCGCCACGGGCTCCAGGCGCCACTTCGGCCGCCCGAACATCCGCTCGCGGGCGTCGCCGAGCCGGCCGAACTCGCGCGCGAGGTCCTTGTAGCGCTTGTATTGGAGAAGCTGCTGGATCAGCTCCAGCCGCGGGTCGCCGTCGTCCTCTTCTTCCTCCTCGACGCTTCGCGGCGCCAGCGTCCGCGACTTGATTTCCATGAGCGTCGTGGCCATGACGAGGAACTCGCCGGCGACGTTGATGTCCAGCTTCTCCATCATGTCGAGGTACTTGACGTACTGCTCGGCGACGTGGGCGATGGGGATGTTGAGGATGTCGAGCTCCTGCTCCTTGATGAGGTGCAGGAGGAGATCGAGCGGGCCGTAATACGTCTCGATCCGGACCTTGTAGTCGACCGTCATATGTGAGTGGTCCCGAAGACCTGATTCATGTACCAGGTGACCGGATAGAAGTAGTACCTGCCGACGTGCGGAAGGGACAGGATAACGATGGCGATGATAATGCCGTACTGACGCATCTCGTCGAACTTCTCCCGGATCGAGGGGCCCAGGAAGTAGCGGATGACGTCGCCGCCATCGAGGCCCGGGACGGGAAGAAGGTTGAACATGATGAGGAACGCGTTCAGGTACACGAAATACGCCAGGAGTCGCAGGTAGAGCGATCCCTCGGCGACGAGCGCTGCGGGCATGACGAGAAAGGCCCCTGAGAACAGCAGGAGGAGCACGATGTTCACCGCGGGCCCGGCCAGGGCGACAAAGACACGGTCGCGAAGTGGCTTCCGGAAGTACGACGGATTAACAGGCGTCGAAGCCCCGCCAAGGAGTCCTTGCCGGGAAATGATGAAGATGAGCGGCAGAACGATGGCTGTCAGCACTGGCTTGAGATGAGCAAATGGATTGAGCGTCAGCCGGCCGAACATCCCGGGGGTCGGGTCGCCAAGCCGATTGGCCGTGTAGGCATGCCCGGCCTCGTGAAGCCCGATCGACACGATCCAGGCAGCGGCCTGGATCACGGCCAATTGCGTGTCGAATGGCTGTTCCACGTCGGGAACGATATCTGAGGGCCACATTCGGCGCCACCCCAGCCACCCCGAACGAGCAGGCGACGGACGGCGCGACCCGGTGTAGAATCCCTCCTCCATGGACCTCGAATTCCCGAGGCAAGTCCTCCAGACCGAGGCGGACGCCATCCGGTCCCTCATCTCCCGCCTCGACTCCACCTTCGGCGACGCCGTGCGGCTGCTTCTCGGCTGCAAGGGCCACGTCGTGGTCACCGGGATGGGCAAAGCCGGGCTCGTCGGGCAGAAGATCAGCGCCACGCTGGCCTCCACCGGCACCCCTTCCCTGTTCCTCCACCCCGCCGAAGCGATCCACGGCGACCTCGGCCGCGTGACGCGCGACGACGTCGTCCTCGCCCTCTCGAACAGCGGCGAGACCGAGGAAGTCGCACGGCTCCTCCCCCTTCTCAAGGAGTTCGGCACGAAGATCGTCGCGATCACGGCGACGTCCACGTCGACCCTCGGGCGCGGCGCGGACATCACGCTGGCGATGGGGAAGATCGAGGAAGCCTGCCCGAACGGCCTCGCCCCGAGCGCTTCGACCACGGCCCTCCTGGCGCTGGGGGACGCGCTGGCGCTGTCGGTGCAGAAGGAGCGCGGGTTCACGAAGGAGCAGTTCGCGTTCTATCACCCCGCGGGGGAGCTGGGGCGGAAGCTGCAGAAGGTGTCGGACGTGATGAGGACGGGCGAGCGGGCGCCTGAGATCGGGGAGAAGAGGTCGGTGGCGGAGGCGATCGCGCTGATCACGAAGGCGCGGTCGGGGGCGATCAGCGTGACGGACGCGAGCGGGAAGCTGGCGGGGATTTTCACGGACGGGGATTTGAGGCGTCGGATTTCGCTCGATGCGGACGTGCTGAAGAAGCCGATCGGGGAGCTGATGACGCGCAGCCCGAAGACGATCGGGCCGGAGCGGCTGGCGAGCGAAGCGCTGTTCCTGCTGCGCGAGAAGAAGATCGACGAGGTCCCGGTAGTGGGCGCGGACGGGAAGCCGGTCGGGATGGTGGACGTGCAGGACCTTCTCGACATGGGGCTGGTTTGAGGCGCTGGCTCGCGGTCTTTCTCGCGGCGTTCGTGCCGCCCACCGCGGTGATGGTGTTCTTCGCCTGGCGGGCGCAGGCGCCCCGGGGGAGCACGGACGACCGGCCGCTCGTGTCGGTCGCGCGGAGCGGGCTGCCGAAGAAAGGCACGGCGCGCGGCGTCGCGATCCGCGTCTACGAAGGCGACCACATGCTCGCGGAAATCTCCGGGTCGGAGGCGGAGTTCGAGGGGCGGGATCGAGCGCTCTTCAAGGACGCCGTCATCCGCGCGTGGCCTGAAAAGGGCGGCAACGAGCGCCAGCCGGACGAGGTCCTCGTGCGCGCCGATCGCGCCGAGGTGGACCGCGACGGGTTCGTCGCGCGCGTCGTCGGGAACGTCCGCATCGACACGCCGGAAGGCGACACGCTGCGCGCCAGCGACCTGCGGATCCTGTTCGGGAAGAGGATCCAGGACGGCGACGGGAAAGAGATCGTGGACCACTCGGAAAAGACCGTCGACACGGACGGCCCGGTCGAGCTCTCGACCGGCGAATCCGTGCTGCGCGGCACCGGCTTCCACGGAAACCTCGGGCTCAAGTCGTTCCGCTTCGACAAGGCAATCTCCGGCAAGCTGATCGGGACCGCGGCGGACTTCAGCCCGACGGCGTCCCACCGCGCTACGCAGAAACCCGAGGACATCACGTTCGCGGCGGGTGGCCCGGTGACCGGGGAGCCTCTTTCGGCGGAAGGGCGTGTCCGCCGGACGCGGCTGGTCCTGGGCGGGGGCGTCTCCGCGATGCGGATCGACCCCGATACGGAGAAACCGACGAGCCTCACCTGCTCGACGCTCACGGCCGAGATCCGCCGCGAAAAGCCCCCGCTGCCGCCGTCGCTGGCGGCATGGGAAGCGCTTCAGGCGATGCAGCGGGCGATGGGGCTGGACGCGGTGAAGCCGCCGGAGATCGAGGCGGCGCGGGTGCCGCAGCCGAAGATCCGGCTGGAGCGGCTCCGGCTGGAGGGCGACGTGCGGGTGATGGACCCGCGCATCGAGATGGACGCGGAGTCGCTGGAGACGGTGAACGCGCCGGACGGGAGCGGGGTGACGACGGTGGCGGGACCGAAGAAGCGGCTGGTATTCCGCGAGCGCGGGGCGATGTCGCTGGGGCGCATGGGAGGCGGCGGGACGGGCGGGGAGAAGGGCGGCCCGGTGGAAATCACCGCGATGGACGACATCCGGATCGTGCGGGCGCCGGACGGTGCGGACGGCGCGCCGGGGCCGGCGACGATCGGGCTGTCGCGGTGGGTCTGGGTGCGCGAAGGCGGGCGCGAGCTGACCTGCGACGCGCTGCGGATGGACATGGCGCCGGACGCGGGCGACGCGACGAAGCCCGGGATCGGGTACGCGCCGCGGGCGATCGAGGCGACCGGGAACGTCGTGCTCAAGGAGCCCGGGCGGAACGCGCGGGCGGATTCGCTCAAGTGGGCCGCAGATTCGGACGTCGTGACGCTTCACAGCGACGTCGGCGCGGAGGTCGGGGACGGGAAGAACCGCTTGTTCGCGAAGACGATCGAGTTCGACAACAAGGCGGGGCGGATCCGGTGCACCGGGAACGTTGTGGCCGAAGGCGAGGGCGGCGGGCTGGCGCCCGCGTCGCTGGTGGAGCTGGCGCCGGGAGCGGGCAAGGACGGCGGCCGCTGGACGATGACGTGCCCGGAGTTCACCGGGGTGATGACCGCGGGGGCGCTGGAGTCGCTCGACGCGAAAGGACCGGTCTCGATCTCGACCGACTCGACCACCGCGACAGCGGACGCCCTGCACTTCGCCGCGGGACAGGTCATCCTCACCGGCCGCCCCGCCCGGATCGTCTCGGGCGAGGACCTCGTGGAGGCCGCGGAAATCTCCATGTCGCCCGACACCGGCAAGGCCGTCCTCCACGGCGTGAAACAGATCCGGCTCCACCTCAAGGGAGGCATGAGCGGGCTCGCCGGCCTCGCCCCGTCACGCCCGGCCACCGCCGGCGGCGACGCCGCCGCCCCCACCCCCGTCATGCTCTCCTGCACCGGGCCCGTCGTCATCGACCGCGACGCAGGCCTCTTCATCGCCCGCGACCGTGTCCTCGTCCGCTCCCCCGAATCCCCCGCCGAGCCCGGCAAACCCCCGCCCCCCGTCTCCCGCCTCGAGGCCGAACGCCTCTGGCTCCACTTCGAGCCCCAGAACCGCGAACTCCTCGGCGCCCGCGCCACAGGCCGCGTCCTCCTCCGCACCTCTTCCCTGTTCGCCTCGGGCGACCGCCTCACCTACGACGTCAAGTCCGGCACCGCCTCCTTCACCGGCATCGGCAAACCCCGCTTCCGAGGCGCCGACGGCTTCTCCGCCAGCGTCGACGAAGTCCAGATCTCCGACGGCGGCCGCACCTTAAAATTCCCCGCCCGGCACTCCCAAGGTAGTATCTCCTTCCCCTCGGGAACCCCGGGGGAACGCCGCCCGGACGACTTCCTCAGGAACCCGTTCGGCGACCTCAAGCCCAAGAAGAAGTAGCCCGGCCCACCGACTTTTCCCACGTTTCCGAAAGGACCTGCCGATGAACGTCCTCGACGGCATCTCCAAGCAGCTCGCCAGCCGCGGGCTGTCCGGCAAGACGGTGCTGGAAGGAAGCGTCTGGTTTGCGGACCTGCACAAGATGCTCGCGGGGTTCGGGGACGACCTGGGCAAGTTCTCGAAGGGCGCGGCGGGGACGGAGGAGATCCAGAAGTTCCTGCAGAAGTCGGCGGACTCGGCGAAGGCGCTCATGGCGCACCTCGCGGCGGACCAGCTGGCGCTCGCGCTGATGGGCGAGGTGTCGTCGAAGCGCAAGCCGGACGACCTGGGGGTCGAGGAAGCGCCGAGCTACATGAAGGCCGGCGACAGCGCAGCGGCGGCGATGGAAGCGCTGAACGCGAAGGCGCTGGAGTGCGGCGTGCTGGCGGACGCGTGGAAGGACTCCGGTATCCCGACGCAGCTCTCGGAAATCGCCCAGACGGCGGCGACGGTGCGGGGAACGCTCGAAATCGTCGCGGGCGACAAGCGCCTGACGGACGGCGAGCTCGACGACCGCTTCTTCGAGATCTACTACGCCGCCACCGGCCAGATCGGCAACCGCCACATTGCGGACAAGCCGAACAACCCGGGGCTGCCGACGGCGAGCGCGAAGCTGCTGAAGGCGATGAAGCGCGAGCTGGCGCTGATCAAGGCGCCGCAGAGGTAGGCGTACGGGGCCGGACAGGGCGATGGTGCGGGTGTGGAGGCCTGTCGGCCGGGCGGGGAAACAGCAACGACAACGTTTCAAGTCTCAAGTAAACAGCAACTTCAAAGAGACAACGTCAAGCGGGCCGCGAGAGGCCTCGATCGCCGCGGAACGGTGAAACCGCCTCCCCCGGCATGCTTGAAGTTGCAGTCTTGAAGTTCGCCCCTTACTTGAAGTTCGTCTTCTTGTAGTTGCCGTTTCTTCCCGCCCCACCCACCCCACAAGCGCTCCTCCCTACGGAACCTTCACCGTCTCGTTCACGAACAAGTCATCCTCGATCCCGCGCAGCCCGACGAGGTACTCCTTGTCCTTCGTGTCGGGGTCGACGAGGAAGCGGACGATGCGCTCCTGTCCGGGCTCGAGCGCGTAAACGACATCGTCGAGGGTGCGCGTCCCGGCGCCGCGGTTGAGGTAGACCTTGAAGTCCGCCTTGCGGTCGCCGCGGTTACGGACGGTGACGGAGACCTCGAGGCCCTTCCCGTCCGCGGTGGGCTCGATGCGGGGGGCGACCTCGATCTCGGGCTGGACGGGGAGGGCGCGCGCCAGGACGGTTTCGCGTCGGACGCCGGCGACGGTGAACGAAACGCGGACGCGGATTTCATAGCGGCCGGGGCGGGCGTCGGACGGCACGGACAGGTCGAGCGGGAAATCGGCCGCAGCGCCGGGGTCGACCGAGGTGTGCTCGACGGCGGGCTCGATCGGGCGCCAGCGGGCCGGGAGATCGACGGAAACGATGCGGACGTTCTTGAGCGGCTCGGCGAAGCGGTTGGTCATGCGGAAGACGGCGCGCTGCGGGTTCGCGCGGGACTTCAGCGGGAGGCCTTCGAAGACCCCCGAGAGCTGGGTGTCGGCGAAGGCGGCGTCGCGGACGACGAGGAACGCGAGGTCCGGGGCGGCGTCGAGGCGGGTGCGGCCGCCGGCGTCGGGGGTGAGGCGGCGGGAGCGGCCGAGGAGGTCGACGCGGACGACGTCCTCGCCGAGCCAGGCGTCGAGGGTGCGCGCCGGGTCGGACCGGAGGGCGACGACGAGGCGGCCGTCCTTGCGGAACGCGGGCATGCCGGGGAGGAGTTCTCCGTCGACGGGAACGGAGCCGGAGAGGACGTCGTTGAGGACGCGCAGCGCGAACCACGAGGCCGCCGGGGCGCCGTCGTCGTCGAGAAGCGGCACGGCGCCGGAGACGAGAAGCGACGTCAGCCCGTGCGACCGCGCGTCGACGGCGCGCGACGCCAGGTCCGACGCTGAGGACGGTTCGAACACGTACAGTTTTTCGCGCGTGTCGGCGGCCAGCGCCGCGGGGAGCCCCGCGGCCGCCCGCGCCAGGTCCAGCGACAGGAACCCCGCCGCGTCCGGCCCCGGCGGCGCCGCGTCCGCCGGCCACGCCAGCCCCGGCGACGCCAACTCGTGGGCCCCCCGGATCGCCGTCGCCAGCGCTTCCAGCATCGCCGCATCGGCCCCACGCGCCAGCGACAGGTCGGCGTCTCCGGCCTGCCACATCGCGATCACGTCCCGGTGCGCCCCCACCAGCCTCGCCAGCGGCTCTTCCCACGCCCGGTCGCGCCCCCCGAACCACTCGGCGAGCGTGCGCGGCGCGGCGTTCCCGGCAGGCGCCGCGAGGACGCCGACGAGGTCGAGACCGTTGCGGCGCAGGTCGAGGAGGATCTCGTGCATCGCGGGTCCGTCCGGCGCGAGATCCGCCCGGTCGCGCGCCCCGCCCCCCCACAGCACCACCCGCAGCCGCCCGATCCCCGCCTGCGCCAGCACCGTCCCCGACCGGCGGCCGGGGTGCGCGTAGGGGTCGATCGAAGCGCCGTACTGCCCCGCCGCGCCCTTCGGAAACAACGCGTCGTGCGCGATCGCGAAGGCGGCGCGTGACTGGACGAGCGGCTTGTCGGAAGCGCGGATGTCGAGGCGGACCTCGTAGGGGCCTGGGACCGACACCGGGAACTTGAACGGGACGGAGAGGTTCTCGCGGATCGGGAGCTCGACGCCGCCCACGCGCCCTTCCCAGGCCGTCTTGCCGTCGGCGTCGCGGATGACGGCGAAGACCTCGTACGCGCCGGGCTCGAGCCCGAGCGCGACGACGCTGCCCGCCACGCCGCCCGCGTCGCGCGATTCGCCCTCGCGGTAGACGTTGCCCGGCCGCCCCTCCGTGTCGAGCCGGACGCGGACGCGCCCGAGCCATTCGATGTCGTCGAACCAGGCGCTTCCCGCGACGTCGTCGCCGCCGAGGACGAGGCGGAGCCGGGCCTTGCGCGCCTTGGCCGGGATTTCGGCGGCGTCGAGCCGGATCGGTTTCCAGGCGGCGCCGGTGTCGCGCACGGCGGAAGTGCGGGTGAGGCCGATGCGGGTTTCGGCTTCGTCGAGCCATTCGATTTCGGCCCACGCGGCGGAGTCGTGCAGCCCGTCGGTCTTGACCCACGCGCCGAACTGGTACGCGCGGTCGGGATCGACGGTCACGGCCCAGCGCGTCTCGAGCCCGACCGAGCGGCCTTTCGTCGTGAGCGCGACCGAGTGGCCGCCGCCGTGGAGCTCCGCGGAGGACTGCTTCGTGCCGGCCGCGTTGAACGCCGGGAACTCGTCGCCGGAGATCGACCGCCAGCGGTCGGGAAACCCGTCCTTGTCGAGGTCCGACTCGAACCCGTCCACGAACGCGCGCGCGACCCAGGAGATGTCGTCGAAGCGCGCCGTCGCGGGCTGCCCGGAGCGGTTGGAGAGCGTCGCGCGGACCGCGACGGAGCGGGTGCGGCTGTCGAGAAGCGACACGGGGAGGACGACCATCGTCCAGTCGTCGCGCACGGTCGCCTGCGTCGTCGTCTGCGGCGGCCCGAGCGGATCGCCGCGCTCGTCCACCAGCTGCACCGTCAGGAATCCCGCCGCGCCGTCACCGCCCTCGACCTTCACCCACCCCGAGAGCACGTAGTCGTTCGCGAGGTCAAGCCGCCCCGCGAGCCGCGTCTCCGCCGCCATCGTCGTCGACCCCGGCGCACCCAGCACCAGCCCGCGCCCGTCCTTCCCGTCCCCGAGCGCCATCGTCCCCGCCGCCCCGCCCGCCGCCGGCGCCGCCGTCCACCCGTCCGGGATCCCGTTCTTGTCCCCGTCGCGCTCGAACCCGTCGGCGAAGTCGCGCGCCGCGGCGACCGACGCCGCGAGGAGCAGGCAGGCGAAGATCTGCTTCTTCACTCCATATGCTCTCGATTGGAGACGTTCCCGCCCTTCACCTTTTTGCTCCCCTTGTGGTCGATGTGGAACTTCACCGCCGCCTTCACCTCTTCCACCATCTTCGCCCACACCGCCGGATCCTCCCCGGGCGGGCGGTTCTTCGGCTTCACCAGCTCCACCTTCACCGTCCCCGCCGGGTTGCGCAGGTAGTCGAACCCCAGGATGTACGCGATCGGCCCGTGAATGTGCCCCGTGTGGTGAAACGACGTCCCCGACAGGTGCGCGGACCGCTCTTCCACGTCGATGTACAGGATCTTGCGCTCAGCCATTCCACTCCCCCATTTCCCGGAGGACCTTCTCCTCCGCAGCGACAGCTTCCCCTTCCTCCGACTCCGTGGGAAGCGGATTCGCGCGCTTCCAGGCAGCTTTCGCCCCCCGCCCCCACTCGTCTCCCAGCAGCGCTTTCGCGACATTGTAATCCTTCAGAGTGCCTGCTCCCCTCCGTTGCTGAAGCCAGCCTCCAGGTGGAAGCCCGTGGGAGCGCCACAGCGGATGTCGCCGGTCAAGCGTGAATCGGATCGCGTGCCGGCCGACCCGAGGTGAAGTGCTACCATTGTGCCCGTGAGTGTGGAGGGCGAGTGGTGGATCTGACCTACGAGAATCCGTCGCGAGCTGTGCTGCGTGCGATCCTTGTCGCGCTCGTTGCACTGGCCCTTCCGGCTGGGGGGATCGCCCTGTGGCTGTGGTCCGCCACGACGACGTCGTACCTCCCTGCGCCGAGTCAACCGTCAAGGCCCGGTGTCACTTTTCTGGGAAGCGAGGCGCACGGCGTTCTCACGATCGAGACCTGGCGCACGTTCGGCTGGGGATGCTGCGATGGCGACGGCATCGTTCACCGGTGCGTGACGCAGGGCCTGGACCAGCCGATGCTGATCCCGGATCTGGGCAGCTACTCCATTTCGCCGGGCGACCGGTTCCTCCTGGCCTGCGACGGTTCCGGACGCTCGACGGAGCTCGTGGACCTCACGAGCGGGGCGGTCGTGAATCGCTGGGACGAACCGTTTTACTGGGTCCCGGAGGCCACGGCCTGGACCGCCGACTCGAAGCGGGCCGTTCGGCTCCTGGTTCACGACAAGCACGTGTTTGTCGAGTTGCTCGACAGTTCGAACCCGGCCCGCCCTGCGGAGCGTTCCCGCGCGACGGCCGAGATACACGGCTTCAGCCGGTATGGCTTCCCGGCCTGCAGTTGGTCACCCGCAAACCGGAGATTCGCCTGCCTCGTCTACCCTCTGGATGCAGGAAACTACGAACGGCTCGAGTTGCTCGAATTCGATTCGGGCGACCTGACGGCGCCTCCGCGGCGCGTGATGACCGAATGTCCGCCGGGGATACCGAGGATTGAGTGGGACGGAGACCGCGCACAGGTTCGCTTCGCCGTTCCCGAGAAACACTGAGTGAACGCTGAACGATGAATCCCACGGGACCCACACATCGGAAACTGCAACGTCCGGAGACGCGGAGGACACATTGGCTCTGAACGCTTCCAGCAGCGACTCTCGGCGGATTCTTGCGCTTGTCGTCCCGGTCGCCGCGTTGCTCGCGGCCATCGCGTTCCGAAGAGCACCGGGCGTCGACGCCGCGGAGCCTGTCGACGTAGGGTCTCAGCGTCACCAGCAAGACGACAAGGCGTCCACCAAGCGGGCGGAAGAAGCTGATCTGGTCTCAGGCGCGGCACCCTGGGCATCTGAAATCGAGTCCACGGAGATCGAGGTGATCGGGAGTCGGGCCGGGCTCCCAGCGGCGCGTGCTCCGCTACTATTCCCGCCTCAGGGTCTGACCGGGCAAATCCGTCAGTGGATCGCACGCCCTGGCATCGTCCTTCCCGAGGATGCCCTCGGCCTCGGACACGACAAATCGCCGCCGGATTTGCCCATGGCAGACGATGACGATCAGCAGTACTCGTTCGGCCGGGGCGTCGGGGACGACCGATACGTGCTCTTCTTCCAGGGAAAGGTCGATGTCTTCGAGATCGACGCACTCGCGGAAACCGACATCCAGCGGCTTCTGGGTTTCTCATCCCTCAATCAGGGGGTGAACTACGTGGAACCCCCGGTCCCCGTCGTGCGATTGCAGGAATTCAATGACGGGCTGAATCAAGGCATCTCGTACCGGGAGCCCCCGGAATCTGTGACCCAGACCCAGAAGATTGAAACGACCCTGAACCAGGGAGTGGACTACACCGCACCTTGAGCGCTTCCACGATCCCCCTGCTTGCCTCCATGGCCTCCGCCTCGGAGTCCTCCGGCGTGTTCCAGCGCACGTGGGAAAAAGGGCCGGTGTTTTTCGCCGTCACCGTTGCGCTCGCGCTGCTGCTGTGGGCGGTGTTCATCCACGTTTCGGCGTCGATCACGAAACTCGAACACCGGTCGTTCGGCCGCGCGTTCCGGGCGGCGATCGTCAGCTGGATCCTGGGGCTCTTCCTGCCGTTCGTGCTCGGATTCCTCTTCGGGCTGTTCCAGGTGACGTCGCAGTCGGCGATCACGGCGGTTTCGGCCGCGTGCCTCGTGCTGCCCGGCACGCTCGCGATCCGGAACTGCTACGAGGCCGGCTTCCTCGTGTCGCTCATCACGTACCTCATCGCGCTCGTGGTCATGTGCGCCGTCATGATCGGCGTCGGGCTTGCCCTCGGCGTGGCGGGGGCCTGAGGGAGCATCACCACGCGGCTATCTCCCGGAGAACCTTTTCTTCCGCCGCGTCAGCTTCCGATTCCTCCGGCCGCGCTGGAATCAGATTCGCACGTTCCCAGGCCACGGTCCGTTTGACGCCCTCCGCGAAGGCCACCGCCTCGCGGTAGCCGAGTTCGCTCCGGATGCGTCCGGAAGCGGCGTCGAGGTGCTGCGCCGTGTTGAAGTCCGCCCGCAGCGGCGCGGGCAGCCGCTCCGACGGCACTTCCACCACGCGCCCCTTCCACCCCGCCGCCTCCGCCACCGCCGCCACCCACGCGCGCTCCTCGAGCACCGGCGCTTCGGCCACATTGTAAACCCGACCGGCGCCGCGCGGGTCGGTCGCGGCGAGGACGATCGCGTCGGCGACGTTTTCGACGTAGCCGCGCGCCCCGCGCCAGGCGGCGACGGCGGCGTCGAGGAGAAGGGCGGGCCGGCCGGCGTCGAAGCGGCGCACGAGGTCGCGGAGGCGGCGCTGGCGGTCGGCGGGGCCGTAGACCATCGGGAGGCGCAGGACGGTCGCGGGGAGTTTCGGGTGCGCGAGGCATTCGCGCTCGACGAGGACCTTGTCGTAGTCGTCGAGTCCCGGGACTTTGCCGCGGTACGGGTAGAGGACGGAGCGCACCGGCGTGTCCTCGTCGAACGGGGCGGGGACCGGGCCGCCGGGCTCGGAGCCGTGGAGGACGCCGTAGGCTTTCGTCGCGTCGATGCTCGAGACGGCGACGACGCGCTGCGCCGTGCCTTCGAACACGCTCATGAGGTCGCGGGCGTCGGCCTCGGTGATCAGCACCATGTCCACCACCACGTCCGGCTTGAACCCACGCAGCGCCGCCGCGTGGTCGCCGAGCTTGTGCCGGTCGCCGAGGAATTCCATCACCCCCGCCGGATGCTCCGCCCGCGTCTTCCCCCGATGAAACGCCGCCACTTCATGCCCCAGCCCCGCCAGCCGCCGCACGACATGCGGGCCCATGAACGCGGTGCCGCCGATGACGAGGAAGCGCATGGGCGACATGGTACGCGATGCGCCGTTGGCTTCGCCCCGCGGAACTTGAACCTTGCTCCAAGCCAAGCAGTCCTCGGCAGGAGGCACCGGGAGCGGTTTCGACATCTCGAAAGCTCAAAGGCTGCAGCTCGAGTCGCTTCACCGCGCGCCCGAGGCCCTCGGGCGCCGCCGCGACTTCAGCGAAGCGCGGGCCGAGCTGTCGGCGGCTCGCAGGACTCGCAGGGCGGCCTTCGCCATCGCGAAGGCTTCAGTCAGGGATCGCGCCTGCGTCACGAGACCGGGATCGAGCGGCGACGTCACGGTGAGCCAGCCCTTCTCGGCTTCTTTGATGGTGAGAATCAGGTGCCCGTCATGAACGGTGTACCGTTTGGCCGCTTTGCGCGATGAACCGTTTCTGTGCATGGACAAATTGTGGTCTTCGAATGCGGGGGGATCAAGGCCGGTGGCACCTTCTGCCTCACCCTGCCAACCCACCGACGGGCGACGCTCTTCGGGGGAGGACGGGGCTCCCGTGGCAGATGAAGGTCGTGATCCCGGTCGCTATTCTTCTGCTCGCGGCGCTGCCTTTCGGCCTCATGGCTCTCCGGATGGCCTGGGACCTGGAAGGGCATCCGAGCGGCATCCGGGTGGTCGTGTTCTCAAGCGGCCGGGTCGAGGAGATGGACGCAAAGCCATTTCAGGGTCACTTCCGGAAGTAGCCCGGTTTCATAGTTCCCCTTCGTCGCTTTTTACTGAGTTTCGGCTTACAATCGCACTTTAAGTAATGTATACTTTCCTTAGTATCACTTCCCCGAGGGGGCGCCTTGATCCTACCGGAGCAGGAGATCGTCGCCGTTCTTCGCCAGCTCAACCCGTGGTGGTCCGAATCGCGGGTTCCCGACCTGCCGCCCTGGCGCAGGGCCGCGTTCAACGAGCTGGAACGCTGGCTGCTCGACCCCCCCGCTCATCGCGCCGTATTCATTTCCGGCGCGCGACAGGTGGGCAAGACCACCCTCCTGCTCCAGGCAGCCCATGCCCTGCTCGACTCCGGCGTTCCCGCCCAGAACATCATGTATGCCACCCTCGATCATCCGCTCCTCAAATTGAAGGGCCTCGATGGGCTCATCAAGATCTGGCAGGAATTCTTCCCGCCAGGCTCCGGGCCTGAATACCTGCTCCTCGACGAAATCCAGTTCGCCCGGGGCTGGCAAACCTGGCTGAAGCTGCAGGTTGATTTCTCAAAGAACCGTCGATTCGCCGTCACCGGTTCCGCGACGCAACTCACCGAGGAAGGCCAGGAATCCGGGGTCGGCCGCTGGCACACGATCCGGCTCGCTACCCTGTCGTTCTACGAATTCGTCCAGATCCGTGGCGTCCCGGTGCCAGCGCTTCCTGAAGTCAACGTCCTGCGCGAGCTGTTCCCGTGGACCCGCGCGCAATTCAGCCGTGCCGCCGACGCGGGTCAACGCCTGGTCCCGCACTATTACGAATACCTCCTTCGTGGCGGGTTTCCGCAATGCGCGCAGGTCGCCAGCGTGGACCAGGCGCAGAAGCTCCTGCGCGAAGACATCGTCGACAAGGTCCTCAAGCGGGACATGACCGCGATCTTCGGCGTCCGGCGCGTGCTGGAACTGGAGCAGACGTTCCTGTATCTGTGCCTTCACGACGGGGGCCTCCTCGACGTCGTGGATCTCTGCAAGAACCTCGAGATCAAGAAGCCCACGGTCCTCAACTACCTGGCGCTCCTGGAAGCGACGCATCTCATCCATCGGCTGCCTCCTTTCGGCTACGGCAAGCAGATTCTCCGCGCCCGCTGGAAGGTGTACCTCGCGGATCCCTCGATCGCCCCCAGCGTCCTTCTCCGGGGAAAATCGATGCTCGAGAACACGGAGCTCGTGAGCCGCGCCGTCGAATCGGCTGTTTTCAAGCACCTCGTGACCCGCTACTACCCCTCCAACGTCCAGTTTTCGTATTGGCGGGGCCGCCGAAACCTCGAAGTCGATTTCCTCTCGGACGTCGACGGCCACCTGGCGCCCTTCGAGGTGAAGTACAGCTTCGGTCACACCGATCCATTGGATTTCGAGGGCCTGGTGACCTTGTGCGCCGAAAAGAAACTCCCTCGCGCGTATCTGGTGACGCGGGAACTCGCGGACTTCGGGACCGAACCGCTCAAAGGAAGCCCCGGGACTCAGCTCCTCAGGGTCCCTGCGGTGCTCGCGTGCTGGTGGCTCGGATCCTCCGAACTCAAGTCGGCGAAACGATTGAGATCGGGAGTATGAGCCAGACGGACTCCGCCCCCCGCTCACCGAGTGATAGAGTGGGGCCATGCGACTCCTGGCGACGACCGTGCTCGCCTTGATGATCGGCCTCTTCCTCCAGGCCGAGCCGACCGATGCGACGCGAATCGACAAACTCATCGCCGGGCTTGAGGACGACGATGCGGAAGCGCGGGACCGGGCAGCGAAGGAGCTCGAAGCGGTCGGGGAGTCCGCGATCCCGGCCCTGCGCAAGGCCATGCCCGGTGCGACGGCGGAAGGCAAAGCCCGCATCGCGCGGTTGTTGCGCGACTTGGGCGTCGAGGCTGTGCTGAATCGGCCCGAGAACGCGGCCCTGAAATCGCAGGTGGCCGACGTCGCTGCCGCGGACTCGTGGAAAAAGGTGGAACTGATTCATGCCTGGGTCGCCGGATTGCCGCCGACTGCGGAACCAGTGGACACGCTGCTCGAGCTGGCCGCCTGCGACCCCGGCGGACACCCGGGGGAATTCGCGTTCGAGGCGCTGAACTGGGCCTGCGCGGCGCGGGAGGTGGAGGACCTGGACCGCACGCTTCCGCTCCGGGTTCCCGAGGGGATGCGGACACAGTGGGATTTCATGAGCGGGCTCTTCGGTAGTCGCATCGAGGCGACCCCCGAGGCGCGAACGAAACTGGAAACAGAGATGCTTCCCTACAAGTACTCGGGGGGCTGGCATCCCGGAGTCTTAGAACTTTGCGAGGCGGGCCGTGCGGCGGGAGTACGGTGGCGCGTCGAAGACCGGACCGGGAAAGTGCGATTCGAAACGCCGGAGGAGGCGCTGGCCTCGTGGACGGCGTGGTGGACGCGCTTCAAGCTCGACCGATTTGCCCTGATGGACATCAGGCGGATGAAATTGCCCTCGTGCCAGGACCTCACCCGGGATGACCTTGAGGAGTGGACCGACTCACTCTGCTCGGAGGAACTGCGCCGGGCGAGGGTCGCGCGCGCCGTCCTGCGCGAGCTTCCCGACGCGCTCGTTCCCGAGTTCCGGAAGCGTGCCGAGGCTGAGGCGGCGCCGCAGACGCTCCGGGAGTTCGCGGAACGCCTGTCGCTGCGTCACGCGGGCCGCGTCCTGTTCCTGGCGGACCGCCTCGGGCGCAGAAAGCTTTTCGTCATGAACCTCGACGGCAGCGGCTGGAAACCGGTGTCGGGCGATGGGCTGAGCATTGACTCGGGGTGGACCTGGCGCGGCCGGGATCTGGCCGTCTTTTCGGCGGAGACGGACGTCGAACACAAGTACGGCGTCTACGGATTCGACCTCACCGGAGCGGCTGCCCCGCGCCGGTGGGCCGACATCGAACCGAAAGCCCAGGTCGTTTCGAACCGCGATTGCACCATGGCCGCCGTCTTCGTTATCAACAGAGGAGAGATCTCGCTGGCCGATCCGGAATCGAAGGGGCTGCGCCAGGTCGTGAAGGCAGGTGCGTGTCAGCCCGAGTGGTCGCCCGACGGCACGCGACTGGCCTGGGGCGACACCCTCAAGCACGAGATCCACGTTTTCGATACACACGGCGGAATCGACAGGGCATTTCCCGGGTGCAGCTTCGATTACGGCCGGATGGAGTGGAGCCCGGACGGGAAAGCTCTCGCCTTTTCTCAGGAAGAGCGAGTAGCGGGCCGGGAAGAGCGCTTTGCCGGGAAGATCCTCGATCTCTCCTCGGGAACGCTCAAGGAGGCGAGCTATCCGACGGACCAGGCCTGCGTCCCGGATTGGTCGCGTGATGGGAAGGCCATCGCCTTCGGCGTGCAGGATCTGGACGACGCTTCGCAATTGCGCATCGGGGTTGAAATCCGGGGACGGCCGTGGGGTGAATCAAAGCTGCATTGGATCCCGGCGGGCCTCGTTGAAAACCGGACCGCAAAGGCCGATTTCGATGCGAGCCCCAAGTGGGTCCGATGGAGCATGGATGGGCACGAACTGTTCGTCGAAAACTGGGCCGATGCGGACTCGGCCTACGTGCTCGATGTGGCCTCCGGTGAGTGGAAGACGGCTCCGTCACGCAAAGTTTGGAACGACGCCGTGCCGGGCGGGGAGTGGATTGTCGACGAAATCGGCGGCGACATCTTTCTGGTCGATCGGGACGGAACGCGAAGAATCAATCTCACGGAATCGCCGGAGACCGAGTGGTCGCTGCGGTTTCTCCCCGAGCGCTGACCAGCCTCTCACGGGCCCCGAGGTCACTCCTCCGGGCATGTCACGACCGCTGCTCCCACGACAGCCGCTTCAGGAGCCGGGCAATCGGTCCAAACCCAGCGACCGCCTGGACATCCTTGACGGTGCCGGGCAAGGCGCCGTGGCCGAGGACGAGGAGCACGCCCCCCGTTCCTCCGGGAATGGCGAGGGAACAGACCGCCTTGGCGGCATTCTGGGTGCCCGAGAAGTGAAGCTGCGCGGGACGGTCCTGCCCGCGAAAGTCGAGCGTGTCGCTTCCCCCCATGAGGAAGTTCTTCTCCGCGCCGAACTGCATCGTCACGAACGCTTCCAGGGACGGGTTGTCGCGGACCTCCGGCGGAAGCGGGTGGACGCTGAGGAAGAGCGGGCCGCCGGGAGGGCCGGAAAAGGAGACGTAGGTCCTGGCGTCGGGAAAGGTCTGCACGAGGAACGGCAGCCGGTCGTAGCAGACGCGGATCCGGAGCGGCGGGAGGCCGCGGGCCACGGCGGAGGCGGGTTCGAGCGTGACGGTCCGGTCGTCCATCTGCCGGGAGGCCTTCGCCCACCAGGCGAGGTCGCCGTAGTCGGTGTCGTCGTCCCAGAGGACGAGGAATCGTTCCGCGGCTTTGCCGTGGCCGTCCACGCCTGAAAGCCTCAGGGCGACGTTTTCCGTGGTGACGCGAAGCGGTTCCCAGCGGCCCTTGAGCGTCCGGATCGTCTTCGAGGAGGAATCGTGGTACGAGGTGCGGGACTCGGTCACGTCGACCGAATCTTCGTCGAGGCGGATCGCATAGTCGAGATCGTCCTCCGTCATCGAGTTGTTCATCGCGGTGGTCTTGCCTGTCTGTTTCCAGAACCGTCGAGTCAGGGGGTGATCAGGGATCGCGCTTCTCATAAGCCGCATCATATCGCCGGGCAGGGGGTTCATTCCCCCGGCGCGAATGGTCGCCACGGAGCATTCGCACCTTCGTCCGAACCACCGGCGCCCTGAATCCGTTCATTCCGGGACCACGGGAGGAATCTCCACCATGCACCGCTCGGTCTCCAGCTCGTTTCGGGTTGCCGTCTTCGCGGCGGGCCTCACGGCCTGTTTCGCCTGTTCTGCCATCGCCGGCGACCCGCCTCACAACGTAACGACCGACGAGGACCTCTGGGCCGACGACGATCGCGAAGCCTACGCGGTCGAGATCGCCTCCGACGACCCCGGCACGGGCACGAATGCGGACCACCCGGACGTGACATTCCGCATCGTGGAAACGCTCCGCGGGCAAGCCCGGGAGGGGGACGAGATCGCGGCGAAGTGGATGCCCGTTCCGTGCGGCGTGGTGCCGGAATCCGGGTGATCGCGTTTCTGCATGGCCGGAACCACGCCACCTGCGGCGCCGTGAGCCTGGAGCCGGTGGGCGGCGTGAACGGGATGCTGACCGCGACGCCCGAGAGGCTGGAGAAGGTCCGCGAGGCGCTGGGGATCGAGGCTCCCGCGAAGTAGGTCGATTCCTCAATCAGTTCGTGCGATTCCGACGATCCCGGCATCCAACACCCGGACTCGCACCTCTCTTTCGAGGATCCCCATGGATCGCGCCCTCTCCGCTGCCGCGCTCGTCGTCTCGCTGATCGCGATCGCTTTCTCGCTGGGCAGCCGCCGCGGGCCGGATGCCCCCGCGCCGCGCGAAGACCCGGCGCCCACGGCTGCCGTCACCACCCCGGCGCCCGCCGCCGTCCCCGCGCACACCCCGCAGACCCCTTCCCTCTCCAGCGACGAAGCCCGCGCCCTCGCGCGCGACGCGGTCGCCGAGAACGAGCGGGCCGTCATCGAACGCTTCTGGCCGCGCCTGGAGGCCGCCTTCCAGGACAGCGGACGGCGGATGCCGAAAAAACCCGGGACGCTCGACGGGGTCCTTCGCCTGCTCCTCGTGCTGGTCTGGGGCGGCGGGGTTGACGACGCAGACCGGGTGCCGATGACGGAAGCCGAGAAGCTGACGGAGCACTGCAAGAACGACCTCAAGCAACTGGGCATCTACCTGTGCCTGTTCGAGTCGAAGTTCAAGCGCTACCCGCTGGAGGTCGCGGAGATCAAGCGCCCCGAAATGCTGACCGATATGGACCTCCTGAAGTGTCCGTTCAACCCCGGCGAGAATGACGGATACGAGTACCTGTACCCGTTCCAGGGAGAGGCCACACCGGCCGACGCGCCGACGATGATCGACCGCGTGCCGCACCCCGACGGGACCCGCTGCGTCCTGTTCTTCCAGGGGCGCGTCGATGTCCTGGGGCCCGCCGATTACGCGGAACTGATGTCGACGTACCGGGCGAGTATCGAGAAGGACCTCGCAAACGCGATTTCGGAGACTCGCACGGCCTCGACCGACCTGTCCTTGACTGCCGAGAAGCGCTTTGAGGCCCTGAAGACGGTGGAGGCGATGGAGAAGGTGCGGGCGTCGCTGTCGAAGTAGCGTCGTGGCGGGAAGATGCTCCTGGCCTGTCCCGGGCGCCGTCGCTTATTCCAGCAGGGGAACATGGAAATCAGCGCTGGCCCTTGACACATTTGATAGCATATGATAGTATAAGATCAATATGAGAGAAGCTCCTCCCGACCTCCTGACGGGCCCCGAAGTCCGAAAAGCCCTCGGCATCTCGACTCCGACCTACTACCGCTGGCTGCGCGAAGGAAGACTCAAGGGCACCCGCGCCGGCCGAGACTGGCGTTTCCCGAAAGCCGCCGTCGATGCCCTGCTGAGCGCCGGGTCCGCTTCCCACGAGTCCCGGAACGCCATCCTTGCCTGGAACCGCGAACTCCAGCGGGCGGGCGTCCCTTCCAAGGAGATCGAAGCCATGACCGCCACCGCGACCGCCCGTCCCGGAGAGACGCTCGTCCGCATGCTCCTCCGCCACGCCCACGCCAGCCGCGCATGCGACGTCCACCTCGAGCCCTCGGCCGGCGGTTTCTCCGTCCGCGAGCGCGTCGACGGCTCCCTCTCGGCCGCCGGCAGGAAACTCACCGCCGGAGCCGCGGCCGACCTCCTCCGGGCCGTCCGCGAGATGGCCAGTTTCCCCTCGGCCGCAGAAACACTTCCCGCCCACGGCCGTTTCTTCGCCGACATCGGTGACCGCACGCTCGACGTCCGCGCCGCCACCTATCCGACCGCCGCCGGGCCCTCCCTGTGCCTCAGCCTCCTCGACCCCAAGACCCTGATCCCCCGCCTCGACGACCTCGGATTCCCCCCCGACACGCTCGCCGCCATCCGCACCGCCATCGCCCGCCCGGGGCTCTTCATCGTCAACGGCCGCACCTCCTCGGGCAAAACCACCACGCTCTACTCCGTCCTCCTCGAGCTCGCGCGCCCCGACCTCAAGGTCATGACCGCGGAAGATCCCGTCGAGATCATCATCGACGGCATCCAGCAGGCGGCCGCCGGCCAGCCGGGCGGGCCGTCGTTCCTCGACGCCATCCGCGCCATGCTCCACAACAACGTCGACGTCGCCATGGTCGCGGAAATGCGCGACGGCGAAACCATGCGCGCCCTCCTCAGCCTCGCGGTGACAGGCCGCCGCGCCCTGACCGTCCTCCATGCCCCCGACGCCCCTTCCGCCCTCCACCGTTTCCTCCAGGTCTCCGAAGTCGAGCCCGCCCTCGCCGCCGAGAACCTCTCCGGCATCCTCAACCAGAAGCTGGCCCGGCGCCCCTGCCCGGATTGCGCCGCGCCGGGGAAACTGACGGCTGCGGAAGCGCACGAGTTGCGGCTTTCGGCGAAGGAGGTCGGGCGGAAGGTCGTCTGCGCCGCCGGCTGTAGCAGGTGCCGCCGGAGCGGCGTCCGCGGAGCCGCCCCGGTCGTCGAACTGCTCACGCTCACCCCGGCGCTGCGAAAAGTCATCGAGGCCAAAGGCGGCCTCGACGCGATCCGCGCCGCCCTGCCCGCGACCCACCGGACGATCCGGGACGAGGTGGTCCGCAAGATGTTCGCGGGAGAGGTCACTCCCGGGGAAGCCATCCGGCTGGCGGGCGCCGGATCGGAGTCGTCGGTGGATTGAGGGCCCCGGCCCGCCTCTTCCGGCGCCTTCTCCGCCAGCTTCCCGGAATCCGGAGGCAAGGAGCCCGTCGTAGCATTTATATCCTACTGTCATGGTATGATAGTGCGATGTCCAAGACCCGCCTGTCCGCGACCGTCGACGCCGACCTGATCCAGGCGGCAGAGCAGGCCGTCCGGCGCGGCCGCGCCGCCACGGTGAGCGCGTGGCTCAACGACGCCATGCGGCTCAAGCTGGAGCAGGAGCAGCGCCTGGAAGCGCTCTCGGAGTTCGTCGCGGCGTACGAAGCGGAGCACGGGGAGATCACCGGCGCGGACATCCGCGCCGCCGAGCGCCGGGCGAGGTCCCGGGCGCTTCCCGCCCGCGGACGCCGGGCATGAGCCTCGTCCTGGATACCGGCGCCCTCCTGGCGGCGGAGCGCGGCGACCGGGACACGGTTGCCCTGCTGAAGCGGGAGCTTCTCGCCCGGCGGGTCCCGTTGACCCACGGGGGCGTCGTCGGCCAGGCCTGGCGCGGCGGCGCCGGCCGGCAGGCAAGGCTTGCGAGACTGCTCCCCGCGCTGCAGATCGTCCCGATCGACGAGACGCTGGGCCGTCGGGCCGGCGTGCTCCTGGGCCGGGCGCGAAAGAGCGACGTGATCGACGCCGCGGTCGTGCTGCTGGCCTCGGACGGGGACGTCGTCCTGACGTCCGATCCCCGCGACTTGAAAGCCCTGGCCGACGCCGCCGGGATTCACGCGGACCTGGTGCTCGTTTGAGCTCCCGGTTCAGCTGGGCTGCATCCGACAACTTCGCGGTCTGATATGATGCCCCTCGGAAACACCAATGACACGAGCTGCGATCCACTTCACCTCCGCCGACTACAAGGCGCTACCCGAATCCGCGCCGCGGATGGAACTTATTGACGGGGAATTCGAGATGGCGCCTGCACCCTCGCCGAGACATCAGAGTGTGATTGTCAACCTGGTCGGCCTGCTTCTGAGGTACCTCGAGAAGTTCCCGATCGGAAAGCAGCTTGTCGCCCCTTGCGATGTCTATCTCGACGAGGCGAGCGTAGTCCAGCCGGACGTCCTCCTCCTGCTGAACGGGCATCTCGACCGTGAAAAGGAGGACGGAATCCACGGCGCGCCGGACCTCACCGTCGAGGTTCTGTCCCCGGCATCGGGCGCGATGGACATGACCACGAAGCGCGAGATCTACCGCCGCGGCGGCGTGACGGAGTACTGGATCGCCGACCCGAAGTCCCGCACGGTGACGCTCTTCCGCCTGCAGGAGACCATCGCTCCCCGCGTCTTCCGCGACGGTGAAGCGGTTTCCAGCCCGCTTCTGCCCGGACTGGAGGCGCCGATCGCGCGCGTTTTCGCGTAGAACGATTCGGGTTGCTGCCACTGCAATCCAATTCAGATTGCCGTGCGAGAGAGGCATGTCGTGAACAAGGATGATTCGCAGGCGAAGATTCTGGCTCAGGCCGTGTACGAGATTCGACTGCTCCTGGGTGGATATCTCGGAAGCCAGGTCGCGGGCGACCCCCAGGTTCGCATCGCGGCACACCTGGCTTACGCGTTGCATAACGAAGCTCTCGCAGTCCTGGAGGGCAGCACCTTCGACGCAAGCCGGGCAGTTGCCAACATCGCGGCAGTCGATCGGTTGTTCAGCACGAAGTACTCGGTTCGCTTCGCGCCTCATTCATCCAGCGACCGTTGATTCCTCGCAGGGCACTCACCGACCCCGGTCGAACTCTCATATCCGGACTGACTCTTGAACCCGCGCAAAGACGATCGCGCCCACGAGATCTGGGCCCGGCTCCTCAAGGACCGGATCGTCTTCGTCGGCACCCCGATCGACGACCACGTCTCCAGCCTGCTCATCGCGCAGATGCTCTTCCTCCACAAGGAGAACCGGAAGCAGCCGATCCATATGTACGTGAACTCGCCGGGAGGCTCGGTGACGGCGGGACTGGCGATCCTGGACACGATGAGCTTCGTGTCATGCCCGGTTCACACGTACTGCATCGGCTCGAGCTTCGGCATGGCGACGCTTCTCCTGGCGCACGGGGCCCGAGGACGGCGCCACTGCCTGAAGAATTCACGGATCGGGATCGGTCCGCTCTGGGGCGGCCAGATGAAGGACGGTGAGGACGCCAGGGTCCAGGCAGAAGAGATCGAGGTGCTGAAGAAGAAGTTCATCGAGATCTTCGCGAAGGACACGGGGCGGATGCCGGGATTCCTGGAGCGCGATCTCGCGCAGGACCAGTGGATGTCGCCGGAGGAAGCGAAGGACTACGGCATCGTGGACCAGATCGTGGAGAAGGCCGGGTAAAGACCGAGTCCGCGTTTGAGTCGGCTTTCCGGATATCCTGTGACAAGTGCCGGCCGTTCCCGTGAACGCGCCTCCCCCCTTTCACCAGGGCACCTGATGGAATACTGGCTCCACTGGCCATCGCAGGATTCCGCAGCCGCCACGCGCGCCGACGTCGTGCGCTGGTGGGAAGCGCGCCGATTGGCGTTCAACCTCTACCTTGCTGCTGTCGGTGTGGCGAGCTGGCTGCTGGTGATGATCGCGGGTTCTGCCGCGGTGAAGCCCGGCATCGATTTCGTAGAACCGTTGGTGCTGGTTCTCGGGCCGATCGCCTTCGCCATTCTGGCGAACCTCTGCTACACGTTCGGCTGGATCGTCGATGCGGCCGCGTTTCGGGGAGCGCCGCGGGCGGGACTCTTCAAGGCAGGAGTCGTCTTTTCGCTGCTTCTCACCGCTTCTCCGGGGATCGGTGCTTTGGTCGCCTGGCTGATGACCATCGTGACCGGCCGCAAGCTCGAGTGAAAGGAAAGGGGCCTTGGAGTTCTTCGCGTTCATCGCGGCGATGTCCACCCTGCCCGTCGCCCTCATCGCGACGGCAGCCGCCTTGATCTGCCGCGTCGCTCAGGGAAAAGTGCCTCGGCCGCTCTTGTGGATCACCTGCGCCTTGTGGGTCGCCTTGGGTGCCTGCATCGCATTCGGCGTGATCGCCCATTCGGTGCAGGAGCGCTGGCGCGTGAGGGGAGAGTATCCGTCCCCGGATGGGCTCAGCGCGGCACGAGTGGAGTCGCAGCACGTCTCTTTCTTCTCGGACTACGAGGTGAATTTCCGGCTGCAGATCCGGGACGTGAAGGACGGCCGCGTCAAGGCGGAGACCGTATTCTGGGAATCCGAGGTCGTCCATCACGTCTGGGAGGTCCCGGGATCGGCCGTGGAATGGAGCCCCGACTCGACCCAGGCTGTCCTGATTGTCGGCCGGCATCGAGTCGCCTTGCCTCGCTGACTCGGGGCCTCGGACACTTCGCGGCTGAGAGGTCGCCGCGGACGACCCGCAAAGCGCGCGGGGGTCACGCACCCCGGTCATTTCCGCACCATTCCCGGTGCACGGCTGCACGGCGCTGCCCGTCCCGGCCGCGTTTTCGGCGGTTTCGCAGGGCATGCGAATTGCCAAGGGACTCCCCCATCACCAGAAACACGGGGGAATCCATGGGCCGTTCGATGATGTCGCCGCCGCCGTTCACTTCCGCCCTTAAGCCCGCTACCGGCGTGGTTTCGAACAATCCGCTCAAATCGGGCCCAGACTACATTCACGCGGACGCCCCGTACGGCCGGCTCGTCGCGAACGTCTTCCTGCACCCGATCAAGGTCTTCGACGTCATCCCGGGGCACCTGGCCGACCTCAAGCGGTTCGGGATCGCGATCGGCGTCTTCGTCGTCTCCACCCTGCTGCTCGGCGCGGCCTACTCGACCGTAACCGACCCGGACATCCGGCACTTCTTCAAGACCTGGGCCAACGTCCCCGAAGGACCGGTCCTCGGACACCTGCTGATGACCTCGGTCGCCCTCGTGGTCCTCTCGGCCGTGACCGCCCTCGTCGGGCGCGTCCTGTCGCGCGGAGGGTCGTTCTTCGCCACCCTCACCGTCTTCGTGTGGCTCACCGGTCTCACCAACGCGCTCTTCACCGTCGCCGCCTTCGCCCCCGGCCCGATCGCCCTCTTCCTCGGTTACATCGTCGCCTTCTACGGCGTCGTCTTCTACTTCGCGGCGATGATGTCCCTGTACGACCTGTCGCTGGTGGAAGCGATCTTCGCGGCGATCATCGTCCAGGCGCTGGAGATGGCGATCGCCGTAGGGCTCGTCACCGCCCTCGCCGGGATGGGACTGGCCGGACTGCACTGAGCACGACGAGCCTATACTGAGGCCGCATGGAAATCCTGAAGCCCCTCCGGACGCTCGACGCCTTCCGCGAGCATTACGACAACGGCGGCCATCCCTGGAATCTCTTCTCCCACTCCCTTGATGGCATCGTCACGCGCGGCGAGGTCGCCCGCGCGGCCGGGGATCTGTTTGCGGGCGCCATGCCGGTGCTGCGGTTCGAGGTGCTCCGCGACGGTCTCCCGCCGGGCGACGCGGAGAAGGCTCTCCAGATGCTGGACGCCTCGATGAAGCGCCGTCTCGGGAAGCACGCCCCCCGGCGCGTTCGGCCCCGGCCGTGGGCTCCCGTCCCGGATGGGAAGATGGCCATCGTCACCGGAATCGCTACGCCACATCCCCACCCATCGGGCGTGGCGGGCGATGTGAGCGTCCCGTCCAACGATCCGGAAACCTGCATGCCAAGCCTGATCCCGCTTCGAAAGTGCGCCCGACTCTTTCTCGTGCATGCCGAGGGCGCGGACGCGGCTTCCGGATGCCTGATGGCAATTTTCCGGGGCCCGCGCGACCTGCCGCCCCGCCCGCACCGCTTCGCCGGCATCCTGTACACGACCGTGAACGGCGGCATCCGTTCCAGACCCACCCGCTACCTGAGCGCGGAGTTCGCCGTCCCGCTGTGAAGCGAGCCGCGCTACGGCGTCGCCTTCGCCCCGCCGTCCCCGTACTCGTTCTTCTTCCGCGCGCCGCTCGCCACGTCCGCCCGATACCGCGCCCGCATCGCCTCGTACTGCTCCGCCGTCACGTCCTCCGCCTCCACCGCCGCGTCCCCCACGATCTCCTGGTGGATCCGGATCAGCAGCGGCACGCACCAGCCGCACCCCGTGCCGGCGCCAAAGCACTCGGAGAGCTGCGAAGCGCGCTTCGGCCGCCGCTGGCGCGTGAAGTTGACGACCTTGCGCTTGGGGATGTGGAAGCAGTAGCAGAGGGTCTGGTCGAGGTCCATGGGGTCAGTTTACACCCGACCGCACCCACCGCGCGCAGCGAGCCGGAAGGCTGGCGTGCGCACGCCCTCGCAACCCGCAACTCGCAACCCGCAACTAGCCGTTGCCGTTACGCCGTCGCCGTTCTAGGCGCGCTCGCCATCATCTCCTCCACCTCCGCTCGCCCGGCCGTCGCTTCCTGCGCGAAATGCTTGAACTGCTTGCCGCGGTCCTCGAAGTTGCGGAACTGGTCAAAGCTCGCGCAAGCGGGACTCAGCAGCACGGCATCGCCGGAGCGGGCACGGGCGGCGGACAGGGAGACCGCCTCGCGGAGGTCGCGGGCGCGATCGACAGGGACGGAACAACCGGCGGATTCGAGCGCCCGGCCGATCTTGTCGCTGGCGGCGCCCAGGAGGACGACCGCGCGGCACCGTGGGGATACCGCGCGGGCGAGGTCATCGAACGGGAGGCCCTTGTCGTGCCCGCCCAGGATCAGGACGAGCGGCTGCGACAGGGTGCGAAGGGCTGCGAGCGTGGAATCGGGGTTGGTCGCGATCGAGTCGTTGATCCAGGTCACGCCGCCCCACGTCCCGAACGACTCGAGGCGGTGCTCGACGCCGCGGAACTCGGCGAAGGCGTCGGCGATGCCGTCCTTGGTGGCGCCGAGGACCCACGAAGCGCAGGCGGCGGCGAGGGCGTTTTCGACGTTGAACAGCCCCGGGATCTGCAGCGTGCGCGCCGGGAGGATCGGGTGCGCGTCGCCGTTCTCCGCGATCGAGATCCAGCCGCCGCTCAGGCACGCGCCGCGCACGACCGGCGCCTTCCGCCCGAACGTCAGCGAGTTCTTCGCGATCGAGGACCACTTCCCCACCACCGGGCAGTCCGCGTTCACGATCCCGACCGCGCCGGGGCCGCGGAGCGCGTTCTTCTTCGCCTCGCCGTAGGCCTCCATCGTGCCGTGGCGGTCGAGGTGGTTGGGCTGCAGGTTGGTGACGAGGCCGGCGGCCGGGAAGCGGCCGATGGCGGCGAGGTTCTCGAGCTGGAAGGAGGAGATCTCGAGGACGACGGCGTCGTTCGTGCCGATCTCCGGGAGGTGCGGGAGGAGCGAGCGGCCGATGTTGCCGCCGACCCAGACGTTGCGCGGCCGGTCAAAACACCCCGGGGGCGTCGGCAGCCACGTCGGCCCGCCCATGCGGCGCGTCGCGGCCTCGACGAGCGCCGTCGTCGTCGTCTTGCCGTTCGACCCCGTGATCCCCAGGATCGGCGCGCGGCACAGCTTCACGAACAGGTTCAGCTCCGTCTCGACCGGGATCCCGCGCTTCACGGCCTCGCGCAGGAAGGGGTTGTCATGGGGCACGGCCGGGGAGATGAGCACGAGGCCGCACCCGTCGAGGTCGCGTTCGTCGTGGCCGCCGAGGTGGAACGTGATCGGCAGGCCGGCCAGCGCGCGCACCGATTCGTCGAGCTGCGCGGCGGTCTTGAGGTCGGTCACCGTGACGTGCGCGCCGGCCTTCGCCAGGAACCGCGCCGCGCCGACGCCGCCGCCGAACAGCCCGAGTCCCATGACGAGGACGCGAAGGCCGGGCAGCTCGGGCGTAGCGGGGGTGAACATCCGGTTATTTATCGGATTTCCGCACGCGCTTTCTTGAGGCGAACGCCGCTATTTCGCCGGCGTCTTCTCCGCGTCCGCGCGCCACAGCTTCGCCTTCTCGATCAGCGACGCCGGGTCCATCTCCTGCGCCGGCTCCATCACGATCTTCACTTCGTGCACGTCGCGAAGCGTCCCCGGCCACAGGTGCTCGAAAAAAAAGTCGAGCGGGATGATCTGGTACCACGGCGCGCTCACCTTCAGCGTCTGCCGCACCGGCACGTGGCCGGAGCGCCGGAGTTCCAGGCCGCGCGCGCCGTAGAACGTGAAGGGCTCCTTGAGCGGTGTCGTCCCGGCGTGGCGCCCGTCGATCCAGACCTCCGCGCCCGGCGGCTCGCTCTCGACGTGGATTTCGCGCTCGACGCACCCGGCCAGGACCGCCGCCAGGACCGCCACCGCCGCCCGGCGCACGCTCAACGCAGCCTCCGGATCCGCAGGTTCCGGATCCTGAACTTCGACCCCTTGTACCCGATGAACATCACGGTCCCGCTCGTGGACGTCGTCGGGAATTCCTGGAGAGCGTTGTTCCCGACGGCGATCTTCAGCTTCGTTCCGATGCACTTCGTCGTCAGCTTGAACCACTGGTTCTTCGGCAGCCCCTGCCCCGCGGCGTTCACCGGCAGGAAGTTCAGCAGGTGGGCGGTCGCATTGTTCCCGCCGCCGCGCACCACCAGCGTCCCGCCGTGCTCCTCGATGAATACCTCGAATTCCAGGTCGTAGTCCTTCCAGTTCGAGTCCGCCTTCTTCAGCACGATCCGCCGCGACTTGTCGGGATCCGTCTCCGGGGACTGCCCGGCAGGCCCATCGCATGAGAACCGGATCTCTTTTCCATCGAACGTGATCTTCGCGTCGCCCGGCTCGCTCTGCCAGTCCGCCTCCACCGGCTCGATCCACGGGGCGTTCGCGAGCTCCTTCCGGCGCGCCGCCACCTTCTCCTTCAACAGCGCCGCCTTCTCCGCCACCGCCGACCCCGCGTAATCCGTCACGAACCCCGCGATCGCCCGGTCCGCCTCGTCCAGCATCATGTCGTCCAGCATCTGCGTCACGCGCTTCTCCAGATCCGCCAGCGCCGGCTCCGCTCCCGCGTTGAACTTCTCGAGCGCCTCCTTCAGCTTCTTCGCCACCTGCTCCGCCGCCGACTTCCCCGCAGGCCCCGCCGACGCCGCCTTCGACGCCACCACGTCCAGATCATCCTTCACCCGGCGATACCCCGCCGGCGTCGTGGCCATCGAGACGTCGATCTTGTTGAGCATCTTGAGAAGCGCGCTCTGGGCGATTTCGCGCCACCACCCCTCGATCTGGTCGACGAGCGTCGGCGCGTCGCGCTTCGCCCTCGCGGAAAGGTCGCGGAACGCCCCGTCGTACGTGAAGGGATCCTCGGCCGCCCGGGCGTCCGTCGCCAGCCTCCGGCCCTCGGCCTGCAGCGCCTCGGCCTTCTCCTGCGCCTCCAGCGCGACCTGCGCTTCCTTCACCAGCTCCGCCGCCTTGTCCGCGAACTCGGTCCCCGCGGCCTCGCGCTTGGCTTTCTGCGCCGCCTCGACCCAGGCGCGGGGGTTGGCGGAGCCTCGAAGGGCTTCGGCCGCCTCGCAGGCCGCCTTGGCCTTCGTGGTGTCGGGCTTTCCCCCGCCGGGGCCGCTTCCTCCGCCGCCGCTGCCGGACTGGCTGACGATGACGCCGACGAGGACGAGGATGGCGAGGCCGACGATGGAGATGCCGACCTTGGCGCCGGTCCCGAGCCCGCCGGCCTCGGGCGTGACGGCCTGGACGCGCACGGTGTTGCCGCGGCCGCCGCCCATGGACTGGAGGTTGCGGATGATGTCCGTGTTCCGGCCGGACTCCGACGGCTTGCGGAACTTGGTCGAGCCCTTGCGGTCGCCCTGGGAGCCGGGCGCGACGGGGGGAAGTGACGGCGCGCACTCGGGACAGAAGTACTTGTCGCCGCGCGCAGCGGCGGTTCCCTTTTCAAGTTCGCCGCCCAGAATCTGGGCGCCGCACTTGTCGCAGTAAACGGTGGCGAATCCCATCCTGACGGGGAGTATAGCACCGCGGGGGCCCGGCCCGTCTTAAGGGATCGCGCGGATCTTCACGCTGCGGATCTGGAGCTCGGCCTGCGGGTTGACCGCGAACCCGAACTGCCCGGCCCCGTGGTCCTTGCCGTCGCCGGACCTCGCGTATTTCCAGTTGCCGCCCTGGATCCCCGCGCCGCTCATCGCGATCGAGTCGGCGCGCACCTGCACCGTCACCTTGAACGGCTTCCCCGCCTCGAGCACCGCCTGCGCCCCGGCCCCGCTCGCGGCCGACTTCATCGCGACCGCCGCGGGCTGCCCCGCCTCGCCGTTGATCCCGACCAGGAACAGGACTTCGCCCTTCACGAGCGTCACGTCCATCTCGACCTCGAACCCGGCGTAGTGCTTCGTCGAGTACCAGAAGCCGATGCCGTTGTTCTGCGCGTCCTTCTTCGCGTCCTCCGCGCTCGTCGTGTTCTCCCCGACCATCGCGCCGCTGCGCTTCTCCCACTTCATCTTCGCCCCGCCGATCTGCCAGTCGCCCGCGGTCTTGTCGTCGAAGAGCGTGACCCAGTCCTTGGGCGGGATCTTGGCGGGGTCGGGCTTGACCTCGGGGCCGGGCGTGCTCGCCTTCCTCGACTCGGTGTCGATGTCCCAGGCCAGCTTCGTGGCCTCCTCGATCACCACGCAGCCTTTCCACTTGTCCGTGAAATCCTTGATCGCCCGCTGGCACTCTTCCCAGCGCTTCTGCTTGCGAAGCCCTTCCACACTGCCTTTCAGCGGCTCCCAGTCCTTGCGCGCCGCCTCCTCGCGCCGGGCCTTGATCTCGACCATCTTGTCCTGCGCCTGCTTCTGGTAGTTCTCGTACCCCGATTCGCACAACATCTGGATCGCCGCCCACTTGTCCAGCGCCTCCAGGTACTTCTCGGGATTCTGCACCTCGAACGACTTGGCGTCCTCGATGGCGTTGAGGATCCGCTTCTCCTTGGCCTGCTTGAGAAGCGCCTTCCCCTGGCCGGCAAAGGTCGTGTCGCCGGCGAGTTCCATTTCCTTGATGAAGCCTTCGATTTCGGTGAGCACGGGCTCCAGGTCCTTCGACTGGTTCACGGCCGAGCGAAGGGAGTCGATCTTCCCCTGGCGCTTCCTGCGGATTTCGAGGAGTTCCTTGAGCTTGATGGCGTCGTCGCGTTCCGCGGCCAGTTTCCCGGAGTAGTCGGAGTTCTTGCACTTGGGGATGGCCTCGTCGATGAGCTTGAGAAGGCCGTCGGCGTCCTCGGGGTTGGCCTGGCGGAAGCTGATGACCTGTTCGAAGGCCGCCTTGGCGGCATCCTTGCGCTTCTGGTCGGCGGCTTTCGCCGCGTTATCGGCCGAACTCTGCATGGCGAAGAGGGCGATGGCGGCGATGAGGATGACGCCGGCGATGGCGCCGGCGATGAGGGGGGCCTTGCTCTTGCCGTCGGCGGGGGCCTCGTCGGCGTGGACGTGGGCGAGGCGCTGGGTGGCGGGGCCGGCCTGGGGAAGGCGCTGGGAGCCGCTACCGACGTTCGGGATGCGGCCCGTGCCGGTGCCGGGGCCGGCGGGGCGGATCGCCTGGAACGTGCCGGTCGCGCCGGTGCGCTTGCGCGCGCCTGCGGGCGCCGCCGCGACGGCCGGGGCCTGGGCGCGGTCCTTGCCGCAATACACCTTCCCCGCGACCTCGACCGCCTTGCCCTTCTCGAGGTCGGCCACGGGGACCATGTCCCCGCATACGGTGCAGTAATCGATCGCGCGGCCCAAGTCAGCTCCTGTCCTTGTTTCCCCCCCCGTCCAGCACCCCAGTTTATCGGGGCGGAGGGCCCCGGACAAACTACTTGTTCAGTTCCTCGAGGAGCCGGCGGCCGAGGGCGTTCTCGGGGTCGGCCAGGATCGCCGACTTGGCGAGGTTCCGGGCGTCCTCCAGCTTGCCGAGCTTCATCAGGCACTGCGCCTGCTCGGCCTGGAACTCGCCGATCTTCTTCCCCCATTTGCCGGGGGCCGACTTCTCGGCCTCGTCCAGCAGCACCACGCAGCACTTGAACTCGTGCGCCGCTTTCTCCCATTTCTCGTCGTCCCGGTAGGCCCGCCCCAGCCACGCGTGCAGCTTCGTGTCGAACACGCCGATGTACAGCGCGCTCTCCAGCGCCTTCTCCAGCTTCGCACGCTCCCCGCGCTTGTTGTAGATCTCCGCCGCGTCCATCCGCAGCTTGAACGTGTCGTGGTCGATCGCCAGGAGCTGCTCCATCTGCTTCAGCTTCCCGTCCTCGTCCCCCTTCGCGTCGTAAATCTCGATCAGCTTCGCGTACGGGTTGTCCGGCCCGATGTACCGCGGGAAGACCGCCTTTGCCGCCTCCAGCGCCGTCACCGCGTCGTCCCACTTCTCCGCCTTGCACAGCATCAGCGCGTACTGGAGACGCGTCCCGTAATCCACCGACCCCGCGTCGATCGCCTTCTTCAGGAGCTCGGCGGCCTTGTCGAAGCGCCGCTTTTCGGGTGTCCCCATCGATTTCGCGATCACGATCAGCGCGTCGACGTTCTCCTCGTCGATCTTCAGCGCCTTCTTTGCGAGCATCTCCGCGTCGGCCTTCTGCCCGACTTCGTCCAGGATCCGCGCGAGTTTCCCCATCGACTCCGCGTCCATCGGGTCCGCCTCGATCGCCGCCTGCAGGCGCTTCGCCTCCGCCTCCGTCGCGCGGAACGGCACCCGCAGCGCGGCGCGCTTGAGCCAGACCTCGCCGATCCACTTGCGGATCTGCTCGTCGAACTGGTCGGGCGTCACGCCCAGCGCCGCCTGCCACACCGCCGGCGTGTCCTTGCCCTCGCCGTACATCCGCAGCATCTCCGGCTGCTTCCACCCGAACTTCTCCACGATGAACGTGTGGATCACCGACCCGTAGATGTAGAGGTTCAGGAGGTCCCCCGCGTTCGCCAGCTGGTTGATCTTCATCAGCTTGTTGGCGTGGTATGCCTGGAAGATCTCGTTCTCCGTCTCGCGGTCCCACCCCGGGTACCCCTGGCCTTCCTCGTACGTCGAGAGCCCTTCCGTGAACCACCGCGGCGTGCGGTTTTTCGAGATCTGAAGCGCCCACACGTGGCCGAGCTCGTGCCACACGACGGAGCCCCAGTTGAACTTGCCCATGACTTCCTTCGCGCGCGGCGAGAGCAGCGTCACCATCTTGCCGAAGCAGGCGCCGAGCGCGCCGAGTCCGCTCGTGCCGACGGTGCGCACGCTGAAGTCGTTATGGTTCGGGTACATGTCCGACACGATCGGCACCTGCGGCTCGAACCCGTACCGCTTCGCCAGCTCGTCCCAGCACCGCTCGTGCAGGTCGCACACGTACGGCCCGATGATGTCGACTTCCTTCTTGTGCATGCGGATGCGGAAGTGCTTGGTCTCGACGACGACGAAGTCCTTGGGGAAGGCGTCCATCAACGTCATGGTGTTGACGAGGCGGATGTTGAACGGGTCGCGCTCGTAGGCCTCGGTCAGGTACTTGAGAGCGGTGACCTCGTCGCCGAGGCGAAGGGCGTTCATGCCGATCTCGGTGAAGGCGTCCCAGAGCTTGGGGTCGGCCTCGACGGCTTTCTTGAGGTAGACCTGCGCTTCGTCGAACAGCATCTTGTTCCCGAGCGAGGACCCGATCAGGTAGTACCCGAGGCCGCAATTCGGGTTGATCGCCTTGATCTCCTCCTCGACCTTCGCACGCTCGTCCTTCTTCCCCGCGAGCTCGAAATTCGCCGCGCGGATCGCCAGCGCCTGGACCGACTTCGGGTTCAGCTTGAGCGCCTGCTTGAGCGTCGCGTCGGAAGCGTCGGCCTGCTGCATCTGCCCCTGGAGCTGGGCCTTGAAGATCAGGGCGTCGAACAGCTTGGCGTTGATCTGCAGGGCCTGCTCGACGGCCTGCAGCGCCCGCGGCGCCGCGCCCGCCTCGGCCTGCACGCGCGCCATCCCGTAGATCGCCGAGGCGCATTTCGGGTTCGCCTTGAGCGCGTCCTCGAACGAGTGCTTCGCGTAGACGCCCTGGTACTTGTCCATGTAGCAGTGGCCCCAGAACGCCAGGATCTCGTCGTCCGGGGAGTCCTCCGCGTCAAGCGCCTCGTTGAGGAGGTTCCCGCCGTCCACCACCGTGTGGATGAGCTCCTTGTCGCCGCGCCGCAGCGCCAGCATCCACAGCCCGCGCGCGATCGTGAACTTCTGCATCCCCGTCAGCTTCGTCGCCTTGCCCATGTACTCGATGAACCACTCGAGCGTCTTCTCCGCGTCGTCGCCCTTCCCCGTCTCCAGCTGGATCGCCCCGAGCGCCACGCGGGCGTTCAGCGCCGTCGAGTCCTTCTCCAGCGTCTCCTTCGCGAGTTTCACGCCCTCCTCGTACCGCCCCGACGCCGCCATCAGCTCCGCCAGCCGCCCCTTCGCCTCGATCGCCGGCTCGCTGTTCTCGATGATCTTGCGGAACTGTTCCTCGGCCGACTTCGGCTCGCCCAGCGTCGCGTGGATCCGCCCCAGGATCAGCCGCGCGTCGAAGTCCTCCGTGTTCGCCTTGATGTGCGCCTTCAGCGCTTCCTTGGCTTCCTCGATTTTCCCCTGGTTGAGGAGAGCCAGCGCCTCGGCGCGCTCCTTGGCCCCCTTCTTTTCCTCCTTCGGGTCAGGCGGCGCCGCGTCCTCGGCGAACAGGCGGAGGACGAGGAACGTGGAAGCGGCGAGGGTGGCGAGCAGGCGCATGCGAGGGCTCCGATGGTGAGAGGCGATAACAGTATAGACGCCGGGGGGAGGGCGGATGTTCGGGAGAAGTGAAAACGGCAGGGGAAGGGGTACGGGCGGGTTGGGGCTGGGGTGGGATGGGGATGGGGCGGGGGCTTGGGCGCAAGGACGGGACAGGGATCGGGGTGAGGGGCGAGGAATGGGTCACCCTTTCCCGATCACGCAGCCCTTGCCCCTGCCCATCCGTGCGCCCCAGCCTCCGCCCCTGCCCGAGCCCACCCCAGCCCCAACCCGGACTTTCCCTCTCCCCTTCCGTTAATCCCGTTTATCATCTCCCCATGACCACCCCCACCGAAACCCCGACTCTCCGCCACATGGACCTCGAGGAGCACCTCAACGACCCCTCGAAGAAACAGCAGTACGTCACGACGATGTTCGACATCATCGCCCCCAAGTACGACTGGTTCACTCGGGCGTTCTCGTTCGGGATGGATTCGGCCTGGAAGAAGGAACTCCTCGGCCACGTGAAGGACAAGGTCAAGCCCGACGCCAACTGCATCGACCTCGCCAGCGGCACCGGCGACCTGTCGTTCGCCGTCTCCCAGCTCGTCCCCCAGGGGCGCGAAACCGGCATCGACATCTCCCCCGAGATGGTCAAGATCGCCAAGGGGCGCGTCGAGAAGTCCGGCGTGAAAAACGTCTCCTTCCAGGTCGGCGATATGACCGCGATCGACCTCCCCGACAACTCCGTCGACCTCGTCACCATCGGCTACGGCCTCCGCAACGTCCCCGACTTCAAGGCCGCCCTCCGCCAGATCGCCCGCGTCCTCAAGCCCGGCGGCATCCTCGCCAACCTCGACTTCGCCCGCCCCCGCAACGGCCTGTGGCGCTTCATGTACCTCACCTACCTCACCATCACCGGCAACATCGCCGGCTGGTGGATGCACGGCGAGGGCGCCGTCTACGGCTACATCTCCCGCTCCATCGCCAAGTTCGTCACCCTCCAGGAACTGAGCAAGGCGATGGAGGAGTGCGGGCTGGAAGTGCTGGTCACGAGCCCCAAGCTGGTGGGCGGGGTGTGCCTGCACGTGGCAAGGAAGAAGGCCTGAGCCGGTTCGCGGACCTTACTGGAGGCGAACCTTGGCGGCGGCGATAGAGTCGTCGAACGGACTGGGGCAGATGTCGCTGGAAATCTCCAGGATTCGATCTCGAGCGCCTGGACTCGCGAGGTCCACGGTCGCAACTGCAATCGTTCTGATCTGGTCCTCGCAATCCCAGAGACACTCGCGTGCGTAACCGCCGGCGAACCCCGCTCCCAGTTTCGCCAGGACCTCTACAACGCGGATCCGGCAATAGGAGTACGAAGCAGTCCTGAAAACGCTTTCCAACTCCGGAAATGGGCCACAATCCGTCCGAAGCGACAATGCCTCGACGATTCCGCACAGGCGGTAGTAATCCTCGGCGCTTTCCGCGCCCGGAATTGCGCTGCGAAGCATCGGGACGTCCGCAGCCGTCGCATGTGCCTCGAAAATCCCCTCGGCCGCCCTGCTCAGTGGCCATTCCTTTTCGTAGAACCACCTCCGTGCGATCGGAAGAACTGTGGCAGCCGGCAGGCTGGCGAGCGCCTTCATCGCCACTCTTCGCGGCCAGTGAGGAGTGCTCTCGGTCAGCAACCGATCGACAATTTCAAGCAGCCGCGGCTCGCGTCTCAATCCTAACGCCTCAAGACAGGTGGCGCTGACCGGTCGCTCGGGGCTCAAGGCCCCTTCAAGCAGCAATTCGATATCGTCGGGCTTGCTTCGCCGACCCAGCACGTTGGAGATTCGCTGCCAGTTACGCTGGTTTGCCTGTCGAATCAGGTCGAGAGTCGACATCGCGGTGTAGTTGGCGCGATCTGAACTCCCGCCAGCCACTTCACCGCCCCTGTGTGAATTCGCCTCGGAGTTCGCCCGATACTCGATAGCCTTGGTCAACCGCGACCGAGGCTGAGCGATTGCCTTCCAGGATTGGGAGGAGGGTCTACTGACTTGCTCGAGGAGCGCATCGTCGTCCGGAAACCGCGCCAACACGGCCTCTTCCAGTCCAACGCGGTCCTCGGGAGTGCCGTTCTGAAGCAGTTCGCTAATCGCGTCGTCCCACCAGTAACCGTACCCGACATACGCCCTGAGCAGTTCGGCTGCGTCACGTCGGCCGCGTCTCAAGAGCGCCCCGAGAGTCCCGATCGTGAGCTGCGTGTTGCATCCGCCCGACTCCGTGTCGTCATTGGACCTCAGGTGCGTCGCCAGCGCTCCCAGGTCCATCTGCGTTCTGAGCGCAAGCTGAGCGTAGTAGTCGTCGCGAGACTCGAGTTGCCCATCCCACCGGGGGTCGTGCGTGATGCAGCGGACCAGGAGTTCATGTACTTCCACCCGGGGAGCGTTCAGCGCGCGTAGAAAGCCTTCCCCGCGGCCACGCTGCAGCTGGCCCTCGAGGGTGTCGTGCGGGGCAATCTTCCGGTCGTCCGCCTGCATGGTCCTTACGCTCTCGCCTCCCGTCGTCCCGCGACGCGATCGACCCTACGGTTGAAAGTACATTCTCGTCAGGAACTTCGGATCCCAGGCGTCGAAGTCCTTGTCGTTGGTGACGAGAATCGCGCCGGTCGCTGAAGCGCAGGCGGCGATCCACACGTCGTTGTCGCTGCAGGCGATCCCTGACTTGACGGAATACGAGTGGATTTCCGCATATCGGTTCAGGATCGTGGCGTTGTTGATGTCGATGACGACAAGTTCGCGCAACTGGGACTCGAGCCGGTCCATCTTCGGCTCACCCCAGCCGCGATAGCGTCCGAATGCCCTCGCCTCGCCGATAGTGACCGCCGAAATCAACGGCTTGTCCGGCCGGGCCCGGAGATTGAGGCCGGCGTCCATTCGCTTGGCGGTTTCGTTCCCGCGAATCAAGTGCAGAATCACCGTTGTGTCGAGCAGCAGGAGTTGTGGTGCGCTCACGAGATCTTGCGAAGAGCTTCCTGAAAGTCCTCTTCGCTCTCATCGCCCGGCCATTGGCCAAAAATTGCGGAAACACCGGACTTCGGGCCTTGAGGGACACGAAGCGCCCGGTCATCGAGTGCCGCGAAGACAGGCTTCGGCGCGTGCGACCACACGGAGATGTTGCCGGACACACCGACGATTCGGTCGGCCTCGACGCGAAGGACGCGTCCCGAAGGGCGGAATTTCGCGATCCCCTCGATGCGGACTTGACGGCCCCAGAGTTTTCCGAGCTCGCCGAGATCCACTTCGGGGCTGGAGACGACGCCCCGCAGATTCGTGCCGTCCTCAAGGTTGAGCATGAACATTCGCTCGCTGTGCTTCAACTCGTCCAGCTTGCCGGCCACGATCACTCTCTGCTCCGGAGGAATCGCACGTTTGAGTTTCCCCAGGCTGGCGAGCGCCTCCTCCACGACCCGGAACGGGTGCGAACCCTGAAAGGAGATGCTCTCAATTCCCCGGGACATCACAGACTCCAGGTCCTCGAAGCGCGCAATGAGTCCGTCGTCGAAAAGCTCACTGTCTTCGCGGCCCTCGAGCGCCTCCTCGAGGCTTTCGGCCAGCAGGTCGATCCCCGTGCGCCGGGCATCCACGAACTGGAACATGTTGTTCTGACCGAACACATCGGGCGCGGATTCGGCCAGCGACCGCGCTTCCACCACGACCTGAGTCGAACCGGCCTCGAAACCGACGACATCGAAATCCGCAGCGCGTTCGATCCAACCCGCCGCCTTCCCCGGCGCCCGGCTTCTCCCGTCGACGCGCAGGCGCACCGCCTCCTGGGCTCCATGGACGAGAAAGACCATGAAGTCTTTGAGGAGCCCGGCGGATACCCGAACACCTCGAGTACCCGGGCCGCGGAGATAGATTCGGTGGCTTGTCATTGCGGCGTGTGCCTTCTGAGGAGGGATTGTACCTCTTCCTATCGACAGAAATACCGGTCTGAACGTTGACCCCGCCGATCATCCAGGAAACATCAGAAATCTGTCTTCTACAGCCGCAGCGGCAGCGACCGCAGCCTCTTCCCCGTCAGCGCGAACACCGCGTTGGCCACGGCGGGCGCGATCGGCGGGACGCCGGGTTCGCCGACGCCGCCCATCGGGTCCTTCGAGTCGGCGATGTGGACCTCGACGGCGGGCATGTCGGCGAGGCGCAGAAGCGGGTAGTCGTGGAAGTTCGACTGCTCGACAGCGCCCGCGGCGAACGTGATCTCGCCCTTCAGCGCGGCGGTGAGGCCGTAGACGATGCCGGACTGGATCTGGGCCTCGATGGTGTCGGGGTTGACGACGGGGCCGCAGTCGATCGCGGAGACCACGCGGTGCACGCGGATCTGGTTTCTCTCGACGGAGACTTCGGCGACGTGGCAGACGAAGGAGCCGAAGGATTCGTGGACGGCGACGCCGGCGGCGCGGCCCTTGGGCAATTCCTTCCCCCAGCCGAATTTCTCGGTCGCGAGATTCAGGACGCGCAGGTGGCGCGGGTGCTCGGCGAGAAGGGCGCGGCGGTACTCGACCGGGTCCTGCTTGGCGGCGGCCGCGAGCTCGTCGATGAAACTCTCGACGGCGAATCCGGTGTGCGAATGGCCGACGGAACGCCACCACAGTGTCGTGATCGGCGACTTCGGCGAGTGCAACTCGACGGAGTAGTCCGGGACCGACGTCAGGTACGGGCTGTTGGCGGCGCCCTCGACCGACGTCCCGTCCACGCCATCCTTCACCATCATCCCCTCGAACGGCGTCCCCGCCATGATCGACTGCCCGACGAGCGTGTGCGCCCACGCGGCCGGCTTCCCGCCCGCGCCGAGCTTCGCCCGCATCCGGCTCAGCCACATCGGCCGGTAGAACCCCCCTCGGAGGTCGTCCTCGCGCGACCACACCACCTGCACCGGCGACTTCCACGACATCGCCACCTCGCACGCCTCCACTACGAAATCCGACGTCGGGCTCGCGCGCCGCCCGAACCCTCCGCCGATGTACGGCGTGTGGATCCGTACCTGCTCCGGCTTCAGCCCCAGCACCTTGGCCGCCGCTGCCGCGTCCCCCATCGGCATCTGCGTCCCGGTCCAGATGTCTGCGCTGTCCTCGCCGCGCTCGACGGTGCAGTTCAGGGTCTCCATGGAAGCGTGAGCCTGGAACGGCATGTCGTACTCCGCCTCGATCACCCCGCTCCCCAACGCCGCCTCCGCATCCCCCTTCTTCGCCGCAGTCGCCCCCTTCGTCCGGGCCAGCTTTCGGTACTCGTCCTTCATCGCAGGCGTCGACAGCGAAGCGCCCTCGCCGCGCTCCCACTGGATCTCGAGCTGGCCTGCCGCCGTGCGCGCCGCCCATGTCGTCTTCGCCACCACGGCGACGCTGTTCGTGAGCCGGTAGACGTCGAGCACCCCCGCCACTTTCCGCGCCTGCGTCCCGTCGAACGACTTCAGTTTCGCCCCGAACGGCGGCCGCGAAATCGCAGCGTACGCCATCCCCGGCCGGCGCACGTCCATCCCGTAGATCGCCTGCCCCGTGACCTTGGCCGGCGTGTCGAGCCGCTTCACCGGCTTCCCGATCAGCTTCCAGTCCTTCGCGTCCTTGAGCGCGACCTTCCCGGGGGCCTTGAGTTTGGAAGCGGCCTCGGCGAGTTCGCCGTAGGTCGCCTTGCGGTCGCCCGAGATCACCGCGCCGTTCTCCGTGCGGCAGTCCGCCGCCGCGACGCCCCACTTCTGCGCCGCCGCCTCGATGAGCATCGCCCGCGCCGTCGCCCCGGCCTGGCGCAGCTGCCCGAACGACTCCCACGTGGACGTCGAGCCGCCCGTCATCTGCATCCCGAACGCCGTGTGGGCATACTCCGCCCCGGCCGGCGCGTGCTCGCTCTTCACCTTGCTCCAGTCGCAGTCGAGCTCCTCCGCGATCACCATCGGCAGCGACGTCGCGACGCCCTGCCCCATCTCGACGTGCTTGAGCAGCACCGTCACCGAGTTGTCCGGCGCGATCCGCAGGAACGCGTTCAGCGCCGCCGGCCCCGCCTCGGGTGGCCCCGCGAACGCCCGCTTCCCGCCCCCCGGCAGCCAGAAACCGATCACCAGCCCGCCCGCCGCCGCCGCCGTCGTCGCGAGGAAATCGCGCCGCGTCATCGCCGTTTTCGCGCCCATGTTATTTCCCCCTCGCCAGCTCGGCCGCGCGCTTCACAGCCCCCCGGATGCGCTGATACGTCCCGCACCGGCACAGGTTCCCGTTCATCGCCGCGTCGATGTCCGCGTCCTTCGGCTCCGCGTTCGCCGCGACGAGCGCCGCGGCCGACATGATCTGCCCCGGCTGGCACCAGCCGCACTGCGCCACGTCGAGCTCCGTCCACGCGCGGATCACCGGGCTGTCCCCCGCGGCCAGCCCTTCGATCGTCGTCACCGACTTCCCCGCCACGTCCGCCGACCGCGTCGCGCACGACTTCACCGGCTTCCCGTCCACGTGCACCATGCACGACCCGCACACCCCCATCCCGCACCCGAACTTCGTCCCGGTCAGGCCGATCACGTCGCGCAGCGCCCAGAGAAGGGGCATTTCGTCGGGCAGCGCGAGGTCCTGGGGCTTGCCGTTGAGGGTGAATTTCATGGAAGAGCTCTCCGAGATGGGAGGGTGAGAGGTGCGTTTGGACAATCAACTCTCTCATGCCGCATTGAAGTTGCAGTCTTGAAGTTCGCCTTCTTGAAGTTGCCATTTCCCCGTCGGCCCCGTCGCCCGGCACCCCTGCCGCGGCTAGTAATCCCTCGGCAAATGCCGCCGCTTCGCCATCTTGTTCCGCAGCCCGCTCTGGCTGGGGCGGTTGATGAGGCTGCTGGAGCGCGCGGCGGGGGCCTGGGACGGCTGGGGCTGGGCGGGCTGGGGCGGCGCCGCGGGCGGGTAGGCCGGCGGATTGAGGAGCAGCTCGAGGTCGGCGGCCAGCTCGGAGGGTGTCTGGTAGCGGCGGGTGCGGTCCTTCTGGAGCATGCGCAGCGCGACGGCCGCGGCCTGCTCGGAAATGATCGGGTTGAGTTCGCGGGGGTGGCGCGGCGGCTCGTTGAGGTGGCGGGCGATCACGACGGCCGCGGACTCGCTGAAGAACGGGACCTGGCCGGTGATCATGTGGAAGAACGTCGCGCCGAGCGAATAGATGTCGCTGCGGATGTCGACGTCGACATCGCCGCGCGCCTGCTCCGGCGAGATGTAGTTCGGCGTCCCCATCGACACGCCGACTTCCGACAGGTCCGGCGAGTCGTCGCGCGTCACTTTCGCGAGCCCGAGGTCGCACAGCTTCGCCTGCCCCGTGCGCGTCAGCATGATGTTGTCGGGCTTGATGTCGCGGTGGACGAGGCCGTGCTTCTGCGCGTGCTCCAGCGCCCTTGCCGTCTGAAGCGTCACCTGCACGCTGCGGGCCTCGTCCAGCGCGCCGCCGCGGCGCAGCAACTGCCCCACCGTCGGCCCGTCCACGTACTCCATCGCGAAATAGTGGATCCCGTTCGATTCGCCGACGTCGATCCCCTGGATGATGTTCGGGTGGTTCAGCTTCGCCACCGCACGCGCCTCGCGGAAAAACCGCTCCACGAACTTCTGGTTCTGCCCGTACTTCGGCGCCAGCACCTTCAGCGCCACCACCCGGTCCATCGACACCTGCAGAGCCTTGAAGACGCTTCCCATCGCGCCGTGGCCGATCCGCGCGAGGATGCGGTAATTCTGGATGTGGGTGTGGCCGCCCTTGGCGCCCTGCGCGCGGAAAATCTGTTCGGCCTGTTCGCGGGTGAGGTGCCGCGCCTCGACCAGCAGGTCGCCCAGGCGCCGCATCGGCCCGCCGGTCGACTGCAGTTCCTTCTGCATCGTGAGGCACTCGTTGACCTGAACGACGGTCACGAGGCCCATTTGGACCGCGATCGCCCCGAACATCGTTTCAGTACGGCTGTCGCCCACGGTGCGCTCCACGCTGTTTAACCGCGGCATTCTAGCAGGTCGATGGCGGGACGCGGCAAGCGGAGGTAAGGCAACCGGCTTGGAGGTCGGAAGTTGGTTCCTTGCTTTTTGCCCTTCCGCCTATCATCCCCCCATGAGCTTCCCCGACCGCCTCCTCGCCGCCGTCCGCTCCTCGAAATCCGTCGCCGTCGTCGGCCTCGACCCCCGCCCCGACCAGCTTCCCGCCGAATTCGCCGGGAAAAAGCCTGCGGAAGCGATCGCGGCGTTCAACCGCGCGCTCCTCGAGGAAGTCGCCGGGAAGTGCTGCGCGGTGAAACCGAACGCCGCGTTCTACGAGCGGCTCGGGCCCGCCGGGATGGAGGCGCTGGCCGACACGCTGCGCCACGCGCGGCACCACTCGCTCCTGACGATCGCGGACGTGAAGCGCTGCGACGTGACGGACACGGCGAAGGCGTACGCGGAGTGGTGCGCGGCCTGGGAGTGCGACGCGATCACGGCGGCGCCCTGGCTCGGTGCGGACTCGAGCCTGCCGTTCGTGGACGCGGGGCGCGCCGGCGGAACGGGCGTCTTCTTCCTCGTCAAGACCTCGAACCCCGGCAGCGGCGACTTCCAGGACCGCGACGTCGCCGGCGAGCCGCTGTACCTGCACGTAGCGCGGGCCGTGGCGAAATGGGGGGAAGGGCCCGGGGCGTGGAGCGCGGTCGGCGCGGTCGTCGGCGCGACGCACCCCGAGCAGGCGGCGAAGATCCGCGCCGCGATGCCCCGCACCGTCTTCCTCGTGCCGGGCTACGGCGCGCAGGGCGGGACCGCGGCCGGCGTCCGCGCCGCAGCCGACGCGAAAGGCGACGGCGTGATCGCCGTCGCGGGCCGAAGCGTCGCCATGGCCTGGACGCGCGACCCCTGGAAGTCGAAATTCGGCGAAGGGCGCTGGCGCGAGGCCGTCGTCGCTTCGCTCAACGACATGAACCGCGACCTGGCGGCGGCGGGAGTGGCGGGAGGCTGGCTGAAGTAGCGGCGCGGGCCCGAAGGGAATGCGGGCCGGATGCCGCTCGTTACAATGCCACCGATGCGGCTCCCCCTCCTCGCGCTGTCCCTGCTCCTCGCCGTATCCGCCGCCGCGGAGGACGTCGCGACGATCCACGTCGTGCCGGGGTCGCACCTCGACATCGGCTTCACGGACACGCCGGACGGGGTGAAGGCGAAGCGGATCCGGGTGCTCGACGACGCGATCGCGGCGGCGCAGGCGGACCCGGAGTTCCGGTGGTTCGAGGAGAGCGCGTGGACGGTGGACGCGTGGCGCGAGGCGCACCGGGACGACGCGAAGGCGCTCGACGCGTTCAAAACCCTGCTCAAGGAAGGCCGGATCTCGGTCGGCGCCGCGTGGTGCAACCCGCACGCCGCGATGTTCTCCGAGCACCTCGGGCTGCTCTTCTTCCACCTCGACGCCTTCGAGCGCGACTACGGCGTCCGCCCCGTCGCCGCCGTCCTCAACGACGTCCCGATGTTCCCGCAATCGCTCGTCGACGCCTGCGCCGCGGCCGGCGTGAAATACCTGCTCGTCGGCGCGAACACCGCGTTCTCTCCCCCGCTCCCGAAGGAACTCGAACGCACCCCGTTCTGGTGGGAGTCGCCCGCCGGGAAGCGCGTCCTCGTGTGGGTCGACGACGATGCCTACACCGCGGCCTACACGCAGTGGGGGTTCGATCCCGACTGCGCGCGCTTCTTCGCCCCGAAGGAGTTCGACCCGAAGGCCGGGCCGCTCGAGACGATGGAGAAGGGGATCAGCGCGAAGGTGAAGTCGCTCGCCTCGCCGCGCGGCGCCGCGATCGTCCAGCACGCGTTCGACAACTGGGACACGGGCGGCGCGAAGAAACTCCCGGGGTTCGCGAAGCAGTGGAACGACGCGAAGAAGGGGCCGCGGATCGTGCTCGGCGGGCCGGAGGCGTTCTTCCGGGACGTCGAGAAGCGCTGCGGCGCGGATCTTCCCGTCCACCGCGGCGAATGGGGCGGCGCGTGGGACGCGATCCGCGCTTCGCAGCCCGTCTGGACCTGGCGGCTGCGCGAGGCGATGGACCGGATGCCGGCCGACGCCCCGTACGCGACGAAGGCGCTTCTCGCCACCGCAATGGAGCACAGCCAGGGGCTGGGTGCGGGCTGGCCGGGGATGCTGACGGAAAAGCAGGTGGACGAGCACAACGCGCAGGTGGCGGGGCTGTTCCGGCGGGCGGTGGAGGCGGTGGACCCGAAGCTCGCGGAGGCGGCGCCGAAGCCGGGCGAGATGCCGACGTGCGAAGGCGAGCCGGAAAAGTGGAAAGCGGTGCTGATGCGGCCGAAGCCGCGGATCCGCGCGGGGCAATCGTGGCTCGGGCCGTTCGTGGTGGCGACGGCGCCGGAGCTGCAGGCCGAGACGTACTACTGCACGAACCAGACTGTGTACACGGTGCTCTCGACGATCGACCGCGCGTCGATGGGGACCGGGGACGAGGCGATCGTCGTGGAGATCCCGCTGCGCGCGGCGGCGAAGGACGTCGCGATCGCGCCGGAGAATTCCGCCGATGCCCGCGCGGGCCGCTGGCTGCGCGGCGAGGCGCCGTCGTTCGTGGTCGCCCCCGGCGGGCTCCGCGTGACGGGCGCCGCGCACCCGCTCCGCGTCACGTCGGGCCTCGTGTTCTCCTGGTGCGTCGTCGCTGACAAGGACGACCCGAAGTCCTGCTGGCTCCAGGGGCTCGTCGTCCGGCAGGGGCGGCAGTGCGAATTCAAGGACAAGACCGCCAAGGTCCTCGACCACGCCCGCCTCTTCGTCGGCGAACCGCAGAAGATCGACGTCTTCGTGCGCGTCGAGATCGCCGAGTAGCGCGCCGATGCCCCCCACCGAGACGGTCCTCGTCACCGGCGCGTCCTCCGGCATCGGCCTCGAGCTCGCCCGGCTCTTCGCGGCCGACCGCTCGGACCTCGTCCTCGTCGCTCGGCGCGGGGAGAGGCTGGAAGCGCTGGCGAAGGAGCTGAAGGCGAAGCACGGGATCGAGGCGCGCGTGGTGGCGAAGGATCTCGCCGCGCCGGGCGCGGCGGAGGAGATCCGCGAGTCGCTCAAGAACCGCGGCGTGACGGTGGACGTGCTCGTGAACAACGCGGGGTTCGGGATCCAGGGGCGCTTCCACGAGATTGACGCAGTGCGTCAATCGGAGATGGTCCGCCTGAACGTCCTCGCGCTGACCGAGCTGACGCGCGCGTTTCTCCCCGGGATGGTCGCGCGGCGGAAGGGCGGCATCCTCAACGTCGCGAGCACCGCGGCTTTCCAGCCGGGGCCGTACATGAGCGTCTACTACGCGACCAAGGCTTACGTGCTCTTCCTGACCGAGGGGCTCGCCGAGGAGCTGAAAGGCACCGGCGTCGTCGCGAGCTGCCTCTGCCCGGGGCCGACGTTCACCGAGTTCGTCGCGCGGGCGGGGATGAAGGAATCCCCGGCGTTCAACGCGGCCGCCATGACGGCCCTGCGCGCCGCGAAGAAAGGGCACCGCGCGTTCCGCCGCGGCACCGTCGTCGCCATCCCTGGCGTCATGAACTCCCTCGGCGCCTTCCTCCCCCGCCTCACCCCGCGCTGGCTTCCCCGCAAGGTCACGAAGAAACTCAACAGCTGAGGCCCATGCACCCCTCCCTCCCCGCCGCCAAGGACCTCCTCTGCGAACTCGCCCGCTTCGGCCCCGTCGATTCCTTCTCGTGGGACTCCGGCCGCGCGCGCGACGACTCCGGCATCTCCGTCGCCGTGCCGTACGACCAGGGGCTCAAGCTCCTCAAGACCGTCCGCGCGAAACTCCCCGCCGGCCTCGTCGCGTTCCTCGGCACGACCCGCGTGATCGGCGCCCAGGAAAAGCGGCGCTTCGTGGAAGTGGTCGTCGGCCCGGGCGAGGGCCCCGCTGCGATTCTGCGCCTCGCGCGCTGCGGCGGCGGGAAGGGCGGGCCGGGGACGGAAGCCGTCGTGGCGAAGGTGGACGCATGGAGCCGGCTGTCCCCGCTGGATCTCTTCCACGCCGAGACCGCGTCGCTCGAGCTGCTGTTCGCGAAGGTCCCGCCGGACGTGGAAGCGCTCGCGAAAGACGTCTTCGCCTTCAGCCCCGACACGGTGCACCGCGGCTGCGGGACGCTCGAGATTCTCACGAAGCAAATCGGCGAGACCGGCCGCATCCTGATGTGGTGGGAGCCCCCGGAGGTCCCGGACCCGAAAGGCGTCCAGTACCGCGAGATGCGGTAAACGGCCCTCAGGGCGCCTTCCCGGACGCCGCGTAGACCATGACCGTCTTGCCGTAGTGCGTCTCTTCGCCCTCGAGCCGCATCCCGATTTTCTTCATCACGGAAATCGACTCGACGTTGGCGAGCTGCGCGACCGCGACGATCTTCGGGAGCTTGAGCTTCTCCAGCCCGTAGTGCACCGCGGCGCGCGCGGCCTCCGTTGCATACCCCTTGCCGCGCCACGCCGCGCCGAGCGCGTACGTCAGCGCCGCCGTGCTGCTTCCCTCGAGGTCCTGCAGCCCGCAGTGCCCGGCCAGCGCGCCGTTCTCCTTGAGAATCACCGCCCACGGCCCGTAGCCGCGCTCGCGGTAGAGCTTGTCGAACCGCTCCAGCTCGCGCTTCGTCGCCTCCCGGTCCCGGGGCGTGCCGTCGCCGAGCCACATCGACGTCGCGGGGTCGCCGTAGATCGCCGCGAGCGCGTCGAGGTCGCCGCTGGTGAACTCGCGCAGCCAGAGGCGCGACGTCTCCAGCACCATCCGCGCCTGCTCCTCCTGGAACTGGTTCTCGACCGCCGTCACCACCTCGCCCGGCTCCACGTCGATCCCGATCGCCCCCTCCCCCGCCCAGTTCACCCCCACCAGCCAGTTGTTCTTCTCGCAGCGCGGGATCCACGTGTCGCGGAAGTCCTCCCACCGCAGTTCCTCCGCCTCGAACCCCGCGAACTCCCCGTCCTTCGCGATGATCCGCTCCACCCGCGCCCGGCTCGACCACGCGGGAAGCGCCCGGCGCCCGCCCGGCGCGATCGGCGCGGGGACGCCGCGCTTGTCGCGGACGATGAAGATGCGCTCGGACTGCGAGATTTCGTGCGCGAACGATTCGAGAGCAGAAGCCATGGGGCGGGAGGTTACAGGCGGGAAGCGAAGTCGTGAAAGCAACTGCGCTACCCGCCGATCTGTTTCTCCGCCTCGTCCGCCGCCGCCTTCACCTCGGGTGTGTCGAAGCGCTTGCGGATCAGCTCGATCAGCTCCTTCGCCGCGGGCTCTTTCAGCCCGGGAAGCGCCTTCAGGATCCGGATCGCTGACGCTCGGCGCACCGGCTCGGGGTCGATGTTGTCGCTTCCCGATTTGGCGTCCGTGAGCAGGATCTTGCGGACGGAGATGCCGTCGACGGCGCCCCAGGCGACGGGGTCGCCCCAGGCGGCGAACGTGGAGACGATGGCGGCGTTGAGGGCATGAAGCTGCGCCCAGGTCTCGTCCCAGATCCAGTTCTGGGCGAGGCGGTCGAATTCGCGGCCAAAATTGTGCAGGGCAAGCGCGAGCCACGGGGCTTCTTCGGGACCGGCGGCGGTCGCGAGCGCCTCCGCGGCGGCGAGCCGAACCTTGTAGGACGGGTCGGAGAGCGCGTGGAGCAGAGCGGAGGAGGCGCGGACGCTCGGGACGGCGCCGAGGGCGCGGGCGGCCTGCAGGCGCGCTTCGAAGCAGTCGTCGCGCAGGTCCTCGAGCGTCGCGACGAGCGACTTGACGGCGCGCGGGTCCTTGAGCTCGAGCAGCCGGTCCGCGGCGGCTTTCGCGACGGTCCCGCCGAGCGTGATGTCCCCGAGCAGGTCCTCGAGCTCCGACGGGCGCCCCGCCGCGCGATGCGCAGGGAAATACCGCGCTTCGTCGGGCCACAGCGGCTCCGCGAAGCTGGGGCGAGTGCCGTGGATCGGCTCGGGCTTCGACGGCCCCTTCTTCATGCGGTGGTGCCGCCGGAAATACAGGAACGAGTCCGCGATCACCGCCTGCGGCCAGCCGTGCTGCTGGTCGGTCCACTCCGTGTAGACGAAATCGGCGTCGGCCTTGCGCAGGTTCTGCGCCGCGAGCCGGTCGCGCTTGCACGAGGCCGAAGGGTCGTCGCTCGAGTGATAGATGTACATCCCCGTCCCCTGGGCGGCCGCGTTCAGCTCGTCCCCCGACCCAGCCGCCGCCGCCGGCGCGAACGCCGCGAACTTCTCCGGGTACTTCGTCCCGAAATGCCACGTCCCGCCGCCGCCCATCGAGTGCCCGGTGACGTAGATCCGGTTCATGTCGATGTTGTACTGCAGGCACGCCTCGTCGATCACCGACAGCACGTACGTGTCCCCCTTCGCCGTCCACGGCCGCGGATCCGCCGTCGGCGCCACGACGATCACGTCCCACTTCTTCGTCTCCGCGTACGTGAAGTGCTTCACGAACGTGTGCCCTTCCCCGATCCCGCCGAGGCCGTTCCACGTCCCGTGCAGGGCGAGGACCATCGGGTAGGCGCGGTGCGGGTCGTAGTTCCTCGGGAGCCAGACGGTGTAGACGCCGCTCGCGTGCTGCGAGTTGTAGGTGAGGTGGATGTCCTCCGTGACCGTCCCCGCGGCATGTTTCCGTGAACGCGCGACGCGGTCGAAGTACTGGATCGGCAGCGTCAGCCCGAAGTCCTTTTTCAGCTTCTCGTACAGCACCTGCCGCTCCCCGAGCCCGAGCTTGTCCCAGTCCTTCGTCGCCTCGTCGATCCCCGGGTTGTGCCGCGGGCTCGCCGTGATCGCCGCGTCCACGTCCGACCCGACCACCGCCCGCGCCTCCGCGTTCCCGGGCTCCTTCACCAGCACCTCCAGCGCCTCCTCCCGCGCCTCCACCGCGAGGCCGTTCGCGCGGCAGAACTTCATCAGCTCCAGGTGGTTCGCGTTGGGATCGCTCGCGTTGAACCAGTACGTCCTCAGCGGATCCTCCGGCGTGATCTCGAGCTTCGTCACGTCCGCGCGCTCGAAGCGCTTCAGCCCCCACACCATCTCCTTCATCGTGGAGTTGTACGGGTTCAGGATGACGTCGCCGTCGGGGCCCGAGAGGACCTTGCCGTCGTAGTGGACGTTGTCCTGCAGCCAGACCGAATCGGCCGCGACGGCGGCGGCGAGGGCAAAGCAGAGGGCGATCGGGAAGAGCGGTCGGCGCATCGGTCGCTCCGGGAGTCGTGAGGGGAAGAAGACTCTACCGCGGCGAAGGGCGGGGAGTGAAAGCCATTCGCCACGATTCCGTCCCGGGACGTATCCTGTCCGCGTGACCCTCGACCAACTCGTCATTGCCGCGGGTGCAGGCTCCTGCTTCTTCTCGCTCGCCCTGACGCCCCTGGTCCGGGCCCTCGCCCGGTCGAAGGGCTTCGTGGACGAGCCGGGGCCGCGCAAGATCCACCAGTGGCCCGTCGCGCTCGGCGGCGGGGTCGCGATCTTCGGCGCCGTCTTTCTCCCGCTCGCGGCGGCGTTCGCCGTGCCGCTGCTGGCGCCGGGGATGGTGAAGAGCCTCGCGCCGGGGATGGAGGAGCACCTGGCCGGGGCGAAGCTGATCGCGCCCAAGGCGCTGGCGTACCTCGGCGGTGCGCTTGCCGTGTTCATCCTGGGGCTGGTCGACGATGCGAAGGGGCTGGGGCCGCGCATCAAGCTCGGCGTGCAGGTCGCGGTCGGCCTCGGGCTCGCCGCAAGCGGGATCCGCCTGTCGTCCTTCCTCGACCGCTACGGATTCGCCGGCGAGGCCGTTCAGTACGCCGTCACCGTCGGCTGGTTCGTCGTCGTCACGAACGCCTTCAACCTCCTCGACAACATGGACGGCCTCGCCGCCGGCGTCGCGGCCGCCGCCGCCGCCGCGTTCGGCATCATCGCGCTCGCCACCGGCCAGCTCTTCATCGCCTTCGCGCTCTTCACCCTCCTCGGCGGCGCGCTCGGCTTCCTCGCCTACAACCGCCCGCCGGCCACGATCTTCATGGGCGACGCCGGCTCGCTCACGCTCGGATACCACCTCGCCGTCCTCACGATCCTCTTCACGTTCTACGACGGCATGCACCCGCTCACCGTCTACTTCGTGCCGCTCCTCGTACTCGCGGTCCCGCTCTACGACACGGCCTCCGTCATCCTCATCCGCCTCCGCGCCGGCAAGCCGATCATGGTCGGCGACACGAACCATTTCTCGCACCGCCTCGTCGCCCTCGGCCTCTCGCGCGCCGCCGCCGTCGGCCTCATCGTCCTGCTCACGTGCGTCACCGGCCTCTCGGCGATCCTCATGTACCGCACCGACGTCGCCGGAAGCGTCATCGCCTTCGTCCAGACCGCGCTCGCGCTCGTCATCGTCGCCGTGCTCGAGGTCGCGGGGCGCCGCAAATGATCGCCTGGGCCCGCCCCGTCGGCGCCGGCCTCGCGGCCTTCGCGATCGCCGCGCGCGTCCTCTGGCCCGGCGACGCCGCCGGCTGGGGGCTCAACCTCCTCCTCGATTCCGCCGCCCTCCTCGCCGCCGCCGTCGTGTTCGTCGGCGAAGAAAAACTCCGCGCCTGCCACGCCGGCCTCGCCCTCGCCGCCCTCGGCCTCTGGGCCGCGATCTCCTCGACTTGGGCGGGCGAAGCGCTTCCCGCGCTCGGCACCGCGTCGTCGTGGGTCGCAGCCGGCGCGCTCGCCGTCGCCTGCGCCCAGTCCGCCCGCGACTCCGCGGTGCACGCCCTCGTCGGCGCGTCCGCCCTCCAGGCCGGCTACGCGCTCTGGCAGCGCTTCCTCGGCCTCGCCCCGGTCCGGGCGCAGTACCTCGCCGACCCGTACGCGATGAAGTTCGCGTCCGCCGCGGAGCGCGCCGAATTCGAAGCGCGGCTGTTCACGGACGAGGCGTTCGGGACGTTCGCGACGTCGAACCTTCTCTGCGCCTTCGTCGCGATCGCCCTACCGGTCGCCGTCGGCCGGCTGCTGGATGCGACGACGAAGCGGTCGCGGATCTGCATGGCGCCGGTGGTGCTCGCGCTGGCGGCCGCCGCGCTGGTGACGAAATCGAAGGGCGGGTTCATCGCGCTCGCAGCGGCGGGCGCGGTTTTCGCATGGCGCGTCTTCGCGCCGGAGGGCGCCCTCCGCCGGAAGACCGGCCTTATCGGCGCCGGCGCGGCCGCCGTGCTCGCCGTCGCCCTTCTCGCCCTCCACCCGGGGCCGTTCGACTGGACGAACCCGAAAACGAGTTTCGGCTACCGCGCCAATTACGCCCGCGGTTCCCTCGGCGTGATCGCAGAAGCCCCGGCCCTCGGCGTCGGCGCGTCCAACTGGAGCGCGCACTACACCGCCCACATGACCCCGACCGCGGGCGAGGCCCAGCGGGCCCACTTCGACGCCCTCCAGGTCCTGGGCGAACTGGGCCCCGTCGGCCTCCTGCTCCTCCTCGCCGTAGCCGCCCTCGCCCTCCGCGCCTTCCTTCTCCCGACTCCCGACTCCGAACCCTCTCGACCCTCGACCCTCAACCCTCAACGGTTCCCGTGGCCCAGCGCCCTCGGCCTCTGCGGCGCGCTCGCCTTCAACGAAGCCCTCGACGGCCGCCTCTCCAGCACCGGCTTTTTCGCCGTAGTCATCCTCGCCCTCCTCACCGCCGCCCTCGCGGGTTCCTCCGAGATCCCCATCGCCCGCTTCACGAAAGCCGGCGCCTGCGCCGGCGCCGCCGCGTTCTTCATCCACGGCCTCGTCGAGTACGACCTCTACGTCCCGGGCCTTGTCTTCTCCCTCGCCGCCGTCCTCGCCTTCGCCGCCGGCGCCGAACTCCGCTGGCGCGGCCGCCTCGCCGCCGCCATCCCCGCGCTCGCTTCGATCCCCCTCCTTCTCCACGCATCGCCCTTCATGCAGGCCGACACCGTCCTCGACCACACCCGCTCCCGCCCCACCCCCGAGCAGCTCCGCGAATTCCGCGAGCCCCACCTCGGCCTCGCCACCCTCACCGAGATCCGCGAGGCGCGCGACGCCAACCCCCACGACCCCGACCTCCCCTACGCCGAAGCCCAGGCCGTCCACTCCGCTCCCCACAAGCCCGCCGACTGCTTCGCCCCCCTCGACGCCGCCATCAGGATGGCCCCGTTCCAGGCCGGCCTTTATCAAACCCGCGCCCTCTTCCACGAGGCCCACCAGGACCTCCCCGCCGCCCTCAAGGACTGGGACCGCGCCGTCGAGCTCTACCCGAACAGCGCCCGGCTGCGCCTCATGCGTGGAAGAGCCCGCGAAGCCGCGAACGCACCCGGCTGGCGCGAAGATTTCGAGAAGGCCCTCGCGCTGTCGCCGCAGATGGACATGCCGCGCCGCGCGCTGACAGCCGAGGAAATCGAAGAGACTCTGCGCAGCCTCAAACTTGTCAGGTAACAGGATGGAGGAGTAACGCGCTATGAATCCGGTCCAGATCGAGATCTCGAAAAGGCTTCGGAAGTTCCCATCCCCCCTCAAGCCAATTCGCGACGCCGCCTCCAGATTCTTACGATACTGCAGCACAGTCGACATCCACGAGACGATCCAGATTGCCCATCAACCATGGGTGGCGTGCGAGGGCTATGCCATTCGACTCTTCCCGCCGCCTCCGCGAGTCTGGCTCGCCCGCTTCCTGAAGGAATACAAACACCAAATCCCAGCCGCGGTCCGGACGATTCTCTCCGCGACGAATGGAGCATTCCTCTTCGACATCAGCCTCTTCGGATTCCCCCCCTCGCTGATGCAGAAGCCACCCCTCCTCGATCGCTCTCGTGCACAGTGCCACGCGCTTCAGCTGGCAAATTCGACCTGGAAGTGGGAGTACCACGTGGATCCCGCGTGGTTCCACTTCGGAGGCGGGGTCGTCTCGTACAGCGAGAACTCGGGCTACTTCGTGACAGGCGATGACGAGATCGTGGCCGTTCGAACGTCAGGAGAAGTGCTCCGACGCTGGACCTCGCTCCCGAGGTTTCTCGCGGACGAACTCCGGGCTGCCGAAGCGCGAGTGCGGAAGGGAACCCCGACTTCCTGGTGGCACTGATCAGGAAGCAGTTGTCGGTAGCCGCGAGGCTCAAACTCGTAGCGCCACAAACCACAAACTACCAGCCACTCACCACTATCCGAAGAACACCTCGGCCACTTTGAAGAACTGCGGCGTGACGGTTTTGATCTTCGACGTCGCCTCGTGCAGCGGCACCGCGCCGATGTCGTTTCCGTGGATGCCCGTCATGTAGCCGTACTTGCCTTGTTCGAGCAGCTCCACGGCGCCGACTGCAAGCCGCGTCGCCCGGATCCGGTCCGTCGGCGTCGGCGACCCGCCCCGCTGGATGTGCCCCAGGATCGTCACCCGCGTCTCGATCCCCGTCCGCTTCTCGATCTCCTGCCCGACCAGGTTCCCGATCCCGCCGAGCCGGACGTGCCCGAACGAGTCCTTTTTCTCCTCGACCAGCACGAGCTGCCCTTCCTTCGGGTGCGCGCCTTCCGCGACCACGACGAGCGAGAAGTTCTTTCCGCGCTTCTGGCGCCGCAGCACCGCTTCGCACACCTGCTCGATGTCGAAGGGCTGCTCGGGAATCAGGATCACGTCCGCGCCGCCGGCGAGCCCCGCGAACGTCGCGATCCACCCCGCGTGCCGCCCCATCACCTCGACAACCATCACGCGCCGGTGCGCTTCCGCCGTTGTCTTGCAACGGTCGATCGCGTCCGTCGCGATGTACACCGCCGTGTCGAACCCGAACGTGTAGTCGGTCCCCGAGAGGTCGTTGTCGATCGTCTTGGGCACCCCCACGATCTTGTACCCGAGGCGGTAGAACTTCTCCGCCACCCCCAGCGTGTCCTCCCCGCCGATCGCGACGAGGGCGTCGATCCCGAAGCGCTTCATGTTGTCCTGGCACCGCTGGACGTCGCCTTCCGTCTTGAACGGATTGGTCCGCGACGTCCCGAGGATCGTGCCGCCGCGCGCCAGGATGCCCGCGATCGAGTACTCGGTCATCGGTTCCACGCGCCCCTGCACGAGCCCGGCCCAGCCGTCGTGGATGCCCACGACCGACCAGCCCAGGTGCAGGCACTTCTTCACGACGCCGCGGATGGCCGCGTTGAGCCCCGGGCAGTCGCCGCCGCCCGTCAGTACGCCGATGCGCATGGTGTCAACCTCTTCGGGAGAAGGGGGGAGGAAAATAACCGGGGGGGGAGGCGGGGTCAAGGGTGCCCGGGACCCACCCCCGGCCTGCGCATTAAATCGTCTTGTGCTTGAACCGCCCCCCGCCGCGGAATACTCTTTGGCCTCGCCGTTACCACGCCATGGTGAGAAGTCGCTCGAAGGGACGAACGATGCGGATCTGTACGCAGTGCGGCCACAAGCTCTCGGCGGAGGAATACCTCTGCCCGGCGTGCGAGCTTTGGGATTCGCGCTCTTACACCGCCCCGCGCTCCACGCGCCGCGCCCGGCCGATGGCCACCGTGTTCGTCGGGCCGTTTCAGGACGCCCTTCTGATTCGTCAACTCTGCGAGGGCGCCGGGATCCCCGCCGTCATCGACGCCACCCGCGGCGCTTCTGTCATGGGCGGCTCGGTCGCCCGCGTCCAGGTCCCGCACGACCGGGCGCCGGAAGTCGTGGCGATGCTGAACCAGAGCGGCGCGGTTTCGGTCGACGAAGAGGCGCCCGAGACGCCGGGGTTGAGGCGGAAGCGGTCGCACCTGCGGGCGAGGCTGACCTTGCGGCGGCGGGCGTACCAGGCGCTGGCGTGGGCGATGGTCGCGCTGGTGTTCCCGCCGGCGGGGGCCGTCGCGATCCACCTTTCCGCGGGGGTGATGCAGGAAAACCGCGGGCTGCCCGTGGTCACGGAGGAGACGCGCGTCGCGCGGGCCGCGATGGTGATCGCCGCGGTCGCGATGCTGGTCTGCCTCGCGGTCCTGATCGTCGTCGTGCGCGGCATCCGGACGTAAGGGCTACTCCCCGCCGAACGCCCGTCCCAGGCGCTTCATGAAGCCGCCCCCCGTCTTCTCCTTCAGCTCCGCGGCGAGCCGGTCGCGCTCCTGCTCCACCGACTTCTTCACGGCCTCGACCGAGTCGACGCGCGACCGAAGCGTCGCGATCTCGCGCCGCGCGTCGTCCCGCTCGAACTCCAGCCGGCGCAGGTCGGCCTTCAGCGCCTCGAGTTGGCCGCCCGCGGCGGCGGAGACGGAAGCGAGCTCCATCGATTCGACGCGGACGCGGAGCTGCTGGCGCTCGACGGTGGCGCGGGCGAGGAGCGAGCGGGCGTTGTCGAGCTCCTGCCGCATGGCGTCCGCCTCGCGATCGAGCGCCGCGATGCGCGCCGCGTAGTCCTTGAGCCGCGTCTCGAACTGCGCGCGAAGCCGTTCCCACGAGGCCGGGTCGGATCCCGCCGGCGGCCGCGCCTCGGCGTCCTCGGCCCGACGCGCCAGCGCGCGCTGCCGCTCCGCCGCCAGCCGCCGCTCCCGCCGCACGAGGTCGTCGAGCCGGTCCCGGTCCGCTTCCACCGCCGCCAGCGTCTCGCGGAAGTGCCCCAGCGCCGCCGTCGCCCGCGCCGAGGTTTCCGTCAGGTCCCGCACCTGCGCCATGAGCTGCGCCACCGCCAGCCGGTCGTCCCGCCCTTCCGTTCGCGCCCGCTCGACCTCGCGCCGCAACTCCTCGATCACCGGCCCGAGCCCCTCGGTCTTCTCCAGTGCCGCCACCCGCTCCGCCAGGCTCCCGGCGTCCGCCCGCGCCCGCTCCCACTCCTCCCCCACCTTCAGCTCGATCCCGCGCTTCTGCCCCACCGCCTCCGCCAGCCGCGCGACGTCCTGTTGAAGCGTTTCGGCCTTTTCGCGCGCCTCGCGCAGCGCCGCCCGCTCGGCGTCGCGTTCCTTCTCGCGCTCCCGTAGCGCCTCGGCGAGCGCCGCCGAGTCGCGGCGCAGCACGTCGCGCGCCTCGGCCAGCAGCGCGGCCTGCGCCGTCATGTGCGAAGCCCCGTCCATCGCCTCGCCGCGCGCGTTCCCGTCGGGCATCGCCATCGCCGCACCGCGCTCGCGCTCCGCCTCCGCCGACGCGGACCGGAGGCGCCCCTCGACCTCGTCCAGCTCCGCCCCCTTGCGCCCCAGCTCCAGCCGCATCCCGTCCGCGGCCTTTTCGTGCTCAAGCGCCTTCTGCTCCGCCCGCACCGCCGCCTTCCGCGCCTCGTCGAGCTTCAGCTCCGCCGCCGCCAGGTCCGCGTGAAGCCCGGCCAGCTCTTCGCGCAGTTTTTCGCGCGCGCGTTCCAGAAGCGCGATGCGCTGCGAATCGGCGTCGCGCTGGCGGACGAGTTCCTCGAGCTGGTGCTTCGCCTCGACCGTCAGTTCCTGGACTTCGCGCGGCCGCAGATTCGCCGTGCGACGAGCCAGCGAAGCGGACACGGCCGCCTGCACCAGTTCGGTCAGGCGGTCGCCGGAAGCAGGGACGGAGGAATCGCCCATGGGCGGGAGAGTATCCGCCGTTGAGCCCGGGGCGAGAGAATTTAGGAAGGTCGGGGGCTGGGGGTTGGTGGTTGGTGGAAGGACAGCGAGTCTCGGGGGAGAAGAGGGTGCATGACCGCAATTGCCCGCTCCCGTTGCGCGGCCGGGCATCCTTTCCTGTCTTTTCGTATCCGTGCCAAGCTCGTGGCCGTATCCCCGGAAGATCCCGCCGTCATCCCGGAATGCGCTTTCTGAGCCTGAATGATTTCAAAGAAGGCGGTACTACTGCCTGAGAAACGGCTACGAGCCTGGCACGGACACGAAAAGATACGAAAGGATGGTATTGCTCGAGGCTCGCGCGAATCGATCTCGCGCCGACATGAGAATTCGGTGGTGTTCGGTGCAGGACCGGACATGCACCCGGTTTCCCTGAACCTTCGCCCCCGGTTGGTTGTTCGTCATACGATCGCGGACGCAATGCGTCCCGACGACCCCATGACCCAGGCCCTCGACACCCCCGCCGAAACCTCCGCCCCCGCTCCGCCCGACGAGCGCGAGCGGCACTACGTCCGCAACCTCGCGCTCCTCACGGCCGTCGAGACCGGCTGGGGGTTCGGCATGGCGTTCGGATTCAGCGCGTCGTTCATCCAGCTCGTCATGCGCGAGCTCGGCGCTTCCCCCACCCAGATCGGCTTCCTGGCCGCACAGTGGGGCTTCAGCACCTTCCCGATGGTGCTCGCCGGGTACTTCACCGGCCACCTGCGCCGGAAGAAGGCCGTCGTCGTCTGGGGCCACTACCTGTGCGTCATTCCCGTCGCCCTCCTCGCCGCCGCGCTGGCGTGGGTGCCTTCGAACGCGGCGAAGATCTGGTGCATCCTCGCGGCCGAGTACGCGTTCGGCCTCTCCGTCGGCATCCTCATCCCCATCTGGCTCACGTTCATGGGCAAGGTCATGCCGCCGAAGAAAATGGGAACGGGATTCGGCGTGACATTCTTCTTCCAGACGCTCGCGGGCGCCGGCGCCGGCCAGCTCGCGGCTTGGGTGCTCGTCCGCTGGCCCGGGAACGTCGCCGCCTGCATCGCCGCGACCGCGGTGATCATGGCCATCGCCAACGTGTTCTTCATCCCGGTCCGCGAGCCCGAGACCGCCGCCGCGGCGCGGCCCGAGGCGTTTCTCCCGTACCTGCGCGAACTGTTCGGCCAGCTCCGCCGCCACGCCCAGATGCGCGCCTTCCTCGCCGCCGAACTGCTCTTCAGCGCCCAGTACGGCATCGTCGGCTTCTACGCCGCCCGCGCCGCCGACTTCGGCGGCAACTCCGCGACCGGCGCGGAGTTCACGTCGATCGTCGCCTGCGCACAGGCCGTCTCTTCCCTCCTCGGCGGCTGGCTCGTCGACCGCATCGGCCCCAAACCCGTGCTCGTCGCAGGCCGCCTCGCCGTCGTCGCCGCTTCATTCTTCGCCTGGCGCGCCACCGGTATCCATTCCCTCTACCCCGCCGCCCTCTGCGTCGGCGCCTTCTGGGGCGTTCGCAGCTCCGCGGGGTTCGCCATGTTCCGCGCGGTGTCTGGCAAGGAAGAGGTCACGTCGCTTTACGGCCTGTTCACGCTCGTCGTCGCCCCGTTCGCAGCCGCGGTGCCGCTCATCGCGGGCTGGGGCCTCGCGCGGCATTACTGGAGCGCGCCGGGGCTGTTCGCCGTCTGCGGGGCCGCGGTGCTGGCGAGCGTGGCCCTGCTCCTCGCGGGAGTCCGGACCGTCCGCGCGTAAGGCCTCTCCCGTGCCCGTGCGCGTGCCCCTGCCCGTGCCCGTCCGTTCCCCGTTTCGCCCTCTCCCCGGCCGCACGCGCCCCGGCAGCACCGGCGTCCCCCGCTACTTCTTCCCGTAAGTGCCCGTGATCACCTCGATCATCGCGCCGGGATCCAGGTACTTCCTGGCCGCCGCATCGACCATCTCCTTCGTGACCGCGCGGTAAATCCCGGGTCGCCGCGCCGCATAGTCGATCCCCAGGCCGAACCACGCCGCGTCGAGAAGCTCGTCCGTCTTCTGCTCGGACGTTTCCGTGAAGCGGGGATAGGAGCCCACCTTGTACGACACCGCGTCGGCGACTTCCTCCGCGCTCACGCCGTGGTCGTGGATCTTCACGATCTCCTCCTTGAGAAGCGCCATCGCCTTGTCCACGTTCTCCGGGTTGCTGCCGAACTGCGCGAAGAAGTACCCGTTGCCCAGCGTATGCGAGACGCCGGAGTAGGTGTCGTAGACCAGGCCGTTCTTCACGCGGATCGTGACCCCGAGGCGGGTCGTCCAGACGTCCCCGCCGCCGAGGATGTGGTTCATGACGTCGAATGCAGGGAACCCGGGGTCGCTTGTCCGAAGCGGGCACGGGATCGCAATCGCACCGAACGCTTCGGATTTCTCCGCGACGAACACCACGATCCGCTTCTCCTCGACCTTCTCGCGCGGCCCGGGAAACACGAGGGGCGGAGCGTTCCCGTCGGTCTTCCAGCCGCCGAACGCGGCTTCCGCCACTTTCCGCGCGGTCGCCTCGTCGATGGAACCCGAGATGGCCAGCAGAAGCGACTTCGGCACGCAACGCGACTGGTGGAAGGCACGCACCTCGGCAAAGGTCAGTTTCCTGGCCGCCGCGAGCGAGGCGTCCAGCGTGCCGGCGAACAGCGGATGCCCGGGGGCGAACAGGGCGTTGGCGATCGCCCGGTGCCCCGTGCTTTCCATGCTGTCCGTCTCGGATGTGAGCCGCCCGATCACGCGCTCCTTCGCGACCGCGAAGGCCTCTTCGGGCCAGCGCGGCTGCTGCAGGAATTCGGCGAAGAGCGCCGCGGCCGTCTCGAAGTCCGGGGAGAGCCCGGTGGTGGACGCCTCCGCATACTCCGACCTCAGGCCGTGGCTGATCGTGAACCCGCGGGCCTCCAGAAGCTCGTCGAAGGCGGCCTTGTCGTGCGGGACCGTCCCCTCGTGGAGCATTTCGAGGGCGATGGAAGCGGCACCCGGGCGGTCCGCGCCGTTCGCGACGCCGCCGGGCCAGCGGGCCTTCAGCGCCACCGTGGGGCTGGACGGGTTCGCCCAGAAAAGGACGCGAAGCCCGTTGGCGAGCGTGAATTCCACCGGCGGTTTGGCGGACGCAGCCGCCCGGCCGCCGCTCGCGGCGGGTTTCGGCGCCCGGTCGATTTCGTCCATCGACCGGGACAGATCGGGGCTCGCGGACTTCGCCTCGGGCAGGAACAAGCCGACCGTCCTGTTGTCGCGGACGAGGTACTTCAGTGCGACCTCCTTGATCCGCGCCGGCGTTACCTTCTCCACTTCCTCCGCGAACGTCAGGCCATACCGCCAAGTCGAGTACGCCTCGAAGTCCGCGAGGGCCGCGGCGACCTTGTCGGTGGAGTCCAGCGAGAGGGCCCGCGCCCGGGCGATCTGCCGGATGCACCGTGCCGTCTCGTCCGCCGGGATCCCCTCCGTGCGCACCCGCTCGATCTCCCGGTCCAGCACCGCTTCGATTTCCGCAGGGTCCTTCCCGGGCACTCCCACCGCCGTGACCGTGAACAGCGTGGGGTACTTGCTCCAGAAATTCCCGACCCAGACGTCGCTCGCCAGCCCCGTGTCCACCAGCGCCCGGTAAAGCCGCGCCCGCTGCCCCTTTCCCAGCGCTTCCTGCAGCACCTCCAGCGGAAACGAGTCGGGATGCCCCGTCGGCACGTTGTGCCAGGCCATCTCCACCATCGGCGCCGAGGACGGCGACCGGACGGTCACGCGCCGCTCCCCTTCCTGCGGCGGTTCGGCCGCCGGCTCGTACGGCGCCGACCCGCGCGCGATCCCGCCAAAGCGCTTCTCGACTTCCGCGACCGCCGCGTCCGCATCGATGTCGCCGACCACGATCACGACGGCGTTATCGGGGCGAAAGTGGGCCGCGTACCAGGCCTTGACCTGCTCGGGCGTGATCCGTTCGACGTCCGCGCGCCACCCGATGACCGGATGGTGCAGCCCGTGTGCCTGGAACGCGGTCGCGAAAATCGCCCGGTCGAGCAGCCACGACGGATTGTTCTCGTCTCCCTCGAGCTCGGACCGCACCACCACCATCTCCTTCCGGTACTCCGCCGGATCGAACGTGGCGAATTCCATCGCGTCGGCGTGACGGTCGAGAAAGTCGGCCATTCGCTCCTTCGGCACCACATGGAAAAACGTGATCCGATCGTTGTTCGTGTAACCGTTCGTGTACCCGCCGCACTTCGCAGACTCCCGGTTCGCCTCGCCGGCCGGGAAGCGCTTGCTGCCCTTGAAGAGCATGTGTTCGCAGAGGTGGGTGATCCCCGTCTGGCCGGCGCTCTCGTTGGCCGAGCCGACGCGGTACATCGTCATGACGGTCACGAGCGGCGCGCCGGTCATGGGGTGCACGATGATCTTCAGGCCGTTGGGAAGAGTCTTCTCGCGCGTTTCTTCGGCGCCGAGGGCGGCCGGAAGTCCGGCGAGGAGCAGCGTGAGGGCGAGGGTGAGGCGCATGGTGGGCTCCGGGGGCTCGTGGGTGAGGAACGGGCGGGGCACTGTACTCCCTTTGAGGCGTGCCCTGTTGCCGGCGACCCGACCGTCACTTCGCCGGGATCGCGTCTGCCGCCTCGGGCAGGCGGGAGTGTGCGACCGGGAATGTGCATTCGCCGTTTTGCCCCCGCCCCGGCCCGCGCCCCAGCCCCCCCCGAGCCCGAACCCGCCGTCGCCGCTTCCCCTTCCGTTTTCGCGACTCCTCCCCGCCCCGCCCCTACAATCGCCCCCCATGCGATTCAACACCATCAAGTACATGGAATGGGCCAAGGTCAACCAGCACATCAACCCCGTGACGTTCGACCTCTCCAACTCGGCGATGGCCCCGCCGACCCCCGAGGAAATCGGCGTCACCGCCGAGGACGCGCACTGGGAAGGCGAGAACCACTACGGCCACCCGGTGCTCAAGGAGCTGATCGCGAAGCGCTGGGGGGTGAAGGAAGACCAGATCATCCCGACCGGCGGCTCTTCGCTCGCGAACTTCCTCTTCGGCGCGGCGCTGCTCAATACCGGCGACGTCGCCGCGATCGAGACGCCGTACTACGAACCGCTCGGCAAGATCCTCGAGGCGCTGGAAGCGAAAGTCATCGAGGTCCCGCGGCGCCGCGAGGAGAAATTCCAGCCGGACGTGGATGCAGCGCGGAAGGCGTTCGAGAAGGGCGCGAAGCTGCTGATCCTGACGGACCTGTACAACCCGGCGGCGGTGCACCTCGACCGCGCGCGGCTGGTCGAGATCGGCAACGCGGCGGCGAAGCACGGCGCGACCGTGCTCGTGGACGAGGTCTACCTCGACGCGATGTGGGAAAAGCGCCCGCCGATCGCGGCGACACTCGGGCCGCAGTACATCTCCACGAACTCCCTTACCAAGGTCTACGGCCTCGGCAACCTCCGCGCCGGCTGGGGGATCGGCCGCAAGGAACTCGTCGACCGCGCGTACCGCGTCTACGACTACCTCTCCGTCCTCAACTCCATGCCCACCGACAACGTCGCCATCCGCTGCCACCGCAACCTCGACAAGCTCACCGCCCGCGCCCGGAAGCGCCGCGACGACCACTTCCCCATCCTGAAGAACTGGGTCGCCTCTCGCGCGGACATCGAGTGGATCGAGCCCGAGTACGGCTTCATCGCCTGGCTCCGCCTCAAGTCGAAGGCAACCTCCGACAAGCTCGAGCCCGTCCTCCGCAAGAAGCACGACGCGCAGGTCGCGCCGGGGCATTACTTCGGCCATCCCGATTACATCCGCGTCGGGATCGGCGCGGCGAAGGAGAAACTCGAGGAAGGGCTGAAGCGTCTCGGCAAGGGGCTGGACGAGTTCCGGTAGAGCACATGCGAGCCCCTCCGCTCTGCTAGCATGGCCGCATGAGTGGAAGTTCGCAGATCCCGGACGTCCCCGCGCCCGCCAATTCTCTTCCCGAATTCTGGAAGCGACTCGCGTGGACGCTTGGCCCTGTGGCCGCATTTTGCGCGCTGAGTCACGTGCCCCTGTTCGGCATGGACCTGAGGATCCTGGGGGAACTCCTCCGCCAGGAGAATGATTCTCAGCGGGGAATGCTGGCGAACACGGCCTCCACCATGGGCGCGGTCCGCTCGCTGTCCATCGGCATGCTCGGCCTCTCGTACCTCCAGGTCTGCGTGGGGCTCGTCCTGCTCGCGAGAAGCGCTTCAGCCCGGTTCGAGGCGCGGCTCGCCGTTCAAGGAGGTTGGGGCGGAGTCATGAGCTGGGCGAGCAGGCTGACGGCGCTCGTCACGGTTCTGGTGTCGTGGAGCATCCTGGACTTCCTCGCCGCGCCCGCGAAGTTCCAGACGGCGCTGCTGATTCGAAACGACGGCTTGCTGTCGTACTACCTGCCGAACCTCGCGGCGATTCTGTTTGCAACCGCCGCGGCCTTCTGGCTTGCGCGGGTCGTCAGCGAGCGCGGACTCGGGGATGGACTCCTGGGGTTGCTGGCGGTGCAGGCACTGTTCCGGCTTGTGGCGATGGTGAGCACGGTTCCCACGATGATGCGGACGGGTGCCTTGGGGCTCGAAGGCCTGCTGCTCCCTGGGGCTTCCATCTTCCTTGTCGTCGCGCTCACGGGACTGGCCATCCTGGGAAGCCGGCGGATTCGCCTCTACCGCTCCGGGTCGCGTTCCGCCGATGATCCGTGGCCTCACGGCCTGGAGCTCCGTGTCGCGCCGGCGGTTGTCTGGCCGATGCTGGCCGCGATCGCCTTGAGTGAAGTGCTTCCCGAGACGGCACGGTATTTCAATTTCGGTCTCGCGGGGTGGTGGCTCAGGGGGACGGGATTCACCAGGCTCACCGTCCAGCTCGCGATCTTCGCCGTGCTGGCGCCCCGGGCCGCAGCGGCCGCCGTGGACCCGGGTCGAATTGCAGCGGAACTGCAACGGCGCGGGGCCCGGATTCCGGGAGTCCGCCCGGGGGAACGGACGGCTGAGCGGATCCGGGCGATCCAGCGCCGCCTGACCGTCGCGGGTGCGATCCTGCTCGGCGCGGCGACTATGGCCGACTTCGTTGCGGGGTATTTCTGGCGCCGCCTGTTCCAGGCATCCGCAGGGTACAGCGCCGGACGATGGGTCCTCATTGCCGCCGCTTTCTGGCTGTCCTGGAGCTCCGCCCGTGACGCGCTCCGGCGGAGCGATGCGACCACCGCATCCTGACGCTTCAAGAAGCACGCGCCCATGCCATAATCCCGCCCCCGAGGGGCGAGGCGCCCTTCCCAACCCGCGGAGAAACCATGGCGAAGCGCAAGGCTGCGAAGAAACCCGTGAAGAAGTCCGTCCGCAAACCGGCCGCGAAGGCCGCGGCGAAGAAGGCGCCGGCGCACGCCGCGCCGCACGCCCTTCCCGCCGACGCGCAGATGATGCAACTGGTGGGGGGGCACTGGATTGCGCGGACGGTGCAGGTGCTGGCGCAGATCGGGGTGGCGGACCGGATGAAGGGTGGCCCGAAGACGGCGGCGGAGCTGGCGGAGGCGACGGGGACGCATGCGGGGGCGCTGGAGCGGCTGATGCGGGCGGCGGCGATGTTCGGGGTGTTCACGGTGGCGGGCGGGAAGTACGCGCTGACGCCGGTCGGGGACACGCTGCGGAGCGACACGCCGAACTCGATCCGGAACTTCGCGAGCTTCTTCGCGGAGCCGTGGTACTGGCAGGTGTGGTGCGAGTTCAGCCACACGGTGAAGACGGGGCAGCCGGCGTTCGGGAAGTCGCACGGGATGCCGGCGTTCGAGTGGCTGTCGAAGCACCCGGCGGCGCTGGAGACGTTTGCGCGGGCGATGACGTCGTTCACGCGGCAGATCGGCGTGGCGGTCGCGGAGGCGTACGACTTCGGGAAGATCCATACGCTCGTTGACGTGGGCGGGAGCCACGGGACGCTGATGTCCGCAATCCTCAAGTCGAACCCGACGATGCGCGGCGTGATCTTCGACCTTCCCGCGGTCGTCGAGGGCGCGAAGGCGCCGCTTGGCCAGGCGGGCCTCGGCAACCGCACCGAGTGTGTCGGCGGCAACTTCTTCGAAAGCGTCCCCCCGGGCGACGCGCACATCCTCAAGCACATCATCCACGACTGGAGCGACGAGCAGTGCGTGACGATCCTGCGCCACTGCCGCGGCGCGATGCCTCGCGACGGGCGGGTGCTGCTCGTGGAAGCGGTGATCCCGGACGGCCCGGAGCCGCATTTCGGGAAGCTGCTGGACCTCGAGATGCTGGCGATGACGCAGGGCGGCAAGGAGCGCACCGCGGGCGAGTTCCGCGAGTTGCTCGGCCGCGCGGGGTTCACGCTGACGAAAATCGTCCCGACGAAGTCGCCGGTGTGCGTGGTCGAGGGGACGCCGGCGTAAGCCGCCGTATCCGGTAACCTGTCGGCATGAAGTCCGGCCTCTACCTCCACATCCCGTTCTGCGTCCGCAAGTGCGGCTACTGCGATTTCAACTCGCACGCCTCCACGGGGGAGCTGCACGAGGCGTACCTGGAAGCGCTGCTCGCCGACATTGACGCAGTGCGTCAACGGCACGGGCCCGTCGAGATCGACACCGTCTTCATCGGCGGCGGGACGCCGTCACTCTTCACGCCCTCGATGATCGGCCGCATTCTCGACCGCGTGGCGAACGCTTTCCGGCTGGAGGCGCGCGAGATCACGATGGAGGCGAATCCCGGCACGGTGGAGCGGCACGATTTCGGGGAGTACCGGCGGGCGGGGGTGACGCGGGTCTCGATGGGGGCGCAGTCGTTCGACGCGGCGGAGCTGGCGATGCTCGACCGGATCCATTCGCCGGAGGAGATCGTCGCGGCGTTCCGGGCGGTGCGCGCCGGCGGCTTCGACAACGTGAACCTCGACCTGATCTTCGCGCTTCCGGGGCAGACGCCGGCAACCTGGCGCCGCTCGCTCGCCGCCGCGATCGCGCTGGGACCGGAGCACCTGAGCGCCTACAACCTGATGTTCGAGCCGGGGACGGAGTTCACGCAGAAGCGCGCCCGCGGGCTGCTGCGAGAGAAGCCGGAGGAGGAGCAGGCTGAGTTCCTCGCGGACACCGCGGCGCGCCTCGCCGCCGCCGGCTACGGGCGCTACGAGATCTCGAATTTCTCCCGCCCCGGCCGCGCCTGCGCCCACAACCTCCGCTACTGGCGCCGCGAGCCCGTCCTCGCCGCCGGCGCCGGCGCCCACGGCTGGGACGGCCGCCGCCGATGGTCGAACGTCCGCTCGCCGCAGGAGTACATCCGCCGCGCGAACGCCGGCGAACCGCTCGAGGCCTCGGCCGAGGAACCGGACCGGGAGCAGGCGATGCTCGAGGCCGTCATGTGCCGGATGCGTCTCAGCGAGGGGCTGGAGGAAGCGCGATTCGCGCGGGAGTTCGGGGCGGCGCCGGAGGAGGTGTTCCCGCGCACCTTGAAGATGGCGCAGGATCGCGGGTTCCTCAGGCGCACCAACGGAGCGCTGGTCCTGACGGACTCCGGCATCCTGGTGAGCGAGTCGATCTTCGGGGAGTTCGCCAAAGAGCTGGGATAGTCCCGCCGTATCAGCGGCCCTTTCAGCGAGATCATGTCCTTATCTGCGTCCCGCCTTTCCAAAATTGAAAAAAGGCAACGGCGGACGCTGATGACGGAAGGATGGCGCTGAAACGGCCGCTGATGCGGCAGCGTAAATCACGCGCCCGACCGGGGCCGCTTCCCCCTCTCCCGGAACACCTCGATCGCGTACCAGATTCCCGACGCGCCGAGGATCCCGTCGACCGCCATCATCCACCAGTCCCGGTTTCCGCCGGCCACCCGCCACGCCCCGAACGCCAGCAGCCCCACGCTGCACGCGCCGATCACCACCGCCACCAGCGGGTTCCCGCTCATCCCCGGCTTCGGCTGCGGCTCGACCATCCGCCCATTATCCCCGCCCCGCTCCCCCGCCGAACGTCTTTCCTTCTCCCCCGCACGCCACCCTCCATAGAATGCCCGCTTCACACCTCAACGCACGGGAGATCACGCGCATGCACCCTGCCGTCCTGACCGAACTGAAAAAGCGCTGGGAAAAGGTGAAGGCGAACCACGAGTCCTGCCACATCGGCGAGTACTCCGCGGCCGATTGGGTCATGGGGCGCACCGACGGCGACCCGTCGAACTGCTGGATCTGGGACGGGAACGACCTCAACGAAGTCGGCCCCGACACCCGCCAGGACCGCAAGGCCAAGGCCGGCGGCGTCTTCGTCCAGGCCGGCATGCGCTTCGCCTTCAATCCCGACGAGGAAGGCCAGGTCCTCATCGAATTCGTCACGGGCGTGCTCACCGGCTCCGGCACCTTCATGAAGGTCGCCGGCGACGGGGAATCGCTTCTCAATGTGCCCGACGGCCAGAAGTGGGGCGCGTAGAAGGGCAGGATATGTCGGTCGACAAGCTGCTGGACGTGGCGCGGCGCATGGTCCGGGCGGGAGCCGCCCAGGACATGTACCGCACGCTGGTGACCCGCTCGCGGCGCGCCTTGGGCCGCGGCCACGATACTTCGTTCTTCCTCGTCTACCGCGCCAGCGACATCGTGCTCCCGGTCGCGGAATCGGCGGAGAGCGGGAAGCGGCTGCATCCGCAGGCGTATACGCAGAAGATCACGGCGGGGATCATCGGGCACGTGGTGAAGGGCGGTAAGACGTACTACGCGCCGGACGTCGCGGCGGACCCGCTGTTCGTGAGCGGGGGCCAGACGGCGGGGAGCGAGCTGTGCGTGCCCGTGAAATTCGACGGCGAGGTCGTCGGGATTTTCAACATCGAGTGCAAGCGCAAGCACGGTTTTGCGCCGGACGTCATCGCCCGCGTGGAACTGCTCTGCGACGCCGCCGGCGTGCTGATGAACTCCGGCGTCGCGCAGGAACAGCAGCAGGCGATGGAGGCGCAGATCCGGGGGCTGGAGGAAGGGCTGGCGCACGCGCGCGCGCGCTTCGAGGGGCTCGCGGGGCTGGTCGGGGACCTGGTGCTGGTGCTCGACGCGGGCGGCAAGGTGTCGTGGCAGAACGGCGGCTGGAAAGGCGCGCTGGCGCCCGCGGTCGGGAAGGCGTTTGAATCGGTGCTGGCGCCCGCATCATCCGACGCCTGGAAAAAAGCGAGTGCCAGGGCCGGCACGGTCCGGCTCGCTCTCGCGCTGAAGGGCGGCGTGCGTGCCGTCACCGCGCAGGTGCTTCCGCTCACCGCCGCCGACGGCCCCGCGGGCACGCTTCTCCTGCTGCGCGACGCGCCGGAGCCGAAAAAGGCCGCTGCGAAGACGCCGAAAGCCCGCGCGTCCAAGAAGAAACGCAAGTAGGCGGGATGCGCCGAGCGTTCCTGATCGCGTTCCTGGCCGGGCCGCTGCCGTACTTCGCATGGACCACGGCGGTGCTGCGCACGTCGCACCCGGACGTGATCGCGCTGACGCTGGGATCGATGCTCCTGACGATCCCCTGGATCTGGTTCCTGCAGCGCTTCGCGCGGCGCCCGATGTTCCTGCTGTGCTGGTTCGCGACGCTGGGGCTGCTGCTCTGGACCGCGATCCGGCAGGCGTTCCTCCACAGCTCTTCTTTCGCGGAGGGCGCCGGCACGCTGGTGCTCTTCCCCGTCACCGGCATCGCCTCGATGCTGCAGGACCGGCTGCTGCTGGTGCCGATCGGTCTGTTCCTGTGGGGAGCGATCTCGGGATTCGTCGGCATCCTGCGGCGTTCGGCGCCGCCGAAGTGGGAGCGCGAAGAGCCGGAGCGCGGGAAACCGAAGGAAGAAGAGGACGACGGCCCGGAGCCGCCGCGTCCGGAGCCGTACGTCGTGCCCCGGCCGCCGCCGAAGCCGAAGGGACCGGCGTACACGCCGCCGAAAAACCAGACCCCTCCGCCAAAGCCGAAACGGGTCCCCGGCGCTTGAGCCTTTCGTGCTTGCGCGGGAAATGGCGACGGGGGACTCGGACGGGTGGAGCGCCCGGCCGCCTTCCCATCCGCCGCCGAATCACCCGGCCCGCCCGGCCGGGCGCGACCTCCGTCCGAGTCCCCAGTCGCCATTTCCTGCGCAAGCAGCGTACAATCGGCGCCCCATGACGAGCGCCATCCCGGGCGTCACCGCCCTGACCAGCATCTTCCGCACCGCGGGCGGCGTTTTTCTCCTGCTGCTGGAAACGGTGCGTGCGGCGATCGGCCGCTGGCCGCGGCGACGCGTGCTCGTCGACCAGTTCTACCTCATCGGTTACCGGTCCACGCCGGTCGTCCTCACCACCGGCCTCTTCACCGGCATGGTCCTCGCCGTCCAGTCCTTCAACCAGTTCCGCCGCGTGAACATCACCTCCATGGTCGGAGCCGTCGTCGGCGTCTCCATGGTCAAGGAGCTCGGCCCCGTCCTCTCCGGCCTCATGCTCGCCGGCCGCGTCGGCGCCGCCATCACCGCCGAAATCGGCACCATGCACGTCACAGAGCAGGTCGACGCCCTCCGCGCCCTCGCCACCAACCCCGTCCGCTGGCTCGTCCTCCCGCGCGTCGCCGCCGCCATCCTCATGACCCCCATCCTCACCCTCATGGCCGACCTCGTCGGCATCGCCGGCGGCTCCTTCATCCTCGTCGGCTTCCTCAAGGTCGAGTGGCACTTCCACTACGTCAACCTCCTCGACTGGCTCCGCGTCTGGGATGTCGGCGTCGGTTGCGCCAAGTCCTCCGTCTTCGGCCTCCTCATCGCCCTCACCTCCGCCTATAAGGGCCTCAACACCGAGCCCGGCGCCGCCGGCGTCGGCAAGGCCGCCACCGAGGCCGTCGTCACCTCCTGCATCCTCATCCTCGTCTCCGACTTCTTCCTCACCGTCGGGTTCGCCGCCATCAAGCCCGAGTGGGCGAACTGATGCTCGAAATCCGGGACCTCCACAAGCACCTCGGCGACAAGCACGTCCTCCGCGGCGTCAACCTCACCGTCCCCAAGGGCGAGGCCCTCGTCATCATCGGCGGCTCCGGCTGCGGAAAATCCGTCCTCCTCAAGCACATCCTCGGCCTCTTCAAGCCCGACAAGGGCTCCATCCTCGTCGACGGCGAAGATGTCGTCCCCCTCCACGAACGCGAATTGTTCCGCGTCCGGAAGCGCTTCGGAATGCTCTTCCAGGGCGGCGCGCTCTTCGATTCCATGACCGTCGCCGACAACGTGTCGTTCGCGCTCGACGAGCACTCGAAGCTGTCGGCCGCGGAGAAGCTGGAGATCGTGAAGAAGAAGCTGGCGGTCGTGGGGCTGAAGGGCGTCGAGAACGTGTACCCGGCGGACCTGTCGGGGGGGATGAAGAAGCGGGTGGCGCTGGCGAGGGCGATCGCGGCGGATCCGGATTTCCTGCTCTACGACGAGCCGACGACGGGGCTGGACCCGATCATGAGCGACGTGATCAACGAGTTGATCGTGAAGCTGAAGACGACCATGAGCGTGACGTCGATCGTGGTGACGCACGACATGGCGAGCGCGCGGAAGATTGCGGACAAGATGGCGATGCTTTACGAGGGGACGATCCGGATTCACGCGACGCCGGAGCAGCTGTATGCGAGCGAGGACGAGGTGGTGAAGAGGTTCATCAACGGGCTGGCGTCGGAGGAGCAGATGAGGGAGGTTTGGGGGGAAGAGGCGGAGAAGAGGATGAAGGTGTGAGGGTTGGGGGTTCGGGGTTCCGGAAGTTGAGTTCGGAGTTCCGGGTTCGGTTGGGGTTGGGGGTTCTGGCGGGCAGTCCTCACCTGGCGATGGACATGTCGCCGGATTCCACGAGCTGGGCTCCGGTTTTCACGGTGAGGGTGAGCTGCATCCCCTCGGTCCACAGCACGCGCGGCCCGTCGAAGTCCTTCGGGTAGGGCGCGTTGACGCTGAACCAGACCACGTCGGCGCGACCCTGGCGGTGCTCGACCATCCACTCGGCGACCGTGACCTTCTGCAGGTCGACGCCCTTTGCCGAGAGCGCGACGGACGCGACCTTTTCGCCCGCGGCGAGCTCGAAGGATCCGAAGACACGCTCGGCCGCGTCGACCTCGTGTCCGCGGTGCTGGTCGACGTCCTCCTGCGCCTTGAGATCGGTGAGGGCCACCGCGACCTGGAAGCCGTCCTTCGTCGCGGTGCCGCGCACGACGGACACGGCCGGCTTGTGCGGGCTGACCTTGCGGAACGGCTCGAACGTGGGGTCGCCGAAGAGCATGCGGTTCTGGGTGACTTCCATCATGAAACCGCCCGGGATGTCCAGGTGCGCCTCCGGCTTGCCGTCTTCCTGGATCACGAGCGGGTACGGGCCGTTCTTGCGCGATGCGAGCGTGATCTCGACGGCATTCAGGCGGATGACTTCGCCCAGCGCGAGGTCCTGCCTTGCGGCGCGCGACTGTTCGATCGAGCAACGGAAGCCGTGGTTCGCGCCGATCGGGGCCAGGTAGGCCGCGGGGCCGTGCGCGAGGTAGGCGAGGCCGAGCGACTCTTCCGGTTTGAGGTCGTAGAACCGCACGAGATGTTCCGTAGCGCCGAATGTCGACACGATGTCGCCGCAAACGATCGCGTGCTTCGTCGCCGCGCTGTGGCACGTTCCGCTCCAGAGCACGCAACCGTCGAGCGGCCACGCCGCTGCGTCGCTCGGCCCGAGCCCCGTCAGCTCCTTGTTCCCCCAGTCGCGGCAGATCTTCTTCGGGTCGAAGGCCCAGTGCAACTCCGGCTTCATGTTCCGCTCCCCGTCGAACAGCCAGATCCGCATCGGGTCGCCGTTCCCGCAGATCGTCACCGCCCCGGCCCCCTTCGCCGGCGCGAACGCCTTCCCGAACTGCTTGCGCACGTCCGGCGCGCCCTCCACCGTCGGGAAGTACACGCTCGTCGTCGAGAGCCCGTCCGTCCCCTCCGTCGGCGGGTAGACCAGCACTTCCTTGAAGCTCGGCGCCACCCCGTAGTCCACCGCCGTCGCCGGCAGCCCGTCCCTCTCGATCTTCGCCATCGCATCGAGCATCGCCTGCACGTGCGCCGGCTCCGCCGCCGTCAGGAAGCCGACCGTCGCGTCCTGGAAGGCGTCGTCGTCGAGCTGCTGAAGCGCGTACATCACGCGCCGGTTGAGGTTGATGTCGAACGTCTCCGGCGCCAGCACGACGCACACGGCGTCCGCGCGGCGGCGCTTCGCCATGTCGCGGACCGGCTCCCACTTCGACGCGTCGTCGAGCCGCTCCCGCTCGGCGCCGCGGTACTGCGCGAGGCGGCGGGCCTGCCTGTGGATGCGCGAGGCGCCGAGCTCCAGCACGACGAGACGCTTCCCCGGCGCGGCGCCGACGCTCGCGAAGTCCGGCGGCACGACGACTTCGCGGACGACGCGGTGCTGTTCCTGGCCGAGGCGCGCGAGGAACGTGATGTACCCGCCCTGGCCGACCATCAGGCACGTCCCGTGGTACGTCTTGCCGTCCTCCTCGACGCGCCCCGAGAGGCTCCAGCAGGCCTGGTCCTTCGCGGGGCGGTCCGCGATGCGGTCGAGGAAGCCCATGACCTTCGTCGCGTACTCGAGGTACTCCTTCTTCCCCGTGTACCGGAACAGGTCGAGCATGTACGTCCCCGCCCCCGCGGCGCCGCAGCAGAGCGACGGCGCGTAGAACCCGGACTTCGCGCGGTCCTCCCCCGGGTGCGTCTCCGCCAGCAGATACTTCGCCCCCGCCTCCGCCGCCTGAAGGTACTTCGCGTCGCCCGTCATCGAGTGCAGCAGCAGGTGCAGCCGGCACGTCCCGCTCGGCCCGTGGCACCACCCTTCCCACATCCAGTCCTTCGTCCCGTCCGCCGGCACGTGGTGCTTCCACGCCAGCGTCCCGTCGCCGCGCACGGCGACCTCATTGCGCTCGAGCCACCGCGCGGCCTGCTTTGCCGCGTCGAGGTACTTTTCGTCCCCCGTCGCGCCGAACATCCGCGCGAGCGTCGCGCCGATCCCCGCCACGCCGTGCGAGAAACCCGTGTACGTCCGCTCCTCCCCCGCCGACGCCGGCCACGACCAGCCGTCCTCCCCCTTGCGCGCCGCCTCGATCAGCCCGTCCGCCGCCTCCACTGCCGCCGCGTGGTACTTCGCCTCCCCCGTCAGCTTCGCCGCATCCTCCAGCGCCAGGCAGATCCCCGCGCTCCCGCTGATGATGTCCAGCGCCCCGTTGTCCCAGAACTTCCCTTTCGATTTCTCGATCGTCCCCAGCTGCCCCACCACCCAGTCCATCCCGCGCTTCCCCGCCTTCGCCGCTTCCTCGTCCCCGAGCACGTCCCCGGCGGTCAGCAGCACCCAAGCGATCCCCGCGGTGCCGCTGTAGAGCGAAGAGCTCCGGTACGTGGGCATGCCGCCCTTGTTATCGTCCCACGCGATCTCCCATGTCAGCCCGCCCTTGTCCTCGACGGCCTTGTCGATGAGGTGACGCACGCCGCGGCGCGCGGCGTCGGCATACGGCTTTTCGCCGGTCATCTCGTGAAGGGTCAGCAGCGAGGCCACCGTCCCCGCGACGCCCGAGTACAGTGAATCCGTGGTGAACGGATCCGCGTCGAACTCCTGCCAGTAGGCGCCGCGCACGCCTCCCGCCTTCGCCTTGGCCGCGTCGTCCTTCACCTGCGCCAGAAGCCATTTCCCCGACTCCTTGAGCAGCCTGGCCTCGGTGCTGTCGGGAGGGAGGACGCGCTCGGCGGCAGGGGCCGCCTGCGGCTTCTTCTTCGGCTTGTCCTCGCCGTAAGCAGAAGCGGCGATGAGGGTTGCAACGGCGGCGACCAGGGACGTCTGCAGGAAACGGCGCATCGGTTTCTCCGGGATCTTCGGGGCCTTCTCCCTCTATGCCGCAGGGTCGAGTTCCCGTCCCGGATTCCCGATTATTTCGTGATCCGCCCCAGGGCCCCCAGGATCCCCCGCGCCGGCCGCACCTTGTTCATGATGTAGAGGTGAAGCCCCGGTGCGCCACGCTTGAGAAGGTCGCGGCACTGCGCGGCGGCGAATTCGAGGCCGCGCGCGGCGGCGGCGTCGTGGTCGGCGGCGGTCTCGACCGCACGCCGCAGGTCCGCGGGCACGGAAACCCCCCAGTCACGCTCGAAGAACTTCGGCGACTGCACGGGCATCACTCCTGGCTGCACGGGCGCCGCGACCCCCGCGGCCCGCGCCGCTTCCACGAACCGGAAGTACGCGTCATTGTCGAAGAACATCTGCGTCACGAGGAAGTCCGCGCCGGCCTGCACCTTGGCCTTCAGGTGCGCAAGATCCTCCGCCGCGCTCCGCGCCTCCGGGTGCTTCTCCGGGTAGCACGCCGCCCCGACGCAGAACTGGTAGTGCTTCTTGATGAACGCCACCAGCTCCCCCGCGTGCGCGAACCCCTGCGGATGCGGCTCGAACTTCGCCGCGCCCTTCGGCGGATCGCCGCGCAACGCAAGGATGTTCCGCACCCCCGCTTCCCACAGCCGGTCCAGCTGCGCCCGGATCGCATCGCGTCCCTGCCCGACACAGGTGAAATGCGCCAGCGGCGTGATGCCCATTTTCACGAGGCGCGCGTTGATCTCGTAATGGAGCCCGACGTTCGTGCCGCCCGCGCCGTACGTCACCGAGATGTAGTCCGGCTTGAGCGGCGCCAGTTCGCCGAACGCCCGGTACAGGCTCTCCACGTCCCCGTCGCGCTTCGGGGGAAACACCTCGAAGGACAGGACCGTGCGGCCGGGCTTGAAGAGGTCGGCGATGGGCATGGAGGGCGGGAAGTATAGCCGCGATTCCGGGACATTTGGTTCCCGGGTGGCGATCAGGCACAATCTCCGGCCATGAAATCCCTCGATACCTACCGCCAGACGTTCGAGCAGGTGAAGAAGCGCCACCGCTGGTCGAACGGGAACGCGGTCCTGCGATTTGCGGCGCTGTCGCTGGCGGGGGTCCCGCACCCGGATCCGGCCGAGGCGATGGACCGGGCGTCCGAGACGCTTCGCGAAAAATCCGGATTCTGGAGCTCGCTGAAATCGCCGGTGCGGACAGTGCTGGCGGCGATGATCCTGCGCCGGGGGCTGGATCCGGCGAAAGCCCACGACGCGATGGAGAGGACGGTCGGCGACTTCAGGAGGCACAACCTCGGCGGCTACGGGCTCTACCCCAAGCTGGCGGCGCTCATTCTGACGTTCCGGCACGGGCCTGAAACGCCGGTGGTCGTGCTGGAACGGCTGCGCGCCATCCACACCGCCTGGGTGCGCGACCACTTCTGGCTCACCGGCGACGACGACCTCCCCATGGCCGCGCTTCATGCGTCGCGGAACGAGTCCGTCGAAGCCCTGACCGCGCGGCTTGAGGACATCTACAAGGGCCTCGTGAAGGCCGGATTCGGCCGCGGAAACGCGCTTCAGCTCGCTTCGCACATCCTCGGCGTCAAGCCCTGGGACGGAAGCCGCGCCGCGGAGCGCTTCTCGGAGGTCGCCGCCGCGCTCGAGAAGACGGGGATCACGATCCGGCGCCCGCACTACGACGAAGTGGCGCTGCTGTCGCTGACCGGCGAGCCGGCGGACCGCGCGGCAAAAGAAGTCACCGCGGCGCGCGACGTGCTCTGGGACGACGTCGGCTGGACTGCGCGGGAACTCGCGTTTCCCCTCGCGGTCGGATGCTTCCTCGGGGAACTCGCTCCCGGCCCCGATTCCCGCGAAGTTCACGACATCGCCTCGGCCAAGCAGGTCATGGACATCCTTGCGGCCCAGGCTGCCGTCGTGGCGGCGTGCTGCATCGTCTGACGGCGGCTCGCAAACTGCTTCGCGGGAAGCCGCGTCCGGGCTAATCTCGGCGCCATGAGACACACCCTCCCGTGCCGGTTTCTCCTCTGCCTTGCCGCTGTCCTCGCGGCGGGATGCTCTTCCAGCGAACCCGCCCCGGAACGCGCCGCGCCCGGATCCGAGCTCGACCGCGTCCTCGCCTCCGTCGAGGCGCGCTTCAGGGACGCCGGCAGCATCACGGTCGAGACCCTGGTCAACGTCGGCGCGGACGTGCCGAAGAGCTTCCTGCGGACGACGTGGGCGAAGCCGGGGCTGTATCGCGAAGAGCGCTGGGACGGCGAGACGCCGGACGGCGAGCCGTCGAGCCTGCAGATCAGCGACGGGACGACGTCGTGGCTGTATTTCCCGGGGCAGAAGAAGTACTACGAGATGGCGATTTCGCCGGGGGATCTCGACCGCAAGCCGTTCGTGATGGGGTTCACGCGGGAGGGAAAGCTGGCCGTTGCGGGGATCGAGGCGGGGCGCGAGGAGGAGCTGGTCTTCGGCGCGGGGTGCCTGTGCATGCCGATCCCGGGGGGCGGGACGCTGGCGCTGGCGGCGGACGCTGAGGCCGGCGGGCAGGCGTGCCGGGTGATCACCTACACCGTCGGCACGATGGTGCAGACGTTCTACGTGTCCAAGGCGGACGGAACGCCGGTGCGCTTCACGCTCGAGAGCCGCATGGAGCACAACGGGAAGACGTTCACGACGTCGGCGGCGAGCGAGATGAAGCGTGTGGACTCGGCGGCTGCGGCGGATGCGGCGCTGTTCAAGTGGGCGGTGCCGGAGGGGGCGACGAAGGCGGCGAAGGCGGGCGAGGACAAGCTGCTCGCGGCGGGGGGCGTCGCGCCGGAGTTGGGAGCGGTGGACGCGGAGGGCAGGCCGGTCCGGCTCTCCGACTTCAAGGGGAAGGTCGTCCTGCTGAATTTCTGGTTCCTCGGCTGACACGCCTGCCGCGCGGAGTTTCCGCACCTGCAGAAGATGAGCGAGGACATGAAGGGGCAGGACGTGGTGTTCCTGATGGTGAACGGCGTCGACGCCCCGGAGAAGGTCACGAGCTACCTGAAGGACGGGCGGTACACCATGCCGTGCGCGTACAAGACGGCGACAGCGAACCCGATGAAGATCTACTCGGTCCAGTACTGCCCGACGCAGTACGTGATCGGCCGGGACGGAACGATCAGCGCGCGGACGGTCGGCGCCACGACGGTCGAGATCCGGCGGATGCTCGACGCGGCGCTCGGCCGGAAATGAGCGCGTTCGACCTCGAGGTCTTCCCGCTCTGCCTCGGCGGGAACGTCTTCGGCTGGACCGCGGACGAGGCGCAGTCGTTCGCGGTGCTCGACGCCTACGCGGAAGCGGGCGGGAACTTCATCGACACCGCGGACATGTATTCCTGCTGGGTGCCGGGCCACGCCGGCGGCGAGTCGGAGACCATCATCGGCCGGTGGATGGCCGCGCGACGGAATCGCGACGGGATGGTGATCGCAACGAAGGTCGGGCAACTGCGGGGGCTGGAGGGTCTCGCCGCCGCGACGATCCGGACGGCCGCGGAGAACTCGCTCAGGCGCCTGCAGACCGACCGCATCGACCTGTACTACGCGCACATCGACGACGTGAAGACGCCGCTCCCCGAGACGCTCGGCGCCCTCGACGCGCTCGTCCGCGCCGGCAAGGTCCGCCGGATCGCCGCTTCGAATTACACGGCGAAGCGCCTGTCGGAAGCGCTGGCGGTCTCGAAGCAGAACGGCTTTGCCCGTTACGTCGCCATCCAGCCGCACTACAACCTGATGCACCGCGCCGAGTACGAAGGAGAGCTGGCCGCGCTCTGCGCCCGCGAAGGCATCGCCTGCTTCCCGTACTTCGCGCTCGCCAAGGGGTTCCTCACCGGCAAGTACCGCCCGGGCAAGACCGTGGACAGCCCGCGCGCGAAGGGGGCGGGAAGTTACCTTGACGCTCGCGGCCTGTGCGTCCTCGCGGCGCTCGACGCGATCGCCGCCGCGCACCGGACCCCTGTCGCCGCCGTTGCGCTCGCCTGGCTCAAGGCGCAGCCGACCATCGGCGCGCCGATCGCCAGCGCCCGCTCGGCGAGCCAGCTGGCCGAGCTTCTGCCGTCAGCCACACTCCAGCTCACCGCTGCAGAAATCGAATCCCTCGCGCGCTCTTCCTTTTCCGCGAACGGCTGAGATCCCGGCATGGGAAAGACGCTCGTCATCATCAGCCACGAGAACGAACCGCGGGATCCCCCGTTCCGGCACCTGATCCAGCGCATCCGCGAGACGTGGCAATCCGACGGGTGGACGGTGCTCGATGCGTACGGGACGGGGAAGAGGGTCCCGGCGGACGTGGCGTTCCTGCACGTGGACCTTTCGGTGGTGCCTGCGGATTACGTCGAGCTGGCGAAGAGCTACCCCGTCGCGATCAACGCCGGCATTCGCGACATCCGCAAGCAAGCCTTCAGCCGCCACCGGGTGCAGCCGGATGACGGATATGCGGGGCCCGTGATCGTGAAGAGCGCGCTGAATTCGGCCGGCATTCCGGAGCAGCGGCTGGGCGTCGGGCGCTCGTCGTGGCTTTCGGCGATTGAAGGAGAGGAAGCGGCGGCGAACGCTCCGAAGTGGCGGCTGAAGGACTACCCGGTCTACCGATCAGCGGCCGAGGCTCCCCCCGAAGCGTTCCGGAGCGAAGACGTGGTGGTGGAGCGGTTTCTCCCCGAGATCCACGATGGGCTGTTCTGCCTCCGGGAGCACTACTTCCTCGGCGACGTGGCGCACGACCGGGCCGAGCTTTGGCGGAGCCCGATCATCACGAGCGGGAACGCGGCGCCCGACCTCGTGCGACCGGCGCCGCCCGAGGTGGCCAGGATTCGCCGGGAACTCGGCATCGACTACGGGAAGATCGACTACACGATCCACGAGGGGCAGGCCGTCATTTTCGACGTCAACAAGACGGTCGGCACGGGCACGTTCATGTCGGACGGGACGACGGCGATCGCGCGGAAGCTGGCGGGGGGACTGAACTCCCTGTTGCGCGGCGAATCCTAGCGGCCCGTCCGCGGCGCTCAGGAGGGGAAAAGCTCGTTCATTTCCCGGTCCAGCGCGTCGGCGTCCGCCACGCTCTCCGCGACGACCTCGCGCACGATCGCGGACAGCCGTTTCCGCGCGTGCGACAGGCGGTTGTCGACGTCCGTATCCTTGATCCCGAGCACGGCGGCGACGTCGCGGTACTTCGGCCGCTCCCCGTCGCCGAGGTCGACGAGCCGGAACACCTCGAACCACGACTCCCGCTTCTCCGACGCGTACGCCGCTTTCATCCGCCCCACCGCCTCGGCCACCAGGGCCCGGCGCCACTCCCGGTCGAGCGAGGCCTCCGGAGGTTCGCCGGGGTCGGGCGGGTCGAGCGGCCCCTCGTCCCCCGCGTCGAGCGGCACGAACGCCGCCCCACCGCCGCGCTTCAGCCGCCCCTCCGCGCGCTTCGATTGACGCACTGCGTTATCCAGGCACGCCTTCACGAACGCCCGGAACCGCCCCCGCGACTCGGCAACCTCGCGCAGGTACTTCCCTTCCAGCATCTCCCCGAAGAACTCCTGCGCCGCGTCCTTGGCCTCGTCGTTGGACATCCGCCAGCGGATCCGCAGGTGCCGGTAGATCGGCCGCCAGTAGAGCCGCGCGAGCTGCTCGACCCGCTCCCGCCACCGCGGGTCGGTGCGGTCCTTCGCGCCGGCGATGACAGACCAGTGCGTCTCCGGGAAGCCGCGCGCGGGGCCGCCGAGGGCGGTGTCGGGAGGGCGTTCAGCGGGCATCCTCAGATTCCAGACCTGCGGCGGCGGCGGCGCGACTTCCGCCTGAGAAGCGCTGCGGCGTCCTTCTTGCTCAATTTCCCCTCCGCGACCCCCAGCGTCAGTAACACCACCTCCTTGTTCGTCATCCTGGACTCGATACCATTCAGCGCGAGGAAGATCAGCGCCGCCGCCGCCCCGACGCGCTTGTTGCCGTCGACAAACGGGTGGTTCTTGACGATGTGAAAAAGGTACGCCGCGGCCATGGCGGGTACGTCTTCGTGCGCAAATTCGCCGCCGAAACCGGCCTGCGGCATCGCAAGGGCCGCTTCCAGCAGCCCCTGGTCCCGGACTCCGTCTGCCCCGCCGAACAGAGCCAGCTGCTCCCGGTGAATCGTGAGGACCTGCTCCGTCGTGAGGAAGACCGGATGTCGTGTCACTCCGCGAGCTTCCTGAAGGCCTTCGAGTAGCGGCGATGCACCTTGTCCATGGCGGCGCGGAAGCGGGCGTCGTTTCCCGTCTCGCGGACAGGCTCGATGAGGAGCCTGGTGCCGTCCGTGGTGACGGAGACCGGGTTCTGCGGGTCGATGTGAAGGAGGTCCATCACGCCCCGGTCGATGACAAGCGCCCAGCTGTTCCCGTGCCTCGCGAATCTCTTGATCATGGCGGCTCCTGGTTCGTTGCGTTACTACGCAGTGGTAACATTGTATATACCTTGGGACCGGCAAGCAAGCCCGATCACCGCAAGCCGGGAGGGGGCGTCTTGCGGCGCTTTGCCGTAGCATACCGGCATGCCCGATCCGCCGCTTCAACCCGGGGCCCTCGACCGACTCGCCCGCGAAGTTGCAAAGGAGCGCTCGAACACGGCCCCCGGCGCCTCACCCGCCTTCGGCTGGGTCCCCGGCTCCGGCGCCCCCGCCGGCATCGGGCGCTTCCGCATCGTCGCGCCGCTCGGCCGGGGAGGGATGGGGGTCGTGTACGAGGCGATCGACCCGCTGACGAACACGGCGGTCGCGCTGAAGTCGCTGGCGGCGGGGCCGGGGGAGCGGCTCAAGCGCGAGGGGGAGGCGATCGGGCGGCTGGACCATCCGGGGATCGTGCGGATCCTGGACACCGGCGAAGAGATGGGCCGGCCGTTCCTGGTGATGGAGCTGGTGCGCGGCGGGCCGCTGGACGGCGCGTGGGCGGAGTGGGACCTCCGCCGGAGGGTCGAGGCCGTGGAGCGCATCGCGCGCGCGGTGGCGCACGCGCACGGGAGGGGCGTCGCGCACCGCGACCTGAAACCGGGGAACGTGCTCGTCGGCGAGGACGGCCTGCCGCGCGTCACGGATTTCGGGCTGGCGGCCGTGGACGACGCGCGCACGAAGCTCACCGACCCGGGCTCGGTCATGGGAACGCCCGCCTGGATGGCCCCCGAGCAGGTCCGCGGCGACGCCGTCGGCCCGCCCGCGGACGTCCACGCCCTCGGGTCGCTCCTCTTCCTCGCCCTGACGGGCGCGCCGCCGTTCGAGGGCCCCAACCCGCCCGCGATCTATCGGAAGATCGTCGACGAGGAAGCGCCGTGGCCGCGACGCCGGACTCCCGGGGTGCCGCCGCCGCTGGAGGCGGTGTGCTTGGCGGCGCTTCGCAAGGCGCCGGGCGACCGGCCGACCGCGGGCGCCTTCGCCGACGACCTCGCGCGCTGGCTCCGCGGCGAGCCCGTCCGTCTCAGGCTCCCCTCCCCCGCCTCGCGCCTCTTCCGCCGCCTCCGCAGGAATCCGCTCGCGTGGGCGGGGCTCGTCGCCGCGCTCACCGCCATCGCCGCCGGGCTCGCGGCGCTCCACGTGCAGTCGCTGAGCCACGCCCGCGCCGAACGCGCCCGCAACATGGCCCGCGACGCCCAGCCCCTCGCCGTCCAGGCCCTTCTCGCCCTCGCCGCCGGCGACGAGGACGGCGCGGCCGGCCGCATGAAAGCGTTCGAAGCGCAGATGGCGGCGGTCACCGCGATCGACCCTGCCGCGGCGGTCGGCTGGTACGAGCGCGCCGAGTACCGTCGGCTCCGCGGCGACGAGGACGGCGCCTGGGCGATCGTCCGCGACGGCGAGGCCGCAAAGCCCGGCGGTGAACCGCTTCTCCGCCTCGAAAAGGGCCTCCTCGCCGCCGCCCGGTACCGCCGCGAAGCGCGCCGCGCGGAGCAGGCCGCGGAGGCCGCCGCCCGCACCGGCGGACCCCGGGCGGATTTCCGCCCGAAGCTTGAGGCCCTCCTCAGGCAGGCCACCGCCGATCTCGACGCGGGGATCGCCGGCCTCGGCGGCAACCCCCCGCCGTCCGCACGCGTGGCCCAGGCCGAGTTGGCGCTCCTGCAGGGCCGCACGGACGAAGCCGCGAAACTCGTCGAAGGGCTCGAGCAGCCCGAGGCGAAGGTCGTCTGCGGCGGTGTGGCCGAGGCGCGGGGCGACCTCGCGGCGGCGATCGAGTGGTACTCCAAGGCGATCGCAACGAGGGCCCGCTTCTGGCCGGCGTGGGAAGCGCGGGCTGCGGCGAGGGAGCGGCTCGCGGGGACTCTCTGGAAACCCGGCGCGGAGGCCGGCGAGGCCGAGCAGGCCGACGCCGTCGCGGACTGGGCGCGACTCGGAGAGGCCCTTCCCCGCCGCGCAGACCTCCTCGTCTCGCTCTCGACGGCGGCGTGGAGGCTTGGCCAGATGCGGATTTACCGGCAGGGCGACCCGACCGAGCCGTGCCGCCGCGCGATCGCCGCTGCAGAGGAGGCCGCCCGCCTCGATCCCGCCGACGGCCCCGCGCACTTCGCCGCCGGCCGTGCCTGGGCCGACCTCGCGAATCACGCTTCCGCGGGAAACGGCGACGCCGCGGCCCCGTACGACCGGGCGGTGGCGGCGCTGGAAGAAGCGGCCCGGCGGCTGCCGCGGGAGATCGACGTGCGGCTGGAGCTGGCCGGGGCGCTGCGGATGCGAGGGTTCTGGAAGCGCGCAAACGCCAAAGGGCCGCACGCCGCGGACTACGAACGCGCGATCCGGGAGTACGAGGAGGCGATCCGGATCGATCCGGGCTGGCTCCCGGCGCGATGCAACCAGGGGCTGATCCTGTTCGAGCTGGAGCGCTGGGCCGAGGCCGCGGCGGCGTTCGAGCAGGCCGGGAAGTGGATGACGGACGACCCGGTCCTCCGCGCCCGTTACGAGGAGGCGAAGAAACGGGCGGGGCGCTGATGCCGCTCCTGCTCGAGGACGTGCTGTCCGCCTACCGCGCCGGGTGGTTCCCGATGGCGAGGTCTCGCGAAGGGCCGATCGTGTGGCTCGAGCCCGACCCCCGCGCGATCCTGCCGGTCGACGCGTTCCACTGCCCCGCGCGGCTCGCCCAGACCGTCCGCGCCGGCAAGTTCCGCGTGACGACCGACCTCGCGTTCGAGCGCGTCATCGACGGCTGCGCGCGTCCGGAGACGTGGATCAGCGCCGAGGTCCGCGCCGCCTACGTCGCACTTCACCGCGCCGGCCACGCCCACTCCTTCGAGTGCTGGAAGGGCGACCGCCTCGCGGGCGGGCTGTACGGCGTGCTGGTCGGCGGCGCTTTCATGGCCGAATCGAAATTCCACGTCGAGCGCGACGCGAGCAAGGTCGCGCTCGTCGCGATGATGATGCACCTGAAGCGCATCGGCGCGGTCCTCTGCGACGTCCAGTTCACGACGCCCCACCTAGCCCAGTTCGGCGTCGTCGAGATCCCGCGCGCCGAGTACCGCCGCCGGCTCGCCCTCGCCGTGGAATTGAAAGTCGCGTGGGGGAAACCGGGACCCGTTGCCCTTCCAACTTCCCGGCGGACGAATTGTTAACAGCCTTCGCGCGATGAACGACAATCCGCGCATGACACCAGCCTTCCACTTTTCGACCGAAGTCCGCGTCCGCCTCCCCGAGACCGACGCCATGGGGATCGTCTTCCACGGCGCGTTCTTCACCTATCTCGAGGTCGGCCGCACCGACTACCTCCGCAACCTCGGCCTCGCCGGCTCCCACGCCCAACCGATCAAGGACTTCGCCAACGTCGTCGCGCGCGCCTGCTGCGACTTCCGGTCCTCCGCACACTTCGACGACCCGCTCGTCATCCACGTCCGCATCGCCGAGATCCGCCGCACGAGCTTCCGGTTCGACTTCCGGATCGTGCACAAGCAGGAAGCGCGGCTGGTGGCGGAGGGGCACACGGTGCACGTGGCGATCGACCCGGGGACGCTGAAGCCGATCGGGGTGCCGGAGGCGTTCCGGCTGCGGGTGAGGAAGTTCGAAGGCGAATCCCTTTCGGAGCCGGGCGCGTGAGCGAGATGCCGTTCCGCGACATCGTGGTGCCGTTCGACGGCTCCGAGCTGTCGGAGACGGCGACGCCGTTCGCGGCGGAAATCGCGCGGCGCTCCGGCGGCCGGATCACGCTCGTCAGGGCGCTTCCCGAACCCGCGATGGTGACGGACATCCCGCGGAACCTCCTGGGGCAGGTGACGGCGGCGGCGCGGAAGGAGCTGGCCGCGGCGGCGGGGCGCGTGGACGACGTGCCGGTGAAGACGGTGCTGCGCGAGGGGATGCCGGCGGAGGTGGTGCTGCGGGAAGCGAAGGGGCGCGACCTGGTGGTGATGACGACGCACGGGCGGGGCGGGGTGAGCCGGCTGGTGCTGGGAAGCGTGACGGAGCGGGTGATCCGGCTGTCGCCGGTGCCGGTGCTCGTGGTGCGGCCGCGCCGGGGGACGCTCAAGGCGGCGACGACGGCGGCGGGGAGGATGTTCCGGGACATCGTGGTCCCGCTGGACGGGTCGGAGCTGTCGCGCGAGGCCGTGGCGCCGCTGGCGGCGGCTCTGGCAGGGGACACGAGGCTGCACCTGCTGACGATCGTCCGCCGCGGGGCGACGGAGGAGCAGGCGAATGCTGCGGGGGACTGGCTCGCCGGCCGCGCCGCGGCGCTGGAGCAGCGAGGCCTCGTCTCGCTCACGCGCGTCGTCCACCATGACTCCCCCGCCGAGGGGATCGGCGCGTACGCCGAGCACAACGACTGCGGCCTCATCGTCATGAGCACGCACGGCGCCGGCGGCCTGCGGGAGTGGATGCTCGGAAGCGTCACCGACCAGGTGATTCGCCGGGGCCCTGTGCCGGTGCTGGTGGTGCCTTCGCCGGGGAGGAGGAATAAAACGCTGCGGAAGTGAAAACGGCCACGAAACGAAAAACGAAAAGGGAAAAACGAAAAAGGAAAAGGGTGGCCGGGCGCCCGGGGCCGGCTTCCCTTTTCCTTTTTCGTTTTTAGTTTTTTGTTTTTCGTTTCGTGGTCGTCCCTACTTCTCCCCCCCAGGATGAAGGACCTCCATCTCCTCCTCCTGCTCTTCATCCACCCTCCACTTCTGCTCTTCCTCCACCAACCACAGCGTCCACGTGAATTTGTCGTCCGGCGTCTTCGCCAGTACCCGCAGCCGCTTGTCCTGGATGTACACCTTCGGCGGGCCCAGCGACTTGTAGCGCGCCACCGCCGCCGGGTCCTTCATCCGCGACTTCATCACCAGCGTGGTGAATTCCTCCGGACTCGCCGCGCGGATCGCCTCCGGCGTCGCCCCCACCTGCTCCGCCAGCTCCGCCAGCTTCTTTTCGGGAAGCGCCTTGATCTGCGCCAGCCCGGTCTCCGAATCCTTCCGCTGCCGCGCCGAAAGCAGCGCCCACTGCGCCTTCCCGTCCGTCGCGAGGTACGACGCGACGAACTTGCGGTAGACCTCCTCCGGCGGGTCGGCCACCGGCGCCTCCCCCTTGCCGCACCCCGCGAACGCCAGCGCCGCCAGCAGCGCAACTCCAAGCCCCCGCTTGCCCATCTCTCCCCCGCTCTAAAAAAAAACCGGGGCCACGGTCGGCCCCGGTTGCATGCGTGAATCGCCCTACGTCGTCCCCACCTTCTCCGGCTCCTTCGTCCCGCCTTCCTTCTTCGTCGCCTCCGACACGAAGAACAGGTGCCCGTCCTTCGTCGTCACCTTCACCGTCGAACCCTCCGGGATCTCCCCGCGCAGGATCTGCTCGGAAAGCTGGTCCTCGACGAGGTGCTCGATCGCCCTGCGAAGCGGACGCGCGCCGAAGTCCGGGTTGTACCCCTGGTCGATCAGGTACTCCTTCGCCTCCTGCGACACCTCCAGCGTCACGTTCCGGTCGATCAGCCGCTTCCTCACCCCCGTCAGCTCGTACTCGACCACCGTCTTCAGGTCCTCGCGCGTCAGGCTGCGGAACATGATGATGTCGTCGAGACGATTGAGGAACTCGGGGCGGAAGTGCTTCTCGATCTCGCCCAGGATCGTCCGCTTCATCCCGTCGTAGCTCGCGTCCGAGTTCGCCTTCTTGAACCCGAGCGTCGTCTGGTTCTTGAGCAGGTCGGCGCCGATGTTCGAGGTCATGATCAGGATCACGTTCTTGAAGTCGATGTGCCGGCCGAACGAGTCGGTCAGGCGCCCTTCTTCCATGATCTGCAGCAGCATGTTGTAGACGTCGCCGTGCGCCTTCTCGATCTCGTCGAGCAGGACGACCGCGTACGGGCGGCGGCGGATCTTCTCGGTGAGCTGGCCGCCCTCCTCGAAGCCGACGTACCCCGGCGGGGCGCCGACGAGGCGGGAGACGTTGTGCTTCTCCATGTACTCGGACATGTCGATCTGGATCAGCGAGTCCTCCTCGCCGAACATGAACTTCGCCAGCGCCTTGGCCATGAGCGTCTTTCCGACGCCCGTCGGCCCGACGAAGATGAACGACCCGATCGGCCGCTTGGGGTCCTTGAGCCCCGCACGGCTCCGGCGGATCGCCTTGGCGATCGCGTGCACCGCCTCGTCCTGGCTGACCACCGTCTTGTGCAGCTCCGCTTCCATCTTGAGCAGCCGCTCCGCTTCCTTCTTCTCGAGCCGCGACAGCGGGATGCCGGTCATCTTGCTCACCGTCTCCGCGATCACGTCCTCGTCGACGAGGCCCTCGCCTTCCTTGGCCCCCTCGCGCCACTCCTTCTGGATCGTTTCCTTCTTCTTGCGGATCTGCGCCGCGGAGTCGCGGAGAAGGGCCGCGCGCTCGTAGTCCTGGGCGGCGATCGACTCGTCCTTCTCCTTGTCGAGCTTGGAGATCTCCTTGTCGATGTCCTTGAGGTCCGGCGGCTTCGACATCGACTTGAGCCGGATGCGGGCGCCCGCCTCGTCCATGACGTCGATCGCCTTGTCGGGGAGGAAGCGGCCGGTGATGTAGCGCGAGCTGAGCTCGACGCAGCCCTCGAGGGCGGCATCGGTGTACTGCACCCTGTGGTGCGCCTCGTACTTGTCGCGGAGGCCCTTGAGGATCTCCAGCGCCTCGTCCTTGTTCGGCGGGTCGACCATGATGGTCTGGAAGCGCCGCTCGAGGGCGCCATCCTTCTCGATGTACTTGCGGTACTCGTCGAGCGTCGTGGCGCCGATGCACTGGATCTCGCCGCGCGCCAGCGCCGGCTTGAGGACGTTGGACGCGTCGATCGCGCCCTCCGCGCCGCCCGCTCCGACCAGCGTGTGGAGCTCGTCGATGAAGAGGATGATGTGCTTGGCGCGGCGGACTTCGTTCATGACCGCCTTGATGCGCTCCTCGAACTGCCCGCGGTACTTGGTGCCGGCGACCATGAGGGCAAGGTCGAGCACGACGATCCGCTTGTCCTTCAGGATCTCGGGGACGTTCCCGGCCATGATGTCGGACGCGAGCCCCTCGACGATCGCCGTCTTGCCGACTCCGGCCTCGCCGAGCAGCACCGGGTTGTTCTTGGTGCGGCGCGACAGGATCTGGATGACGCGCTCGATCTCGTTCCGGCGCCCGATGACGGGGTCGAGCTTGCCCTGAGCCGCCAGCTCGGTCAGGTCGCGGCCGAATGTGTCCAGCGCCGGGGTCTTGGACTTCGTCTGCGAACGGCTGCCGCCGCCCCCGCCGCCTCCGCCGCCGCCGCCCTGCTTCTCCGAGCCCTCCTGGTCATGCGGCATGTCCACGTTCAGCACCTCCAGCACTTCCTCGCGGACGTCCTCGAGCTTCAGCCCGAGGTTGATCAGCACCTGCGCCGCGACGCCCTCGTTCTCCTTCAGCAGCCCCAGCACGAGATGCTCCGTCCCGATGTAGTCGTGCCCCAGCGCCGTCGCCTCTTCCTGCGCCAGCTCCAGCACCCGCTTGGCGCGCGGCGTGAACGGCAGCTGCCCCATCGTCACCGTCGGCGGCCCGTGCGGGATCAGCTTCTCGACCTCCTGCCGGATCTTCTTCAGGTCGATGTCCAGGTTCCGCAGCACCTTCGCCGCGATCCCGCTTCCCTCCTGCACCAGCCCGAGCAGGATGTGCTCGGTGCCGATGTACTCGTGGTTGAAGCGCTGGGCCTCCTGGCGGGCGAGGCTCATGACCTTGCGGGCGCGGTCGGTGAACTTGTCAAACATGGCTTGCTCCTGGGTTCGGGCTTGGGCCGGTTGTCGGGGCGTAGTTCGCCTTTTGTTTAACGTCCCGGGCAACCGGGAAATTCCGGCGGCCCAAGACTTTGGAGTCTATTTCGATGTCGTGAACAGAGACAAGCAAATAGGGAGCCTGCCGTCGCCCGGGAAGGGGGCGCTGGGGGGTGCCAAATCGGCGGAGGGCCGGCCGGGGCGACAGCTAGCTGGAGCTGCTCTTCCCCGGGATGAACGGCTGGAGCCACTGGCCGAACGCGGCGGCCTGGCGGGTCTGCATGAGGAGCTCCCCGGGGCCGACGTATTCCGCGACGAGCCACTCGCCGGAAGCGGCGGTGTTGAACAGGCCGCCGGCGGCCTTGCGGATGGTGTACTGGATGGTGTCGCTGAAGGCGACGATGTGGCCGGTGTCGACGATGTAGTGCTCACCGGGAGCGAGCGTCTTGCGGTGGATCGTGCCGAACGCGGCGACGATCGCGATCCCCTGGCCGGTCATGTGGAGCCAGAAGAGCCCGCCGGAGCTGAACGCGGCCTTGAAGCCGCCCCACTTGGTGTCGACCTCGACGCCGGTCGAGTTGCCGAGGTAGCAGCCGCGCTGCACGACGAGGCCGCTTCCCTGCACCGGCACGACGGCGATGTCGCCGGGCATGGACGGGGCGAGGAGGATTTCGCCGGGGCCGCGGGTGGCGGTGGCGCGGGTGATGAAGAACGACTCGCCGCCGAGGACGGCGCGGCCGAGGGACTTGAAGAAGCCGCCCTCCATCTTGGCCTCGATGTCGACGGTCGGGGAATGGCCGACCATGGCTCCGGACTCCATGCGGACCTGTTCGTTGGCGTCGAGCTGGACCTGGGCGAGGGCGTAGGCGCCCTGATAGAGGACGGCAGCGCGCATGGGAGGGCTCCGAAGAGGGGTTAAGAGGAAGTGAAGTGTGCCCGCGGGGGGTGCAGGGTGTCAGGGAAAAACTTGCGGGGCGATATAAGAGGTAAGGACGGGGCGGGGCCATTCGCCTCCCGCGTTTTGCCTTGCGCACGATGGTTGGGCCGCATAGGTTCCCCCGGATGAAGCAGGTCTCGCGGACGCTGACGTTCGACACGCACGCACCGTTCGAGTTCGTGGACATCACGCTGCGGGTGCGGGACGAAATCCGCACGGCAGGGATCCGGTCGGGGACGATCACGATCCTCTCGCGGCACACGACGGGGGGGATCGCGGTCAACGAGCGCGACCCGGACCTGCAGGCAGACATGGTGGACTGGCTGAAGAAGACGTTTCCGCCGCGCGCCGGGTACCGGCACGACGTCGAGCCGATCGACGACCGGCTCAACGCCCACGCGCACCTGGCGGCGCTGGCGCTTCGGACCTCCGAGACCCTTCTCCTCAAGGACGGGGCCCTCGACCTGGGCCCGTGGCAGGCCGTCTTCTTCGTCGAGTGCGACGGCGGCCGCACCCGCGAGGTCACGCTCTTCCTGCAGGGAACCGAATGACCCCCGATCCCGAGTGGTTCGCGGGCGCCTCGCTCGACCTCTCCCGCTACATCCTCGCCACGAACATTTTCGAGACCGACCACGATCCGCGGGAAGCCGCGGCGCACCTGGCGCAGGAGCAGTCCACGACTCAATGGGCGCGCACCGGCATCGACGAGGACTTCCGCCCCCGCCACGGAGCCAAGGTCGTCTCCGTGCGCGTGCTCGGCGAAATCCCCGCCCCCTCCGTCCCGACCCCCCAGGACGGCCCCGGCCCCTGGCGCCGGTGCGAAGCCGTCCTCGCCCACCCCGTCGAGAACATCGGCGCCAAGCTCCCCAACCTCCTCACCGTCCTCCTCGGCGAGGGGACCTTCTACTCCCCCGGCATCGCCGCCATCCGCCTCACCGACCTCCGCTTCCCGGACGTGTACCTCGCCCGATTCCCCGGCCCGCAATTCGGGGTGAAGGGGCTGCGCGAGCTCCTCGGGATCCACGGGCGACCGCTGTTTTTCGGCGTAGTGAAGCCGAACGTCGGGCTGCCGCCGGCGGAATTCGCGGCGATCGCGGAGGAGGCGTGGAAGGGCGGGCTGGACGCGGCCAAGGATGACGAGATGCTGGCGGACGTGGACTGGTCGCCGCTGGCGGCGCGAGCCCGGCTGTGCGGCGCGGCCCGGAAGCGCGCGGAGGCGGCGACGGGCGAGAAGAAGATGTACGTCGCGAACATCACCGACGAGATCTCTCGCCTGCGGCCGCTGCACGACGCAGCCGTCGCCGGCGGCGCGAACGCCGTGATGCTGAACGCCATCCCTCTCGGGCTCCCCGGCGTCCGCTACGTCCGCGAGTTCTGCCAGGTCCCGCTGCTTTCGCATTTCGACATGGTCGCCGCCTTCTCGCGCGCCCCGGCCGTGGGCGTCGACTCCGCCGTCATCACCCTCCTCCAGCGCCTCGCCGGTTTCGACATCATCCTCTTCCCCGGCATCGGCGCCCGGATGCGCACGACCGATGCCGAAGTCCGCGCCAACTTCGAGGCCTGCCGGCGCCCGCTCGGCCCCATCGCCCCCGCGCTCCCCGTCGCCGGCGGCTCCAGTCGCCCCGCCGACGTCGCGGCAACGATGAAGCTCTGCGGAAGCGTGGACTTTGCGATGGTCCCCGGCCGGGGCGTCTTCAATCACCCCGACGGCCCAGCCGCCGGCGCGCGGAGCTTCCGGCAGGCGTGGGAAGCGGTCCGCGACGGGGTGGACGTGCGCGAGAAGGCAAAGGGGGCGCGGGAGCTCGCCCGCTCGCTGGAGGCGTTTGGCGGGTAAGCGGTCCTTCACGCCCCGCGCCGTTCCGCATATCCTCCGCCGCGACAGATCCGGCCCGCCTCGACCCGCGTATCTGGGGAGTTACGGACATCGCCACGGCCGTCACCCCGACAGACCAGGAACTTCTGCTCCGCATCGCGAAGCGGGACGAGGGCGCGTTGACGCAGCTGTACGACCGGTATTGCGGCGCCGCGCTGGCCATCGCCACGCGGGTGCTCGGGGACCGCGCGGAGGCGGAGGACGTGCTGCAGGAGGTGTTCGTGCGCGTGTGGGACCGGGCGGCCGAGTACGACACTTCGCGCGGCTCCGTGGCCGCGTGGGTGATGAGCTCGATCCGCAACGGGTCGATCGACCGGCTGCGGCGCAAGGACGCGTTCCACCGCGCCGTCGACGGCGCCGCCGCCCAGCCGCGGCAAGAACCGGAAGCCCGCGAATTCCCGGAGGACCTCAAGCGCGTGAAAGAGGCGGTCGGGCAATTGCCGGAAGACCAGCGGCAGGCGATCGAGCTCGCCTACTTCGAGGGCCTCTCGCAGTCCGAGATCGCCTCGCGCCTCAGCCAGCCCCTCGGGACGATCAAGACGCGCATGCGGCTCGCGATGCAGAAACTGCGGACCGCGCTCGCCGGATTCGAGGAGGGCGCGGCATGACCCACGACGAACTGCGCGACCTCTGTGCCGTGCACGCGCTCGGCGCCCTCGACGGCGAGGAACGCGCGGCGCTGGAAGCGCACCTCGGCGAGTGCGGCGAGTGCCGGCGGCTCGTCGCCGAGCACGCGGAGGCCGCCGCCGGGATCGGCGCGGCCCTTCCCACGATGACCCCCTCCCCGGAACTGCGGCTGCGCATCCAGGACACGCTCGCCGCGCGCCCCGCGGGGCCGAAGCTGGTCCCGCGCGGCGCCACGCCGGCCTGGGCCGTCCCGGCGGCCGCGGCGGCCGCGCTCCTCGCCGGCATCTGGTTCGGCGGGAGGCTGGAAAGCGTCTCGGGCGACCCGGGGACGCTTCAGGCGGAAGTCGACAAGGTCCGCGGGGACAATCGCAAGCTGCGCGAGGAGAACGCCGCCTTCACGGCGCAGCTGGCGGAGGCGAAATCGAAGCTCGACGCGATGGAGTCCGAGTCGCTCGCGGAGCGGAAGTTCATGCCGAACGCCGCGATGGGCGAGCTGGCCGGCGTCGGGTCGACGGCGCTCGGCCGCGTCTTCTGGCAGGGCGAGGAGGTCCACATCATGGCGGCCAACCTCCCCGCGCCGCCGCAGGGGAAGGGCTACCAGGTGTGGGCGCTGGTCGAGGGGATGGACCCGATGCCGGGGGCGGTGTTCATGCCGGACAAGGACGGCCTGATGAAGGGCGCGCAGAAGATCGCCGGGGTGCCGCAGGGGCAGGCGGTGAAGTTCGCGGTGACGCTGGAGCCGATCGCGGGGGTCAAGAAGCCGTCGGGGCCGATGGTGCTGGTGCCGCCGAAGGGAAAGTAGTTACTTCAGGCCGCGCAAATATTCGCGCCACGCCGTCTCGAATTCCTCCGGCGCTTCCCCGAACGCCTTCTTGAACGAGCCGCCGTTGCCCTCGCCGGCGAGAACGGCGGCGCAGTACTTCAGGAACTTTTCGCGGTAGAGCGCGTCGCCGGCGCTCATGAAGAACAGGCTCGCGCCCGCGGCCTCCTCGTAGTGGTCGGCCATGTCGGCCTGCTGCATCCGCGAGAGCGTCGCGAGCGGCACGGCGCTTCCCTTGACGACCATCGCGCGGGCGGCCTGGAACGGCGGGTGTTTCGGGTTGCCGACGAGGAGTTTGCCGTCGCGGTTCTCGACGGACTCGAACCAGCGGGCGACGCCCTCGTAGATCCAGAAGCCGGGCTGGAGGGTCGGGTCGTTCTTCCACGGGATCCAGGCGTCGAGGACCTGGTGGCAGCACTCGTGGTGGACGACGGTGGAGAGCGGCGAGGCGCCGGCGTCCTCGCGGTACCAGAAGTGCGCCGCGCGGTCCTCGTTCGAGTAGAAGCCGAGGACGGAGGGGGAAACGCCGCCCGGGTGGTGGTCGCGGACGTGCGCGTCGAAATCGTCCTTCGTGGCGAACAGGTAGACCGGCATCGGCTTCATCTCGCGCGGCGGCCGGAGCACCGGCGCCGTTTCCCGGACGAGCACCGTGTAGAGGTCCTCCGCCCAGCCGAGGACTTTCTGCGCGGCCTCGAGCGAGTGATTCGAGCGGACGACGAAGTGTGCGCCGCCGGCCTCCCACGCGTCCCCCCAGCGGCGGCGTTTCCGGGCGACCTCCGCGGCGGGGAGCCATTTGCCGTTGAAGGGCAGGAGACCCTGCGTGCGCTTTTCGGCGTCGGCCTTGGGGAACCAGCCCTGCCCCTCGACCTTCGCCTCCCCGAGCTGCTCGTGCGCGTCGGCGAAGTCGGCGTCGTAGTCGAGGGCGCGGAGAAACGCGGCCTTCGCGCCGGGAGCGTCACCCTGTTTTTTTTTCGCGAGGCCGAGGGCGAGGAAGCGCGACGAGGCCTCGTACGCGAGGATCCGGCGCAGCTCCCGGTAGTCCGTGTACTTCGCATGGCGGGCGTCGTCCCAGTGAAGCGCCCACATCCGCCCGCCGCCCGAAAGGAGGTTCTTCGCGAAATCGTCGTTCGGGTCGGCGCGCAGGAGGTCGGCGCATTCGGCCCGCGCCTCCTCCGTCAGGTCCTCGGCGATGCACTTGTCCACGAGCTTGCGATGCTCCGCGGCGAGGTACGTCTTCAGCTCGCGCTCCATCTGCGCCGGCGCCGGCTCCGCGGCCGCGCCGGCCGCGAGCACGAGCAGGATCGCCGCCACGCGGCTACTTGAACGCAAGCACATGCTCCTTCCACTCCGCTTCGAACGTCTCCGGGGCCCGCCCGAACGCCTTCTCGAACGCGCCCTCGTCCGACAGCCCCGTCGCCACCGCCCGGAAGTACGAGACGAACGCTTCCCGGTACTTCCCGCCCTTGGCGTGCAGGAAGAAATGCACCAGCCCCGCCGCCTGCTGGTACTGCTTTCCCAGCCCGTCCTGGTCGAGCTTCACGAACTTCGCCAGCGGCGTGAACTTCCCTTCCTTCAGCTCGTCGTGCGCGAGCTTGAGCCGGATGTTCGCCGTGTTCCCCGCGATGATCTTCCCGTCGCGCGACTCCGTCGACTCGAAATACGACGCCAGCCCTTCCCACGCCCAGAAATTCGGCCGCGAGTTGACCCAGCCCTCGAGCGGGATCGCGCGGCTCGCCGCGGCGTGGCAGCACTCGTGGAGAACGACCTCCTCGCGCGACAGCGCCGAGCCTTCGGGGAGCACCGTCAGGTGCACCGCCTCCCCGGGCGTGAAGAAACCCGGCACGCCCTTCGGCGCCGTCCCGCCCTGGTGCGTGTCGCGGATGTGCCCGTCGAGGTCGTCGAGGGAAGCGAAGTCGAGGACGAGGAGGCGTTTCGAGGCGGGGGCGTCGACGACGCCCATGATGTCGCGCATGAAGGCGGCGTGGGTGCGCTCGGCGAGGGCGAGGACGGACCGGGCGGCGCCGAGGCCGCGATTGGAGCGGACGGTGAAGTGCGGGCCGTGGAGTTCCCAGGCGTCAGCCCAGTCCATGCGGCGCTTGCGGACGTCGGCGGCCGGGAGCCATTCGCCGCGGAGCTCGAGGAGTCCCTTCGTGCGTTTCGCCGCGACGTCCTCCGTCACCCACGCGCCGTCGTACTTCGCCTCGCCGAGCAGCTCGTGCGCCTTCGCGCAGTCCGGGTCCCAGACGAAGGCGCGCTGGCAGGTTTCCCAGCAGCGGTCGCGGTCGCCCGACTTGTCGCACTCCGCGGCGACCGCCGCCCACCGCCGGCCGAGATCCTCGCAGAACAGCCGGCGTTTCTCCGTCCACGCCTTCCACTTCGCGTGCTTCACCCCGTCCCACGCGATCACCCACGGCCGCCCCGCGGCCTCGATCCCCTTGGCCGCCTCGGCGTTCCCGGGGTCGTCGCGCCGCACGAGCTGCCACTCGCGCACCGCTTCCTCCACGAGCCCGTCCGCCGCCGCGGCGCGCGCCAGCTCCGCCCGGCCGCGAATCCCCTCGAGGCGCAGCGACGCCTCGTCGGCCCGCGCCGCGACGGCGACCAGCAGGAGCAACGCGAGCCGCTTCATCGCTTCTCCCTCACCCACGCTTCCCACCCCGCCTGGAACGCCCCGGCCTTGCACCCGAACGCCTTCTCGAACGTCCCCGCCTCGGCCTTCCCCGTCGCCACCACCTTCAGGTACTTCAGGAACGCCTCGCGGCGCTTTCCACCCTCCGCGTTCAGGAAATAGCTCACGAGCGACGCCGCCTGGTTGTAACGCCCCTTCACGCCGTCGCCGTCGAGCAGGACGAACTCGTCGAGGGGAAGCGTCCGCCCTTCGTCGAGCGCGTTGCGGGCGATGGCGATGCGCGGGTGGCGGCGGCTGCCGGTGAGGACCTTGCCGTCGCGGACCTCCGTCGACTCGAAGTACGCGGCGACGCCCTCCCACGCCCAGAAGTGCGGCCGTTCCGCGAGCATCCCCTGCGGCGGCCACATCGCGTCGCAGACCTGATGGGCGATTTCGTGCCGCTGGACGTCGGCGTCCGCGAGGCCGAACCCTTCCCCCGCCGGCGCGAAATGGCTCGCGCCGTCGAGCGAGCTGAAGAACCCGGCGGAAGCGCGGTGGTCAGCGCCGCCGTCGTGGACCGCGTCGAGGTGGGCGAGCAGGTCGGCGCGCGCGGCGAAGTCGTAGACGGCGAAGGGCTTTTTCGGCGCGGGCGCGTCAAGTTCGCCCTCGAGTTCGCGGTGAACAGCGGCGAAGACGGACTCGGCGAGCGCGAGAACTTCCCGCGCTGCGGCCTCCGAGCGGTTCGAGCGGACGGCGAAGTGCTCGCCGCGGATTTCCCACGCCTCGGCCCACGCGGCGCGGCGTTTCCTGACCTCGTCCGCAGGCAGCCACTTGCCGCCGAGCGGCAGCAGATCCTCGAGCAGCTTCTCCGCATCGGCCTTCGGGATCCACGCGCCGCCGGCGAAAACCTCGCCCAGCCGGTCGTGGGCCGGCTCGCAGGAGGGGGCGAGGCGAAGCGCGGCGCGGGCGTCGCCGAGCGCCAGCCAGCGGGCCGCGAACCGGTCGAGCATCGCGTCCCGGTCCTTCGCGTACGCCGTGAACTTCGCGTGCAGGACGTCGTTCCAGCCGAGAACCCACGGCCGCCCTATGCGCGCCAGCGCTTCCGCCGCCCCCGGCACCGACGGATCCTCGCGCCACGCCGCCTGCCACTCGCGCGCGGCCTCCTCGACCAGCCCTTCCTTCTCGCAGCGCGCCCCGAGCAGGGCCCGCTCCTTCGCGAGGTCGCGCCGCAGCGCCGCCGCGTCGTCGGCGGCCGCGGCGAGCGTCATCACGAGGAGGCAGGAGAAGGTCTTCATGCGGCGGTCCCAGGGAGCTGGAGGAGACAACGATACGCGACGAAGCCTCGATTTCGTCCCGCCGGCCTTCCGGGCGATTTTTTTTATTTCTGTCCAGTCGCGGCAGCCCCCCCGGCTGATCAGTCGCACGTCAGCCTTGATCCTTAATGCCATTAACTACTTGGAGGAGATCCCGATGCAGACCGCTGGAACTGAATTCAGGATTGTGGGACGCGCGCGAGGCCTGAAATACCGCCTGGTGGCGGCGCTTGCGGCCGTCCTTTGCGTCTGGTCCCTTGCCCTGGGAACAGCCGGTTGCCGGCACCGGAGCCACGGGGGAAGCGGGAGTTCGAGTGGAGGGGGGGGTGGTGGAGGTGGAGGCGGCGGGGGAGGCGGCGGGGGAGGCGGGGGCGGCGGCGGGGGCGGCGGCACGACCCTGACGATCAATGGCAATGCCGCCAAGGGAGCGCCGATCGCAGGCGCAACGATCACCCTCAAGGACCGCGCCGGCACCGTCCGGACGGGCACCACGGGCGCCTCCGGCGAGTACACACTCGACGTGACAGGGCTCACGGCCCCTTACCTGGTCATGGTCGACGACGCCGCGGCCGTCCCTCCGGCCGTCTGGTTCAGCGTCGGCAGCGACGACGGCATCGTCAACGTCACCCCGCTCACCGACCTCATCGTGAGGCTCTTCTACGACGTCCGCGGCCTCGACGCCCCGACCGTCTTCGCCACGCTGGACGCCTCTTCTGAAATCCCGACCGCCGACGAAATCGCGATCCTGGAGCACCTGGTGCACGGGCTCGTCGAGGGCTGGCTCGCGGACTCCGGGCTCGATCCCGGCGCGTTCGACCTCATCACGACCCCCTTCTCGCCCGACGGTTCGGGCATCGACGGCATCCTGGATATCACCACGATCGCGCCGGCGGGCCCGGGCCTGTACTCCGTGCTCATCGACAACCTCGCGTCGACCAGCACCAGCGCCTCGGTCGACGCCGACTCCGGCACCGGCGACATCGCGGTCGACGCGGCAACGACGGACGACACCGGCGTCACCACGACGTCGGATTCGACCTCGATGCCTTCCTCGACCGCCGCAGAAGCCGCCCTCACGGCGGTCAACGCGCGGCTCGCCGCGCTGGCCAGCACCGTGGCCAGCCGCGGAGCCGCCCTCGCTGACTCCGACCTGACGCCCTTCTGCACCCCGGACCTCCTCGACGACGGCCGCGACCTCGCATGGTTCTGCGGGCAGCTCGCCAGCGACCTCCGCGGCGCCGGCGGCGGACCTGCCGAGACAATCGAAATCACCCGCTTCATCTCGTTCGACGACGTCACCGATCCCCTCAACCCCCTCCTCGTCGCCGACGTCGGCGACTCCACCCTCGACGACGGCCTCAGCCTCCCCGAAATGCAGTTCAAACAGGTCAGCGGCGCCTGGCTCCTCTTCGGCAATCGCCGCCTCGCCAAAGTCGAGGCCTTCGCCGAACACCGCATGGACGCCTCGTTCGGCGGCGGATCGGGGGGGTTCGTGAAGAGCCTCCGCATCCAGGTCCAGGCGGGAGCGGGAGTCGTCTCCTCTATCACGGCCTGGATCGATCCGGCCGGCCAGGCGGACCCCGCCGCGGCCGCATGGGCCGCGACCGCGAGCAATCCCCTCGCGGCGCCGACCCCCTCGGGCTGGACCGGCACGGTCCTCCTGGACTTCGAAGCGACCCCGGGCGTGACCACCACGGTGAGCGCGGAGTCCTTCTACTACCCGGGACTGGCCATGGCGACCTACCCTCCGCCCAACACCATCGTCCGCTTCGATGTCACTCCCGTGTCGGGCCCGGTCGCGACGTACTCCGTGAAGACCGGCGCCACCACGACCTCGACCTTCGGGATCACCAGTCCTTCCGACTTCCTGCTCTCCAGCGCCAATCTCGACAGCACGCTGACCGTGGACTGGTCCCCGCCGTCGGGATTCCTCACGCTCCGCCAGTGGGTGGACAGCAGCGTCAACGCGGGTCCCAGCCTGCAGCAGAACTTCCAGTCGGTCACCGAGGTCCTGCCCACCTCCACCTCCGCCGACCTCATGCTTCCTTCGACCCTCGATGACGGCTCCGGCCCCGTCGCCGTCACGTCCGTCACGGTCGTCGTCCAGATCTGGGGACCCGAAGGCGCCCGTCTCGCGATCTTCCACGGGCTCGACCAGTAGCCTTTACGCGGAACGAGGGGAAAGCGCTTCACCGCGCTTTCCCCCGTTTCCGTCCGCGCCTCCCCATTTGCCGCTTCCCGCTCGCCGCGAACGTGCTACAACGTCGGCATGCGCCGCACGGCCTTCGTGAACTCGCCGGAATTCGCGCGGATCAGGGCCCATGTGCTCGTGACCCTGACCGCGTGGGGTGCGCTCATGGTGGCGGCGCTCAAGGTGCAGTTCAACGTCGCGGCGTGGGCGGACGACGCGTCGCCGGTCGCGATCGCCTCCGAGCACGACCGCACGCCGGCGGTGCAGAACGAGAACTACGGCGAGCTGCTGAAGCGCGCGGCGGCGGGGCTGGAAGCGCCGGTGAAGGCGACGCACACGGACCTGCTGGCGCGGCCGGCGGAGCTGCGGGGGAAGGTCGTCGGCTGGGAGGGCGTGATCTTCGGGGACGTGCGGCGGCTGCAGGTGGAGCCGATGCCGCTCGCGCCGGGCGAGACTCCGCCGGACACCTCGAAGGCCTGCGAGGCCGTCGTGCTCGACCCCGTCGGCGGCGGCACGGTCGCCGTGACGTTCCTCGAGCCCGGGCCGAAGCCGTCCGCGCACGGCCGCATCCAGTTCGAAGGCTCCTTCTGGAAGATCGTCACTTACACCAACCAGCGCGGCGACGTGGTCGCGGCGCCCTACCTCGTCGCCCGCACCTGGCGGCTCGCCCCCGAGGAAAAACACAGCCCGCTTCTCCCCATCCTCATGGGGCTCACTGGCGGCCTCGCCATCGCCTCGATCGTCATCGGCGCGCAGGCCTCTCGGCACAAGGACGCATGGACAAACTCGACCGGCTCCGCGAAGTAATCCGCCGCGCGCCCTCGGCGCTCGTCGCGTACTCCGGCGGCGTGGACTCCACGCTCGTCGCGGCGGTGGCGCACGCGGTCCTGGGGAACCGGGCGCAGGCGGTGCTGGCCGTGAGCGAAAGCCTCGCGCCGGACGAGGAGAAATGGGCGGAAGAAGCGGCCCGGACCGGCGGGTTTCCGCTCCGCAAAATCCGGACGCACGAGCTGGAGCGCGGCGACTACGCGAAGAACCCCCCGAACCGGTGCTGGTTCTGCAAGAGCGAGCTGTACGAGATGCTGCGCGGGATCGCGGAGAAGGAAGGCGTCGCCGAGATCCTCGACGGCCAGAACACCGACGACGTCGGCGACTGGCGCCCCGGCTCGGCCGCCGCCACCGAGCGCGGCGTTCGCAGCCCGCTCAAGGAAGCCGGTTTCACCAAGGCCGACGTCCGCGCCGCGGCGCGCGCCCTCGGCCTCCCCAACTGGGACAAGCCCGCCGCGCCGTGCCTGTCCAGCCGCTTCCCGTACGGCACCGCCATCACTCCGGAAAAGCTGAGGCAGGTCGGCGAAGCGGAGGCCTTCCTGCGGAGCCTCGGGTTCTCGGAGTTCCGCGTGCGTCACCACGACGCGGTGGCGCGGATCGAGGTCAAGGAGGCGGACCTGCCGAAGGTGTTCGAGCTGCGGGAAGCGATCGCGGCGGGGCTGCGCGGCGTGGGGTACGCCTGGGTTTCGCTCGACCTGGAAGGGATGGTCAGCGGCGGCATGAACCGCGTGCTGCCGGCGGCGAATCGGACCGGCGTTTAGGCGAACAAAAGTATGAGTCTTCTCAGGTCGTTCTCCCCGTTGCAGAAGCACCCTTCGACTCGCCCTGCGGGCTCGCTCAGGGTAAGCCGGTCCGAGAAGGGCTGCGGCCGGGGATCTGATTCACACGGACCGGCTTAGTGTTCCCGATCTTCACTTCGCTGGCCGCGTTCGCGCTCTCGCTCAGTTGGGACCCCGAATGGGCGACGCCGTGGTTCGACGCGCGCGTGTCGATGTTCGGCGTGGCGGGGCTCGTGGTGTTGCAGGCGCTGTGCGGCGCGGCGTACGGACGTGAGACGCAGCGGCGCGCCGCCGGCGAGCCGGTCGAGATCCGCGTCCGGCGGCTGACGCGCGCCGAGAACGGCTACCGCGTGCTGGCGCTGGCCTTCCACGCCTGCGCTGTCCTGAATTTCAGCTGGCCGCGCGTCGCGTGGGAGACGTGGCGCCTCGGCGGCATCCCCGGCGTCGGCCTCGCCGCGGCGCTCCTCCCCTACCCGCTCCTCCTCGCCGCGACCTCGGTCGGCATCGCCCGCGCCTGGCGCAACGCCGCCGGCGAAGGCCCCTCGCTCCGCTCCGTCCTCTTCTCCGAAGCCCGCCTCGCCGCCCTCCCCCTCGCCCCGGCCCTCCTCGTCGTCGCCGGCATCGAACTCCTCACGCTCAACCGCGACATCCGCCTCTTCCTCGGCGCCGTCCCGTTTGCCGGCATCGTCGCCCTCGCCGGCGCCGCGGCCCTCGCCCTCCTCACGTCCCCGCAATGGCTCCCCCGCCTCCTCCGCGCCCGCCCGTTCCCCGAAAGCCCCCTCCGCGCCGACCTCCTCCGCCTCTGCGAACGCGCCGGCGTCTCCCCCCCCACCCTCTGGCTCTGGCCCACCGACCCGTCCTCCATCAACGCCATGGTCGTCGGCGTCCTCCCCCGCGGCCGCGCCGTCATCTTCACCCAGGGCATCCTCCACTCCCTCTCCCCCGACCAGCTCGGCGCCGTCCTCGCGCACGAACTCGGCCACGTCCGCCACCGCCACTCCGCCGTCTACTCCGTCCTCGCCCTCGGCGCCGTCGCCGCCCTCGGCGCCGCCGAATCCGCCTTCACCCGCCTCGGCCCCGGCCTCTCCCAGACCGCCGCCCTCGGCGCCGTCGCCGCCGCCATCGCCCTCACGTTCGGCGCCTTCTACCGCCGCTTCGAACGCCAGGCCGATCTCTTCGCCGCTCGCCTCGTCCCCGCCAATATCTTCATCACCACCCTCGAACGCGTCGCTTCCCTCGCCGGCAACGTCCGCAAGGTCTGGACGTTCACGCACACGTCGATCGAGCAGCGGGTGAATTTCCTGCTGGAAGCGGGCGTCCGTCCCGAAACCGCAGCCCGGTTTGAACTCCGGCTCTCGCGCGCGATCACCGCGGGGCTCGTCCTTGCCGCGTTCGCAGGGGGCGCCGGGTTGTGGACGGCCGCGCGGCAGGTGCGGGAAGCGCCGAGGGAACGGGCGCGGCTCGAGGCCGAGGAGACAGCCGCCGAAGCCCAGGCCGCGTGGAGGAAGGACGATCGTGAAGGAGCAATCCGGAAAGCGGGACAGGCGGCGGAGGCGGACCCGCGCTGGGAGCTGCTGTTGGCGGACCTGCTGTTCGAGGCGGGGAGGGCTGCGGAAGCGAAGACTCACTTTGAAGCCGCGAGGGCGGAGTGGGGGGAGGGGTCGGAAGAGCGTTCGGTGATTGAGGAACGCCTGGAGCTGATCCGGGGGTTGGAGGAGCGGACACGCAGAAAGTAGGGATAGAGAACCCTGTTCGCGCGGGCTTACACGATGCTCAAGACCACTCAGGCCACCCGCCATGCGGACGTCCGGGCCTACTTCTCTTCAATCTCGATGCAGTTCGCCACTCGTGACCGTTCCCCTTCCGGCGTAGTTTCAAGGCCAACCCAGATTCTCTGGGATCGGCTCACTTTCCCAACCTCAAACTTGTATGAGACGCTCGCACCCTTCTTCCAATCGCACGATTTAAGGTCAGCGTGACCGCCTTCAGTGATCCCGATGGCCTCATGATCTGCGTTTTCCAGCACGAGCCAGATGTACTCCGGAACCGGCGCTGCCCCGTCGGTATCAACAGTCTGCGAGACGTTGACGGTCATAACAGTTCCTGCGAGTTCAGCCCTTACTTCATATGGAGGCGACTGTTCCGGACGAACCACAATTGCCCGGGCCGGCGGCAACTCCAGCCATGGATGATATTGAAGAGAGAAGGCTGATTTACAGAACTCGCCTTCCAGTGGGAACTCGACACCAAGTCTTCGCGAGGGATTCATGAACCCCAAGGCCACATACACCATTCCAAGCTTCTCCGTTGGTATTGGAACTGATGCGACCAGGAATTCCTCCCCGGCAGGAACACGCTGCATCAAGGAAAGGACATCCATGAGCTTTTCCTCGGGCCTGCCAATTCGCGGCTTGGCCGCCACTTCACTTTCGGGCTGTGGAAGGCGCGGAAGCTGACCGACTTCCAAATGTACACGCGACACCGCGCTGTTCGTGATGACGCTATGAGGGCTGTACCACAGGGCGACCTTGCCCGCGTTCTTCATCTTGAACGTGCATACGGCCTTCGCGTCCGTCGAAACTACCGGAGAGGCAGTCGGCAATTGCTCGGCATCATCGTTCAGAAGCTCCCGTTGGAGCAGGAAGACGGAGGTCTCTCCCAGCTGAAGGAATTCTTCAATGAGCGCCCGCCTTGGAAGATCCGGGGTTGGAGAATTCGCGGCGGCATCGGGTGTGGTTGCCGGGGTTGGCGCTAGCGCCAGCAACCGAAGGAGCTCGGCGGACCTCGCCGTCTTTCTTGAGTCCAGGTAGTAGCCCTCCTGCGCGAGGAAGGACCTGGCTCGGCTTCTGGCGTCGAGATCCAATTCAGAAAGGAGCGATGCAAGTCGATCCTCATCTTCGGCGGCAAGTCGAGCAAGAGTCGCTGCGGCATCCGCCTGACTGGCGTCGCTCAGGTCCGACAGCTTTGCCTTCACACTCTTGAATTCATTTTCAAATTGATCTCCTGCCGTCGAACTCGCGGCGAGCAGGACTAAAAGCACGAGAGTCCGGCTGGTCCGGGTCATTTGTTCTCAGCGAGAAAGTTCATCGGGCCACCTCCTGGTGAGCAACGACGCTTCGATATTCACCGGTGCCGCAAATCTTGGCAGAGAGGACACACCTTGCACTGGCGGGAAGACAGTACCGACGCCCGGGGATGGCCTTCAAGTTGGAACTTCGAGCGAACTCGACGGTCTTCTCCGAACGCTCCCGCTCCGCGCTACAATCCCCCAATGCACCTCCCCCTCCGCCTCTTCGCCGTCCTCGCCCTTCCCCTCTCCGTCCTCGCCGCGGACGATCCCATCGTCGTCGAGGGCGACCTCGGCAAAGCCCTCGACGCCGCGGTCCAGAATCAGATGGAAGGGAAATTCTGGGGATCCGTGCTCGTCGCGAAGGACGGCAAGATCGTTCTCGCGAAAGGCTATGGGAACGCGGACTACGCGAAGGTCCCGAATGCGCCGCGGACGCTGTTCGAGATCGCGTCGGCCAGCAAGATGTTCACGGCGGTGGCGATCCTGAAACTCGAGATGCAGGGGAAGCTCGCGCTCACGGACCCGATCTCGAAATTCTTCAAAGGAGTCCCCGACGACAAGAAAGGGATCACGGTTCACCACCTGGTCACGCACACGTCGGGATTCACGGTCGAAGCGCTTCTCCCCTACCAGTCGCCGCATACGGCGGACGAGTTCGTGGCGCTCGCGATGAAAGAACCGCTCACGTCGAAGATCGGCGAGAAGTTCGCGTACTCGAATCCGGGGTATGCGCTGCTAGGCGTGATCATCGAGAAGGCGTCGGGGCAAAAGATGGAGAAGTACATCCACGAGAACATCTTCGACGCGGCCGGGATGAAGGACTCGGGGTTCGTGCAGGAGAAGGCGCTGAGCCGGGAAAGGGCGTCGACGCGCCAGGACAAGGACACGGGGAAGGCGTTCGGGCTGGCGACCGAGTGGGGCTGGGGGTGGGGCTACAAGGGGATGGGCGGGATGGTGACGACGACGTACGACCTCTTCCGGTTCGACCGGGCGATGCGGGCCGGGAAGGTGCTGAGCCCGGAAGCGCAGAAGAAACAGGTCACGCCCGAGAAAGACGGGTACGGCTGCGGGTGCCTCGTGCAGACGACCGACCGCGGCACGACGAAGATGGGACATTCGGGATCGGTCGCGGGGTTCCTCACGGCCTTCACGCGCTGGATCGAGGACGACGCAATCGTCATCGTCCTCACGAACGATGCGTGCAACCCGTTCGCCGTCGAGTCCGCGCTGGCCGACCTTCTCTTTCCCCCCGTGACGATCACGCTCGACATCGACATCAAGGGCCGCGAGACGAACGCGAACGGCGGCCTCGTCATGAAGGAAGGCGCCTCGTGGAAGGCCGCGAAGTCGGCCGACGGCGTGGTGCTGTCCGTCGAGACGAAGTCGGGCGCGCCGCTGCGGGCGACGTTTCCGGGCACCTCGGCGGCCGCGCTCCTGAAGACGGTCGAAGCGGAGATCGCAAAGCGCAGGGAAGCCGGCGAGAAGGACGACAAGTCGGCGGAGTTCGGCGTGTACACGGGGAGGCTAGGCCTGAAGGACGGCCGCGGGCAGATCAAGGGAGCGAAGTTCGAGCTGACACCCGGCTACAACGGCGTGGATGAGAAGGGGAACGACATCAACGACCCGAGGATGTGCCTGATCTTCGCGGACCCCGCGACGAGGCAGTGGCCGCTGATGGCGCACATGAGCCTCACGTCCGCCGGGCAGCTCGTGGCGGAACTGAAGGCGGCCCTGAAGTAAATGCGCGCCGCCGCCCTCTTCATTCTGCTCGCCCTCCCCGCGGCCGCGGCGGACCCGTTCGAGGGGCTGAAGCGCCTCGACCGTGTGGCGATCACCGACAAGGACGGGGACACGGTGCGCGGCATCGTGCGGTCGGTCGTGCGCGGCCGGCTGTCGCTGCAGATCGAGGGGCGCGAGGGCGTCATCGGCTCGCTGGTGTTCGAGCGCAAGTCGGTCGCCGGCGTGGAGAAGCTCGGCACGGCGACCGACGAGGAGCTGAAGGCGATTTCCGAACTGCCGCCGCCGCCGCGCGAGGGATTCGCGGAGCCGGAGCGGCCCGAGCCCAAGCCCGAACCGATTCCCGTGCCGCCGCGCCCGGTCCTGGAGGCGTTTCCACCGGCCGAGTGGTCCGCCGCGCGCCGCGACGAGATCGCGAGCAAGGACGCCTACCTTCGTTCCCCCGACGAGCGCGAATTCCTCGCCCGATTCGATGAGTGGTCCGCGGCCCTCAAATCCCGCGAGCAAACCGAACGGAAAGCCCTCCTGGCGAAGTTCCCGCCCGAGAAAGGCTGGAGCGAGCAGACCTGCGCCCGTCTCAAGGTCACGCTGGCCGTCCTGGGCCGCCAACTGACCGCCGAGGAGCGGGAGTTCGTCGAGCGAATCGAAGACTGGAAGCAAGCGGCCGCAGAGTCCGCGCCAAAGTAACTCGCCGCTGGCCGCTGGCCGCTGGCCGCTGGTCCCTCGCCGTTTCCGCGCTTCATTGCCCGCCCTCACCGCATCCCGTACCCTGCGCGCCACATGGAATACCAGGGCCACACGCTCGACGACTTCCAGGTCCGCGCCATCCAGGCGATCGACCGCGGGGAATCGGTGCTGGTCAGCGCGCCGACCGGCGCCGGGAAGACGCTGATCGCGGAGTACGCGCTTGAAAAATGCCTGAACGAAGGCAAGCGCGTCATCTACACCGCGCCGATCAAGGCGCTCTCCAACCAGAAGTACCGCGACTTCACGGGGACGTACGGCGAGCGGATCGGGCTCGTGACCGGCGACGTCGTGATCAACCAGCACGCGCAGGTCCTGATCATGACGACCGAGATCCTGCGCAACACGATCTTCGACGACCCCGAGCGGCTGTCGGACGTGCAGTTCGTGATCTTCGACGAGATCCACTTCATGGACGACCGCGAACGCGGCACCGTCTGGGAAGAATCGATCATCTTCGCGCCGGAGCACATCCGGATCGTCGGGCTGTCGGCGACCGTCGCGAACCTGAACGAGTTCGCGGCGTGGATCCGCAAGACGCGCAAGGCGAAGCTCGAAGTGATCGTCGAGCCGTCGCGGCCGGTGCCGCTCAAGCACCTGCTGGTGCTGCACGGGCACGGGATCGGGAATCTGAAGGACCTGAAGCGGCTCGAGGAGGAATCGGGCGGGACTTCGGGCGGCCGGCCGCCGCCGTGGCACCGCGCGACGGAGCAGGACACCTCGATGCGGGAGTCGAACAAGTGGGGGCCGCACACGTGGCGGCGCCTCCTCATGGACCAGATCCAGGCCCAGAGCCAGCTCCCCGTCATCTGGTTCATCTTCAACCGTCGCGAGTGCGAAGAGCGCGCCGGCGAGATGGCGCGCCGCGAGTTCCTGAACGCTTCCGAGAAGGAAATCATCCTGCGGCTGTTCGACGAGTGGGCGCGGAAGTACGGCGTCGAGGCGGACAAGGCGGTGGCGGAGATGCGAGTGCTGGTGGCGCGCGGGATCGCGTTCCACCACGCGGGGCTGCTGCCGACGCTGAAGGACATCGTCGAGCGCATCTTCACGGCGGGGCTGATCAAGCTGATCTTCACGACGGAGACGTTTGCGCTGGGGATCAACATGCCGGCGCGCACCGTCGTTTTCGACGCGCTGACGAAGTTCGACGGGATCCGCCGCGGGCCGCTCATGGCGCGCGAGTACATGCAGATGGCCGGCCGCGCCGGACGCCGCGGCATGGACGACGTCGGTTTCGTCTACTCGAACGCCGAGTGGCCGTACACGAAGTTCAGCGCGGTCAACCGCACCATCGACGGCGCCATCGAGCCGATCCACTCGCAGTTCAACCTCTCGTACGCGACGCTGCTCAACCTCTGGCAGCACCTCGGCAAGAACATCTTCAAGGCCTGCGACAACTCGTTCGCCAACTTCGGCGCCCCCGAGCCCGTGCCGCCGCCCGCCGCTTCCATCCGCAGCTCGCGGCGCCGGCACCGCAAGCCCAAGGGCGGCCACGCCGCGCCCCCGCCCTTCCCCACCGGCGGCTCGTACCGCGGGATGGTCGAGCAGGTCCGCCGCCGACTCGCCCTCCTCGAACGCCTGGGCTACACGAAGGACCGCGAGCTCACGCCCAAGGGCATCTTCGCCAAGCAGATCTACGGCTACGAAATCCAGGTCGCCGAGTTCATCGAAGCGGGAATCATGTCGCGGCTCAGCGAGGACCAGCTCAACGTGCTCTTCAACGCCATCGTCTTCGAGGCGCGCAAGGGCGACTGGTTCCGGCCGCTGGCGAAGGAAGTGCAGCGGCCGTGGAAGTTCAAGTCGCTGGACATCGTGGAGAAGACGAGGAACCTCGAGCGTGAATTCGGGATCCTGACGCAGACGAAGGAGATGGATTTCCGGATGGCGTCGAGCATCTGGGCGTGGAGCCGCGGGTGCCCGTTCCTGGAACTGGAAGCGCACACGAGCCTGTCGGACGGCGACATGGTGAGGTACATGAGGCTCGGGGTGCAGCTGCAGCGGCAGACGGTGCGGGCGCTGACGGACTACCCGCATTTCGCGAACGACCCGTACCTCGCGGAGAAGCTGAAGACGGCGGCGGCGAGGGTGAGCCGGGACGTGGTGGACGCGGAGAAGCAACTGAGGCAGGGGTAGCGAGGAAGGCAAACGGCAACTACAAACGTTCAAGTTCCAAGGAAACGGAAAAGGGGCAAACGACAACTTCAAATCGTGCCAGGCGTGGAGTGGGCCATTATTGGAAATTGAAGTTCGCAGTTTTGGCGTTTCCTTGGAAGTTGGAGATTGTAGTTTTCCGTTTCGATCCCCTCGCCCCCCCCTCGTGATAAGCTCCCGTTCTCTCGATGCTCCGCCGAGCCCTCACCCCGCTCCTCCTCCTCGCCGCCGCCACCGCCGCTTCCGCGCAGGGCGTCCAGCACTGGGGCTTCGGCCACGGCTCGCTCGCGACGCTCCAGAAACGCGAAGACGGCTCGCGGGACCTCGTCGTTTACGAAGCGCCGCTGCGGGCGAAGGACGGCCCGTGGCTGGTGCGGTGGCGCATGGAGAACGTCGCGGGGCCTCAGGCGGCGGCGTGGGTGGCGTGCGGCGATTTCAAGCCGCAGGCGGTCGGCAAGGCGTACGTCGTCGTCGCGACCGCGGACGGCGCGGGGCTGACGGTGACGGCGTATGAGCCGCCGGAGGTCTTCTCGACGCGGCCGTGGACGGCGGTCCCGGCGAAGAACCGGATTGTGCCTCCCGAGAAACTCGGCGGCACGGTGGAACACATCGCCGCGGGGAACTTGTACGGGAACCGCGGCGAGCCGGACGCCCTGTGCGTGCTCATCCGGACCGGCGACGGCGACAAGGCGAACTGGTTCGTCGCCTCGGTGCGAGTGCCGATGGGAGAGAGCGCCGAGGCCGAGCTCACCCGCCGCGAGCCCCTTCCCGTCACCGCCGACCCGTCGTTCGTGGCGGGGTTCGCGGTCGGCGACTTCTGGGGGACCGGCGAGGACGGGATCTGTTTCCCGATTGGCGGCGAAGCGGGGACGCAGCTGAAGTTCCTGCGCTGGGGGCGCGAGGTTTCGCCCGGCGCATGCTTCGTCAAGGTCGTGGACGACGCCGCGCCCGACGTGCCGCCGCTCGCCACTTCCGGGATCTGCGCCGCCGACTTCCTCAAGGACGGGTTCGACGCCATCGCGCTTCTCCCGGCAGACCCGGCGGCGCCGATGGAAGTCCGGGTGGCGCCGTCGCGCGAGCCGGGCAAGGGACCGGAGCCGGGGCCGTTCTACAACGGGCACATGCCGTCGCGCCAGGCGTGGCCGGGGTTCGGCGGCAAGTCCTCGGTCGTATCGATGCGGGCGAAACCGGAGGGGTTCGAGAAGCGCGCCGAGGGTCCGCTTCCGATCGCGGGCGGGCCGGTTTACGGCTACGTGCGCGGCCCGGTGGACGGGTCGACGCGGGCGGCAAACGTCCTCGACGAGCGAGGCGAGGCGGGGATCGCGTGCGCCCACCGGGCGACGGCGTACCCGGCGGTCGAGGGGGACGGGCATTTCGGATGGCCGGCGAAGGGCGAGGAAACGACGTGGCAGATCGTCGTGAACAACAACGGGAAGCACGAGGTCCCGGGCGGCGGCAAGCTGCGCGTCTGGTTGTGCGCGGCGGCGCCGAACGCGGACGTGACGGGCGTGAAGCCCGACGTCGAGCTCCTCGTCGAGCGGATTGAGGGAAACACCGACGACAAGCCTGACTACAAGATCCTGACCGTCAAGGCGCCGTGGCCGTACGCGCTGGAAGACTGCCCGGGCGAGAAGTGGAAACGCCTGAACCTCAAGGAAACCGGCGAGCGCTGGCTGATCGCGCGCCTCGAGGTCGCCGACGACCCGAACGAGCGCGACAACCGCATCGAGGTCCCGTGGCACGGCGTTCCGTACCACCCGGTCCTGCGCGACTGGAAAAACCTCGCCGACAACCGCCCCACCGTCCCCGGCGACCCGCCCGGGCTCGAGTACCTCATGCGCAAGACCGCCGACGCCGTCAACGCCACCTGGGCCCGTGCCGGCGGCGCCGGCAACGAGGACGCCCTCGTCCGCATCTACTTCGACGGCTTTGACGTCGGCTGGCCCGACGACGCCCCCGAAAAAGACAAGGCCGCAAAATGGAAGGCCCTTCGCGACAAGTACGAGGGCGTGCGGCAGCTGGAAGCGCACTGGGGGGGCGAGTGGGAGCGGCTGGACTGGAAGGGTCCCGAGAAGGACCCGGCGAAGGCGGGGGTGAAGGACGCGCTGAAGGACTCGGCGGACGAACTGAAGGAAGTGGCGCGGCTGTTCCACCCGCTTGCGGGGATCGACGAAGGAAAACTCTCCCCCGCGCTGACGGGGCTGGCGACGACCACCGACGGGCGGCCGGTCCAGCTCACGTCGCGGTACTGGGGCGCCGACATCCTGACGACCGGCCACCGCGTCGCGGGCGTCGCGGCGGCGGAGTACGCGCGGCGCTTCATGCAGGGCGTCCGCGGCGTGAAGCTGCCGGCGTGGTCGGAGATGGCGCCCGACAAGGTCGTCGTCCGCGTCGTCGACCGCGACGGGAACGCGGTCAGCGGCGCGACCGTCGCGCTCATCCCGTACGGCGGCAGCTCCGCTCTCCGCTCCGGCACCACGGATTCGAGCGGCCGCTGGGACACCGGCCACCCGTACGACCCGCTCTCCACCGACATCTTCGGGCGCAAGCACTGGAAGGGCGGCATGCAGGCGGCCGCCGGGATGATCATGACGATCGCGATCGGCTCGCACTGCGAGGCCCACCTGCTCGGCGAGAACGACCCCGCCGCCCACAGCCGCCTCGCGCTCTTCCTCCACTCCATGACCGACACCGCCGAGTGGGTCGCCGAGGTGAAGCTCAACTGGGCCAAGGGCGCGCTTCCCCCCGACTTCTCGGTCTATGCCCCCGTGCAGGGGACGCTCGCCGAGCTCCAGGTCTCGGGCCCGCCGGCCCGCAAATACCGGCTGTACCGCCGCTGGGAGCCGGCGTGGATCCGCACGCTGGTCGGCGAGTACCCCACGGCGGACGGGAAGGTCCTCGTCCCGCTCGACCTCGCCGCCCCCGACTCGTGGGGCAAGGGCCGGTCGCGCGCGACGTTCGAGGTCACCTCGGTCGACGCCGACGGCGCCGAGTCGCTCCCGTACGTGATCACCGCCGCCGCCGTGCAGAACGCCCTCTCGCTCACGCCCTTCGCCCAGGACCGCTTCGCCGTCGCCTCCACCAACGGCGACGCGGACCCGTTCGGGCAGACGATGAGGAACCCGTCGCTCGGGCTCGACCGCGAACTGCTCCTGAGCCCCGTCCGCCTGCACGCGGCCCGGCGCATCCTGCGCTCCACCGCGAAACCCTCGCGGCTCTTCGTCACGCTCCGCGTGTCCGGCGAAGAGCCCCCGGTGTGCCTCGACATCCTCGACGCTTCGCCGGGCGGGCCGTTCGAGCGGAAGTACGACCTGGGGCAGACGAACGGAAAGCGCGGGAGCGCGAAGGAATTCCGGGTGCGCGATCCGCGGCAGCTCGGGGAGCTGAACGTGGGGGACGTGGTGACGTGGAACACGAAGTCGGCGCGGGTGACGTCGATCCAGCGCGAGTGCGTGTTTCTGGACGCGCCGATCTTCGACCTCGACGCGGACCAGGTGACGGTGAAGATGACGCGCGCGGCGGGGCGGCTCGGGGACGACACGGCGGCGCGGGAGCTTCGCGACCCGCGGGGGATGCTGGCGTTCCCGCTGGCGAAGGAGCACCTCGCGATCGCGGACACGGGGAACAACCGGATCGTGATCTGGGACGACACGACGAAGTTCGTGACGTTCTACGGCGGCGAGAAGCTGCGGCCGTGCGCGCTGGCGCTGGACCCGCGGGACCCGCACGTCTTCTTCGTCGTGGACCGGCGTGCGGACCGGAAGAGCCACGTGATGCGGCTGACGTTCAACGGGAAGACGGTGGAGCGGGACCACAACTGGAATCTGGACGTGGGCGACTGGGGGGGCGAGGAGCAGGGGCTGGCGTGCCGGCGGCTCGGCGACGAGCTGGACCGCGTGCAGCTGGCGGTAACGGACGGCGAGAAGGGGCGGGTGCTGCTGTTCACGGTGACGCCGGACCGGCTGGTTCCGGATGGCGTGGTGAAGGCAGTGACGGGGCCGCACGCGGGGCCGGCGGCGCTTCAGGCGCCGTCCGACTGCGTGTTCATCCCGCAGGAAAAAAACGGGGTGAGGCTGTTCCTCGTGGACGGGAAGGACCGTGTCGTCGAGGGGGGCGCGGCGGAGAAAGAAAAATAGCGGCCCCGGGCGCCCGTCAAAAGATCGCAATGCGTAAAGATCGTCAAATCGCGATCGGCCGGCCGGGGAGACCGTTTTTTATTTCGGCGGACCGGCCGGGACGCCGATTTTTTTATTTTGCCGGCTGACCGGCGGACGCGGCCCTTCGCCCCCGAACATTTCCGAACATTCGTAAATCCACGGCGCAAACTGCACGCACGCACAACCCGAGTATCTACATGCACTTATGACTTCATCAAAATGCAAATTCCTTTTTGCGTCGATTCCCCGCTCCCCTATACTTCCCCACCAAGGAAGCGCGGCCGGCGTCGTGCCTGCAGCGACTTCCCCACCCGCCCGGCCAATCCAGGGCTCCCCCGGCCCAAACCGGGACACCCGGCCGGAACGAATGATCCCTTCGGAGGAATCACTTGATGGGAAACCCGGATAGCGAGCCCGACTCGCGGCCGTCCGCCGCGACCCTGACGCCCGACATCAAGACCGACATCGAAATGTGGCTCAGCCACGACGTGACGAAGCGCAACGGTTCCCTGACGCGCCTCGTGGCCCTCGGCGCGACCGCCGCCCGCGCGCTGGTCGACACGATGTTCCTCAACGCGCGCGAATCCCTCCGCCAGTCCCAGCTCCAGAACGCCCTTCGCGAAATCGGCCCCGCCGCATGGCAGCCCGTCACCCAGGCCCTCGCGCGGATCCCGGCGATCAAGTCCGCGACCGACGTCGCCCTCATCGAAGACCTCACCGAGCTCCTCATCTCCCTCGACGGCCGCCGCGCCGCACCCGTCGCCGTCGAGCAGCTCTCCAAGTTCGCTTCCGTCCCCCTCCGCGACCGCGTCATGGCCGAGTGCATCAACAACGCGCGCCTCCGCCTCACCGTCAAGACCGCCGGCACCTGCTGCGCCCCCGAGGCCGTCGATGAACTCCTCGCCTACCTCGGCGACGGCTCCACCCTCGTCCCCCTCGCGCTCATCGAGGTGCTCGAGAAGTGCGGCGACGCGCGCGCCCTTGTCCCGCTGCTCAAGCTCTTCCCCCGCCAGAACGCCGCCAGCGAACACTCCGGCCGGCAGGTGGTGGAGGCGTTCCGGGCGATCGTGAAGCGCGAGAAGCTGTCGATGGAATCCCCGGTGTTTGCGGGGTGCGGAGCCGCCGAGAAGGACCTGGCGGCGAAGTGGTTCGCGAAGAAGTAGGTTCCAGGCCGTGACGACAAGGCCCCGGGAGACCGGGGCCTTTTTTCGTTGAGGGGGTTACTTCGGGCCGGCGACGCGGTCGAAGTAGCTCTTCACGATGTCCCGGTCGGCGGCGGGAAATCCGTCGCGGCCGACGAACGCCTCGGCCTGGCGGCGGTATTCGGCGACGCGGGCGGGGTCGTTGGCGGCTTCGGGGGCGCCCCCCGCGGCGGCGCCGGCATCGACGCCGAGGCCGCTCGACGGTTTCCAGGCGCCCTCGCCCACGAGCGGTGCGACGTGCTCAGGGCGCTCCTTGAGTTTCGTCCGTTCCGGATCGCCGGAGAGCGGCGGGGGCGGCGCCGGACGGCCGCGCCCGGTGCGGCCTCCGGACCCGGGCGACTCTTCGTCACCCTCCGACGCTCCGGCGCCACCGCCCGCCGGGGAGCCGACTCCGGCGGCGGGCCGCCGGCCGATCACCGCGCCGCGGGCGGCGTTCCTCTCGCGGATCGACTTCGAGGCGTGGGTCGCGGGAAGCGGCGGCAGGGGGAAGAGCGCTACGAGGAGCGCGGCGATGACGCCGCCGAGGGCCCACCGGCGGCGGCCAGCGGCCGGCGCGGGCAGGACGCTGCGGGGCGCAGCGGCGGCGAGGTCGGCCTCCGCCCGGCGGCGCACCAGCGGCGCCAGCGCGCCGGGCGCTTCTTCCAGCGCCGTGGCGACGGTGTCGTGCAACCCGAGCGAGCGGTCCGCCGCGCGGGCGAGGTCGGTCGCGGCGGGGCGGGTGCGAAGCGCGCGGGCCACGGCGGCGGCGGCAGAAACTGCGAGCGCGGCGCCGATCGCGACGGCGGCGCCGCGGGCGTCGGAGTACACGCGGCCGCCCGGCGCGAACTCCAGCCGGATGCGGTCGGTCACCAGCAGCGAGGCCGCCGCGTAGGAGGTCCAGAAGAAGGCATCGAGGAATCCTTCGCGCGCCGCGACGAGCCGGGCCCGGCGGGCGAGGCGGTCCAGCATCTCCTTCATTGGAACCCCCCGAGGAAGAGGATCCCGATGTTGAACGCCGAGTGCGCCGCCAGCGTCGCCTCCGCCCCGCGCTTGAGATAGACGATCGAGAAGAGGATCCCGATCGGGAACACCTGCAGGAACTTCACGAGCTCGGGGTTCATGGTGCCTGCGTGCCCCGCGGCCCAGACCGCGGACGCCACGATGACCGCGGCGGCCGTGCCGCCCTGCGCGTTCTTGAATAGGAGCCGAAGGCCGTTCAGGAGGAAGATCCGCACGAAGACCTCTTCCCAGATCGCCGCGGCGAGGCCGAAAGCGAGCACCAAGGGGAGGTTGCCGGCAAAGATCCCGGCCAGGTCCTCCGTCCCGGGCGCAGGCTGCGGCGGTTTTCCGGTCGCGACTTCGCAGGCCTTGAAGAGCGCCACGGAATACGCGAGCCCGACGCCGCCCGACACCACGGCGATGAGGATCGTCAGCGCGATCGGGCGGGCCGACCGGCCCGGCTCCACGGCGATGGTGTGCGAAACGGGGAACGGCGGCGTCTTCGCGCGCTCCGAGAGGTACGCCCCGGACGCCGCCATCACGAACGCCGACAGGAAAAACGCCGGCAGGAAGACCATCGCCGACGTGTGCATCGTGTCGCGGAAGAAGATCTGCTCGTAGTCCGTGCCCTTCACGCGCGACAGCGAGACCACCACGACGAGCTGGCACAGCCCGATCAGGAAGGCGACCGCCAGCGCCGAGGGCACGTGGCGCCCGACCTGCCGGCGGCGCTTCCAGAAGAGCGACCCGGCGGCGACGAACGAGATGAAACCCGCGGCGAGGTAGACGAGGACCGCGTATTCGAAGCCGGCGGAGGGAAGGGCGGCGAGGGGGGTCACTGGCGGCGGTGCCGGACCTTCTGGAGGAACTCGATGAGCTCGAACGGCCGCTCGTTTTTCACGAAGCAGGGGCGCTTGTGTTCGTCGTGGCAGGACTGGCAGATGCGGGTGATGACGCAGGTGGGGCATTTCTGGTCGAAGGCGAAGATGGTTTCGCGGCGCTCGGCGTCGGTTTTCGCCTCGATGTGTTTCAGGCCGGGGCCGTGGCAGGATTCGCAGCCGACGTTTTTGAAGCCGGGGGTGGCCGCGGCGGACTGGAAGCCTTTCTTCTGGCCGTAGCCGGTGGTGTGGCACGGGAGGCACTTGGGGTCGTCCGGCTTGTTCTCGCGTTCCAACGCGGCGAACGCCTTGCCGTGCGGGGTATCCGCCCACTGCGCGTGGGCTTCCTTGTGGCACTCGATGCATTTCGCCGTCCCCACGAAGTCGGTCTTGCCGCAGACGTCGGCGTACATCTGGTCCTTCATGGCGCCGATCGCCGCGGGGCGGATGTCGAACTTGACCTTGGGGTCGAACTCCGCGGCCTCGCGCTGCGGGTGGGAGACGTACTTCATGGCGAGCGCCGGGTCGGAGAAGAACGAGAACTTCTGCGTGTGGCACTGGCCGCAGACGGCGAGGTAGTCGTCGTTCGCGGTCGACATCGGGCGCGTCGTCGAGTGCGTGCGCTCCGGGATGTGGCACGCCTCGCACTGCACGTCGGCCAGGTGCCGGTGCTTCTCCCGGTCGCTGTAGCCGCCTTTCTCCCAGCCCACCACGTGGCACTTGATGCACTCCGCCTCCCCCGCCCTTCCCAGCACCTCCAGATCGTCGAGCGCCACCGAGTGCGGCGTGAGCAGCCAGTCGCGGAAGAACCCCCGGTGGCAGGCGCCGCACCAGAGCGCGCCCTTGAAATCCTTGGAAGGCTCCGGGGTGAGCCGGCGGACCTCCACGCGCAACGATCCCTCGGCGCGCGCCTTATCGGCGGCCATCTGGGCGGCGATTTCGCGGGCCTGGTAGCGGAACAGGTCCGGGTCCCAGGAAGAGCCGGGAAGGTTGGCGAACCGAATCGAACCCTCGGGGCCGACGAAGAGCAGCGCGGGCCGGATCTCGACCGGGATGGCCGCGTCGACCGCGGCAGCGGCGGCGCCGGTGATGCCGGCGACGCCGGCCTTGCGCGCGGCCTCGTCCGTCGCGGCGTCCGGGGCGGCCCAGTACGCCTTGAAGTACTTCTCATCCGCCGCCACCTTCGCCGCGGCGCGGAGCAGCTCCGCGGGATCATCCCCCGCCTTCGGGACCGCAATCACGCACGGTTCCCCCGGCTGCGGCAGTTTCACGCCGCCGGCGTCGAACTGGGGAAGCGGCTGCGTGTCGCAGAGCACGCGCGACTGCCAGTCGAACGCCGCGTCCAGCGGACGCTTCGCCTTCGCCGGCTCGGGCGCCGGGCCGCCGCCCGGCTCGGCGCGCGGGCCGACCGCGCAGCTCGTCCAGACCGCGAGCGGCGCGACGACGAGCAGCGAGCACAGGAGGCGAAGACGGCTCATGGGTGAATTCTACGCGACGGAGCGGACCGGCGGGCCGCGGGAGCGGAAAAGCCGGCTACGCCGCGCCGCCCGCGATCGCCGGGACGATCGACATCTCGTCGCCTTCCTTCACTGCGGTCGCCTCGCCCTGCAGGAACCGCACGTCCTTGTCGTTCAGGAAGACGTTCAGGTACCGGCGGACCTTTCCGGTCGCCGGATCGCACAGCTTGTCCTTCACCCCGGGGTACTTCGTGTCGAGGCTCGCGATCACCTCTCCCACCGTCACGCCGGCTCCCTGGATCGCCGGCTGGCCGCCGGTGAGCTTCTGGAGCGGGGCGGGCACGCGCACAGTCACGGGCATCACTTTCTCCCTTCCTTGATGTCGACCCGCGTGAATTTCGCGGTGTGTTCCGGGAACGCGGTCTCGTCGTCGAGCGTCCACGCGGTCATGACCTTGTACTTCCCCTTCTCGATCGACGCAATGACGTACACGAAGCTGCCGAAAGCGCGGCTGCGGTCGCCCTCGCTCGGCGCGGCGGGGTGGTCGGGGTGGGAATGGTAGTAGCCGATGACCTCGAGCCCGCGCTGCGCCGCCTCCTTCGAGACGCGAAGCTGGTCGGCCGGGGAGAGGTCGTACCAGACGCGCGGGCGGTCGGTGTTCTCGTTGGCGCCGGTGGGCGCTTCCGTGACGACGAAGTCCGCGCCCTCCCGCCGCCCGACGAGCATGCCGCACCCCTCGTGGGGGTACGCGCGCTGCCCTTCCTCGACGATCTTTGCCACCGCCTCGGCGTTAATGACCAGCAAGGATTTCCTCCCACACAGGCGTCGAAAGGTACCGGTCCCCGCCGTCCGGCAGCACCGTCACCACGCACGACCCCGGATTCCGCTTCGCCACCTCCACCGCCGCCGCGACCGCCGCCCCGCTCGAGAACCCCGCGAGAATCGCCTCTTCCCGCGCCAGCCGCAGCACCATCCGGTACGCGTCCTCCGTCTCGACCTGCAGCTTTTCGTCCGCCAGCGTCGCGTCGTAAATCGCCGGCACGATCGCGCTCTCCATGTGCTTCATCCCCTCCAGCCCGTGAATCGGCGCCGCCGGCTCCACAGAGTGCAGCCGGACCGCCGGATTCGCCTGCCGCAGGTACCGCCCCGTCCCGATGAACGTCCCGCTCGTCCCCAAGGACGCCACGAAGTGCGTCACGCTTCCCTGCGTCTGCCGCCAGATCTCGGGGCCGGTCCCCTCGAAGTGCGCGCGCCAGTTGGCGACGTTGCCGTACTGGTCCGCGTAGAAGTACCGGTCGGGGTTGTTCCGCACCAGGTCGCGGCACAGCAGGATCGCCCCGTCGCTGCCGTCGTACGGCGAGGAGTAAGTCATGGAAGCGCCGTACCCGCGGATCATCGCCTTGCGTTCGGGGGAGACGTTCTCGGGCATGACGAGTTCGACCTTGAAGCGGAGAGCGGCGCCGAGGAAGGCGTAGGCGATCCCGGTGTTGCCCGACGTCGAGTCGATGAGCGTGCGGCCGGGGAGCTGTCCGCACGCGAAGGCCTCGGAGACGATGCGGGAAGCGGCGCGGACTTTGACGGAGCCGGACGGATTGGCCCACTCGGCCTTGGCGAAGATCTGGGATCCGGTGCCGTGGGAGAGGCGGCGCAGGGGGAGAAGGGGCGTATTGCCGATGGAGTCGGCCAGCGACGGCAGGTCGAGCCCCGCATTGTTGACTGTTTTAGTAATCATTCGCCCTTGAACCCTACGATCCGCACCCGTTTCGCGCAAGCCCCAGCCCGCGCCCCATCCCCAGCCCACCCCATCCCCCGCCCCAACCCTATCCCCTGTCGTTTTTCCCCTTCTTCACTTCAAACTCCTTCTCGTACATCGACACCAGATCCGCAAAACTCCTCCGGTCCACCACCTCGCTCATCGCCTCCTGCACTTCCGCCCAGATCTCCCGGAATTGCTTCCCCCCCGTCTCGTCGTCCTGCCCCGGCTGCACCCCGCGCGTCGCCATCAGCGGGCCGTCGATCACCCGCAGCACTTCCCCCACCGAAATGTCCTGCGGCTCGCGCGCCAGCCGGTAGCCGCCCTTCGCTCCGCGCTCGCTGCGCACCAGCCCGGCACGCTGGAGCTGGATGAGGATCTGGACGAGGTACTGGGAGGGGATCGCCTGCGCCTCGGCGACGAGGTGAATCTGCGTCGGGCGCGGACCGCCGTGTCGCTTGGCGAGCTCGAACATCGCCAGACATGCGTACTCCGCCTTGGCGCTGATTTTCATTGCGGGGCGTCATGCTATCGCGGTGGAAGTGCGGGTCAAGGGAAGGCTGGCGGAGGAAAGGCTGGCGAAGGCTGGCAAACGTGCGGAAGGCTGGCGAAGGCTGGATGACACGAAGTCGATGAAGAAGGGTGCCCTCCTGCCACCCGGTCTGTATCAAGCCTTCGCCAGCCTCCGCCAGCCTTCTTCAGTCCCTGCCCCCGCCTGCCGATATACCTCACATGCGCCGCTACGTCCTGCCCGCGCTCCTCCTCGCAGCCGCCGGCTGCGGCCGCTCCCCCGCTTCCCAGAGACCCGTCGATCCGCCGGCGCGGACCGCGACGCCGGGAATCGCGGAGGCGATCGCAAAGCTGGGCGACGACGACTACAACGTGCGCCGCGCGGCCGGCGAGGCCCTCCTCGCCGCGGGGCGCGAGTCGCTTCCGTTCCTCGCGGAGGCGCAGCTGAGCACGGATGCGGAAGTGCGGGCGCGCGCGCAGGAGCTGGTGGAGACGATCGAGGAGCAGCCGCTGGTGTGGATCGGGGCGAAGGACGACCGGTGGGAGAACGCTGAGAACTGGTCGCCGGCGCACGTGCCGGGGGCGCACTCGGTCGCGATCGTCCCGGAGACGCCGGCGCCGCTGGCCGCGCCCGTGATCCGCGGCGAGGTCCACGTGCGCGACCTCGTGCTGCTCAAGAAGGCGGATCTCACGGTCGAGGAGGTCGCGCACCTCACCGTGACCGGCCGGCTGCGCTCGCGCGGGACCCTTCGCGCCCTCGGGGTCGTGCGGTCGGAAGAGTAGTCGGCTCTACCGTTCCGACCGTTGCAGCGCTTCGTTCCATCTCGCGAGAACGAGTTCGGCGTACAGATCGTCGTCGACCCCGTAGGAACCGAGACCCAGACCGTCATTCCATTCGACGACGGCCGTGCGTCCGTCGCCGAGGACCCCAAAGTCGAGGCCGTAACCTGCAGTTCCCTGTCCGGATTCCGCCAGCGCGGTGAGGCAAGCCTGGACGATCGACTCGTCCGGCAGGACATCGGGATAGCCCGTATATCGCCGTCGATCCACGACGAGGCCATCCGTGACGTAAAACCTCCATTCGGATTTCCACGTCACGACATCGGAACACCAGACGGGCTGGCGCCTCGATGTTCCTTCGAGTTGTGCCATGTCCTCGATCGACTCCATCACGAACCCGGTGAATCGCTTGGCGCGGCCCTTGGGTTTCACAAAGACGGGTTCGCCGCCGTTTTCGATGTGGGCCACGACCTGGGCAACGGAGGATTCCCAGATCCTCCTCTGCAGGAATTGCCGCAGACATTCGGGATAGTCCTGCGGCTCGGCCAACTCAAAGCCGATTTGGCGCAGAGCCTCACGCATGACCGGAATCGTCCCCCCGACGAAAGCCTTGCGATCCAGCGCGAGTTGCCTGCGCAACAGCTTCTTTTCGACAAACCAATTCACCGGGACCCCATTCCTCGAAAAATATGCGTCCAAGCTCCTCATTTCGGGCAAGGGTCTGCCGTTCCCGGACTGGAGAAGGAAGGCCCGCTCAGGAAGCTGCATTTGTTCGAGGCTCTCAGAACTGGCCCGGTTTCCTGATCATACACATCCGGACCGTGACTCCGGGCGCGCGGGACGCTAACCTAGCGCCCCAACATGTGCGGCATCCTCGGATTCGTGTCGTGGGAACCGGTCGCCCCCCGGCTGGTGGCCGCTTCTGATCGCCTCCAGTCCCGCGGGGAGCACTCCACGGGCGTGGCGTCGTTCGACGGGCAGTTCTTCTGGGACCACGCGGGGCTCGGGCCGGCGTCGGTCGTGTTCCAGAACTACGACCTCGCGCAGCTGCGCGGCTCGGTCGGCATCGCGCACACGCGCTACGCGACGACGGGCGGCGGGACGCCGGAGCGGCTGCTCCGGAACCGGCAGCCGGTCGGAAGCGACCGCCCGGGGCTCCGGACGTGCGCGAACGGCGACCTCGTGAACCTCCAGTCGGCCCGCGCGGGGCTGATGAAGAAGGGCTACACGTTCCAGACGGAGGTCGACAGCAAGGTCATCCAGGATCTGCTGATCGAGCGGATGCTCGACGAGCGGATTTTCGAAGCGAAGGAAATGGAGGACTACGTCGCGCGCCTGTTCCGGTCGGTCGAGGGCGTGCACTCGGACCTCGTCGGCGCGTACTCGGTCCTCACGATCACCGAGCGCGGCCTGCTCGCGTTCAAGGACCCCAACGGGATCCGCCCCTGCTCGATCGCGTTCCGCGAGAAGCCGGGGGACATGTTCGGGGCGAAGGAAGTCGCGTTCGCGAGCGAGTCGTCGGTCTTCAATTACTTCGGCGACTACCACGACATCCGCGAGCTCGAGCCCGGCGAGATGATCTTCGTCGAGCGCGAGACTCTCAAGGTGCACAAGGCGCGGTTCGGGAAGGCGAAGGGCGCCTTCTGCTTCTTCGAGTTCGTGTACTTCGCGCGGCCGGACTCGAAGTTCAAGGGGCGCGTCGTCGAGAGCGCCCGGCGCGACCTCGGCAAGGTGCTCGCGGAGGAGTTCTCCTCCGCCCGCAAGAACGTCGACGTCGTCATCGGCGTCCCCGGAACGGGCGTCTCCGCCGGCGTCGCCATGGCCCAGGCCTGGAACCTCCCCTTCGAGTACGGGATCATCAAGGTCGGCTCCAAGCGCTCCTTCCAGGAAACCTCGCAGGAAAAGCGCGAGAAGGCGATCGACGAGAAGTTCCTCTTCATCAAGGAGTTCATCGACGGCAAGCGCGTCGCCGTCGTGGACGACTCGAACGTCCGCGGCACAACGGCGCGGAAGCTGGCGAAGCGGCTCTTCGAGCTGGGCGCGAAGGAAGTCCACCTGTACTACTTCTGCCCGCCGGTCATCGGGCCGTGCTTCTACGGCATCGACACGCCGGACGAGTCCAAGCTGGTCGCGGCGGGCCGCACCGACGAGCAAGTCCGCGCCTGGATCGGCGCGACGAGCGTGAACTACATCTCGATCGAGGGGCTCATCCGAGGGCTGGGGCTTCCGAAAGGCGAGCTCTGCCTCGCCTGCGTGAACCGCCAGTACCCGACGGCCGTGGGAGAAGCGCAGGACCGAGTGGCTTTGCGCAACGCCGAGCGGATCAGCTGCGCGGAGTGGCCGAAGTAGCTTACCGGTCCGCGGGGATCCGCCAGAGCTGGCGCCGCGCCGCGGCGCGCACCGGCTCCGTGTCGGAGCTCTTCTCGATCGCCTCGAAGAACGTGCGGAGCCCGGGGTCGAGGTAGTTCCCGGCGGCCTCGATGCAGGCGGTGCGCACGGTGGGATCGGCGTCCTTGCAGGCGCCATCGAGAAGGGCGTCGAGGGCATCGGGGTCGAGCAGCAGCCCCAGCGAGCCCGCGGCCGCGAGGCGGACGACCGGCGAAGGGTCGGAGCGGAGCGCGGTACGGAGAAGCGGCGCCGCGCGCTCGTCGCCGCTTCGCGCCACGAGGTCGGCCGCGGAGGCGCGGACGGCGGGGTGGCGGTCGGAGGTGAAGAGGTCGAAGAAGAGCCAGGAGGCGCGGAGGCGAGCGGCAGGGTTGGCGGCGAGGGCGCGGACGGCGGCGGCGCGGATGTCCTCGCGGAGGCGGTCGGCGAGGCAGCCGAGGAGGGCGGGGACGGCGGTGGCGTCGTCGATGCGGGCGAGCATGTCGACGGCGAGGAGGCGCAGCCCGAGGGGCTCGGCCTCGTCGACGGCGAGTTCCGCGAGCGGGGAGACGGCGGCGGGGCCGAACCGGACGGCGTCGTCGGCGAGCGTGCACAGGGCGCGCCAGTCGGCGTCGGGGCCGTCCATCGCGGCGCGCAGGCGGGCGAGGAGGTGCTGGACGCTGCGGATGTCGGAAGCGGCGGGCGCGGTGGTAGCCGCGGAGGGGCCGCTGGCCACGGGCGCCGGCGGCGGCGCGGCGCGGCGCGCGAACCCGGAGAAGGCCGAGTCGGCGGGCGCCAGCTTCTCGGCCGCCAACACGGTCCAGAACGCGCCGGCGACGCAGGCGACGAGGAGGAAGGACGACAGGATCACGATCCGGAGTTTGAGCATGGCGCACCGGCCATTCTACGCCGAAGGGGAGGCCGGGAGAACGAACAGTTTCCTTGGGGGCAGCGGCTGTGGCGTTTTTCTGCGTGCTCTGCGACCTCTGCGGCAATGCAGTTCTTCAGCCCGGCCTGCCCTCAACTCCCTCGGGGCGCCCCGCGAAAGGTATGCTAGGGACCCCGGATGCGCGTCCCCCCGATAGCCCGCCAGATCCTGAGCCGCCCGGCCGCGCGCGCGGCCCTCGCCGGCGCGGCGGTCCTTGCCGTGGGAGGCGCGGCCGTCTGGAAAGGCCCTCGGCCGGCGCGCGCGACCGCCACCGTTGAGCTCTCCGCGCAGCGGCTCCCCGCCGCCGTCGCCGCCGCCCTTCCCTCCCTCGATGCCGCCTCCTCACCGTCGCCCGCCGCGGCGCTGTCGGACCCGGTGCTGCGGATCGCGGTGTGCGCGATGGGGAACGCGGCGTGGCCGGGGCTGGCGGGACGGGAAGAGGTCGAGCTCGCGGCGTACGACGTGGCGGAGGGGGAAGCCAAGCGCCGGAAGGCCTCGGTTTCGCGGACGCGGCTGGACGAGGCCGTGGACGAGGCGCGGGCGATGCTCGCTTCGGAGGCCCGCCCGGAGACCGGCGAGGTGGCGCTGACCGCCACGAACCGCCGCGCCGACGTCGCCCGGGCCGTCGCAGACGCGGCGGCCAAGGCGTTCGTGGAGTGGGCCGCGTTCGACGCGCGGGAGAGGGCGAAGCGCGCCGGCGAGATGCTGCGCGAGCGGCAGGACGCGGTGCTGAAGCGGCTGACGGACGTGGAGGCGCAGATCGAGAAGCTGCGGCCGGAGGTGCTGCCGGACGAAGTGATGGAGCTGAAGCGCCCGGACATCCCGACGGCGATGTCGCGGCTGGCGGAGCTGGAGTCGCGCCTGTCGACGGCGGAGGCGGAGCACCGGGACCTGTCGGGGAAGGTCAACGACCCGAACTTCACGTTCGTGGTCGACGTGGACCTCGACCCGTCGGTGCAGGCGTGCATGGCGGAGGTGCTGCGGTCGCAGGCGCGGCTGACGGAGCTCGAGCAGCGGCTCGGCCAGAACGACGCGCAGGTGAAGGCGGCCAAGGCCGAGGTGGAAAGCTGGGGGACGCAGCTCAAGGCCGCGCGCTCGGCGGCGGTCTCGACGATGTCGGCGAAGGAGCGCGTCCGGTCGATCGACCGGATTCGCGCGCTGGGCGAGCAGCGCGACTCGCTGAAATCCGAGTTCGAGGCCCTGAACGCCCGCGTCACGAAGGAACGCAAGGAGTGGGAGGACCTCGTCCAGCAGCGCGTTGCCGCCAAAAAAGGCGCCGCTTCCCCCGAGCTCGCCGCGCTGACGGCGGAGGCGGAAGTGCAGCACCGGCTGTTCACGGACATCCTGACCGCGCGGCTCGCGGTGGAGGGGGCGCCGTCCGCGGCGACTCCCGCCCGCATCGCCTCGCCCGCCCGCCCCGTCTCGCCGGCCGGGCCCCCCGACTGGGCGCTCTGGTCCGGCGTCGCCGTCCTCGCCGCCGGCGCTTCCCTCCTCGCCTCGCGCGCCGGGGAGAAGCACGGGCCGGCGCTGCACGGCAAGATCCGCACGGAGCACGACCTGCACCAGGCGTTGAAGATCCCGATCCTGGGGTGCACGCCGGTCGCGCCGGCGGCGCAGCAGATCCTGCACCACGTGGATTCGCGCCACCCGTTCGCGGAGGCGTACAACACGGTCGCCGCGCTCGTCGAGAGCTACGCGCAGGACCATGCGGCGCGGACGTTCATGGTCACGAGCGCGACGCCCGGCGACGGCAAGACCACGCTCGCCGCCAACCTCGGCATCGCCCTCGCCCGATCCGGCCAGCGCGTCATCCTCATCGACGCCGACCTCCGCAAGGGTCGCCTCCACGAAATCTTCGGCGCCTCCAACGAGCGCGGCACCAGCGAGGCCGGCTGGGACGCCTCCGGCCAGCCGATCATCGTCGAGGTCGACGCCCTCCTGAAAGACACCACCGAGCCGGGACTGCGCTTCATCCCCTCCGGCCCTCCCCCGCCCAACCCCGTGGCGCTGCTCAAGGGAAGCGCCTTCAAGGCGATGCTGGCGGAGGCGGCGCAGAAGGCGGACTACATCCTGATGGATGTGCCGCCGGTGCTGGCGGCGGCGGACCCGCTGCTGCTCACCGCGCTGGCGGACGGGATCCTGTTTGTCGCAGCGGCCGGGGAGTCGAAGCGCGAGGACGTCGTGTACGCGAAGAAGCTGCTGGAGAACACGCACGGGCGGTTCGCGGGGGGCGTGCTGACGAAGGCGACGGCGGAAGCGCGGGAGATCCCGGCGTACGAGGTGAAGGAGAAAGGACGCCATGAAGCGGAGGCTTGAGGCGGGGCTGTGGACGCTGGCGCTCATCGCGGCGGCGCTTCCCGCGCACGCCGACCGGGCGGCGGCGCAGCGGCTGGTGGCCGAGGGGGACACGCACCTCGCGAGGGGGGACTTCCAGGGCGCCGAGGCGGCGTACGGCCGGGCGATCGAGGCGGACCCGTCGTGGCCGGACGCGTGGGGAAAGCGCGGCGACGCGCGCAGCTCCGGGGCGCTCGGGCCGGCGTGCATCGAGGACTACTCGCAGGCCCTCGCGCTCGCCCCGGGCGACTTCAACTGGCGCTTCTTCCGCGCCCAGGCCTACCTCATGTACGACCGCCCCGGGCCGGCGATCGAAGACCTCGACGCGCTTCTCAAGGTCGCCCCCGAACACCCGGAGTCGCTGAGCCTGCGCGGGATGGCGCTGGTGCTGTCGGGGGACGTGGACGGCGGGCTGGCGCAGCAGGACCGGGCGCTGAAGGCGACGAACAACGACCCGCGGCTGCTGGTGCGGGGGGAAGCGCTGGCGCGGAAGGGGGATTGGGGCGCGCTGGTGGCGGAGATCGACGCGCGGAAGGCGGCGGGGGTGTTCACGCTGGCGGACGCGTGGTACCGCGTGGTGGCGCTGGTGGAGTCGGGGAAATACGACGAAGCGGCGGCGGCGGTGCAGCAGGTGCAGCGGCAGGACCGGATGGTGGCGGCGGCGTGCCGGCTGTATCTCGTGGCGACGCCGCAGGCGGGGGCGCATTTCAAGGCGGACCTCGCGGAGCAGGACCTCGCGACGCTGGCCGCGTCGCGGTTCGATTCGAACCAGATCCAGAACCAGGGGCGCGCGCTGCTGCTGCTGGGCCGCGCGAAGGACGCGCTCGACCTGCTGACGCTGCGCGGCCGCCGGACGCATTTCGGCACCGCGTTCTGGACGGCGGCGGCGTACTGGAAGCTGGGGCAGTTCGCGGAGGCGCGAGCGGTGCTGCGCGACGCCTACCGGCTGAACCCCTACCTGCTCCAGCACACCGGGCGGCTCGACGGCTTCACGGAGTTCGCGGCGGCGATCGAGGGCGATTCGAAGCTCGAGCGCGGCGGACAGGCCGACCGCGCCGCGCTCGGCCACGAGCTCGCCACGCACCTCCTCACGGTCGCCGAGATCGAAGGACTCGTGCGCAATTACCGCTTCCAGCGCGCCGCCGACGAGTACGCGGTCCTGCAGAAGGCGGTGACGTCCGCCGTGCGCAAAGCCGAGATCGACACGCGCCTCCCCGAGGTCCGCGGGATGGCCGGCGCGCTCGCGAAGCTCGTCGCGGCCGTCAACAAGGCCGCGGGCAAGACGAAGGTCAAGGCCGGCGGCACCGAGCTCACGCTGACGAAAGCCGACGACCGCGCGTTCGACTTCACCATCCCCAAGGGCAACGGCCGCTTCCCCTGGGCCGCGCTCGACACCGCGGCGTTCTGCGCCCTGGCGCTCGACGCCGACCCGACGCCCGAGGAGCGCGTCGGCCTCGGCTGCCTCGCCTGGGACGCCGGCGAACGCGACCTGGCGGTGAAGATCTTCGAGGAAGCGCTCAAGAAGAAGGCGGCGCTCAGGCCCGCCGTCGCGGCGTTCGTGGCGCGGCGGCGCGGGATCGCGGCGCCGAAGGACGGATTCGTGCTGTGGAAGGGCCAGTACGCGACCGCCGAGGAGAAGGCGAACTACGACAAGGGGCTCGTGCCGTTCGAGGGGCAGTGGGTCACGCCGAAGGACCGCGAGCAACTGGCCAAGGGGCTCGTCAAGGCGGGCGACAAGTGGGTCAGCGGCGACGAGGCCGCGCTCCTCAAGCAGGGCTACCGCAAGGTCAAGGGCCAGTGGATGTCCCGCGAGGACGTCGACGCGCTCCGGTCGAAGTGGGAAGAGGCGTGGACCGAGGAGACCGCGCACTACCGCATCCGCACCAATGAGGGCGAGGCGTTCGCGAAGGAGCTCGCGCTCCTCGTCGAGCCGGCCTACGCCGCGCTCAAGGAGTTCTACGGCGACGAACCGAAGCTCCCCGGCGGCGAGAAGATGGAGCTCTTCGCGTTCCGCACCTTCGAGGACTACCGACGCTACTGCCTCGAGAAGAAGGCGGAGGGGCAGCTCAACGCCGCCGGTTTCGCGCGCAGCGACCTGAACTCCGTCGGCGGCTGGAACCGCACGCACAACCAGCAGCAGTTCCTGCAGACGATGACGCACGAGGCCGCGCACCTGTTCTGGTTCCGGGTCGCCCCGGGCGCCAACGCGCCGTCATGGTTCGCGGAAGGCATGGCCACCGCATTCGAAGGGTTCGCGTGGGACGGCAAGGCCTACACGTTCAACTTCGTCAGCGACTCCCGCCTCCCCTTCGCCCGCGACGCCATGAAAGCGGGCCGCCACCTCCCTCTCGCCGACGTCATCGCCGGCGACGCCCTCACCCTCATCAACAACGACCCGCAGAAAGCGCTGCTCTTCTACGCCGAGTGCTGGTCGCTCAACTACTTCCTCACCCACACCCCGAACAAGGCCACCCGCGAGGCCTACGCCGAGTACCGCAAGTCCGTCGTCCGCGGCAACGCCGACCCGCTGACCAAGTTCTTCCCCGACGCCGCGAAGCTGGAGCGCGACTGGGTGGAGTTCGTGAAGGGGATGTAGGGGGAAAGGGCAATCACAAGAAAGCGAACTTCAAGTAAACGGCGAACTTCAAGACCGCAACTTCAATTGTCTCCTGACAAAAAAAGGGCCGCCCTCGCAGGCGGCCCTTCGACTTTCGACCTTCGACCTTCGACGCCGTTGCCGTTATCGCCCCGACGTCGTCTTCGGCACCACCGGCTTCGTCGCGCGCCGCAGGAACAGGATCGCAAAGCAAGTCTCAGCCACCGGGTCCTGGCCGCCCATCCCGCCGGCGCCCTTCCCCTTCCACGCCCCGCCGGCATCCTGGTTCGCCAGAAGGTACTTCGCGCCGATCTGGTACCAATCGTACTTCCCCATGTACTCGAACTCGCCGAGCATCCCGACCCGCTCCAGCGCGTACAGGTAGTAGTAATGCCACGTGTACTTGTCGCCCGTCGGCACCGACGCCGTCGACTTCACCTTGTCGTAGTTCGCGTTTTCCTCGACGGTGAAGTTCTCCGCGAGCCATTTCAGCCCGTCCACCACCGACTTGTCCGTCTTGAAGTTCTCCTTCTCGCCGTAGTGCGCGCGGAGGTAGTACTTGCAGATCACCAGTGAGCCGGTGCAGCCGGCCGTCATCGAGCCGTACGGCCCGTTCTTCTGCACGATCACCTGCGGGCCGCCCTTCTTCGCGTCCGCCCCGCCGCCGGCGCTCTGGTACCCGTAGCTCCAGCCGCCCTTGGTGTCCTGCGCTTCCTCCAGGATCTTCAGCGCGTCCTTCCACGTCTCCTTCGGGATGATGATGTCCGCCGCCGCGCACGAGCGCAGCCCCAGGATCGCGTACTGCGTGTTCGAGTGGTCGCCGTGCGGCGGCCCCTTCCGGTTCCGCTTGATCGGCACTTTCTTCATCGCCGTCGACCCGCCGCCGCGCCCCGAGCCGCCGCCCGCAGCCGTCCCCGACCCGCCGCCGCTCACCACGTTCGGCCCGTCGGGCGGCTTCGCCCCCTCCGCCGGCGGAATCGGCTCGCCGTACGACCACTGCCCGTTCTCGCACTGGTTGTCGACCAGGAACTGCGCGCACTCCGCAATCCGCGCCTGGTTCGCCACCTTGTCGTACGCCTCCAGGAACATCGCCGTCAGCGCCGCGTTGTAGGTCTTCTCCAGCTTCTTCGTCTGAAGCGACTTCACGCCGTCCAGGAAGCGCTTGTCGTCGCGTGGAAACGTGCCGCTGTGGAACAGGGTGTACATGACGAGTTCGAAGTGATCGCCGGCGCCCATCCCGCCGCCGTTGGCGAGCCAGAGCGCGCCCTTGTCGATCGCGGCGTCGACGTCCTTCTGGTCCACCTTGCCTGCGGCGTTCCCCTGCGCGAAGGCCGGGGAGATGGCGAGTGCGGCGAAGAGCGCGGTCGTGACGAAACGCATGGGGACTCCCTGAAGAGGGGGGATTGAGGGGTGGATTCTAGCTCCGCGGAGGGGAGGAGAAACAGCAACTTCAACATTTCAACGACAAGGAACTTCAAGAGGGAAAACTACAACTTCAACCCGGTTCGGGGACCGCTTGAAGTTCTCAATTTGAAGTTGCCGTTTCGGGCTGTCTCGCTACCTACTCCACAGGTTGTACTTGAGGATGCACCACAGCGCCCGGATCCCGTCCTTGAACCCGATCTTCTTCCCCTGCTTCCAGCTCCGCGGGTGGTAAGTGATCGGCACCTCGTAAATCCGCACCCCGAGCCGCGCGATTTTCGCCGTGATCTCCGGCTCGAACCCAAACCGGTTCTCCTTGAGCTTCACTTTCTGGAGAACTTCCCGCCGGAACATCTTGTAGCAGGTCTCCATGTCGGTCAGGTTCATGTCGCTGAACATGTTCGAGAAGCGCGTGATCATCCGGTTCACGAACGTGTGCCAGAATTTGAGCACGGGGCGGTTTTCGCGGGGGGCGAAGCGCGAGCCGAAGACGACGTCGGCGCGGCCGTCGGCAATGAGGGGGTACATCTTCAACCACTCCTGCGGGTCGTACTCGAGGTCGGCGTCCTGCACGATGACGATGTCGCCGGTCGCGTTCTGGAAACCGGTGCGGAGCGCGGCGCCCTTCCCCTGGTTCTTCTCGTGGAGGACGAGCTTGTCGTAGAGGCCCTTGAGCTCGCCATTGAGGAGGTCGCGGGTGCCGTCCTTCGAGAAGTCGTCGACGACGACGATCTCCTTGGGGAGGTTGACCTTGCGGACGGCCTCGAGGATGTCGCGGATGGACTTCTTCTCGTTGTAGCACGGGATGACGACCGTGAGGCGCGGCGGGCCGGCGGGGGGTTTCGGCGCGGCCGGCGCTTCCCCGACCGCGTCGAGCTCGCGGAGGCTGAAGTTCGCCTCGTCGGCGCCGGCGGCGTGGAGGTCGCGGTCGGCGTCGAAGGCGCGCGGCTTGTCGACCTCCTCGGCGGGCTTGAAGTCCTCGGGGGACAGCCCCGGAACCCCTTTCTCGGGCGTGGGTTCCGCACGGACGCCCTCCGCGGCCGGGGCCGGCTTGTCCGGGCCGGGCGGGGGGAACGACGGCAGGGGGGCGTCGGCCATGGGAACCCGCGATTCTACGGGGCTCGCGACGCTTCCGAAATGCCTATGTCCGTCCGCGGCTATGGTAGAAGAGACGCCGATTCCCGCTTCCCCAACCGAGAGAGCACCCATGCCCGAGCCACCGCGCATCGACATTGCCGACCTGGTCGGCACCGAGGCCGTCGACCAGGTCTTCCTGCTGGGGAACATCGAGGTCCGGCAGAAGAAGAACGGGGAGCCGTTCCTGAACCTGGAGCTCGTGGACCGCAGCGGGCGCATGCAGGCCAAGGTGTGGGACGGGGCGGAGATGGTGCAGCGCAAGATCCGGAGCGGCGATTACGTGCGGGTCCGGGGGCAAGTGAAGATCTACAACAAGCGGCTGGACATGGCGATCGCTTCGATCGTCGCGGTGGACGAGAAGACGGTGGACAAGGCGGCGTTCGTGCCGCGGACGAAGAAGGACCCGGCGCAGCTGGCGGCGGCGTGGAAGGAGATCGTGTCGGGGGTGAAGAACGACTGGCTGCGGCGGCTGCTGCGGACGTTCGTGGAGGACGAGGCGTGGTTCGCGAAGTTCTGCGAGAGCCCGGCGGCGGTGAGGCTGCACCACGCGTGCATCGGGGGGCTGCTGGAGCACGTGGTGACTCTGGCGCGGGTGGCGCTGGCGATCGCGCCGTTCTACCCGCTGGTGGACAAGGATCTTCTCGTGACGGGGATCTTCCTGCACGACGTCGGCAAGGTGCGGGAGCTCTCGAGCGACCGGACGTTCGCGTACACGGACGAAGGGCGGCTGGTCGGCCACATCGCGATCGGGAGCCAGATGCTGGAAGAGGTCGTCGCGGGGATTGAGGGGTTCCCGGAGGAACTGCGGCTGCGGCTGCAGCACATGATTCTCTCGCACCACGGGCTGCTGGAGTATGGGTCGCCCGTGAAGCCGATGACGCTGGAGGCGGTGGCTCTGCATCACCTGGACAACCTCGACGCGAAGATATTCGCGTTCGGGAAGGCGATTGAGGAAAGCACCGTCGGGGAGGGAGAGAACTGGACGGAATACTCGAAGATGTTTGATGGATATCTATGGAAGGGGCCTTCGGCGGGGGCGGGAACCGAGGGATAGGGTGAAAACGGCCAGGAAACGAAAAACGAAAAAGTAAAAAGGAAAAACGAAAAGCCCCGTGTCCGGAGGTTTTCCTTTTTTGTTTTTCGTTTTTCGTTTTTTGTTTCGTGGCCGTTTTCCAACACCCCCACGCGGTCTGCGTACCACCTTCACTCCCACGGAGACCCTCTCGATGCTTCGTCTCAGCCCCGCGATCCTCCTCACAAGCTTCCTTGCGCTCGCTTGTCATGCCGAAGACGAGGATGCCCTCAAGACCTACGGCAAAGCCGTTAAGTCCATGAACAAGTCCGATGGCTATCACCTCGACACCAAGATCGACGTCGACATGGGGGGCTCCTCCATGCCCGGCGGCTCCGTGGAAGGCGTCATCCGCAACCCCGACTTCGGACACTTCAAGCTCGACATCGCCGGCAACGCCCTCGACGTCTTCAAGGAAGGCGACGCCGTCGCCCTTCTCAACCCCCAGTCCGGCAAATGGGAAGGCCAGTCGTCGAACCAGACCCTCGACTTCTTCATCAAGATCTTCAACCTCGGCACGCTGATGGATGACCTCCACGACGGCGCCGAGAAGGCCGAATTCGGCGATCCCGAAGACCTCGGCAAGCGCGAGTGCCGCACGGTGACGTTCGGCGTGCCGAAGAAAACGCTCGAAAAGCTCATCAAGGGCGACGGCTCCGGCAGCCTCGGCGTGTCTCCCGAGAACGCCAAGATGAAGGTCAAGACCTGGATCGACCGCAAGGAAGGCCTTCCCCGCAAGATCGAGATCGTGATCGACGTCGAGCTGAAGGGCCTCCCGGGCGCCGACGGCGGTGGTGACGACTTCGAGGACTGGGAGGACGAGAAGGACGCGGACGGGAAGAAGCACGAGAAGGACGAAGACGGCAAGAAGCACGCCGACGGTGAGGAAAAGAAGGAAGAGGGCGAGGACGAGATCCCGCCGATGAAGATCGCGATCACGGTCACCGCGACGATCAAGAAGTACGGGCAGGAACTGGACGTCGAGGTGCCGGCCGCCGCCCGGAAGGTGCTGGATTCGCAGAAGAAGACGGAGTCCGAACCCGCGAAGGAAGAGGACGAAAAGTAAGCGCCGGTTCGGCTACAATCGTGCCGCCAGGGGGGCCCCGAGACGATCGGGGCCCTTTTTTTCAGGCGAACCCGAAAGGACCGCCGGGCGTCTTACCTCAGTGCTCGTCCCCTACAGGAGCCTCCCCGTGAAAGCCGCTTCGATCGCCGCCGCCCTCGTCCTGGCCGCCGTGCCCGCGTTCGCCGACGACGCCGCGGACCGCCTGAAGCGGGCCGTGGAGGCCCTCGGGACCCAGCCGGGTTACTCGCTGACGGCCGACTGGACGATGGACATCGAGAAGATCAAGCCGGTCAAGGGGCACGTCGAGTCGCTCGTGCGCCACAAGGACGACTTCCTGAAGCTGCACGCGAACTTCGAGGACGGCGAGGTCACCGTCTTCCAGAAGGGCGCCCAGATCGCGGGCCAGGACGCGCAGACCAAGGAATGGGGCTCCATCGCCGAGGACGCTCGCGCGAAGTTCGTCCTCAAGATGTTCAACCTCCGCGCATTCCTCGCCGAGTCCGCCGAGATGGCGACGAACACGCGCCTGGCGAAGGGCGAGCGGGAGGAGTGGCTCCGCGTCGAGTTCGAGGCCGACAAGGAGAAGCTCAAGAAGCTGCTCGGCGACGCCGAGGCCGGCAAGGCCCTCACCAACGGCACGCTCGAGAACGCGACCATGAAGGTCTCGATCGAGGTCGACCGCAAGACCGGCGTCCCGCAGCGCCTCTCCGTCGACATCGAGGGCGACTCGAAGCATGCCCCGCGCAAGCCGGTTTCCGACGGCAAGGAAGAAGGCTGGGAGGACTGGGACGAGACGAAAGGCGAAAAGCCGCCGGGCGAGAAGACCGATCCGAAGCCGGTGAAGGAGCCCGAGAAGCCCCAGGAGCCCGTAGTCGAGCACCTCAAAGTCCACCTCGACGCCACCCCGAACTACAACGCCCCCCTCGACGCCGAGGTCCCCGAGGCCGTGAAGAAGGTCCTCGGGCTTTAAGCCGGGCCTACTTCTTCTTCGCCTTCGCCTCCGCCGCCGCCCCCGCGCCGAAGCTCTTCTTCTTCGCGTCCCACTTCAGCCCCGCCCCCGACTTCTTCCACCACGCCTCGTATTCCTTCTTCGCCGCCGTGCAGCTCTCCAGGCTCTCGTGGTCGCACGCAATCCCCGCACCCGCCACGCTGGTCAGAGCCACAGCGGCGCGCTTCCGGAACTCGTGGCGTTCGTCGGCAAGATGCGAAATGAGCTTGGGAAGGGCCTCGGCCTCGCCGAGCAGGGCGAGGGCGTACTGCGCGGCGACGCGGACGGCCTCGGCCTCGTCCTCGACGAAGCCCTTGACCGTCTTGACCGCTTCCGGAGTTCCCCAGACGCCGAGGTTGGCGACGCCGTTGGCGCGCCGTCCGGGATCGCGCTGCTTGCTGTCGAGGACGGCCTGTTCGTACCCGGAGACGGGAACGCCGGGGGTGCGGTTGAACATGGGGTGGCTCCTTGAGTTAGTGCCGAAGAGGGGCGAATGGTACGGGGACGGGCGGGAATCCGCAAACGGCAGAGTGGCCAGCGGCCAGCGGCCAGGAAAGGCAAAGCACCGGGAGCGGCGCAGGAGCCGGTCGGCCTTACGGATGTTCACGAAGGCGACGTGGTGTCTATGATCTCGGGATGATTGCCAGACACGTGGATCTTGGAAGAATTCGGATTTGGCTTCCGACGGCCAGCCAGTCGAAATTCGGCATCTTCATGGATCTAGCGACGGAATTCGGGCTGGAGTTCAACCGCGATGCCGAAACGAAACTTCGGGAAGCCTGGAGGGCATCTGGCGCCAGGGGGCGTCTCGACATCGACGCAGAATCTGACCGAGTTTCGATTCTGGCCGGACGCGATTCGATACTCGAGGTGGCTACGCTCATTCAACACCTGACCGTGCCCTCTCGCCGCACCTCGCTGAGCAGGCAGGACATCGAGCAGGTGAAGCGGGTCATTCGCGTCCACAAACGTCCCCCGAGAGTGTCGTGGAAAGTGGGAGATGCCTTTTCGATTCGACTGCGAGACGGGTCGAATGCGTTTGGTCAGATTCTGTGGGAATCGGCTCCCGCGAGTTCGCAGTCACTTCGCGCGCCCATTTGCGCCTTGTTTGACTACCGTGCCGGGCAAGATCTGGTCCAGACCGCCTCGCTGCTCAAGACGCGGATTGTGACCGTTCTCCACATTCTCGGGCAGGAACTTGATGACGGTCGGTGGCCCATCGTTGGCACGGGGGAACTCGCGGCCGATCCCTTCAGCGGACCTTGCGGTAGGCCGGGCGAGGTGGGAAGCCGAAGTTGGGATGGACTTGAGGAGATCGCAAATGCCTGGTTCGGACTCGCGCCATGGAACGCCTACTTCAAGGACGACTACCTGGACGGTTGGTTGATGCCCGGCGTCCGGCGACCAGCCTGCGCGAAGGTCCTTTCGATCTCCGAGTTGAAAAGCCTCGGCATTTCAAGGTAGAGGCCGCTTCGTACCACTGTGAAGGGTCACCCCGCCGAACGCGAAAGACCTCACGACAACCTCGCCGAACCCGTTGGCGCGCATGAGGTCCGCGAACTGCTCCGCTGTGAGGTGCGCGGCGACGGAGTCGGTGTAGTAGCTGTAGGCGTCGTGCTTCGAGCCGGTGATGAGGCGGCCGAGCCAGGGGACGACGCCGCGGCAGAGCATGTTGAAGCCCAGGCGGCCGACGAAGCCCTGGGGCGGGCTCGATTCGAGGACGTGGAGGCGGCCGCCCGGCGCGAGGACGCGGGCGAGTTCGCGAAGGCCGGCGGCGGTGTCCGCGACGTTGCGGATCCCCCAGCCGACGACTGCGGTTCGGAACGTTCCTTCACGGAACGGAAGCCTCATCGTGTCCGCCCGCCCGAGGCCGACCGCCGCGCCGGCCACTTTCGCTTTCGCGACCTCCAGCATCCCCCGCGTGAAATCCGTCCCCGCCACCTTCGCCCCCGGCGCTTCCCGCAGCACCGCCAGCGCGAAATCCCCCGTCCCGCAGCAGGCGTCGAGCGCCCAACCGCCGCCCGCGAGGTCTTTCGCCGCCTCGCGCGCCGCCGCCCGGCGCCACGCGTGGTGCCGCCCGCCGGTCATCACGCTGTTCACGAGGTCGTAGCGCGGGCTGATGTCGTGAAACATCGCCTGGATGCGGGAAGGGTCCTTGGAGGGGGCGTCGCTCACGCCCAGCCCTCCGTCTGGCGGTGAGCGCCGAGCCCGACCGTGTCGAACTCGTCCTTCCCGGGATCGCACTTCACGCCGAGCAGCCGGAGCGCGCTGTTGATTGAGTCCGTGCCTTTCAGGGGGCCGAGCGTGATCGCGCCGTCCTTCATCGCGAGGGCCCACTGCGAGCCGATGCCGCCGAAATACTCGGCGCCGACGAAGGCGAGGGTGGCGGTGTGGGAAGCGTCGCGGAGCCAGCGGGGGACGGCGAAGCGGAACTCCGGAAAGCTGGCGATGGGTTCATCGGCGGCGGAGCCGTATTTCGGGGCGAGGCCGGCGACGAACTCTTCGGTGAGCGGGAGAAGGGCCAGGCCGGAGCCGAGCGGGGCGACGCGCGCGAGCGGCCACGGCCTGGCGGCGGCGCGGACGGCGGCCTCGGGTCCGATGACGGCTTCGAGGGAGTAGGCCAGGGGAACCTACCGGAGCGCGCGAGTGAGCATGTCCCAGGTCTCGCCGAGCGTCAGCGGCAGCACCTTCGTGTCGCCCAGCAGCGGCATGAAGTTCGTGTCGCCGTTCCAGCGCGGGACGACGTGCAGGTGGACGTGTCCCGGCAGCCCGGCGCCCGCCGCGCGGCCGAGGTTGACGCCGACGTTGTAGCCGTGCGGCTTCATCGCGCGGTCCATCGCCTTCTTCATCGCGCCCGTCAGGCGCATCAGCTCCAGCGCCTCCGCGTCCGTCAGCTTCTCGATGTCCGCCACGTGCCGGTAGGGCGACACCAGCAGGTGCCCGTTGTTGTAGGGGTACTTGTTGAGGATCGCGAAGCACGTCTTGCCGCGCCGCAGGATGAGGTTCGCGCGATCCTTCTTCTGCCGCGGCAGCGCGCACAGGAAACAGGCGCCGCCGTCGTCGGCGTGCTTGATGTAGGCCATCCGCCACGGCGCCCAGAGCCGCTCCATGGCCCCCGACATCCCCACCCGCCGCTTCGCCACCGGTCCCCCCTGCGCTTCAGCCCTTTGCGCTTTCGCAAAAAAGTCGAGGGGATGCGCGAAGCGCGCAGTCCGTCAGTGCGCGAAGCGCATCCCCTCGAATTTTTTGCGAAAGCGGGCGATGGGGTTCGAACCCACGACGTCGACCTTGGGAAGGTCGCATTCTACCACTGAATTACGCCCGCGGAACGGCACCAGCATAGCGTCCGGCGAGGGCCAGTCAACCCCGAACGAAGGGGCTACTGGACCGCCAGCGCGGCCTTTTCCCCGCCCCCGGTCAGGTGCGCTTCCGCCTTCCCCGCCCCGTCGCCAGCGACCGTGATGTGGAACGTGACGCGGCCGGAAACCGGGAGCTCGAGGTCCTTGCCGGGGTCGACCAGCATGCACTGGTTGTCGTCGCAGACCGAGAGCGGCTCGGCGCCGATGTTGACGATGCGAAGGGTCGCCTGCGTGCCGCTGGCGAGCAGGACGGTCCCCTCCGAGCCGACGCTGATCACGAGATCCCTTCCCGCAGGCGCCTTCTCCGGCTCCGCGGCCTTCTGTTCCTCGGACGCACACCCCGCCACGAACGCCAGCACCGCCGCCGCCAGGAGCGCTTTCATCACTTTTTCTCCGGGACAAGCCGGTCCGTCCCGAGGTAGGGGCGAAGCGGCTCGGGGATCACGACGGAACCGTCGGCCTCCTGGAAGTTCTCGAGGATGCCGATGACGATGCGCGGGAGGGCGAGGCCGGAGCCGTTGAGGGTGTGGACGAAGCGGACCTTGCCGTCCTTGTCGCGGAAGCGGATGTTGGCGCGGCGGGCCTGGTAGTCCTCGAAGTTGGAGCAGGAGGAGACCTCGAGCCAGCGGTCGACGCCGGGGGCGTGGACCTCCAGGTCGTACTGCTTCGCGTTGCTGAAGCCCATCCCGACGGTGGAGATGAAGACGCGGCGCCAGGGCATGCCGAGGCGGTCGAGCAGCGTCTCGGCGGCGCGCGTCAGGTTCTCGTGCTGAGCGTACGAGTCGTCGGGGTGCGTCCAGTTCACCAGCTCCACCTTGTCGAACTGGTGCACGCGGATCATCCCGCGCGTGTCCTTCCCCGCCGCCCCCGCCTCGCGCCGGAAACACTGGCTGAACGCGCAGTGCCGGATCGGCAGCTTCTCCAGCGGCAGCGTCTCCTCGCGGTACATGTTCGTGACCGGGACTTCCGCGGTCGGGATCAGGTAGAGCGGGTCGTCCTTCAGCTTGTACATCTCCTCCTCGAATTTCGGCAGCTGCCCCGTCCCCACCATCGAGTCCCGCAGCACCAGCACCGGCGGCAGGATCTCCGTGTACCCGTGCTCCTTCACGTGCGTGTCGATGAACCACGCCACCAGCGACCGCTGCAGCTTCGCCCCCATCCCGCGGAACATCACGAAGCCGCTTCCCGAGATCTTCGCCCCGCGCTCGAACTCCGTGATCCCGAGCTTCGGCCCGAGATCCCAGTGCGCCAGCGGCTTGAACGCGAACTTCCGCGGCTCGCCGCACCCCGTCCGCACGATCTTGTTGTGCGTCTCCTCCTCGCCCACCGGCACGTCGGGGTGCGGGATGTTCGGGATGTAGAGGAGAAGCGCGTCGCGCTCCGCCTCGAGCTTCTTCGCGTCGTCCTCCAGCGCCTTGCGCCGGTCCGACAGGTCCTTCATCGCCGCCTTCAGCTTTTCCGCGGCCGGCTTGTCTTCCTTCATCAGCCGCCCCATGTCCTTGTTCGCGGCGTTCTGCTCCGCCTGCAGCTTCTGCGCGTCCGTCGTCGCCTTGCGCCACTTCTCGTCCACCGCGATCACGGCGTCGAGGTCGGCCTTGGCCTTCTTGGCGACGATCGCCGCGCGGACGCGGTCGGGCTGGGTGCGGATGGTGTTGATGTCGAGCATGACCGGCGAAGCTCCTCGGGGTTGGGAAGAACTCGGGATGATACAGGAGGGCGAGCGGGCGGGCGAGAAGGCCGCTATCATGGGCGCATGTCCTGGGACCGCGATTACCTCGAACCTACCGACTCGGTGGAAAAACGCCGCACGCTGACCTGGATCCTCGTCGCCGTCAGCGTCGTCGTCTTTGTCGTCGGCTTCCTCTGGGAAGGCATCGTCTTCCGCACCTCCCGCACCTACAACGGCGCCTACTTCCTCTGGCTCGCCCTCACCCCCGCCGAAGTCGTCGACCACCTCCGCATCTGGCAGGTCGCCACCTACGCCTTCGTCGAGGCCAACCCCGTCTCGCTCCTCTTCAACATGCTCGTCCTCTACTGGTTCGGGCAGCTCTTCGAGGAACTCCACGGCCCCCGCAAGCTCGCCTCCCTCTTCTTCGGCGGCGTCCTCGTCTCCTCCCTCGTCTTCCTCGTCCTCGGTTACCTCCTCTTCAAGAACGCCGTCCTCTTCGGCCCCGCCGGCGGCCTCATGGCCGTCATGGTCGCCGCCGCCATCCTCTGGCCCGACATGCCCGTCCTCTGCCTCATCGTCCGCATCAAGCTCAAGTGGCTCGTCCTCATCCTCGTCGGCCTCGACATCTACAACACCGTCATGGCCCTCCACGTCGGCGCCCTCGCCCACCTCGCTTCCGCCGCCTGGGGCCTCGTCTACTGGCGCTACCACGAGCGCGTGTTCAGCGCGCTGGAGCAGTGGGACGAGAAGCGCGAGGAGCGGGTCCGCATGAACGAGGCGGAGGAAGACCGGATCTTCAACGCGGAGGTCGACCGCGTGCTGGCGAAGATCGGGCGCGAGGGGATGGGATCGATCACGAAGGCGGAGAAGAAGCTGCTGGACCAGGCGAGCAAGCGGCGGAAAGAGGCGTGAGGCCCTCGACGCAGGTGAAGCTGGCCGCGGGGCTGGGCGGCATCGCACTTCTCGCGGGGCTGATCGTGGTCCTGCCGCGCGCGGCGCGCTGGCTGGGCGGCGCGACCTCGGGGCTCCAGCCGCACGAGACGGCGCACTTCGTGATCTACACCTCGGACGATGCCGACGCGGCGCGCATCGCGAGCGTCGCGGAGACGTTTTCGCGGGACATCGTGGCGCGGCACGGGGAGAAGCGCGGGTTCGCGCTGCCGGACCCGCCGGTGTCGATCTACTCGTTCGACACGCACGAGGGGCTGGCGGGGTACGCGAAGCTGAAGCTGGGGCAGTGGCTGGACTACAACGGGGGATACTTCAGCGAGAAGGAGCGGGCGCTGGCGCTGATCCGCGGGCACGACGACGCGCTGCGGCACGAGCTGACCCACATGATGGTCGCGCTGGCGTGGAGGGGCGCGGAGGTGTCGCCGTGGTTCTCGGAGGGGCAGGCGCAGTGGTTCGAGACGGGCGCGGCGGGCTCATTCCCGGCGGAAGCGGCGGCGCGGGCCAAGCGGATGCTCGGGGCGGAGAAGCCTCTGACGCTGGCGGAGCTGCTCGAGGCGCCGGAATCGGCGTTCGCATCCGCGGGCAACGCGCAGCCCTACGCGCTGTCAGCCGCCCTGTACGCGTGGCTGGCAACGGAAAAGCCGGAGGCGCTCGACCGGGTGATCGAGCTGGAGCGGAAACCGGGGCGGGCAAAAGCGGCCGAGTTCTGGACCGCGGCCGGGGGAACGCCCGAAGCCACGGAGTCCGCCTGGCGCGCCTGGGTTCTGCGGGAGCGGTAGCCGACAAAAAAACCGGGCGCCCCCGAGGGCGCCCGGCTGCATTTCGTCGTTCACCACCAACCACTAACCACCGACCACCAACTACTTCTCCTTCACTTCGCTCTTCACGTCCCCGAAGAGCTTCTTGTACCGGCTCTCCGTCAGCTGCACCTTAAAGGGTCCGGCGTCGTCGCCTACGCTCCCGGCGTAGTCCTGCGGCGAGCCCCCTCAGCACAACGCCATCTTGCCCTTCTGCGCCTGGTCGCCGGTCTTCGCGTTCGTGACCTGAACCACCGGCGTGAAGGCGGGCGGGACGAAGTTGTAGTACTCCTCTTCTGAACCGCCATACACATGGACGCTGGCGACCTCGATGGCGACCGTTCCGCCGTTCACGCTGAAGTCGAAGTCGATCTTGAGGTCCATGCCCCAGTTGACCTTCGCCGTCTCGTCCTTCGTGACGACGACCGGCGCCATCTTGCCGGTGCGCATCTGGGCGGCCTGGCCGCCCGACACGGCCTTCACCTCGCCGGCCACGAACGTCCACGTCCCGGTCGGCACCACGGCGGCCTTGTCCTTCAGCGCCGCGAGGTCGATCCAGGTCTGGCCGTTCTGGAAGACCGCCGACGCCAGCACGCCGAGCGATTTGTGGCCGCTGCGGACGTCCAGCTTGCCGGTCTCGCCGTCGTACTCCTTGACCCAGATCTTCTTGCCGTTCTCCTCGATCTTGAGGCGGTAGAGCGCGCCCCCGAGGTTCACGATCTCCGAGATCGGGGTGAGGTACCCGTTCAGGCCGACGCTGATCGCGTCCTTGCCGTTCTCGTCGTACTTCCCGTTGTTGTTGTTGTCGATGATGCCGATCTGCGCCTTGTTGACGGTGGCCATCCAGTAGCCGCTGCGCTGCCAGCTCCAGTTGCCGCCGCGGCCCTTCTGGAAGCGGACCGAGTAGGGCGCCGTGGTGCCGTCGGCGTAGACGATGCTGACGAGGCAGGAAGCGCCGTCGGTCTTGAGGCGCTCGTCGAACTTGCCGTCGTGGTTGCCGTCGACCTCGATGGCGAATTCCTCGCCCTTGACCGAGACGCCGTCGCGGTCCTTGACGGGGAGCGCGAGGACCTGGGCGCCGCCCTTGGAGGAGACGGATTCGAGTTCGCCGGGCATCGTGCGGGTGTTCCAGTCTTTCACGGGGACGTAGGTGGTGTCGTACGCCTTCCATCCGAGTTCCGCGAGGCCGGGCTCGGCCTTGTTGGGATTGCCCGCGGGCTTCTGAGCGGGCTTCTCGGGGACGGCGGATGTTCCGGCTCCGTCGGCGAGCGCAAGGCCGCCGGCGAGCGCGAGGACGAGTGCGGGAACTGCCCATTTCATTGCGACACCTCCTTCTGCAGGGAAAGTCGATGAGTGGGAGACGACAAGGTCGGCCCCTCCCGGGGGTCATGACTGAGGACCGCCCTCCCGTGACATGAAGACAATACCAGCCCGGGAGGTGATTTCTTCCGGGAATTTACGGAAATACAGGAGCTTTCAGGGTTTATAGATAAGTAGTGTGATCAGGATTTGCAGGGATCGGGGCAGAGGGAAAAATGAAACAAGCGCCTATTTGCACCATCGGATTTCCCGATAGGACGCGCTACGCTTCCCCTTCGGCCGCGCCCGTCACCTGCAGGATCACCCCCGCGATCGCCTTCTCGCTGTCCACCGCGCCCATCATCTCGTAGTAGTCCTCCTGCGGCAGCCCCAGCCGGGCCCAGGCGCGCTCGTCAAACCGCGCCGAGCCGCACGACCCCGCGCACGCCACTCCCCGCGACCGCGCCGCAAAATCCGCAAAATACAGCGCCGCCGAAAGCAGGTCCGAATCCCACGCCCCCTCGTCGTGGTGCGTCTCGATCGCGTTCACCACGTCCGCCGGCAGGTTCCAGTTCTTCGCCATCCACGCCCCCACCGCCGCGTGCCCCGTCGAGAACGCCGCGCCTTCCGCCTCCGCGAACGACTGCTTGTCCTCCTCCGCCGACTTCACCACCGCCGCATACTCCTTCGGGAAGTACCCCATGAACGCCACCTTCCCCACGTCGTGCAGCAGCCCCGTCAGGAACGCCTGCTCCGGCTCCTCCAGCCCCAGCCGCAGCGCCACCCGCTTCATCAGCCCCGCCACCACCGCGCTGTGCTCCCAGAACTTCGCGAAATCCTCCCGCTGTTTCTTCGAGATCGTCCGGAACACCCGGATCAGCGAAAGCGACAGGACGAGGTTCTTGATGCGGCCGTAGCCCAGGAGCGCGATCGCGCGGTTCAGGTCGCCGATCTTCTGCGGCAGCCCGAAATACGCGCTGTTCACCAGCTTCATGATCTGCCCCGACAGCGACGGGTCGCGCACGATCACGTTGGACACGTCCTGCGCGGACGAGTCCGGGTCCTCGAGCAGGTTCATCACGAAGGTCGTGATCTCGGGAAGGGTCGGCAGCGTGTCGACGCGGCGCTGCACGTCCTGCAGAGAGACGAGAGATTTGGCTTGTTTGGCCATGGGAGGAGGGGACTTTACCAAACCGGAAGCGGGCGGCGAGGAAGGAATGCGGCGATGGCTCCGCAAAAAAAACAGGCCCGGGGGGTCGCCCCGGGCCTGTGCGGTCTCGAACTCCTGCGGCTTACATGTCCATCCCGCCGTGTCCGGCCCCGGCCTTCTCCTTCTTCTCCGGAATCTCGCTGATGAGAGCCTCGGTCGTCAGGAGCAGCGTCGCGACGCTGGCCGCGTTCTGGAGCGCCGTGCGGGCGACCTTCTTCGGGTCGACCACGCCGGCCTTGACCAGGTCCTCCAGCTTGCCGGTGTCCGCGTTGAACCCCTCGTGCCCCTTCGCTTCCCTGACCCAGGCCGCGACAACCGCGCCGTCGAAGCCGGCGTTGACGGCGATCTGGCGGAGGGGAGCCTCGAGGGCGCGGCGGACGATGTTCACGCCGATTTCCTCTTCGCTCGACAGCCCCTTGGCGAGCTTGTCCAGCGCCTTCTGGGCCCGAACGAGCGCCGTGCCGCCGCCGGGGACGATGCCTTCCTCGACGGCCGCCTTGGTGGCCGCGACGGCGTCGTCGACGCGCGCCTTCTTTTCCTTCATCTCGACCTCGGTCGCCGCGCCGACGTTGACCTGGGCGACGCCGCCGGTGAGCTTCGCGAGCCGCTCCTGCAGCTTCTCCTTGTCGTAGTCGGACGTGGTCCCCTCGATCTCCTTCTTGATCTGCGAGATGCGCCCCTGGATCTGCTTCGTCTCGCCCGCGCCCTCGATGACCGTCGTGTTGTCCTTGTCGATGACGACCTTCTTCGCGCGGCCGAGCTGGCCCAGGGAGATGTTCTCCAGCTTCGTGCCGAGGTCCTCGAAGATCGCCTCGCCGCCGGTCAGGATCGCGATGTCCTCCAGCATGGCCTTGCGCCGGTCGCCGAACCCCGGCGCCTTCACCGCGGCCACTTCAAGGATCCCGCGCAGCTTGTTCACCACCAGCGTCGCCAGCGCCTCGCCCTCGATGTCCTCCGCGATGATCAGGAGGGGCTTCCCGGCCTTCGCCACCTGCTCCAGCACCGGGAGCATGTCCTTGATGTTCGAGATCTTCTTCTCGTGGATCAGGATGTACGGCTCCTTGAGCACGCACTCCATTTCCTCGTAGTTCGTGACGAAGTGCGGGGAGTTGTACCCCTTGTCGAACTGCATCCCCTCGACCCAGGTGAAGTCGGTCGTGAGGGACTTCCCTTCCTCGACCGTGATGACGCCGTTGTCGCCGACCTTCTCCATCGCGTCGGCGATGATCTTTCCGATCTCCGCGTCGTTGTTGGCGGCGATGGTCGCGACGTTCTTCTTGTCCTTGTGGTCCTTGATCTTGATCGCCTGGCGGTCCAGGTCCTCGACGACGCACTCGACGGCCTTCTCGATCCCGTGCTTGAGGCCGAGCGGGTTGGCGCCGGCGACGACGTTCTTGAGGCCCTCGAGGAAGATCGCCTCGGCGAGCACGGTCGCGGTCGTGGTGCCGTCCCCGGCGACGGTGGCGGTCTTGGAAGCGACCTCGCGCACCATCTGGGCGCCCATGTTCTCGTAGGGGTCCTCGAGCTCGATTTCCTTGGCGACGGTGACGCCGTCCTTGGTGATGGTCGGCGCGCCGAACGACTTCTCGAGGATCACGTTGCGGCCGCGCGGCCCGAGCGTGACCTTCACGGCGCGGGCGAGCTTCTGCACGCCGGCCTTGATTCCGTCGCGCGCTTCCTGGTCAAAGGCAATCTTCTTGGCGCCCATCGTTTCGTTCCTCCTCGGTCTGAAAGTGGCCTGGGTGACTGGTGACTGGCCGGGCGGCGGACGTCGCCGCGCGGCCGGGCATCAGGCGTCGGGCCCATCGTCACGGACCTGCTCCAGCAACGACGCGAACACGCGGATCGTGACCCGCGCGACCTCGATCTCGAACGGGCGAGGAAGCCAGCTCCACGCCCCGGCGTCCGCGGCGGCGAGGCGGGCTTCTTTCGAAGCGGACGCGCCGCCGACGAACATCACGGGAAACCGCACGACCTGTCTCAAGGCTGCGAGCAACTGGAGCCCGGTCATATCAGCGAACGCGGCGTCGATGATTCCCGCGTCGATCGGCACCCGGCGCGCGATGTCGAGCGCCCGGTGGCCGGTTTCGGCCGCGTGAACGGAAACACCCAGGCCCGAGAGGACCTCCGACAGAGCCTCGCGAGCCCTGACGTCGGGTTCGGCGACGAGGATGTTGAACTGTCCGGAAGTCTTCACGGGAGACTGCACCGACAACGGTTCCTGAGGAGCGCGGAAGCAAACGGGGTGCCCGGAGAGAGCAATCAATGTCCTGACGCAACATATTGCCATGTCGTCACTTGCGTCGTTGAAGGAATTGCGATTCCGCACCCCGTTCTGCCACTCTGTCCGCCCCCCACCTCAGGTGGCAGGAAACCGCCCCCGCTCGATTGACGCCCTTCCCCTCCCCGGTTACGGTCTCCCGCCCATGAGCCACGCCGATCTCCCCGCCTTCATCCGAGCCCTCGAGGACCGCGGGTGGCTCAAACGCATCAAGACCCCCGTGTCGCAGGACCTCGAAATCTGCGCCATCGCCGACCGCGCCGTGAAAAAAGGCGGGCCGGCGCTGCTGTTCGAAAACGTCGCGGGCCACTCCACCCCCGTCCTCATCAACGCCGTCGCTTCCCATGACCGCGTCAAGCTCGCGTTCGGCGTCGACGACCTCGCCCAGCTCACGCACAAGATGGAAGACCTGCTGGCGCTGGGGATGAAGCCACCCGGGCCGGGGCTCCTCAACAAGCTCAAGGTGCTGCCGAAGCTGTACGACCTGGCGACGGTCATGCCGAGGACGGTGGACGACGGGCCGTGCCAGGAGGTCGTCGAGAGCGACCCGTCGTTCCACTCGATCCCCGTCCTGAAGTGCTGGCCCGACGACGGTGGGCGCTTCATCACGTGGCCCATGGTCTTCACCAAGGACCCCGAGACCGGCGCGCGCAACTGCGGCATTTACCGGATGCAGGTGTACGACGACCGGACGTGCGGGATGCACTGGCACCGCCACAAGGACGGCGCGCGGCATTTCGGGAAGTCGGACAAGCTCGAGGTCGCGATCGCGATCGGCTCGGACCCCGTCACGGCGATGTGCGCCGCGATGCCGCTGCCGCCGGACGCCGACGAGATGATGCTCGCCGGTTTCCTGCGCGGCGAGGCGGTGAAGATGGCGAAGTGCCGCACCGTGAACCTCGAGGTTCCGGCGAATGCGGAGATCGTGCTCGAGGGGTACGTGAAGAAGGGCGAGCTGCGCCGCGAGGGGCCGTTCGGGGACCACACGGGGTTCTACTCGCTCGCGGACGACTACCCGGTGTTCCACCTGACCGCGCTGACGCACCGCAAGCGGCCGACCTACATGACGACGATCGTGGGAATCCCGCCGATGGAGGACGACTTCATGGGCGAAGCGATCGGGCGGGTGTTCCTGCCGCTGGTGAAGATGAATCTCCCCGAGGTCGTGGACCTGCACATGCCGTGGGAGGGCGTGTTCCACAACCTGGTACTGGTGTCGATCAAGAAGCGGTATCCGGGGCACGCGCGGAAGGTCATGCACGCGCTGTGGGGCATGGGGCAGATGATGTTCGCGAAGGTGATCGTGGTGCTCGACGCGGAGGTCGACGTGCGCGACTACCACCAGGTCGCGCTGTGGGCGCTGAATCACATCGATCCTTCGCGCGACTTCGAGCACGCAAAGGGGCCGATGGACGTGCTCGACCACGCGAGCATCGAGGTGGGCTACGGCGGCAAGGTCGGGATCGACGCGACGAAGAAAATCCGCGGCGAGGGGTTCGTCCGGGAGTGGCCGGATCCGATCGTGATGGATGCGGGGACGAAGGCGCGGGTGGAGGGGATCTGCCGCGAGTTAGGGTTTTAGTAGGTCCGATCGAGGTCGGGTCTTTCGCTTCAATCGCAAATGAATTCCCGGTGAATGTATGTTTCAGAATCTGTGAGAGGTTTCACCCTGAAACGGCAACCGGGCTGAAACCCGCATTTCCTGCGTTTCAAACAAGGTCCGGGGCTTGCATCGTTGTCCCGTCCGGAACTCTATGCCTCCCAATCCCTACCGCTTCCTGCTGCTCGACCCGAATTTCGTCACCCGGATCGCTCTGACGAGCCGGTTGGAGGCGTCAGGCTATATGGTCCGGGCCGAGAAGGCGATCTCCACCGCCGCCCGCGTCGCGACCTCCACGAACTGGGATCTCATCATTGCCAGCGCTTCCCTCGCCGCGCAGGATCTCGAGGCGTTCCTGGAGACGCTGGCCATGACGGAGTGCAAGGTGCGGATGTGCGTGGTGATGGAATCGGAGGATCGGGCGCGCAAGGAGATTGCGGACCGGTTCCAGGCGCAGGTGGCGGTACATCCCGTGCGGCCGCAGTCGCTGGCCGAACTCCTCCCGCCTCGCAGCGGCGCAGCGGAAGGGCCCTCGAGCCCGGCGCCGTTCTTCCGCACGGCCTAGTCGCGCTTCACGCGCTTCGGCCCGGCTTCACCCGCCGCAATCCTTCCGCGAACGACTGAAGAGCGACGAGCGTGGTAGAAAGCGCGGCCGCGGGGAAGACGACGAGCCACCAGCGGAACTGGACGGGGTTGAGGTAATCGGCGCCGTCGGCGAGGAGGGAGCCCCAGGACGCCTGCGGGTCGCGGACGCCGAGGCCGATGAACGAGAGGAACGACTCCTCGAGCATCATGGCGGGGACCATGAGCGCCGCGTAGGCGAGGACGGGGCCCGCGAGGTTGGGGAGGACGTGGCGGCGAAGGGCGCGCAGCGGGCCGCCGCCGAGCGCGCGGCAGGCTTCGACGTAGCCGGCGGAGCGCAGGGCCTGGACCTCGGCGCGGACGATGCGGGCGGGAGTGAGCCACTGCACCGCGCCGAGCACGAGGAACAGGAGGACGAGCTGCGCGCGGGCCTCAGATTGGCCGAGGAGCAGGACGAGCGGGTTCCGGTCCGGCGGGATCGACCGGAACATGACGGTCGCCAGGATCGCGACGAACACGAACGGCAGCCCGTAGAGCGTGTCGACGAGCCGCATGAGCGCCGTGTCCACCCAGCCGCCCGTCCAGCCGGCGAGCGCGCCGACGACGAGGCCGATCGAGAGCGCAACGAGCGTCCCCGCGAACCCGACTGCCAGCGAGACGGCCGCGCCCGCCGCGAGCCGCGACGCCAGGTCGCGCCCGAGCTGGTCCGTCCCGAGCCAGTGCGACCACGACGGGGGCTGAAGTGCCGCCCCGGGGTTCTGCTTGTCGGGGGCGTGCGGCGTGAACAGCGGGACCAGCACGGTCGCCGCGAGGATGGCGAGGAGCAGGAAGGGAGCGATGCGTTTCATCGCGCTCTCCCGGGGAACGGCTTAGCCACAGAGGTCACAGAGACCGGCCATTTGACTCTGTGAACTCTGTGCCCTCTGTGGCTAATCCGTTCGCCGCGCGCCCGCTTCACAGCCCCTCCCGGATCCGCGGGTCCAGCGCCGCGCACGCGATGTCGACCCCGATGTTCACGACCACGAGAAGCGCGCTGTACACGAGCACCACGCCCACCAGCAGCGTGAAGTCGCGCCCCATCGCCGCATTCACGAAATGCCCACCCAGCCCCGGGATCGCGAACACCTTCTCCACCGCGAACGACCCCGTCAGCGCCGCCGCCGTCGCGGGGCCGAGGTAATTCAGCACTGGGAGCAGGCCGTTGCGAAGCGCGTGGTTCACGGCGACGTCGCGCTCGTCGAGGCCCTTCGCCCGCGCCGTCCGGCAGTAGTCCTTCGCGAGGTTTTCGCGCGTCGCGGCCCGCGCCAGCCGCGCCACCACCGCGCAGACCGGCAGCCCGAGCGCCGCGGCCGGCAGCAGCACCTGCTTCAGGCTCCCCCACCCGCCCGGAGGCAGCACCCCCAGCCCGAACGCGAAGATCATCGCCAGCACCGGCGCGATCACGAACGACGGAAGCGCCACGCCGGCAAGCGACGCGCCCGTGGCCGCGGCGTCCGCCGGTCCGCCCGGTTTCATCGCCGCCCGCGCTCCCAGCCAGAGCCCGCACGGCACGGCCCACGCCATCGCCAACGCCGCGAGCGCCGCCGACACCGGGAACGCCGACGCCACGATCTCGTTCACGCTCCAGTCCAGCGACCGCATCGACGGCCCCAGGTCGCCCTTCGCCAGCCCGCCCAGGAAGTACCCGAACTGCTTCGCCATCGGGTCCTTCAGGTGCCACCGCGCTTCCAGCGCCGCCTTCACGTCCTTCGGAAGCTCGCGCTCCTCGTCGAACGGCCCGCCCTTGGTCCATCGCACGGCGCAGAACACGACCAGGGCGATCGTGAACAGCACAACCAGACCGCCCAGGAGCCGTTTAAAGAAGTAACCCAGCATCACTTTGCCCACCCAACGCCGCTAAGCGGATGCACTCCCATGAAGTTCTCGGATATGCCGCGCAGTTTCGGGTCCCACAGCTCGATCGTCACTGGCACGTAGAGCGGTGCGACCGGCCCCTCCGCCAGCAACCGGGCTTCCGCCTGCACGAGAGTCGCCATCCGCCGTTCGCCCTGCTCTCCAGCGGCGCGCCGGATCAGCGCATCGTAGATCGGGTCGGACCAGCCGGACTGGTTGTTGCCATTGTTGCTGGCGAATATCTCCAGGAAGGAGTTCGGGTCCTGGTAGTCAGGAAGCCACGAGGATAGGCAGAGTTCGTAGTCGAGTTCGCGGCGACGGCGAAGCCATTCCTTTCGGTCGACTCTGTCGAGAATTACTTCGACCCCGAGTGCTTCCTTCCAGATGGCCTGCAACACCTGCGCTACAAGTATGAACTCGTTCTGCGCTGGGTAGAGGAATCGGATCGGAGGAAGACCGGACCCGGAAGGGTGTCCCGCGCGGGCAAGCAGTTGACGGGCTGACTCGACATCGCATAGCGGCTGCGGCTGTCCCGAATAGCCCGGGAAGCCGGACGGTATCAGCGCGGCCCAAGGCACCTGGCCCCCACCCGCCGCAGTTACGATGCGCTTGCGATCAATCGCGCTTGAGAACGCACGTCTAACCGTGTTGTTGTCAAACGGCGCATGGTCGGAAGCCATTCGGACAAATGAGATGGATAGCTGGGGGCAGACGTGAAGATCCGCGCGCCCCATGAGGTCCCGAACAATCGCAGGCGGCGGATCGATGACCCATCGCGCCATCTGGCCTTCATAGAGATTGAACTGCGCCGCCCCGGGCGCCACCGACAGAAATGTGATCGAGGACAGCCTTACTCGAGAGGCGTCGTGATAGCGGTCGTTCCGGATTGCGAGAATGCGAAAACTCGGCTCCCAGACGGCAAGCACGAACGGGCCATTCGCAGTGAATCTCCCCGCGCGCGTCCACTTTCTGCCGTGCGCTTCAACCGCGGGTCGAGGAACGGGAAGAAACGCCATGTGGTATGTCAGGGTCAGAAAGTACGCGGTCGGCTGTTCGAGAGTGACCACGAATGTGTGGTCATCGGGAACAGAAAGTCCAACAGTCGATTCGGGAGTCTTCCGCTCGCGAAATTCCCGTGCGCCCTTGATGACCGCGAGGAGTTCCCAGTTGGGCGCCTCGGCCATCGAGAGAACTCGCAGCCAGGACCAGCGGAAATCCTCGGCGGTCACGGGACGTCCATCGGACCAGGTGGACACCCGGAGATGGAAGGTCCATGTCAGACCGTCGGCCGATTTCTCCCAGCTCTCCGCCACTCCGGGGCGGGGCTCCAGGGTCACCGGATCGGGAACGGTGAGGCCTTCCAGGAACGCCGACAGGAGTCGGCTTTCAAGCGCGACTCGCGCCAGGGCCGGGTCCAGAGTGCTCGGTTCGGCACCGAAAACAACCGTGAGTCCGCCCTCCGGCGGCGGTTTCACGCTCCACGCGAGCGACAGCGCGGCAAGGAGGGCGAGCATCGCGCACAGAAGCGCGGCGGGGCGCATGGAGGAACGGTTATCGCGCGACGCGCGGCGCGGCGCAAGCAAAGTCGACGGGCGTCAAGGCGCTCGGAGCGCCTCGAACAGCGTCTTGCCGACTTGCCCGAGGCTCGACGGCGCACACTTGTCCGGCGTGTCCTCGTCCGTGTGGAAGAACGGATAGTCGAAATCGATCAGCAGGATCACCGGGATCCCCTTCTCGAGGAAAATCTTGTGGTCGTCGAGCATCTCGGGCTGCGGCTCGTCCACGAACGCCTTCGCGTCCACGCGTTTCGCGGCGGCCCAGATGCGGTCGACCACGGCGGGCGCCTGCCTCGTGGAGCGCGCTTCGCGCCGGATCCTGAGGCTCGCGTCGCCCACCATGTCGAGGATGACGCCCCACTCGACCTTGTAATCCGGGTTGTCGCGCATCCAGGCGATCGAGCCGAGGAAGTAGTCGTCCCACTGCCCCTCGCGGCCGAAGTCCTCGCCGTCGAAGAAGATCATGTCGACGCCGTACGCGGGCGGCGCCGTGCGCCACGCCTCGGCCAGCGCGAGGAGTACCGCCACGCCCGAGCCGCCGTCGTTCGCGCCGTTGATCGGCACCGAGCGGTTGTCCGGGTCGGGGTCGCGGTCCGCCCAGCTCCGCGTGTCGTAGTGCGTCCCCAGCAGCACGCGCTTCGTTTCCGACGGGCGGAAGCGCGCCACGATGTTGCGGAACGTCGACGGCCCCGTCGCCGACTTCGGCGTGTGCTGGAACGTGTGCACGCTCACCTCCGCGCCGCACGCCTTCGCCCGCTCCGCGATCCACTTCTCCGCCGCGTCCTTCTCCGGGCTCGCGTGGTTGCGCGGCCCGATCAGGCAGAGCTCCTTGAGCAGCGCGTACGAGCGGTCCCCGTCGAACCCCGCCGCCGGCGCAGGCTTCGGCTTCGCCGCGTCGCCGCAGCCGGCCAACGCGAGCGGAATGAGCAGGAGAAGGGCGAAGCGCTTCATCAGAAACTCATCGTATCCACGGGGGCGTAATCGTCGGTGAGGACGGGGACGTCGTCGACGGGAAGAGGCGCGGCGAGGACGCGGCGGGCGTCGTCGAAGAACGTGAGGGTCGGGGCCTCGGCGCGCTTGAGGAAGCCGGAGGCGGTATCGACGATGCGCTCGGGGGTCCACGCCGGGGTGCCGTTGAGGGCGATGAGCATGACGTTGCGTGTGCGCGTCCGGTCGAGCGGCGCGGCCGAGTCGCGCTCCGTGGACTCGAGGGGGCGCGGGAAGACGTGCACCGCGTCGAACACCTGCTGGAACGTCTTCTGCTCGGAGCGCAGCACCCGCGACTTCACCCCCTCGAGCGAGCTGTTGATGTTCGCGAGGAGGACGCCGCCCGGCGCGAGCTTCGCCTTGATTTCCTCCATGAACTCGCGCGTGGTGAGGTGGAACGGGATCTGACCGCCGATGGTGTAGGCGTCGAGCACGACCAGGTCGTACTTGCCTTCCGTGCGGCGGACAAAGCGCCGCCCGTCCTCGCAGTGGATGCGGAGCCGCGGGCCCTCCACGAGGTGGAAGTACTTCTTCGAGACGTTGATGACCTCGGGATCGATCTCGACCAGGTCGACTTCGCAGTTCGGGTCGTCCGTCGTGAACTTCCGCGGCCCGATCCCGCCGCCGCCGCCGATCACGAGGATGCGCTTCAGGTCCGGCCGGAAAATGCGCGCGAGCTGGAACGAGTCGGTGTACGTCGTGCGCGACGTGTACGGCGGCTCCAGCGCGATCCCCGACTCGATGTAGTTGTTGAACTGGAGGAAGCGCCCCCAGCCGTCGTACTCGGTGACGAGGATGTAGTGGTAGGCGGAGTCCTTCTCCATGACGAGGCGCTGCGACGGCTTCATCTCGACGATCGGCGCCGGGTCGAGCAGGAACGCCGCGGGCCCGGCGATGGCGAGCGGGAGGGCGAACGCGAAGATGCCGCGCGTCCGGGGGAGCAGGATGAAGGGCAGCGCGACGAGCGCCGCGCCGAGGGCCTGCGTGACGGAGCGAACGTTGAACGCGGGGATGAGCCAGAAGGCGGTGAGGAGCGTCCCGGCGATCGAGCCCACGGTCGAGAGCGCGTAGAGCTGCCCCGCGACGTTCCCCATCTTTTCGATCGCCTTCGCCGCCAGCCGCACCGCGAACGGCGACACGATCCCCATGAGCAGCGACGGCCCCGCGAAAACCAGCGTCGTCCCGAGCAGCGGCCCGAGGCGCTCCCCCGTCCCCGCCAGCCCCCGGCACAGCGGATGCGCGAAGAACGGGATCAGCAGCATCCACAGCCCCGCCGCAAACACGATCGCGTTCAGCACGAAAAACGACGGCCGCGCGTCCGCGATCTTCCCCCCCCAGCATGTACCCGCCCGACAGCGCCGCCAGGAACACGCTGATGATCGCGCCCCAGACGTAGATCGAGCTCCCGAAATGGATCGCCAGGATCCGGCTCGCCACCATCTCCAGCCCCATCAGCACCGCGCCCGACACGAACACCAGCGCCTTGAGGCGCCAGCCGGAGACGGAGGAAGCGGTAGCGGTGTCAGGGGCCATGGCGGAGGGAGATCATTTCCGCGGGGGGGCGGGAGGGAAAGCTAAAACTCGCCAGAACGACGAAAGCCGGGGTGGGCCTGAACTGTTGCAGATTTTGCAACAGTTGCCTCCCGCCGCAATTCTCCTTCGTCGAACACGTTGGCGATGTGCCGCGAAATGACGGACTTGTCCCGCTGGAACAGGTCCGCCATCTGGTTCAGGGACAGCCAGACAGTTTCGGCCTCTATCCGGACCTGCAGCCGGGTGCGCCCGTCCTCCGTCTGGTAGAGGAGGAATTCGCCGCGCGGGGCTGGAACGGACGGAGTCAGGTCGCTCATGCTGAAGACGCCTCGTTGGATGCAACAAGTACCCGGGACGGACAGGTCCAGCCCCGGCAGGATGCCCAAGCAGCGCTTCGTTGACAACCCCATGGGCTCATCCGCCTTCTGCAAGAGTTCCTTGGACCCCGTCCGGCGGAAAGGTGTACTGGGGTCGTGAAGCGGCGGCAGCGCTGGCTGTGGATTCTGGCAATTGCCTGGGTGTGCTTTTCGGCGCCCGCGGCGGAAGCGCTTGTCGGGTCGGGGCCAGGAAGCGCGGCAGAGGCGCCCGCCGGCGCCGACCCCGCCGACGTCGAGATGATCCGCCGCGGCCTCGACGCCACGGTCTCGATCGTCAACCTCGTCCAGGGCGCTAACTTCCGCAGGAAGAATAACCTCGAGTGCTTCGTCGCCGGGACTCTCGTCGAGACGCAGGACGGCCCCCGCCCGATCGAGCAGGTCCGCGAGGGCGACTGGGTGCTCGCGTGGGACGAAGACGCCGGCGAACTCTGCTGGAGCCGCGTCGAGCAGACCTTCGTCACCCCCCGCCAGCCGATCTGGCGCCTCACCCTCAAGCTCCCCGACGGCTCCGAGGAGTCGCTTGACTGCACTCCCGGTCACCCGTTCTGGGTGGACGGCGCGGGGTGGATCTCCGCCTCCCACCTCCAGCCCGGCCAGGACGTCGCCACCCTCTCGGGCCCCGCTCGCGTCGCCTCCGTCGCGCCCACGGGCAGGAACCGGACGGTTTACAACTTCGAGGTCGAGGGGACGCATTGCTACTTCGTGGGGACGGGTGGGGAGCTGGTGCACAATGCGCCGTGCGGTGTTCCTAAAAACAATTGGGGGCAGCCTCACGGGAGCCCTAGGCATTGGAATCGAATCACCCAGTCCGCCGACAAGATGAACCAACTCAAGTGGCGCGACATCCGGGTCAATCGCAGGCAAGTGGACGCGGCTGGCAAGGTAGTCGGGAAGAACCGGCCGGACCTCGCCGGGATCAACCCCCGAACAAATGTCCGCCACAACGTCGAGTTCGACACGAACCCCGCGTCGAGCGCGAGACATCGTGCTGTCGTGAATGCCAATGATCCTGCCGCGAAGAACACGTTTATACGGATCCCCTGACACATGTTCGACTGCACCAAACCCGTTTCGCTCGCCGAGCACTTGAAGGCTATTGCGGCCGTACACCTGCCTTTTCAGCAGACGGTGCCCGCCCTTGAGTCCGCACTCAGCGACTTCGGGCCGGTGACGAGAACACCCTTAGGAAATTTCGCGGCTCTCATCGACTTCCTCCTGCCGCTCAAGTCGTTTACGACTCGCTTTGGGATTCTTGCTCTTGGTGATTGGTGCGTCTTGCTGACAGACATGGCCGGTGAACACTGTTTCGTTGACACTCTAGCAGTTAGTCGAGCCGCTCACAGGACGGCAGTCTGCGTCGTGTATCGGGAGCAACACAGGGAGATCCACGTGGGTGAGGACGGTCGCTCCGTGCGAGAAGTGCAGAGCTTGCTCGATGTGGATCGTTGGTACTTCAGAGAAAGCGGTGCGCCTCTGTTCTGGGAGGACAAGGAGGATTTGGCGCTGACGCGGAAACGCAACCGTCTCGGTGTTATGCAGGTCGCTCGGTACTTCGAACTCCTCACAGGACACCCTCTACCGGACTGGCCTCGCGCTCAGTTCCACGCGCTCCTGGGACTCGAAAGATGTACGAAAGAAGTCAAGAACCCAATCTTGCGGTGCCAGACCATCAAGGATTTGAAATAAGTTGGCCGTTGTAGGGGTGTATAGGCTCAGAACCAAGACGGAGAGCGGCGTGAGCACGAAGTTCAGCATTCGCACTGCAACCGACGTCCATCGGAGCATTTCATGAAACACCTCCTGACCATCGCCACCCTTACCTCCCTTCTCCTCCTAACCGCCTGCGGCGACAAGTCGATCGAGCGGCGCAGCACGCTCAAGAGAATCTCGATGGCCTACAACGAGTACGCTTCCAAGCACGGGATGCTCCCCGTCCCCCCCGGCCAGACGATCGAGAACCAGGTGCCGGCGGACTGCAAGACCTGCCCGAGCTGCGGGAAGGCGTGGAGCTACGCGAAGATTACGGCGGTGCCGAAGGACACCAGGGACTGGGACCCGATCATCGCGTGGTGCGCGACGTGCGAGTCGGAGGGGGGCAAACGGGACGTGCTGAGGTATCACGGGAAGGCGATCGCCGTGGACCCGGCGGAGCTGCCGAAGTAGGGGCGCGGGGGATGATTTCTTATCTCTGCCGCAAAACCTCGCCAACTGTGTGCCAGGACGGGCGCCCTCTCCTGCCCCATCCTGCCCTCTCTTGCCGTGTCCTGCCCACTCGGCGGGTTTTTCGGGAGGCTTTCCGCGCGACCCGCCATGCCCTCTCCTGCCCTGTCTTGCCCTCTCCTGCCCCATCTCGCTTCATCGGATTGTCGATCCGGAGATTGCGGGGGCGGGAGCGAACCTGCGCGATCACTTCCGTAACTCCAGTTGTCTGCGCGTCCGTTCAATCTCTGCGGCCAGGGTTCGTTCGTCCGGAAGAGCGGTGAGGTATTCGCGGACGAGCATTTTGGTGGGCAGGGACTCCGTGGCGTAACGGACGAGGGCCTCGCTCTTTCCGCTGCACAGGATGATGCCGACCGGCGGATTCTCGCCGGCCAGGACCCAGTGTTCGCGGGCGTAGTTCAGGTAGACGTGCATCTGCCCGGAGTCTCCGTGGGTGAAGCGGCCGAGCTTCAGGTCGAAGATGACGAGGCAGCGAAGCCGCCTGTGGAAGAAGAGCAGGTCCACGCGATACCACTCATCGTCGATGCGCAGCCGGCGCTGGCGGCCCACGAAGGCGAAGTCGTTGCCGAGTTCGAGGACGAGAGGATGACGGATCTCATCCTCGGCACTGACGGCGTCGCCGGGATGGGGTTTCGCGCCCCGGGCCAGCATGGCGGTCTTGTTGCGCGAGAGCGCGGTGCGCTCGTAGTACTGGCTGTCCATCTGCCGCCGGAGCTGACGTACGGCCCAACCGCCACGAAGCGCTTCGGCATGATAGAAGGCAAAAGCCTCGGGCGAACGTGAGCGCCGAACCAGCAGCACGTACTGTGACCACGGCAGGGGGAACGCCATGGCGACGTCGGTCAGGCGGAACGGCGACGAGCGCAGCCTTCCGGATGACGCCTTCAGTATCCGAGACGGCATCTCGGATACTGGAGCGGTTTCCGAAGCGGTTTGATGGGTCAGCTCCAATTTCCGAGACAGCGTCTCGGAAATCCGGCCTTCCCCGCAAACGCCGTAGAGAAGACGCATGTTCTCCAGGTTGTCGACGGAAAACCCACGGCCCAGGCGGGCGCTGAGATCCTCGGCCAGCCGCTTCAACAGGGCCTTGCCGTATCCTGCCCGCTTCGCGCCTCTCTGCTCGAATTCCACGATCCGCCGGCCGACTTCCCAGTAAGTCGCTGTCATCAGCGCGTTGACGGCGCGTGCGCTGGCCCGGCGCGCTCTTTCGAGCAATACGCTGATACCGCCAAGCAGGCCGGAGTAGCCATCGGGCGCGGCGGGCGAAGGGGCTGCCTTCTTCATCAAAGGTTTCACCGAGCGACCCGCGTCGAATTGGACTCGTCCAGATGCCGGCGACTTGGGGCGTATCGGGTTAAGAGGCTTCACTTGGCACCTCCGGCATTCCCCTGCAGGCGCCGGACCTCGCCTTGGGCGAGCGCGAGGGTTCTCATCTGGCGGATGGCGATCGCGTTGAGTCGTGTGAGCCGGTCGCGCTGCGGAAGCCCCATGTGGATGAACTCGGCGTTCATCCCTTCGATGTTGGCGAGCACCAGCAGTTGTTCGATGGAAGCGTGATCGCGGACGTTGCCATCGAGGCGGGGGTTGGCGTCGCGCCATTCCTTCGCGGTCCGGCCGAACAGGGCCACGTTCAGCAGGTCGGCTTCGGTGGCGTAGGTAAAGGCGGCTTGGGCGGGGGTGACCTCAGGGGGAATCAGGTGAGTCTTCACCGCGTCCGTGTGGATCCGGTAGTTCAGCTTGGACAGCGTCCGGTTCAGGTTCCAGGCGAGCGAGAGGCGGCGGTTCTCGTCGTCCTTGAGGCGCTGGAACTCCTTGATGAGGTAGAGCTTGAACTCGACGGAAACCCAGGAGGCGAACTCGAAGGCGATGTCCTTGTGGGCAAAGGTGCCGCCGTAGCGCCCGGCCTGGGAGGTGATGCCGATGGCGCCGGTCTTTTCGATCCACTGTTTCGGCGTCAGCGTGAAGCTGTTCAGCCCCGCCTGGTTTCTAAACCCGTCGAATTCGACGGGTTTGAACGCGGGGTTGTTGAGACGCTCCCAGGTGCCGAGGAACTCCAGGGTGTTTCGATTGCGCAGCCAGTTGCGAATCACGTCGTCGGAGTGATCCGGATTCTTGAAGCGGGCGATGTCGGTGAGGCTGAGGTAGTCGGAGATGCCTCCGGACAGGACGGCAACGGCGGTTCCCTGGACTTCGAGCGTAGATTTGCGCGACGGATTCATACAAGGAGCCCCACTTGGACAACCTGAGGCAGCCCGGGCGGGGACTTACGGGGAAATGCCGGCCCCTGCCTGTCCCGCTGCCGTATTCGTGGTTGCCCCGGCACACGCAAAGTGAATCTGCCGGGACATCGGGCAGAGAGCCCGGCCGTCCCGGCGCTCAGATCGTGGGGAACCTGATCGTTCGTCAGGTGCAATCGTACGACTACACCAAGGGGCCCGGTCAATACCTCGCCCGCGACCCGGTGCCCTGCGAGCTGGCGAAATGCCATGTCATGTACGTCAATCGCCTCTGCGAGCGCCGCGCACCGGCATCGCTTCTGATTGTGGCGAATTCGCCACAATTGAGCCGGTCGTGGTGAGATCCACGAGCCACACCGAGCGCCGCCGGATCTCAAATTCGCAAGCGGTTCAGATGCCCACGCGCCGCCACGAGATCAGGCTCACTCCCTCTACCGCCGCACGCGAGACACTCCGCTCTTCATACATCCCTCCCCTCCCCTCAAACCCAATCCCGTCCTCCGTCCCCGTCCGGTCCGCCGCGAGCACGGGGCACGCGAACGCGGCGAGGTAGCCTTCCGGGCCGCCGTCGCCGATCCAGTTGGTGGGCATGAGGACGAGGTCGCAGCCGCGCGAAGCGGCGGCGATGTCGCTGTAGACGACGTCGTGGCAGATCGCGACGCCCACGCGGCCGAGCGGGGTGTCCCACGGGCCGCCGCCGTCGCCGGGCTGGGCCCAGGCGTGGTCGTGGCCGTAGAGGCGCTGCTTGCGGTAGACGAGGGGGTCGCGGCCGGGGAAATAGAGGAAGGCGCTATTGAAGAGCGCGCCGCGGCCGGCCTCAACGGCGCCGAGGGCGAGGGGGATGCCGGATTTCTGGACGCGGTCGCGGAGCGGGGCGAGGCGGGCGTCGGAGGGTTTCATCGCGAGCTTGGCGGCGGCGGCGCAATCACCGACGGCGAGGCCGGTGGTGGCGAGCTCAGGAAAGAGGACGAAGCGCGCGCCGCGCTTCGCCGCCTCGTCGAACAGCGCCGCCATGCGGGCGATGTTGCCGACGACGTCGCCAGGCTCCGGCGCGAACTGCGCCACGGCCAGCGGGATCTCCTCGAACGCGACCGCTTCCGCCGCGGCGCGGACGCCGCGCCGCAGGGCCTCCTCGCCCATCGCCTCGAACGGCGGCACGTGGATGAACCCCGCCGGGCCGGCAAACACCGATCGCGCTTCCCAGAAGACGCGGTTGCAGAGGTAACCGCCGGCGTCGTCGCTCCACTCGACGGGGATGCCCGCCTTTTCGAGCGCCGTGCGGATGCGTCCCAGCGGCAGCGTGCTCTCCCGGCTCGCCGGCCCCGCGGGGTCAATCCCCCCGCCGAGGGCCGCGCCGTCGTTGTCTTCCACCGTCGCATCGCAGCGGTTCGCGGCCACGCGCTCGAGCGAGACCACGGCGCGCTTCTGCGCCACCCCGAACATCGCCACCGCGTCCGGCCGGAACGCCTCGATTTCCTCGCGCAGCCGCGCCGGCCCGCGCCCGTACGAGACCGGCAGCCGCACGGCCCGCACCAGCACCCGCCCGCCCCACACCTCCCCGTCCAGGCCCTTCACGCACTCCCACGACGGATTCACGCGCACTTCGCCGAACGGCTCGAAACCGGTGAGGAGCAGTCGTTTCAGCGCGCGGGGCATGGGCAAAGTGTCGCCGCGCGCGCCGCGGCCCGCAACGAATCGGCTTGGTGAAGGACGGCGTCTTCGCTATCGTCCCGACGCGCCACTTAACCCCAACAGGAGAGATTCATGCAGAAGCTGATTGTCCCCGTGCTCGCGTTCGCGCTGGTCGCCGCCGCCGGCTGCGGCAAGTCCGAGAGTTCCTCGTCGTCCTCCTCCGGCGGGTCGTCGTCGTCCGGGTCTTCCCAGAAGTCGCCCGAAGATGCCTACAAGGAGTTCAAGGCGGCCGGCGAGAAGGGCGACGCGAAGGCGCTTTGGAACTCGATGAGCAAGAAGACGCGGGCCAAGATGGGCGAGATGTTCAAGCCGCAGATCGACCAGATCAACAAGAAGGGCGACTCGGAGTGGGAGGAGGCGGCGAAGGACCTGAAGCGTTCCGCGGCGGAGCTGAAGAAGATGTCGCCGGAGGAGTTCGCCGAGGTGGTGATGGCGAAGCAGATGACGGAGCCGTCCGAGATGGAGAAGGCGAAGAAGTCCTCGATGGAGAAGTGCGAGATGCGCGGTGAGGTGGCGGTGATCACGACGAACAAGGGCGACGGGCGAAAGGGGCTGGGCGCGCTCGTGAAGGAAGACGGAACGTGGAAGCTGGACATCGACGAGACGCAGAAGCTGAAGGAAGAAGAAAAGAAGCTGAACGAAGGAAAGTAGTCGCCGAAAAAACGGGGCGGGGCGCGCGATCGGATCGCGGCCCCGCCCTTTTCTTTTACTCCACGCGGATCTTCTTCTCCTCCTCCTTCGCCGTCCGCTTCGGGATCCGGAGCGTGAGCACGCCGCGGTCGAGCTTGGCGGTCGCGCGCGAGGGATCGAGGTCGGGGTCGAGCACGACGGTCCGCCCGAACGCGCCGGAGGCCGCTTCGCGCCGCTGCACCACCGCCGAGGCCGGCATGTCCGGCTTGCGCGGGTGCGCTTCCAGCACGAGTTTCCCGTCGGCGGTGGTGATGTCGACGTCCTCCTTGAGGCAGCCGGGGAGGTCGAAGACGAGCGTCCAGGCGTCGGCGCTTTCCAGCACGTCCACGGCCGGCGTGCGCCGGCCCTCGTGAGTTTTCATCAGCGTCCCTCCTCGACGACGATTTTCCGCGGCCGGGCGGCCTCGGTCTTGGGGATGCGCACGGTGAGGATGCCGCGGTCGTAGCGGGCCTCGACCTGCGAGGTGTCGAGCGTGCCGGGCAGGACGATGGCGCGGTCGAAGCGGCCGTCGGCGCGCTCGCGGCGGTTCCAGGTGGCGCCTTCCGCGGGGGCGGGGAGCTTGCGGTTGGCGCGGATGAGAAGAGTCTGGTTGGCGAGGGAGATCTCGAAGTCGCCGACCTCCATGCCGGGAGCCTCGGCGGTGACGATCATCTCCTCGGGGGTCTCGTACGTGTTGATCGGCGGCCAGGTGAAATGGCCGACGACCTGGTCGACGGTGGAGCGGGCCGCATCCAGCCAGCGGTTGAGCTCGCGCTGCACGCTCGACCACTCGCCGAACGATTCGTGCCAGAGCGGGGCCACGGTGCGCCTCCTGAAAAGGGGTTGGGGGGGACGGATCGCAACTGCTGTACCCGTTTCAAGAGGTTCGAATCGCGGCGAATTGCGGGGGAAATCGGGAGCACGGTTGTCGATTTGGCAGCGGCGGGTGTTCAGGACTGCCTATGGGTGTGCGGAAGTGAGGGGAGGGGGAAACGACAAGGGGCAAACTTCAAGTTTCAAGTAAACGGAGAAACGGCAAACGACAAGTCCGTATCAGCGGCCGTTTCAGCGTCATCACTCCTTCATCAGCGTCCGTCGTTGTCGAAAAGAAGAAGGCGGGACGCTGATCACGGAATGATCCCGCTGAAACGGCCGCTGATACGGCTTCCACGTCCCAAAGCTGCCCGGCGATCCAGCGCACTGCCTTTCGCCGCCTTCAGCCCCTCCCCCCACCGGAATTTGGAAGTTGGTTCCTTGTCCTTTCCCCTCCCCCGTACAATGCCCTCCCCCATGCGTCCCCTCCTCTCCCTCGCGCTCGCCGCCCTCCTCGCGGCCCCCGTCCTCGCCGCAGACCCGGAGATCGCCTTCAAGCTCGACGGCCCCGCCATCAAGCCGGGCGTGGACGAGAACGGGAAATCGCTTCTCCCCGAAGGCCAGGAAGCCCCCTCGGAAGTCTCGATCCGCCTCGACAAGGAAAACGCAACCCTCGTCTGGACCGACGCTTCCCTCAAGAAGCGCACGTACCAGCTCGACGTGCTCGCGAACCACCCCGGGCCGCGGCCGTGGTCGGACAACCTGGCGTGGCTGGTCGCGCGGTCGAAGAACGACTTCTGGATCCTCTGGGCCTACGTCAACGAGACCGGCCCGCGCTGCTGGATCAACTACTACCACTTCGCCGAGAACAAGATCCGCATGGACCTGTTCCGCGGGAGCTACACGTTCCGGCCGCCGGCGACGTTCACGAACGCGCCGTTCGAGATGGACATCCCGTTCGAGAAGGTGCCGGCGTGGAAGGGGCGGAATTTCCGGCACAAGGACTTCGGGCCGGAGGGTGGGAAATTCAAGAAGCTGCGGACGCTGGAAGGGTCCGAGTGGAAGGACCGCGAGGGTGAGCTGCAGGTGAAGCCGCTGATCGACCTGGACGTGCGGGCGAACAACGGCTGGGACTCGCAGCCGTGGACGGAGGTGCACTGCCTGGCGCGCAGCACCGACGCCACGCGGCTGTACTACGTGGTGACGTACACGGCCGTGAACCACGGCTGGGTCGTCGACCTGCGCGAGGGCCGCGTGCTGAAAACGCACTTCGGCGAAGCGGTGAAGATCGAGCCGAAGGAGCCGAAATGAACGAACAGTCCCGCAAGGAAGTGATGATCGGCGTGTTCGTGCTGGTGGGCCTCGGGCTGGTGGCGCTGATGTTCTGGGTGCTCGAGGAGTCGAAGTTCAAGAAGAAGTACCGGGTCTCGGCGGAGTTCAGCTACGCGGGCGGCATCCGCGAGGGGACGCCGGTGCACATGGCGGGCAAGCCGATCGGGCAGGTGCGCGACGTGACGTTCCGCGAGGAGCAGGACAAGGTGATGGTGGCGGTGATCATCGAGGTCGAGGAGCAGTACGGGATCAAGAAGGACTCGAAGCTGACGGTCGGCTCGGTCGGCCTGCTGGGCGAGAAGATCCTCGAGTTCTCCCTCGGCTCCGCCGCGGCCGGCAACATCGCCAAGGACGGAACGGCGCGCTTCTCCGGCGTCGTCCCCCCCGGCCTCGACGACCTCCAGAAGACGCTCGACGCGGCGGTGAACGACGTGCGCGGGACGGTCGTCAAGGTGAACACCTTCCTCGATCACCTCAACGACGAGGAGTTCCAGAAGTCGCTGAAGGGCGCCATGACGAGCATCGACGACGTGGCGAAGAAGGCGGGCGGGACGATGGAGAAGGTGGACGGGTTCGTGACGAAGGCGGATGCGTTCGTGGGGAAAGCCGACGAGTTCGCGGGGAAGGCGAACACGGCGATGGACGGCGTGAACAAGATCATCACGAGCGCCGACGAGGTCGTGGCGAAGCTGAACGAGCTCGGCACCAAGCTCTCCTCGCTCTCCGACGACGTGCAGAAGACCGTGAACGACACCGGCGCGACCGTGAAGGACCTCTCCGTGTCGCTTCAGGAGAACTCGAAGAAGCTGAACGAGATCCTCGCGAACCTGGACGGGATCGTGAAGGACGCGCAGGGAGGCAAGGGGACGCTGGGAATGCTGCTCAAGGACGACTCCACCGCGCGCAAGCTGAACGAGCTGCTGGCGTCGCTCAAGGTGACGTCGGATTCGCTGTCGCGGACCTCGGACTACCTGCGGAAGGACCCGAGCTCGCTCATCTGGGGGCGGGACGAAGAGGAGCCCGTGGGCCCGGTGGACTGGAGAGACCGGAAATGACGGGGGCGTACGGCGGGGGCGAAAGGCAGGGGTGTACGGCGGGGGCGTGCTGCGGCGTGTCCTCGTCGCAGGGGCTGGCGCTTCGGCCCGGCCCGGTCCCTTTCTGTTTGCCCCCGCCTTTCGCCCCCGCCCTACGTCCCAGCCTCACGCCCCGGTCCTTCCCCTGCCGATAAATCACTGAACATGCGCGTCAAATTCTGGGGCGTCCGCGGAAGCATCCCCGTCCCGGGGCCCGATACCGTCACGTACGGCGGGAACACGACGTGCATCGAGGTCACGGCCGGCGACACGAACATGATCCTGGACTGCGGGACCGGGATCCGCGAGCTCGGGAACTACTACTCGAAGCTCGGCAAGGCCGTGAAGGTCCACATCTTCCTCAGCCACTCCCACTGGGACCACATCCAGGGGTTCCCGTTCTTCACGCCGATCTACCGCTACGGGAACGTCATCAACATCTACGGCCCGGCGCACCCGGACCGCACGATCAAGGACCTGCTCACGCTCCAGATGGACGGCGCGTACTTCCCCGCCCGCTACTTCGAGCTCGCCGCCAAGATCATCCACCACGACATCCGCGAGGAAGCCGTGGAGATCGAGGACGTCACCGTCCATTCGCGCTTCATGAACCACCCGATCTACACGCTCGGCTACCGCATCCACCACGAGGGGAAGATCGTCGTCTACACGAGCGACAACGAGCCGTACACGGCGTTCCTGTACGACCACCTCAAGGACCTGGGGGACGCGGTGCCGGCGAGCGAGATGGAGGAGTTCCTCGCGCAGTGCAACCGCCGCATGGTGGATTTCGTCGCGGACGCGGACCTGGTGATCGCCGACGCGATGTACCGCCCGGACGAGTACCCGCGCTACCGCGGCTGGGGGCATTCCTCGGTCGAGCACGCGATGGACCTGGCGATCAAAGGGAACGTGAAGAAGCTCGTCGTGTGGCACCACGACCCGAACCGCACGGATGCCGAGCTGGAGAAGATGGTCGGGGAAGCGCAGTCGGCGGCGAAGGCGCGGGGGTCGAAGCTGGAGATCATTGCGGCGAAAGAGAAGGAAGTGCTCGACATCTAGCTGGTGGTTGGTGGTTCGTGGTCGGTGGTTGGTTCGGCTGCCGGCAGCTAACGACGGACAGGCTTCCTGGGGACCCGCTTCTTCTTTCCGTCGCCGCGCATCTCGATCGCGCCTTCCCACCAGTTCCCGTCGTGGCGCGGGTCGTACTCGATGCCGGTGAGCGGCGAGAGGCCGAAGTTGCCCAGCGCGTAGATCCTCGTCGGCGAGGGGTCCGCCTTGAGGGCTTCGATCATCGCGGGGACCGCCTGCGGGTCGCCGATTTCGGCGAGGGCCTCGGCGGCGGCGAGGAAGACGTCCTCGTCGGAGTCGGAGACCCAGGGGACGAGGTGCTCGACGGCCCAGGAGGCGCCCTTGCGGCCGAGGGCGCGGAGAGCGCACGAGCGGAGCGTCGGGCGGCCGCGGACGATGGGAAGGACGTTGGCTCGCAGGAGCTGGTCGCCGACGCCGAATTCGCCGGCGTGGCGCAGCGCGGCACGAACGACGTTCTCGTCGCGCGAGCCGAGCCATGCGGAGAGGCGCGATTCCGCCTCGCGGGGGGCCATGGGGAAGCGCCGCAGCGTGCGGAGCGCGTTTTCGGTGACCTCGGCGGGGCCGGCAGTGACCCATTCCTCGAGCAGGCGGACGAGCCCGGCCTGCGCGAGCGTTTCGAGGCTGCCGGTGCGGACGGCCTCAAAGAGCGACCGGCTGGCCTCGGGGCGCTCGGCGCGCGTCTTGGCGCGAAGGGCGTCGACGAACCCCCGGGCGCCGGCGCGCTGGACCTCGTCGAGCGTCCGGCCGGCGACGGCGGTCCGCCACATGGCATAGCCTCGGGGATCGCCCCGGAAGTCCCGGAACGCAGCGCCCTCCAGGAACTCGCAGGCCCAGCTCTTCACGTGCGGGTCCGGGTCGCCGATGCCGAGGTCCAGGGCGTCGATCGCCGCGGGGTGCCGCCCGTGGTACATCGCCTTGAGCAACTGCTGCCGGTCGGCGGCCTTGCGGATCTTCGGCCACGCGGCACGCAGTGCGGCGGACACGTCCGACGGGTCAAGCTCCTTCCAGCCCGCCACGACAGCCGGCGCGGCGTCCGCTTTCCCTGAGATCTTCCGGAGGTCCGCGGCGATGCGCTGGGCGACAGTAGATTTGACGGCCGGCTGTTTCGACATCGCTCGCGCCTCTAAAAGTCCGGGAAACCCCGTTACGTCGCCTTCAGGGACGCTTCCAGCTCGCCGATCGCCCGCTTCACCCGGTCCATCGCGTGCGCCCACTGGTCGGGCCATCCGGGGCTGAACAACTCGACCACGTGCTTCGCCTTCCCCAGCGCCTTCTCCTGCGATGCCCGTTCCAGCCCCGCGACGTCGATGAGGTTGTCGAGCGTGTCGCCCAGCTTGCACAGCTTCACCTCGACCGGCGACTTCCCCAGCCCCTCGAAGTACACCCGCTCGCGCTCCGTCTCTTGCAACCGCTTGTCCTTCGACAGCGCGGCGACCCAGGCGGCGACCTGCGACCCGAACTCCTTCGCAATGTCGTCGTGGTCGGTCGTCGTGTCCTCGATCGTGTCATGGAGAAGCGCCGCGGTGAGGATCTCGGGGTCGCTGACCTTGAATTCCTGGGCGAGGATCGCCGAGACGCGCATCGGGTGCGCGACGTAGGGCGTCTTGCGGTCCTTGCGCATCTGCCCCTGGTGCCGCTGCGCCGCGAACGAGATCGCTTTCAGCAGCGGGGTGAGGTTCGTTACCTTCTTGCCGTGCAGTTCCTTCATGCGCCCGATGATAACCGGAGCCCCGAAGATGCGCCGTGACTTCCGCCTCGTTTCCGCCCGCACCGTCCGCACGAACCGCGTCTACCGCGTCGACGCCGAAACCTGGCGCGCCCCCGACGGGAAAACGTTCCGCCGCGACACGATCGTCCACCCCGGCGCCGTCGCGATCCTGCCGGTGACGTCGAAGGGCACCTACCTGTTCATCCGCCAGTTCCGCGCCGCCGCCCGCGGCTGGCTCCTCGAAATCCCGGCCGGGACGCTGGAGAAGGGCGAAGCGCCGCTGGCGTGCGCGAAGCGGGAGCTCATCGAGGAGGTCGGCTTCGCGGCGAAGTCCTGGCGCAAGCTCGGCGCCATCTTCGTCGCCCCCGGTTACACCACCGAGCTCATCCACATCTACGAGGCCCGCGGCCTCTCCCCCGCCCACGCCGAACAGGACGAGGACGAGCACATCGAGCTCGCCGAGCTGACGCGAGCGGAAGTGCTCGCCGCCGTGAAGAAGGGCCGGATCTGCGACGGGAAAAGCATCGCGGCGGTGCAACTGGCCCAGATGTAGCCCGACGCGCCCCCCTTCCAGTAGCATTCCCCCCGCGTCACCTACTCCGGAGCCCCTTCCATGCGCCAGATGTTCCTCGGGTTCGTGCTCGTCTCCTACATCGCCCTTGCGCCGACCGGCTGTCCGGCGATCGACCTGTTCGACAGCGACGCGATCGCGCTGTCGGAGCGGGCGCACGAGCTGCAGAAGGCGTGGGCGAGCGGCCAGTACGGGGACATGCTGAACCTGTGCCTGCCGGAGCAGCGGAACGCGGCGATCGGGAGGCTGCTGGAGATTGCGGAGAAGGGCGAGCCGGACGCGCACGGTCACTCGGCGGGGCTGACGCCGGAGGCGGTGAAGCAGCTGGCGGAGTACAAGGCGCGGCTGAAGAAGCTGGTCGACACGGAGCCGCGGACGCCGGCGGGGGACGACGTGCGGATCTACCGCTCGAACCAGGCGGTGCTGTACACGGAGGTCCTGCGGTGGATCCGTGAGGCCGACCGGCTTCCCGAGCCGATGCAGCGCATTTTCACGGGCGCGGTGCACGTCAAGGCGTTCGACAGGATCCGCGGGAACGTCCAGTTCAGCGCGCCTGACGGCGCGGAGTCGGCGCTCGACCCGGTGCTGACGTTCGAGAACGTCCGCGGGCGCTGGATGCACCCGCTCGACTTCAAATAGCTACTTCGCCTTGAGCCGCTTCGACGTCACCCACTCGTCCCATTCGTTGCCGAACCCGTCGTAGTGGATGAACGCGAAGTCCCCCTCGACCTTCATCACCGTCGCGGGGTACCACTTCTTTTTCCACTCCACCGACACCTTGTCGCCGCCGCTCGCGGCAATCCCCTGCGGCTTGCGCATCCGCGCCGCCGGAACCCATTCGTCGTACTTGTCCTCCCACCCCAGGTAGTGGATCCGCGACTCCCCCTCCCGCCCGTCGATCACCTGCGCGCGGTACCACTGCTTCTTCCACTCGACCTCGCAGTAGTCGCGGACCTTCCACGGCCCCGGGACGTCCTTCGGCTTCTTCGCTACGTCCACCGAAGCGAGGACGAAGCCGGAATCGAAAGTCGGCGTCGACGCGCCGCGGGTGAGCTGGGCTTCGCGGAAGCGCATCTCGCCGGCGACGAAGACGTCGGCTTCCTTGAGGGTGATCGTGCCGTCCCCTGAGGCATCCGCAGCGCCGTCGCCGCCGAAGATCGCGACGAGCGACGCCGTGAACGTCCATTCGGCGGTGGAGACGTTGGAAGCGGTGGCCGAGGTGAGGCACGCGGCGGAGGCGGGGGCCTTGTCGAAATCGCGGACGACCTTCGCGAGGCCGCCGGAGTAGCAGCAGTCCGCGAACAGCATCACGCGCGAGCCCTTGAAGTGCTTCGAGATGATCCGCGAGACGTCCGCCGTCCCGACGCAGCTCGCCTTCTTCTTCGCGGTGTCCGCGTCGTAGTTCGCGAGGAAGATCTCGCCGCCGTCGTCCTGCATCCCGTGGCCGGCGAAGTAGAAGATCAGCGTGCTCCCCTCGGGCGCCTTCTCGCAGACCTCGCGAAGGCCCTTCTGGATCGCTTCCTGCGTCGCGGCCTTGTCCTCGAGGAAGACGACATGATCCGCCGGCACGCCGGCTTTCTTCAGGGTCTCCTCGAGCGCGCGGTCCTGCCGGTTTTCCTTCGGGAAAGGCGACAGGTTCTTGTCCTGCCACTCGAGGACGCCGGCCATCAGGGCATAAGTCTTCTCCGGCTCCCAGCGGCCGGGATCGGCGGAGGCGGGCAGGCAGGCGAGGAGAGCGATGCAAAGCAGGCGCGTAGGCATGGAGTTCTTATACCGGAACGGCCGAGGGCTGGCGACGAAGCGAGAAAAGTTGAAAAAGGGACTTGAAAACAAACCGTCCGGTCGGTATTATTCCAGCATGAGCCCACAGGAACCCGCCGATCACCGCCCCATGCAGGCCCGCGCCGAACGCACCCGCGCCCGCATCCTCGATGCCGCCGCTTCCGTCTTCGGCGACAAGGGATTCGACGGCGCTTCCCTCAACGACGTCATCCGCGCCAGCGACGTCACCAAGGGCGCCTTCTACTTCCACTTCAAGTCCAAGGAGGAGGTCGCCCTCGCCGCCTTCCGCTTCAAGCAGGAACAGCTCGTCGCACGGCTCTTCGCCGACGCGGGGAACCAGCCCGACGCCCTGAAGCAGCTCCGCGCCCTGCTCCGGGCCCGCGCCCGGCTGCTGGCCGAGGATCCCGCCTTCCGGTGCTTCCTCCGGCTCGCGCTCGACCTTGAGGTCAAGGCGGAGCCGGGGTCGGTCTTCGCGGGGTTCCTCGAGCTGTCGATCGGGCGGTTCGTGGAACTGGTGAAGCGCGGGCAGGGCGAGGGCGTGATCGACGCGGCGCTGAACCCGCGCGTCGCAGGAGAGGGGATTTTCTCGGCCATGATCGGCGCCGACGAGGTCTCGCGTCTGCTTTCCGGCGGGAAGGACCTCGTTCGGCGGACGGAGGGGCTGCTGGACCTGCTGGAGGCGGGGCTGCGCAGCCGTTCGCGAAAAACCAACCGTTGATCAGGGAGGAAGCCATGAAGACAGGAATCGTCGAAGCGCCGGTCCTGAATGCGAAGCAGGCGGAGTTCGCCCGGATGCAGGGGCTCCTGCTCGACCACTACGGTGTGAAGGCGGAGTCGCGGTACCTCGCGCTGCGCGAGCCGGCGATGCGGGCGCACGTGCTCGACGCCGGCCGCGGCGAGCCGCTCGTGCTGATCCACGGCGGCGACGGCGAGGGCGTGACCTGGGCGCCGCTGATGGCCGAACTGCAGCACGATTTCCGCGTCATCGCCGTCGACCGCCCGGGATTCGGGCTGAGCGACCCGTTCGACTACCGCCGGACCGACCTGCGCCGGCACGCGGCGGATTTCGTGACGTCCGTGCTCGACGCGCTCGACCTCCCGTCGGCCACGGTCGTCGCCTGCTCGATGGGCGGATTCTTCGCCCTGTCCACCGCCCTCGACGCCCCGCAACGCGTCCGCCGCCTCGCCCTCGTAGGGATGCCCGTCGGGATCTCCCGCGAAGTGTCGTGGCCGCTGCGCATCATCTGCGCCATCCCGGGGATGACGAGGCGCTTCATGAAGGGCGTCCAGAGCCTCGAAGGGCAGAGGAACCAGTACCGGACGATGTTCCACATCGATCCGGACTCCGTGCCGGAGCTGTATCTCCGGACGCGGCTCGCGGGGGTCACGCTTCCCGGCTCCGCCGACACGTGGGCGCTGCTGCTGCGCCGCGTGTGCGGGCTATGGGGCATTCGCCGCGAGATGTACCTCGGCGACGAGCTGCCGGGCCTGCGCGCGCCGACGCTGGTGCTCTGGGGGGAACGCGACATGGCGCCCGCCGAGGCCGGCCGCGCGGGGTGCGCCGCGATCCCGCGGGCGAAGTTCGTGGAGATGAAGGGCGTGGGGCACTTCCCGTACCTGGAGAGCCCTCGAGTGACGGCGGACCTGGTCCGGGAGTTCCTCCGTGAGGAGGCGCCGCGGGTGAACTCGGCGCTCGAAACCGCGGGGGCCGCCCGGTAGGATGGCCCCCCCATGTCCAACGCCCTCCAGCCCGCCCGCCTGCCGGCCCACCCGCCCGCGGCCCTTCCCCGCAACCCGGGGATCCCGCTCGATCTCCGCGAAGTCGCGAAGATCCGCGTGAACCGCTCCGCCGTGGAGCGGCGGGCGGCGACGCTGGGGACGCGGCGGACGGTGAAGAAGGACTGGCAGGCGGCGTGGCTCGTGCAGGCCGTGCGGCTGATCGACCTGACGACGCTGCAGGGGGACGACACGCCGGCGAACGTGAAGCGGCTGTGCGCGAAGGCGCGGCAGCCGGTGCGTGGCGACCTGCTGGAGGCGATGGGGCTGGCGGACCGGCGGATCACGACGGGGGCGGTGTGCGTGTACCACAACCTCGTGGCGACGGCGGTGGAAGCGCTGCGCGGGAGCGGCATCCCGGTGGCCGCGGTGTCGACGGGGTTTCCGGCGGCGCAGACGCCGATGGATCTCAAGCTCGAGGAGATCCGGCGAAGCGTGATCGCGGGGGCCGAGGACGTCGACATCGTGATCTCGCGCGGGCCGGTGCTGGGCGAAGACTGGAAGGCGCTGTACGACGAAGTGAAGGCATTCCGCGAGGCGTGCGGCGCGGCGCACATGAAGGCGATCCTGGCGGTCGGGGAGCTTGGGAACCTGCGGCACGTGGCACAGGCGTCGCACGTCGCGATGCAGGCCGGGGCGGACTTCATCAAGACGAGCACGGGCAAGGAGGCCGTGAACGCGACGCTCGCGAACGGCCTCGTCATGGTCCGCGCGATCCGCGAATACCAGCAGCAGACCGGCCACAAGGTCGGTTTCAAGCCCGCGGGCGGGATCCGCGCGGCGAAGCAGGCGCTGGAATGGATGATTCTCATGAAGGAAGAACTCGGCAACGACTGGCTCCAGCCGGATCTCTTCCGCCTCGGCGCGTCGGCCCTTCTCACCGACATCGAGCGCCAGCTCTCCCATTTCGTCACCGGCGAGTACGCCGCGGCCCACCAGCTCCCGATGGTGTAAGTCTTTCATCCGCGGCCGTTTCCGCGCCATCCGCCGTTATCCGCGAATTCTTTTCGCCCCTCCAAAAGCCCTTCCCCGCTCCCTACCTCTTCTCTGACACGACCCGCCGTCCAGAGGAGCCCCCCGATGATGCAAGCCTACCCGCCCGCCCCGCCCCCTCCCCGCCGCTCGCGCTTCCCCTTCGTCCTCTGCGGCTGCCTCGTCGGTTTCATGACGCTCTGCGCCCTGCTGGTCATCGGCGCCGGCGCGGCCGCGCTCGCCTTCGTCACCGTCGCCTCCTCCCCCACCTCGATCTCCGCCAGCAACCAGACCGCCGACCTGTTCTTCATCCACATGGCCGCGGGCCGGTACGGCGAGGCCTCGCGGCTGGTGGCGCCGGCGCTGGCGGGAAGCGTTTCCGGAATCGGGGAGGACAACAAGGACGTCTGGGGCGAAAACCGCGGCTGCAGCAGCATGTCGACGAACGCCGACGTGAACTGGGACGGCGCCGGGCTGCGGCACGTCGTTCGGTCGACGATGCAGTACAGCCTGAAGGGCGCGGACGGCGCGACGCGGAAGGTGACGCTGCGCGTGCAGAACGGGCTGATCACGGACCTGTCGGTGGACGGCAAGGTGCTGCTCGGGAGCTCGATCTACCCGTCGGGCGGGTGCCGGGTCATCACCGCGCCCCAGCCGGTCCCCGCCCCGGCCGCGGTGACGCCGCCGGCGAGCGAGGACGAACCCGAGGCAGTGGAAGCGCCGAAGCCGGCGAAGAAGAAGTCGAAGTAGGCGGTATCAGGAAACGGAACGGGCCCGGGAGCACGCGCTCCCGGGCCCGCTGTGTTTTCGGCGTCCCTACTTCGCCGGCGGCGTCGCTCCCTTGGCCGCCTCCGCGTCGAAACCCTTCTTCAGGCACTCCACTTCCCACTTCGCCTGCGCCGCCACGCCCAGCACGCACTTCTCGGCAACCACGCCTCCGTGCAGGTCGGCCTTGAGCGCGCACCCCGCCGACTTCGACCACGACACCTTCCCGCTTTTGAACGCCTCGCGCGGGATCCTGTTCGGGGCGTCCTTCGGCTGGTCGGCCGTCTCCATCTTCATCCGCACGCAGGCGTCGCCGCTCACCGTCTCGGCGCCGTCCGTGCGCACGTCCAGCTCCTCGCCGTTGCCCACGTTCAGGGTGCGCTTCCATTCTTTGCCCTTGCCGGGGCTGGTGTGGAAGAGCAGTTCGAGCCAGACGCGCGGGGTGGTGGGGTCATGGAAGAGGTTGGCGGCGCTGTCTTTGACGGTGGTGCACTTGTCGATCTTGATGTCGCAGGTCTTGGGCCAATCTTCGATGGAGCAGTTCTGGATCATGCCGTCGGCGGTCACGGTAGCCGTGAAGGTGACGCCCTTGATCGCGGCGTAGCGGACGAAGCCCTTGGGGCATTCCTTGTCCTTGGAGGAGTCGTACTTGAGGTGGCCGCCGGACTGGACGGTGGAGTCGACGGCGACGCGTTCGACGCTGAAGGACCAGGTGGTGCTGCCGTCGGCGGCGACGGAGGTGCAGGTGCCCTTGAGATCGATCGACTCAGACTGAGTCGAGACGTCGGGCATATCGCCGCCTCAACCGTACTTCTTCTTGCCGGTCTGTCCGGAGAGCTCGGAAGTGAGGCCCCAGGTGACGGTCGTGCCGGCCTGGGTGTCGCCGGCGAAGGCGGGAGCGGCGATGGAAGCGAGGGCGACGAGGGCGGGGATGAGCGGGCGCATGGGAGGCTCCTTGGGTTGAGGCCATCAGGGTAGCAACCTGCGTGCCGTCCCGCTCCAACACAAATGCCCGTGGATCAACGGGTTACAGCCAAGTCAATCCCTCGGCCTGTCATGACGCTTTGCAATCGTGGTCGGTGGCTTGACAGACGGAGGAATCGATCGAAATGGGAGGCTGGAACGATCAGCCGTATCAGCGGCCGTTTCAGCGTGATCATGTCGTTATCAGCGTCCGCAGTTCTGCTTTTGAAAGTCGAAAACGGCGGACGCTGGTGAAGGCATGATCACGCTGAAACGGCCGCTGATACGACCTCGGTGCCTGCCATGCCGCCTCAATCCCTTGAGCCAACCGGGCCCGGAGTGCATTCTCATCGCAGTGTTTTTCACGGAGTCCTCATGCCCAAGGTCGCGCAATTCCTCGACACCCTCGAGTACGGCCCCGCGCCCGAAGCCTCCGCCCCCGCCGACCGCTGGCTGGAGGAACACGGCCGGAAACTCGGACATTTCATCGGCGGGCGGTTTGTCACGGGAAGCGGCCACTTCGACTCGGTCAACCCGGCGACGGGCAAGCCGATCGCGAAGGTCGCGCAGGCGACGCCCGCCGAGGTGGACGCGGCGGTCGCGGCCGCGCGGAAGGCGCTTCCCGGATGGGCGAAAACCCCGGGGCACGAGCGGGCGAAGGTGCTCTACGCGATCGCGCGGCAGGTGCAGAAGCACGCGCGGCTGCTGGCGGTGCTGGAGACGCTGGACAACGGCAAACCGATCCGGGAAACGCGGGACATCGACGTGCCGCTGGTGGCGCGGCATTTCTATCACCACGCGGGGTGGGCGCAGCTGGCGGCGACGGAGTTTGCGGGATACGGGCCGGTGGGGGTGGTCGGGCAGATCATCCCGTGGAATTTCCCGTTGCTGATGCTGGCGTGGAAGATCGCGCCGGCGATCGCGATGGGAAATACCGTCGTGCTGAAGCCGGCGGAGTTCACGAGCGTGACGGCGATCGCGTTCGCGGAGCTGTGCGTCGCGGCCGGAGTGCCGGCGGGTGTCGTGAACATCGTGACGGGAGACGGCAAGGCGGGCGCGGCGATCGTCGAGCATCCCGGCGTGGACAAGATCGCGTTCACCGGCTCAACCGACGTCGGCCGCATCCTCCGCAAGGCCACCGCGGGAACCGGGAAGAAGCTGTCGCTCGAGCTCGGCGGCAAGTCGCCCTTCGTCGTGTTCGAGGACGCTGACCTCGACTCCGCCGTCGAGGGCGTCGTCGACGCGATCTGGTTCAACCAGGGCCAGGTCTGCTGCGCCGGCTCGCGCCTTCTCGTCCAAGAGTCCATCCACGACCGCTTCGTGAAGAAACTCCGTGATCGCATGGAGAAGCTCCGCGTCGGCGACCCGCTCGACAAGGCCGTGGACATCGGCGCGATCGTCGCGCCCGTGCAGCTCGACCGCATCAAGTCGCTGGTCGCGAAGGGCGTCGACGAGGGCGCGAAGCTCTGGCAGCCCTCGTGGGCCTGCCCGAAGGACGGCTGCTTCTACCCCCCGACGCTCTTCACGTGCGTCTCCCCCGCCTCCACCATCGCGCAGGTCGAGATCTTCGGCCCCGTGCTCGTCGCGATGCCGTTCCGGACGCCCGCCGAGGCGATCCAGCTCGCGAACAACACGCGCTTCGGGCTCGCAGCGTCGGTCTGGACCGAGAACGTGAACCTGGCGCTCGACCACGCGCGGAAGATCAAGGCCGGCACGGTCTGGATCAACTCCACGAACCTGTTCGACGCCGCGGCGGGGTTCGGGGGGTACCGCGAGAGCGGCTTCGGGCGCGAGGGCGGGCGCGAGGGGATCTGGGAGTACGTGAAGCGCGAGCCGACCGGGAAGGCGCCGGCGCTGAAGAAGGTGAAGCCTGCGAAGGCGGCGCCCGGGGTCGACCGGACGGCGAAGCTGTTCATCGGCGGCAAGCAGGCGCGGCCGGACTCCGGCTACTCGCTCGTCGTGAACGACGCGCAGGGCCGCCCGATGGGCGAGGTCGGCGACGGGAACCGCAAGGACATCCGCAACGCGGTCGAGGCGGCGCACGCGGCGGAGTCGTGGGGATTCGCGACGGCGCACAGCCGGGCGCAGATCCTCTACTACGTCGCGGAGAACCTCTCGGCGCGGGCCGCCGAGTTCGCGGCGCGGATCGAGCGGATAACCGGGCGCGAAGGCCGCGTCGAGGTCGATGCCGCCGTATCGCGGCTCTTCACGTACGCCGCCTGGGCCGACAAGTTCGACGGCGCCGTCCACAATGTCCCGCTGCGCGGCCTCACGATCGCGCACGTCGAGCCCGTCGGCGTCCTGGGCCTCGCTTGCCCCGAAGAGTTTCCTCTCCTCGGCTTCGTCTCCCTCGTCGCCCCCGCGATCGCCATGGGCAACACGGTCGTCGCGATCCCCAGCGAACGCCATCCACTCGCCGCGACCGACTTCACCCAGGTCCTCGAGACTTCCGACGTCCCCGCCGGCGTCGTCAACATCGTCACCGGCAAGCGGGACGCCCTAGCCCGCGTCCTCGCCGGACACGACGACGTCGAAGGCCTCTGGTCATTCGGGACGCAGGAAGGCGCGAAGGCGATCGAGGCCGCGAGCGCCGGGAACATGAAGCGCACCTGGTGCGAATGGAACTCCAGACGCAACTGGCTCGACGCCGTGGACGGCGAAGGGCCGGAGTTCCTGCGGCAGGCGACGCAGGTGAAGAACATCTGGACGCCGAGCGGGGAGTGACTGCCCCGCGGCACGCCCGGGCTTTCACTCGCAACCCGCAACTCGCAACCCGCAACTTCTGCTAGATGAACCCCCACGCCTGCAACCGGTCCCCGTCGTCGCGCCACCGCTCCCCGATATCCGTCCGGTAGAACATGTTCGGGATCATCACCGCTTTGACCTTGTTGTACGCCTCCCGGCGCGCTTCCTCCATCGTCGTCCCGTCCCCGGTGATGACGGCGGCGTACCCGCTCGAGCCCGCGAGGCGCCAGTCGCCGTCCTCCAGCTTCATGTCGCACGGGTGGAAGCCGTCCCCGACCGGCTTCTTGAACATCACCACCGCGTCCTCGCTGTATTTGCGGAACGCGTCTGCGTCCACGAACGGGAATGGCGGCACCGCGAGAACGACGCCGACCTGGAAGCCGCGCTTCGTCCGCAGGTTGTAAGTCTCGCCGCGTGCGATCGCCGCGAGGAACTCGCCCCAGGGGCTGAGCACCCCCTCCATCTGGATGTTGATCGTGGGGTACCCGAAGCGGCACGTCGCCTCGAGCGGGACGAGCCCGCGGCCGCTGGCGATGAGGTTGAGGTCGAAGTACCCGCGATAGCCGCCCGCCGCGAGCCGCGGCGCCATCCGCGCAAGCGTCGCTTCGTAGAGCGGCCCCTTGTTCACCCAGAACATCGACGTCCCCATCTCGCCGGTGGACGGCCCGATGTTCCCGTTGCACATCCGCTTGTGCTCGAAGTTCACGCACGACGGGCCGACAAACTCCTTCCCGTTGAAGTACCCGCCGATCGCGACCTCCACGCCCGTCGCGTGTTTCTGCAGCTGGAACGACTTGATCTTCGACGACCAGCCGCGCTTGAAGTGCTCCAGCATCTCGATGACGTCGCGCCCGTCTTCTTCCTGCCCGACGTACGAGAGGACCTTCTCGTTCTGCGCCTTCCCGTTCGGCTTCACCACGTACCGGTCCGGCTTCTCCCGGATGAACGCCGCCGCCGCGTCGAAGCTCTCGAAGTCCCAGTTCGGCAGGATGTTCATGCCGACTGCGCGCATTTCGTCCTGCCCGAAGTCCCGGTCCAGTTCGAGCCGGTCCGAGTACGCCGTCGGCCCCACGACCGCCTTCCCCTTCTTCCGCAGCCGCTCCGCCTCCGGCGCCCGCCCCACGTCGTCGAACACCACCACGTCCGCCCACTCCGCCTTCGCCTCCCAGTCGTCGCACTTCTCCAGCAGCCCGTCCCCGATGTCCTTTTCCGACTTCACCCCGACCCAGAACAGCACTTCATGCCCCTCGCGCAGCACCTTCCACGCGAGGTCCACCGCCAGCGCTTCCGGCGACACAAACAGGAATTTCATCGTCCCTGGCCTCCGTTGGCGGGTGCGTCGAGGATCTCGCGGATGCGGCGCGCGAGGAGATCGTCCGTGAAGGGCTTGGGGAGGAACTGGGCGCCCTCGGGAAGAGCGCCGGATCCGCGGTCGACGTAGCCGGACGTGAACAGGACGCGGGCCCCGGGGCGGGCGGTGGAGAAGCGGCGGGCGACCTCGGGTCCCGAGAGGCGAGGCATGACGACGTCCGTGAGGAGGAGGTCGATCGGGCGCGCGTCCGACTCGGCGACGCGGGCCGCCTGCTCGGCGTCCTCGGCCTCGATGACGGTGTAGCCGATGTCGCGGAGGACCCGGACGGTGAGGGCGCGGACGCGCGGTTCGTCTTCGACCACGAGGATTGTCTCCGAGCCGCGGCGCGGGAGCGCGGAGGAAGCGGCTTCAGCCTGGGACGCCTCCTCCTCCGACCGCGGGAGCCAGATCCGGAAGCACGAGCCGTGGCCCGGCTCGCTCGAGACCCGGATGTGGCCCCCGGACTGCTGGACGATTCCGTAGACGGTGGAGAGGCCGAGCCCGGTCCCGCGGCCCTCCTTGGTCGTGAAGAACGGCTCGAAGATGTGCGGCAGGGTCGCGGCGTCCATTCCGGTCCCGGTGTCGGACACCTCGAGCGTGGCCCACGAGCCGGGGGCGATGCCGCCTTCGTCGCGCCCGGTGGCGATCGTCAGCCTCCCGCCCCCGGGCATCGCATCCCTCGCGTTGAGCACGAGGTTCAGGATCACCTGGTCGAGCTGCCCCGGGTCGACCTTGACCCGCCCGCCCCGCGGGTCCAACGCGGCGGCGAGCTCGATGTGCTCCCCCGTCGCACGCCGCAGCAGCGGATCCATCGCGCCGACCACGGCGTTCAGGTCGAGCACCTTCGGCCGCAGCACCTGACGGCGGCTGAACGCCAGCAACTGCTGCGTCAGCGCGTTCGCGCGCTGCGCCGCATACCGCACTTCTTCCAGTTCCGTCCCGGGAGCCTCGCCGCGCGCCAGCTTCTTCGACAGCAGCTGCCCGTACCCCTGGATGATGGTCAGGAGGTTGTTCAGGTCGTGCGCCACGCCGCCCGCCAGCCGCCCCACCGCCTCCATCCGCGCGGCCTGCGCCATCTGCGTTTCGCGTTTGTGCTTCGCCGTCAGGTCTTGGAGCATCACCAGGACCGCTTCCCGCCCCTCGAACCGAAGCGAGTGCGTGGACACCTCGACGGAGAAGTCCGTGCCGTTCTTCCGGCGATGCACCCACTCCCCCTCGTACGGGCGGTTCGTGCCGAGCTTCCGCAAGTTCTCCTCCAGCTTCGGCACGTCCTCCGGCCGCCGGATGTCCCGGATCGTCATCTCGCGGAATTCAGCCCTCGTGTGTCCGTACAGCGCCACCGCCGCCTCGTTCACCGCGAGCACCCGAAGCGTCGCCGCTTCGTACACGAGCATCGGGCTCGGGCTCTCCTCGAACAACAGCCGGTACGTCTTCTCCGACGCGCGCAGGGCCTCCTCGGTCTGGTGGCGGCGGGTGATGTCGACAACCTGGCCCAGCGTGTGCGACACCTGGCCCGAAGCGTCCCTCACCATCGCCACCGACAGCTGCCCCCAGACGACGCTCCCGTCCGGGCGGACGTAGCGCTTCACCGCTTCCGCCGACGGGCGCGATCCCTCGCGCATCCGCTGAACCAGCGCCATCGACTCCTCACGGTCGTCCGGGTGCGTGACGTCCAGCACCGTCATTCCCAGCAGCTCCGCCGCGCCCCGCCCCACCATGCGGCAGAACGCCTCGTTGACCTGGATGAAGCGTCCCGAGAGGTCCACCAGCGTCATCCCGACGGACGCCGCGTGAAATGCGGTCCGGAACCGGTCTTCGCTGGCGCGGAGGGCCATCTCGGCGATGTGCCGCCGGGTGATGTCCTGCACCTGCACGATGTTGTAGAGCGGGGCGCCGCGGTCGTCCCGGGTCACCGTGGCGGAAAGATCCGCCCAGATCGTGCGCCCGTCCTTATGAAGGTAGCGCTTCTGGATATGGATCGTCGCCACTTCGCCCGATCGCTGGCGGGCGATCGCTTCGAGCCCGACCTGGAGGTCCTCGGGGTGGGTAATGTCGTTGAACATCTTCCCGACCAGTTCGTCCTCGCGGTACCCCAGCATCTCCGCGAAGGCGTGGTTGACCTGCAGGAACCGCCCTTCGAGGGAGGTCAGCATCATCCCGGTGCCCGCGTACAGGAAGGCGTTCCGGAAACGCTCCTCGGATTCGCGCAGGGCGGCATCCAGGCGCCGGCGGTCGCCGGGATCCTCGGAGCCGGGAAGCGGGTCGGGCGAGGGGCTCATTTCAGATCCATGCCCGGCAGCCACCGGGGCGCCCGGCCGCGCGCGCCGTCCATCGCGGCGAGGACCTCGACCGCGCGCAGGCCGACGGCGATGACGTCGTCCTCGGACCGATGTTTGTTTTTCTCGTCGATGAAGCGGTTGGCGGGGCGGTTCGCGAAGACGGCGCAGGCGCAGCCGGCGCGGAGGCCGCGGAGGGTGGCGAGCGTGAAGAGGGCCGAGGCTTCCATTTCCAGGTTGAGGACGCCGATGCGCGCGAGGTCGGCGTCGAGGGTCGGGACGCGCGGGGGGAAGCCCGGGACGGCGCGGGCCTGGGCGCCGTAGAAGCCGGGGGCGGTGGCGGTGAGACCGAACGAGTGCTTGAGCTTGAGGTCGGAAGCGGCCTGGAGCATCGCGAGCGCGGCCTCGGGGTGCGCGAGTGCCGGGTACCCCTCCGGCACGAACCACGTCGACGTGTTCTCGAGCCGGACGGCGCCGCTCGACACGACGATCGAGCCGATCGGCGTCTCCTTCTGCAGCGCCCCGCACGAGCCGATGCGCAGCAGCGTCGGCGACGCGATCTGCGCGAGTTCGACGACCGCGATCTCCGTGTTGTCCGGCCCCATCCCCGTCGCCATCACGCTCACGGGAATCCCCTTCCAGGTTCCCGTCAGCGTCAGGTACTCCCGGTTCGCGCGCTCGACCGTCACTTTCTGGAACGACGCCGCGCACCGCCGCGCCCGCGCCGGGTCGCCGCACAGCAGCACGAACGGCGCGACGTCGCCGGGCGCGCAGCCGATGTGGTACTGCCGGCCCTTCGCGGTCCGGACGATTTCGGCGGACTGGAACGTGCGGCGGCGCTTCATCCGGACCTCCCTCTCAAAGGGCGCGGGCCACCACGCCCTTACCCCACTCGACCAGTTCCCTCGCCCGGGCCGGGGTCTTCGCGTCGGCGTACACGCGGATCACGGGCTCCGTCCCGCTCTTGCGGATCAGCAGCCACGACCGGTCCCCGTACGACCGCTTGAGCCCGTCGATCGTCAGGTCGCCGCGCCGACCGGAGAGCCCCTCCTTCTCCCAGATCGCGCGGATCTTCTCCATCGCCGTCAGCTTCGCCGAATCCGGGCACGCGATCTTCTCCTTCACCTGCGCGTACTTCGGGATCGCGTCCGCCAGCTCCGACAGTTTCTTTCCCGTCCGCGCCAGCAGGTCGAGCATCTTGACCGTCGCGAGCAGGCCGTCGCACCACGCCGCGTCGCGCACGAAGTAGTACTTCCCGGACTCCTCGTACGCGTAGTCCGCCTTGAGCTCGAGGATCCGCTGCACCGTCGCCGGCTGCCCCGCGCGGCAGAACTCCAGCCGCGCACCCAGCTCCTCGCACGTCTCCTCGATCAGGTTCGAGGAGTTGATCGGCGTCACGCAGACCGAGCCCTTCTTCAGGATGTCGCGGGCGAAGAGCGTCCCGACGAGGTCCTCGGAGAGGACGCGGCCGCGGTCGTCGATGAAGAGCACGCGGTCGGCGTCGATGTCGGTCGCGACGCCGAAGTCGCACTTCTCCGCGGGAACGCGCGCCGCGATCGCCGCGAGGTTTTCAGCGCGCGGCTCGGTGGCGCGGTCGGGGATCGGCTTGGGCTCCGCGTTGGAAGGGACGCCGGCAACGCCGAGCTGCTCGAGCAGGGGCGCGAAGACGTAGGAGGCGGCGCCGTTGCACGGGTCGTAGAGCAAGCGGAATTTCCGCGCGGCGACGGTGCGGTGGTCGCAGGACCGGAAGAGGACCTCGCGGTAAACGCCCAGCGGATTCCGCGCCAGCGTGCAGGAGCCGAGCCTCTCCGCCCCGATCGTCTCCGCGCGCTGCCCCGCCGCGTCGTACATCCGCTCGAGCATCACCGCTTCGTCGTCCGGAATATACCCGCCGTGTTCCATCATCACGATGAACCCGTTGCGGTCCGGCGGCGTGTGCGACCCCGTGATCAGCACCCCCGCGTCGCATTTCTTCTCGCGGATCCACGTCGCCAGCCCGCCCGTCGGGATGATCCCGCAGTCCTGCACCGTCATTCCCGCCGCCTGGAGCCCCGCCGCCGCAGCCCGCGCCAGCATGTCGCTTCCCGGCCGCGTGTCCCTTCCGAGCGCGACGGTCCCCTCGTTGCCGAGGTGATCGCCGAGGCATTGCGACATCCGCAGCGCGAGGAGCGGCGTGACGTCGATGTTCGTGCGGCCGCGGATGCCTGCGGTGCCGAAGAGGCGGGGGGTCGAGTGCGATGCCATCCGCGAGATTGTGCGTGGGCTGAAGCGAGAGCGGAAGGAAAGGAAATGAAGCGGCCAGCGGCGAACGGCCAGGAACGGCAGGGAAAGGAAGGACCCGGTTACCTGGATGGGCGATTCCTACGAATCTGGCCGCTGGCAACTGGCCGCTCGCCGCTGGCCCTAGCCTTTGACCAGTTTCACACTCGCGCTCGACCCGATGCGCGACGCCCCGTGCCGCAGCATTTCGAGCGCGGACGCGCGGTCGCGCACGCCGCCGCTCGCCTTCACCCCGGCGGAAGTGCCCGCGATCTTCCGCAGCAGCGCCACATCGCGCACGTTGGCGCCGCCGGGGCCGAAGCCGGTCGTCGTCTTGAGGAAGTGCGCCCCGGCGTCGAGCGCGATCTTCGCTGCCCGCGTCTTGTCCTCCTGCGACAGGCAGCAGGTCTCGAGGATCACCTTCACCGTGACGCCGCGCACCGCCCGCACCACGGCGCGCAGGTCGTCCCGCGCATCCGCCGCTTCCCCGCTCCGCACCAGCCCGACGTTGATCACGACGTCGATCTCCGTCGCGCCGTCCTCGGCCGCGGCCCGCGCCTCGGCCACCTTCGCCGCCGTCGCCACCGCGCCGAGGGGGAAGCCGGCGGTCGAGCAGACCTGGACGCGCGTGCCGCGGAGTTCGCGCGCCACGGTGGCGACCCAGCCCGAGTTCACGCACACCGCCGCGAAACCCCATTTCACCGCGTCGGCGCACGCCCGCTCGATCACCGCCCGCGTCGCCTCCGGCACAAGGATCGTATGGTCCACCAGCGGCGCAATCTCCTCCGGCTTCGCCGGCATCCGGCCCCCCGGCAGCCAGCCCAACCGCAACGCCGAGAGATCCTCCACCAGGTCCGGGCAGCGATTCCCGCACTCCGCCGGCACCGGGCACCCCACGCACTGCCCGTGAATCCACTCGCGCCCGCTCATTCCTCGTCCTCCTCCTCGCGACGCTTCCCCGCCAGCCATCCCGCCGCCCCCACCGCCACGTACGCCGCCGCGATCCAACCCCACGCCGCGTAACCGTGCGCGTGGAATGCCCCGATGTCGCTTCGCGAATACACGTACGCCCTCATCAGGAAATCGCGCTCCCAGAAGGAGGCTGAGAGGATGAGAGAAGGGTTCGCGTTGACGGCGAAGGAGATCAGGCCGTGGCGAAAGGCGGGGTGATCGGCAGCGGAGACGAGCGGGTCGAACAGGAGATGGGTGGCGCAGAGGAAGAGCCCCGCTCCGCCGGCGGCGAGGTGGCCGGCGGGGGCGCCCCAGCGGGCCGCGGCGCGGAACAGGCCGGTGACGAGCGCGGCCCAGGCGGTGAGGAAGAGCGCCGCGAGCAGGAGCGGGCCGAGGCCGGGGGCGGCGGCGCCGAAGCCGGCGAGCGCGAGGAACGACGCCGCGCCCGCGGCGGGGAGGAAGAGCGCGTCGTACCGCAGGTTCCTCTCGACGGGCAGCCCGAATGGCAGCACGAGCGCGAGGATCGCCGGCGCAAACGTCGCCGCGAAGTACCCGCGCTCCGCCCCCGGAGGCGCCGCGATCGCCGCGACCAGGATCGCGAGCCCGCCCGCCCCCGCCGCCCCGAGGCGGCGCTTCATCGGGAGACTCCGGACCGTTCGTGGGAGGGGGCGTTCATCGCGAGGGCGCGCGGATTCTATCCGGGTTCCCCTTCAAACGCCCGCGGCGCGGCCCGGTTCTACGGATACCCGCGCATCGCGTCGTTCACGATCCGCTTCACTAACGCCGCCGGGTCGCGCGCCTCGCCGGGGCGAAGGGCCACGGTGCGGGGCCCGATGCGGACGGACCAGGATGTGCCTCCGTCGGGCTTGCGAAGCGCGAGCGCCAGGTCCACCGTAGCGTTGCCCCCCGAGGCGATGCGGTCGAGGTCCCACGAGCCGAGCGTGGCCTCGAGAATCGCCTCGCCGTCCCCTTCAACGACCTCCACGCCGCGCGCCTCCAGCTCCTCGGAAAGCGCTTCCCGCGCCATCTCGGGGATCGTCTGCGCGTGCCCGCCGGTGATCCGGTCGAGGGCGGAGCGGTGGCGCTCGTCGAACCCGGCGGGAGCGGAGATGCGGAGGGCGACGCGGCGCGGGGAGTCGGCTGCGGGGGTAGAAGCGCAGGAAGCGAGGAGGAGGAGAAGCGGGAGGAATCTCATGGTTGCTCCGTGAGGACGAACTCGAGGATATCACGCTGCTGCGCGGGGTTGAGGCCGGCGCGGGGGCCCATCTGGCGGACGAGGGCGCGCCATTCGACGGCGGAGTACTCGCCGGGCTCGGGGAGCTCGTGGCACTGCGTGCAGCGGTTCACGAAGTAGGAGCGCCCCGCGGCGGCGTCGGGCGGGCCGGCGGGGACGGAGGCGCAGCCCCCGGAGCCGGCGAGGCCGGCCCCGGAGGCGGCGAGCAGGATCACGGAGAGCGTCCTAGAAACCAACGGCCACCGACGCCGCGAACCCGTTGCGCTCGAAGTTCCCGTAAATCTCATCGGAGTTCTCCTTCACGTACTCGACCTTGAAGGCCACCTGCTCGATCGGCCGGAAGTTGAACCCGAGCGAGAGGCGGCGCTGGTGATTCCAGCGGTGCGACACGGGATCCTGGATCTCGAGGGCGTCCCAGAGCCCGACCAGCGTGAACGTCGGCCGGTCGAACCCCATCCCCACGAACGTGTCCTTGAGGAACGGCGGGAAGAAGTGGAACGAAAGCTGCGCAAAGGCGCCGTGCCCGCGGGGCGACGTCGGTGAGCCGGAGGACGTGAGCGTGCGATCGGCCGTGAAGCGCGCCGCCTCCGTGCGGAGCTCGAGAGGCCCGGTGATCCAGCCGCCGCCCTTCCCGAGCGGGATCGCGATCGTAAGGTCCGCCCCGTAGACGAACGCGGTGTGGTCGCCGTCCTCGTCGAAGCGCCCGCGGTGCCCCGCCACGCCGAACGTCACTGCCCCGTCGAACGCCACGAGCTCGAGCCGGAGCGCGTACGACTTGTCGCTGTTGTTGTCCTTCCCCTTCACGCCGTCCTCGACCGCCTCGTGAAGCCCTTCGTCGACGACGGGCCCTTCCTGCAGGCCGTTGAGGAGGTAGGCCTCGTAGTTGAGCGTCACGGGGCCGAGGTAGAAGGAGCCGAAGAACCCCGCGCCGAGGTCGCTCCAGGTGGACGGGATGATGAGCCGCTCCGTCAGGGGCCTCAGCGTCAGGTCGCGCATATCGCTGTCGTGGAGGACGTTCAGCTTGCCCACCGGGACGATCACGATCCCGCCGCGGAAGTTGATCGCGTCGTGGAACAGCAGGTCCATGTACCCCTGCTCGACGCGCAGTTCGCCGGCGGCATGCTCGTACTCGATCTCGGCGTTGAGGAAGATCCGCTCGTGAAGGTACGAGGAGACGTTCAGGATCAGGTGGTGATTGTCGAACGTCGAGTTCTCGTGCCGGAAGTCGGTGAACTCGAGGTCCAGGTACCCACCGACGCGCGTCCGGTTGATGATGCGGGATAGCGGGTTGATGCGCCCCCGCTCCGGTTCCTTCTTCGGCTCCGCCTCGGCCGTCGGCTTCGCGGCCGGCTCCTTCCCGTCCCCGAGCTCCTTCTTCAGCGCTTCCATTTCCTTTTCGAGCTCGCCCAGCCGCTCCAGCGGCGTCTTCGCGGGCTCGTCGGCAAACGTGGACGTCCAGAGAAGCGCCGAGAGTGCGGCGCACGCGAGGGAGAATCGCATGGCGGATCCCTTCCCGGTTGACACGCCTCCCTGCGGAGTCGTAGTCTTTCCGGCGTCGTCGTATCACGGCCCCTTGGGGCCGCGGCCTCCGGTGGCAGCCGGGGGCCATTTTTTCGGCCTGAAGTGAAGGTTGGCGAGGGCCGGATTTCCGGCGCTTCGCGCCTCCATCCCGGCCCTCGCCAACCCTCACTTCAGGCCGAAAAAATGAGGGACGGCATTCTGGCCGGGCGTTCTTCAGATCGAATTCCCTGGGCGTGGCAGCGCCCCCGGTCCGGACATCCGGGCCGGCGCGGGGCGCGAACTCGTCGCGCGCCGCGCGGACCCACCCTGACGTCGAGGGCGCGGGTCGCGCCGGTCTACTCCCCTTCCAGGCTCCTCAGGAACGTCACGATCTCCCAGCGTTCCTGCTCGGTCAGGACGCCGTCCCAGCGCGGCATGGCCGTCCCGTGCTTCCCTTCGGAAATGCGCCAGTAGAGGAACGCATCGGTGTGTTCGTGGAGGATGGTGCCGGTGGCGAAATTGGCGGGCGCCGGCGTCAGGTTGCGCGCCGCGGGGCCGCGGCCGTCGGCGTGCGACCCGTGGCACGCGGCGCATCCCTTGTTCAGGAACAGCCGCATCCCGACGTTGCGCGTGGAGGAATCCTGGGGAAGCGGGTTCTCGAGGTCCCGGTACTCCGCGGGCAACTCGGGCTCGATCGGGCGGCGGGCGTGAAGGCCCCACACGGCGACTCCCGCCGCGATGGCGGCGATCGCCGTGACGATGATGGCGGTGGTCAGGAGTGTATGCCCGCGGGGGATGCTCATCGGACGGCCTCCAGGGGTCGAGGTTCAGATTTCGCGGGGACAGCTTTCGGCTCGTTCCGCTCCGTGGAGGCGGGCTTTGCCCCCAGGAACGTCCATGCCAGCCCGCCGGCGACCAGCACGAGGACGAGCGCCTGGAGCGCCAGGCTCTCCGCCGTCGGGTGGATCCCGAGCCAGTTCTTCAGGAAAGACGAATCCGGCATCCAGGACACCAGCGTCCGCGACAGGACGCGCCCTTCTTGCAGTTCGACGATCCCGTCCCCCGCGAACTTGAAGACGAGGGCGAGGAGCAGCGCGGACGTCGCTGCGAAGAACGCGCGGATCGGCAGGCGCATCCCGGCGACGACGATGGCGAAGAACACTCCCACGAGCAGGACGGCCGCGACGCCGATCCCCGCGAGCACGGGACCCCAGCCCGCGCCGCCCGCTTCCAGCGCGCGCAACATCAGCACGGTCTCGAATCCTTCGCGGAACACGACCAGGAACGCGAGCGAGCCGAGCGCCCAGGCGTTTCCGCCGGAGAGCGCCTTCTTCACGTTGTCCGTGATGAACGCCTGCCACCGCTTGCCGTCGATCTTCGACACGAGCCAGTAGCTCATCCAGAAGAGCACCGCGGCGGCGACGAGCATCGTGACGCCCTCGAGGATCTCCTGGTGCTGCCCGCTGATCTTCAGCACCTTGAGCGACAGCGCGTACAGCCCGCCGGTCGCGACGACCGCGGACAGCGCGCCGGCCCACAGCACCTTCGCCATCTCGCGGCGGCCGATCTTGCGAAGGGTCGCGGCGATGGCGCCGAGGATGAGGAGCGCCTCGAAACCCTCGCGGAACAGGATCACGAACGCGTTGAACGCCGAGGACTGCGGGGACGGCGGATCGGCGAAGAGCTTCTCTGCGGCGGCGAAGTCGGTGGCGAGGGTCGCGCGGCGGGTTTCCGCGGCGGCGGCGTCGTTCGACTCGTAGGCCTTGGCGAGATCGAGCCAGTCGGCCTCGAGTTTCCGGTAGAGCGTGTGGTCCTTCGCGGACAGCGCGCCGTGGAACGCGCAGTCTTCGAATTTCTTGAACGCGCGCACTGCGCCGTCTGCGGCCGCGTCGTGGTCCCCCGCGGCCATCGCGGCGGCGGCGGCGTCCAGTTTCTCCTTCATCGCCGCGACGTCCGCGTCGTGCGGACCGGCCACGGCGGCGAGCGAGCACAGCGCGAGCAGCGCCAGCGTCCTCATTTGCCCTCTCCCTTCCCGTCCCACTCGAAAACCGCGGTCGCAGGAGACTTGAACTTCCCTTCCTCGAACAGCCCGTACCCCGGGGGCAGCACCTTGACCGTCACCGTGTACGCCGCCGGGTCGAGCTTCACCGTGTTCCCGTAGTGCGCGAACTCGGACAGCAGGTTGTGCATCTCGATCGTCCGCGTCGCGCCCGTCGCCTTGTTCTTCAGCTCCAGCGACACCCGCGCCGCCATCACGATCCGGTTCGTGCCCCGCTCCATCAGCGCCACCTCCAGGTGGTGCGTGTCGTCATCTTTCGCCGGGTGCGCTTCCAGCTTCCCGTTCTCCCACACCCAGATCGGCTCGGGCCCCTCGGCGATGAACCCGATGCGGTAGTCGCCCTCGTCCTTCACTTCCATCGACTCCGCCAGCGCCTGCTCGACGTCGCAGCCGATGCGGTACCCCTCGAACACCGGCCCCGGCCGCGGCGCGTCCACCGTCACCTCCGCCCCGTGCCGCGCCACCTTGAACTCCGCGTGGCCGTTCGTCATGAACGCCCCCAGCGCGTCCCCGTGCCGGCAGATCCTCGGCGGCTCCACGTCGACCTTGAGGGTGAAGTTCCCCTCGGGAAGCGCCATGTTCGCGCCGTAGAAGACGTAGTCGCCCCAGACCGGGCGCAGCTCGACGGGCCCCTTGCCCGCGTCGGCCGTGACCTTCGCGGACGCCAGCGGCCGCTTGCTGCCTTTCTCGCGCACCACGATCCCGATGAGGTGCGTCGAGCCGTCTGTCAGCGAAAAGCGCCACCCGCCGTCCGGGCCGGCGTAGAACACGGGGCGCGGCGCGAACGCCACGAACCCGAGCCTGTAGTCGTCCGCGACCAGCTCGCCCTTGATGTCGGCGTCCGCGGCGCGCACCGCGGCGATCGTCGCCCGCAGCGTCGGCGCCACGCCGCCCGCCAGCTGACCCTCGAGCGCCTTCGACAGGCCGCTCACCACGTTCGAAACCTCCGCGGAATCCGCGAGCGCATCCACCAGCTTCCGCAACTCCGCCATCCCCTCTGTCACCGACTTCGCCGCCGCCGCATCCTTCCCCTCCACCGCCGCCGCCAGCGCCTTCCACGCCCGCTCCGCAGGCTTCAACCCCATCGTCGTCGCTTCTTCAAACTCCTGCTTGTCGATCACCTTCCCGTCCCGCACCGCCGCGGCGTACTCGTTTTTCGTGAAGCGCAGGTACCCGACGAGTTCCCCTACCTGCTCCTCGTAGGCCGATGGCGCTTCCGACGCATTTCCCTTCGGCGCCGGCGGAGGGGCGGGCTTCTGGCCGCAGCCGGCCAGGGTGAGTGCGAGAAGGGCGCTGGTCAGGAGGTTTTTCATTACCCGATCGCCCCCGCGTCGCGCCGGTTCCGCTTCGCCGTGCAGTCCGCGCAACGCCCGTAGATTTTCACCGCGAACTGCACCGGCTCGAACCCCTCCTGGCGGGCGATCTTCTCCTGGAGCGCGTTCAGGCGCGGGTCGTAGAACTCCGCGATCCGGGCGCAGTCGGAGCAGTAGAGGTGGCCGTGGTGTTGGAGCTCGGAAGCGTGCTCGTAGTACATCTTGCCCTGGCCGAAATCGTGCTCGATGAGGAGGTTGCACTCGCTGAGGAGCGAGAGGGTGCGGTAGACGGTGGCCTTCGAGACGGGGGTGCCGGCGCGCTGGAGGTGGGCGATGAGTTCGTCGGCGGTGAAGTGCTCGTGGGTGGCGAAGACGGTACGGAGCACGGTCTCGCGCGGGGCGGTGAGGTGAAGCGAGTGCTTCCTCAGGTAATCTTCGAAGATCTGAACTTCATCGCCCATGGCCGTGAGCCCCTTTGCGTTGAGTCGCGCCGTTGAGACTGAGACTGAGTCTCAGTTTCACGACACGCAAAGGGGTAGTCAAGCAAAAACCGGTGCCAGTTCGTGGTTCTGGGGATTTCCCTGTAGAAGCGGCTCTTCACGCGGGAACAGGACAGGAAAGGTCCGGTTTCTCCCCCACCCGCCGCGCGAAATTCCGCAGCCGCCCGGCTCTATCGGCCCAACCACTCCCGCGCCAGCGCCCGCAGCACTTCGCTCTTTCCCACCTCCCGGGCGATCGGGGCGGCGGTGTTTTCGTAGGTGGCGACCGCCCGGGTGCCCGTCGGGGACGGCCGGAGAACGCGGTCACGCATCTCCCGCAGTGCGGCGACGCGCGACTGGTCCTGCGACCCGAACGACGCGGTGGCGACCACGCAGTACTTGTTCGAGCGGGACGAAGAGCCGTTCCCGGCCGACGTGGACACCGCGGTGCCGGCGGCGGCGGGCAGGGAGAGCGTCGCCCAGGCGGTGTTTCCGAAGGCGCCGATATTCACGCGGCCTCCGTTGGGAGCCGGCTCCGCCGCGTGCGGCGACGCCGGGTCGCCCGCGTCCACGGTCGAGTCGCCCGGGAGGACGCGGTAATCGTCCTGCGCCTCGTTCTCGAACTGCGCCGCAACGCTGACGTTCCCGGAACCCGCCGTCACGCCGGTCCACGCGCCGAGGAAATTGTCATAGACGTCGCTGTACGCGACTGTGACCGCCCCGCCGCTTCTCACGTTCACGCCCAGCCCGTGATTCCCGAACACCAGCGCATCCACGATGCTCCCGGCCGCGGCCGTGTCCACCCCGTCGCGCTGGCAGTGCGCGATCGTGACCCGCGCGAGCTCCAGCACGCCGCCGTCCGTCTTCACCCCCGGGCCGTTCGCGCGGCACACCACGACATTCTCGAGCCGCGCATGGGCGACTCCTCCCCACACCCCCGCCGCGCCGCCCCGGATCGCCAGGTTCGACACCGTCGACCGCGCCGCTTCTGACCCGTCGCTCGCTTCCAGCGTGACCCCGGCCGCGAATCCCGTCGCGTCGAGCACCGTGATCCCCGGCCCCGCCCCGTGGATCGAGATCCCGGGCGGAAGGGTCACGCCCTCGAGGAACGTCCCGGCGGCGAGTTCGACGACGTCGCCGGGCTGGGCGCTGTCGATCGCGTCCTGGATTGTGGTGAAGGGCCGTCCGCCGACGGTGACGCGGGCGCCGGGGCGCCAGGTCGCGACGACGCCGACGCTCTCGTTTCCCGCGGCGTCGACCGCGGTCAGCATGAAGTCGTGGGCGAGCGCCGCGTCGAGCCCCGAGACGAGCGTGGTGGTGACGGCGCCCAGGACGTCGGGGTTCGCATACGTTCCGCCTTCCGGCCGGTGGTAGAGCCGATACCCGGCCAGGTCCGTCGAGGCGCTGGCCACCCAGAGAAGCCGGACATTCGCGCCTTCGGGAAGCGCGGAGAGGTCGGAGGCCGGGTCGGGCGCGACGACGTCGCGGCCGCTCCAGAAGTCGGCCATCGCGCTCCACGGGCCGGGCTGTCCCTGTCCGTCGACGGCGCAGACGCGCCAATCGACGTGGGAGTTCTCTGCGAGCGGGTCGGTCATCGTAAAGCTCGAGGTTCCGGCGGCCACGGGAGCGGTGACCTCGGCGCCGCCGTTCACGGCCCAGCCGACGCGGTAGCCGCCATCCGCTCCCGCTACGGCGGTCCAGCTCAGCACCGGCCGCGGGTCCCCCACGTCCTCGCCGTCCGCCGGCGTAAGCCCGAGCGGTGCGGAGAGCGGATCAGCCCCGGCGACGCCCGCGAGGGCGACGAGGGCCGCGACGAGGAAGACGGTGACCAGCGTTGACCGCAAGGACCCTCCGGGAAAGCGGGGAGTCTAACCGTGATTGCAAGCCCGTTCAACAGCGGGAGTTGTGAGATGAACGGATGGAGCTGGCGGATGTTTGGAGGGGAACGGCAGGGGAAAGGGGAAGGACGGGCGAGGGATGGGGTGGGGGGGGGGGGGGGGGGGGGGGGGGGGGGGGGGCGGGGGGGGGGGGGGGGGGGGGAGGGGGGGGGGGGGGGG
>CAZPWT010000003.1:0-125051 GCA_964590435.1 uncultured Planctomycetia bacterium
TTCTCCCGCGCAGGTGACTTGCGAAATGCCATGGCTGCCCCCTCTCCAGAGGACCGCCGGCCCTACAACCCCTCATGGGATCGCTCGCCGGTCACCCTATTCATCGGCCAGCCGGGGGGTGCAACTCCGGTCATGCACCCCAGGCCGATGGGTGGGTCCTCCCCAGCTCGCTGTTCGTGTTTTTCCAGCCACTTGAGGTACAGCTCCATCTGCCCTTTGTCTCCGGCGTGGAAGACGCCGAGCTTGAGGTCCAGAGCGACGAGCCGCCGGAGTCCGCGATGAAAGAAGAGAAGATCGAGTGAATGGTCTTCGCCATCGATCGTGATGCGTTTCTGGCGCGCCACGAATGAGAAGTCCGACCCAAGTTCGAGGATGAATTTCTCCAGGTCGCGCATGATCGCGTCCTCGAGGTCCTTCTCGAGGTAGCGGTCCTTGAGGCCAAGGAAATCCAGGAAGCAAGGGTCGCGGAAGGCAAGGTCCGGCGTGATGCGATCCTGCTCCCGCACGGTCGCCAGCTCGCGGCGGATCAACGAGCGCGGCTTCCTCGACAGGGTTGTCCGTTCGTAGAGCATCGAGGCGATCTTCTGCCTGAGGGTGCGAACGCTCCATCGCTCCAGCCGGCACAGTTCCGCGTAGAAGGTCCGTTGCAGGGGATCCTGAAGCGGGACGATCGCCGCGAAATGACTCCAGCCCAATTGTTGCGACAGTGTCGCAATAATCTTTGCGTCAGGAACCTGTTGAGCCAGTTGAACCATCCTCACGATATTGGGCAGGGACCACCCGCGCCCGTACTCGGACGTCAGACGGGACGAGAGGTTCCGCAGGATCTCCTGCCCGTACCCCGCACGTTTCTCGTGAAGCAGATCCTGGCTGACGCGCTTTCCCACCCTCCAGTACAGCCGCACGAGCGTCGAATTCACCTGCCGGGCGACTTCGATTCGCGCCTGCTCGATGAGCCCTCGCAGGTCGCGCAGCAACTTCACCGACCCCAACGAAGACAGACTCCCGGATCCGGGTTTCTTCGACACGATGGCCTCCCTCGAAACGGACCGAGCCGCCCGCAAAGGGCAGCAATCAGGAGGCCGGGCGCGTTGACACTTCCTCGGAATACCGACGCTGACCGTTCGCCCGGCAGCGTTCTCTGGGTGAAATTCTCACGACACTGCGGAAGCAAGTCAACCCGCTCCGCGTAGAATCCCGTCGGGGGCAGAGGGGACCGACCATGACGACGCGAAGAGACTTCCTCCGTTCCATCGGCGCGGCCGCGGCCGCTGCGGGACTGTCGCGCTTTCTTCCGTCTTCCCGCGCATTTGCCGCGGAGCCGCCGAAGGAAACCGAGATCCTGAAGAGCGGCGCGCCGGAGCACCGGGTCAACGTGCTCGTCATCGGGCATGGATGGGAGGCGGACGGCGAAGCGAAGTTTCTCGAGTTCGTGCGCAAGCAGTTGCTGGAGACGGGGCTGAAGACGCAGTTCGATGCGCTGAAGCCGCTGGCGCCGCTTCTCAATATCCGAGCGATGCTCCACGCCGGCGACGGCAACCCGCTGGGGTTGCTGACGGACGGGGGGCGGGCACACGGGATGAACTGGGACGCGCTGGAGAAATTCCGCAAGGAGCGCAAGGCGGACGTGTCGTGCGTGGTCGTGAACAACCCGCGGCTGGTGTGCGCGAGCAAGCTCGACGGGATCGTGGGGACGACGGACCTGCCGACGCTGTTCCACGAGTGGGGGCACGGCTTCGGGCAGGGAGACGAGGACCTGGACGACGAGTGGGCGGACGTGGCGGCGTCGAAGCACCAGACGATGAACGTGGACCGGCTGAAGTCCGCGGACGCGAAGCCGCGCTGGCAGGCGGCGCTGGACAAGAAGGTGAAAGGAGTGAAGACGAACCCGGTCTCCGGCGCGAAGGACCAGTTCCGCGGGTGCGACGAAGCCTGCATGATGATGTCGAACGGCAACAAGCGCGGGAAGCAGTACGGGCCGCTGTGCGGGCTGGGGATCTACCTGAATGCGCGGAAGCGCGTGGGGCTGTTCGAGGCGGTGACGGACGAGGGTGCAGCGCTGGCGGCGGCGAAGGGGAAGAAGCCGGAGATCGCGGCGACGGTCATCAGCTCGGGCGCGGGACAGGTCACAGCGCAGGGCTGGTCGCTCGCCGGGACCGCGGAGGAGCTTGACGCGCTGGCGAAAAAGCTGCGTGAGACAAAGCCCACGCGTGACGAGCTGATGGACAAGGGGCTGCAGGCGAAACTCGAGAAGGAGCTCGGCAAGAAGCCGGTGAAGTTCGAGTACGCGTGGGATGCGAAGAAGGCGACCTATACCGCGAAGACGACGCTTCTGGCGGGCTCTCACCTCGTCGTGAGCGCGTTCGCCGACCCGAACCCGGCGGTGTTCATGGACCCGGACGGGGTCACGGTGGCGCGAAAGGTGTGGCGGGTCGAGGTAGGCGCATAACGGACGCCGGTTTCGGTTCATGGCTCGCTAGAATCGGGCCCATGAAAGGACTCCGCGTCTGGGATCTGTTCTTCATCGGCGCGCTGCTGCTCGCGGTCGTCCAGATCGGCCTCCTGGTCCGCCAGCGCAACGCCCTGACGAACACGCCTGCCGCGCTTCCACCCGAAGAGAGCCCGGCGGAGAAGGCCGCGCGCGAGCTGGGCGCCGAGAGGGATCTTCTCTTGAGAACGGTTGCGGACCTGCGCAGCGAAACAGGCCGCCTGCGCAACCAGATTGCCGAACTCGAGAAGGGGCGCCCAGTGGAGCCGGCTTCGGTTCCACCCGGAAACCTGACCGCCGAGCTCCTGCAGGCGCAACTCCTTGTCGCGAACGACCGCCTGGAAAAGGCGTACCGGGACATCGCGGTGATGGAGAAGGAACTCGTCGAGCTGTCCCGAAAGCTCGGTGCGGAGGGCGAAACGCCGGGAGGATCCGGGCCTTATCTCGGCGGAGACCCGACGGGCGTGCCCAAAATCGATGGTGTCGTCATCGGCGTCTCGGACAAGGTCAACCTTGTGCTGATCTCGGTCGGCAATAAAGACAAGGTCCAGGTCGGCTACAAGTTCACCGTCTACCGCGGCAGCGAGTACGTGTCCAAACTGGTCGTCGACAAGGTCGAGGGCGATTGGGCTGCCTGCCGCGAGCTGACGGAATTCCGGAAGAGCGAAATCCAGCAAGGAGACAACATCTCCACGCGGGTCTTTGATTAATCGGCTCCATATTGGCTCCGGGACATCGATTCGCGCGCCTGTCGGTCCCGCTACTCATTCCCGCTGATTTCGCACGGGCGCTCCATTTCAACCTCGGTGACCGCATCTCCGTGAGGCCCCTCGTAGTCTGCTGACGGATACGCCGCAATGAGTCGGAAACCCATCGCTTCGAAAACGCGTTCGTTGTGAGTCTCCCTGATCGTGAACAGTCGGAGTGCACGACATCCGCGCTGGCAAGCGGTCCCGAAGAGAGTATCCACCAGTCCGCGTGCAACCCCTTGGCGGCGTCGATTGTCCTTCACGGCCAGTGCCCTGAAGCGGAGGAATCCTTCGTCGATGGTGAATTCGACTGTACCCACGACCTCCCCTCCGTCGATCGCGACGAGGAGCGATTGTCCTGTGGATGATGCGGCACGGGCGAGCCGGGCGACCTTCGTTGGTCTGTAGATGGACCGCAGCGCGGCGAAGCACTCTGCGACGAGTTGCCGGGCGGAGGCGATTTCATGCGGCAACGGTTCGCGGATCTGAATGGCCATGGCTACCCGGAAATTGTATTCGCTACCTCGGCTCCGGCGCGGGCAGCCGCACCGTCCCGCCATCCTTCGGCAGCAGAGAGAGCGCTTCACGCGCCTTCACGTACCGGTACGTCACCAGGACGAGGACGGGAAGGGCGAGCGCGAGGCCGATGGCGACGGCGACGACGCGTTCCATGCCGGCGAGAGAGCGGTCGGGGAGTTCGCGGAGGAATTCGGAGGAAAGGCCGGCGCCGGCGGAGGCCGCGAGGTGCTGGACGGCGGATTGGGCGGACATGAAGCCGGCGCGCTGGTGCGGGAGGGGGACGCGGGTGGAGAGGGAGGTCATGGGGACGTTGCGGAAGGACATGCCGACCATGAACCCGACGAAGATGAGCATGACGGGAAGCGGACCGGGGCGGGCGTAGCCGAACCAGAGGATGGAGACGAAGAGGACGGTGCCGAGGGTGGAGACGGGCGCGGGGCCGAGGCGGTCGACGAGGCGGCCGATGACCGGCATGACCACGAACGAGACCAGGCCGCCGACGAGGTAGAGCCAGTGGAGGTGCTCGCGGGGGTAGTGGTAGTTGAACTGCAGGAAGGGCGAGATGTTCGGGATGACCATGAAGGCGGCGCTGTAGACGGTGGCGACGGAAGCGAGGGCCGAGAGCGCGCCCGGGTCGCCGAAAACGGTGAGCATCGAGGAGCCCCGTGGCCGCGGGTGAAGCAGGTGGCCCTTCATGACGGGCATCAAGAACACCGCGAGCGCCGCGACCACGAACCCGAGCGCGGCGACGCTGAAAAACGGAGCGCGCCAGCCGGCGTGGCGGGCGAGTTCGAGGCCGGCGGGGACGCCGATGACGCTGGCGAGCGAGAAGGCGGCCATGACGGCGCCCATGGCCTTGCCGCGGCGCGACGGCGGGATGAAGTCGGCGATGATCGACAGCGAGATCGACGTCGCGGGCCCGCCAAACGCCCCGGCGGCGACGCGCGCGGCCATGAGCGACTTGAGCCCGATGGCGAACCCGCCGGCGGCGGTGCCGATGACGAGCCCGAGCATCGCGACCGCCAGCGCCTTGCGGCGATCGAAGCGGTCGAGGAAGAAGCTGCAGATGATCCCCGAGACCGCCGCGGCGCCGGTGTACGCGCCGCCGATCCAGCCGATGTGCGAGTTCGGGATGCCGAGCTTCGCGCCGAAATCAGGCCCGAGCGGCATGACGATCATGAAATCGAGGATGTTCACGAACTGCACGGCGGCGATGAGGAAGAGGATGCCGCGTTCGGAGGGAGGTGGAGGATCGTGGGGAGGAGGCTGGAACATGAGTCCGGCGACGATAAGGCGGCGGGGAGTTTCGAGGAATGAAGGACTGAAACGGGCTACCCCGGCCCCACCGTGTGCTTCACGCCCTCCGCCGTCAGTTTGCGCGACAGCTCCTCGCACCGTCCGCGCGTGTCCCGGATCGGCGCATGGGCATCCCAGACATCCTTCGCCTCCTTCAGCCCCAGCCCGAACGCCCCACGGATCGCCTTGATCGCGAGAATCGCCTTGTCCGGCCCGTCCGTGATCACCACGGCCCACTTCCCTTCCGCGGGCAGCGGCGGGGATGCCGCGGCTCCTCCCGGCGACCGCACCTCGTGCGCCACCCGATCCGCCTGCAGGCTCGCGGCCAACGCTTCGACCTGCGCCTGCGTGCCACGGATCGCGTCGCCCGGGCCTCGCGCGTCCCAGAGGTCCTTCGCCTCCTTGAGCCCGATCCCGAACGCGGTGCGGATGTCCTTGATCACCGTGATCGCCACTGAGCTCCCGTCCCGAACCCGGACTTCCCAGTCGCCCTCGCCGGCGGCCGGAGGAGGCGGCGGCGGCGGAATCGCAGCCCCCGCGAACATCACATCGCACTCGACGCCGTCTTCCCGGAGTTGCGCGGCGAGCGCTTCGCATTCCACCCGCGTTCCCCGCAATCCCGCCGCGCCTCGGGCATCCCACAGGTCCTTCGCCTCTTTCAGCCCGAGCCCGAACACGTCGCGGATCGCCTTGATCGCGGCGATCGCGATGCCCTCGGGCCGACGCAGCGTCACGGACCACTCCCCTTCGATGCCCAGGATCGCGCTTCGGATCTCCGAGGGAGTTGTTCCCGTCCCCTCGTGCCCAAGCGTCTTGCCGCACGACGCGCACGGCGCGCTCCACGACCACTTGAGCCGGCCGGACTCAATCGCCTGGGAGAACGCAATGACAATGCCGCGGCCGCAGGCGTCGCAGACGCCAGTCTGCCGGGCCACGGAAGGGCTCGTCATGGCCGCCCGAGCCTCACCACCGCCGTCGTTCGGAACCCGACGTTGGGCGCCGTGACCGTCAGCGTCGCCCCGTGGTGGTACGACGTGCGCGACACCGCCAGCACGCGGTTCCATCCGCCGCCTCGAAGCGCGCGCCACGACCGGTAGCTCGGGCCGGCGTCGGACAGGCACTTGTCCGAGACGTTTCCCGCCACGCCGCGGATCCCCCACGGCGATTCGTCCCACGGGAACGAATCCACCGGCGCCGGGCTCAGCTTCCCTTCGCGCGACTGGTTCGTGTTCGAAAGCGGGCCGATCCCGAAATCCCCCCACGGGTACTTGCGGTGAGCGTCGCCGCGGGAAGCGCGTTCCCGGAGCGGGATGGGCGGAAGGCTGAAGAGCCAGCCGCGTTCGACGGAGAGTCGCTTCACGTAGTGCTGCGCGTCGCACCAGGAAATGCCGACGACCGGCCAATCCTCCTGCCAGTCCGCTTCGCACATGTCGATCCGCCCGGCGCGGGCGCGTTCGCCGTCGGGCGCCGTGGCGAGCCACGCCGCGGTGGGGACCACCCATCCTTTTCCGGACCGGGGCCACCACCAGCCGGAGCGCTCGCCGGACCGCGGCGCCTGTTCGCGCGCGGCGCCGGGATCCTCGCGGTCGACGGCGTTCAGGAAGTCGCAGTACTCGCGGCACGTGACCGGGAACCTGGCGACGAACGCGTCCTCCAGGACGACGTCCTCGCGCCAGACCTGCGTGGACCCGACCTCGCGCAGCGACTCGAACGGCCCGCCCAGCACGGCGAGATGCCCCGGCGGAATCTCCTCCGGCCGGAACAGCGTCACGTCCACCGCTGTCGCCTGCCCGCGCTTCACCTCGAACGGCACCCGCTGCGGCACGCGCCCCGGCGACGTCACCACGAGCAGCCACGACCCGCGCGCCCAGTCGCGCTTCGCCACCGGCGTCCGCCCCAGGTACACGCCGGCGCCCCTCGGCCGGAACGGCGACGCCCCGAACAGCTCTTCCATCACCTCGAACGGCGGCGCGGGCCCGGCCGGCGCGTCGCCGGGCGTGACCGGGATGAGAATACGATCGAACGGCTCGTGCCGGAACGCCCACACCTCGGCGCCCTCGAGGGCGGCGGGCTCGCACGAAGCGGCGTGGACGCGGAGGCGAAGGGGCTTGAGGGGTTCGATGCCGGCGAGCGTTTCGGTCTCGATGGCGTCCCAGCGGCGCCCCGACCACGGGTGGTAGCCGCCGACGCGCAGCTCCTGGGGAGCGACCTCCCGCCCATCGGCCAGGCACCGGCACCCGTAGGCCCGCGTCCGCACCTCCAGCGTCCCGTCGCCTCGCAGCCGCGCATCGAATTCCCCGTCGTTGAACGACGCCACCCGGCGTTTCGCCAGGATCTCGCTGCTCCGGTCGCCGGAGCGCTCGGCCATCAGGAAGCGCTCCCAGTGCACCTCCGCCTTGAGGCGTCGCGCTTCGGCGTGAAGGGGCAACTGCGACAGGACGCCGTCGAAGGCGTCGTCGGCGTCCGCCAGGGCCTGCACGCTTTCCACTTCCATCCGCTGGGCTTCGTCCTCGATCGCGAACACGTTCCGGTAGGTCTCCACCGGCGCGTGCGCCGGCGTTTCGCGAAACGCGTCCTCCGCTTTCTGGGTGGCCTCCGCGGCTTTCGCCGACAGTGCCCGCCACCGCGCCAGCGCTGCTTTTCCCTCCGCCAAGTGTTCTTCGGCCAGCCGCTCGCGGCGTTCGCGCTCGAGCGTTCCTTCGAGCCAGGCTTCGAGGGCCTCCTGGAGGGCCTTCGCCGACGGGTAGCGCTCGCCGGATTGGTACGCCATCGCCTTGAGGCAGATCGCCTCGAGTTCCGGCGGGCACGCGCTGAACTTCGAGGGTGGGTCCGCGCCTCCCCGCACGACGAGGGAGACCACTTCCTGCGCGACTTTCCCGTCGTAAGGCGGCCGACCGGTGAGCACTTCGTACAGCGTCGCGCCGAGGGAGTACACGTCGCTGCGCTCGTCGATCGCCGACAGCCACCCCATCGCCTGCTCCGGCGGCATGTACGCCGGCGTCCCGAGGATGTCCCCTTCGAGCGTGAGGTTCGCGGTTTCTTCCTGCTTCGCGATCCGCCCCGGCCGCGCGGCGACCGTCGACGCCCGCCGGATCTGGCTCGCCGTGTCCTCCTGCCCCAGCAGCCGCGCCAGCCCCCAGTCCACGACCAGCACTTCGCCGAAATCCCCGAGCATGATGTTCGCCGGCTTCAGGTCGCGGTGCACCACGCCCTGCGAATGCGCATACGCCACCGCCCGGCACGCGTCCCGCACCGCCTCCACCAGCTTCCTCAGCGGACGCCCTTCCGCGATCGCCCACCCGAGATCGCGCCCGACGATCTTCTTCATCGCGAAGAAGATTTCCTTCGTTCCGGGAAGCGTCCCGATTTCGTGCACGGTGACGATATTGGGGTGATCGAAGCGGCCTGTGATGCGCGCTTCCCACCGGAAGCGCTCCAGCAGGTCCCCCGGGGCGTCCTCGAGCATCAGCTTCAGGGCAACAGACCGTCCCAGGTCGCGGTCCGTCGCCTCGACGACGCGCCCGACGCCGCCGCGGCCGAGTTCCGGTCCCAGCTCGTACTTGTCCGTGCGGACCGCCGGCGCCTCGGACGGCCGCTGACCGGCGCGCCGCAGGGCCACGAGCGTCTCGCGAAGCGCCGGCGACATCGCGCTTCCCGCGGACGGCGGCGCGTGTTCCCACTCGGCGATCAGCCGCTCCAGCTCGACTTTCTGCTCCGCCGTCAGATACCGCGCGTCCACGAGCAGCTTCGCCACGTCCATCCCCGGCGTCGCCATCCACATCGCCGTCGCTTCGAGCAGCCGTTCGCGGGTCAGCCAGCCGCGCTGGAAGGCGAGGAGAGCGAGGAGAAGCGGGCCGGGTTGCGAAGCGGGCATGCGACGGGAATCGTGGCGGTTTCCCGGGAGCGGGTCAAGCGGAGCGGCGCCTAGGTCACCGCCGATTCCACGATGGAGAAGCGCCGCGCGGCGGTTTCGTCACGGCCTGAGCCTACCCACCCGCCAGCGCTGGCGTGCCGCAGCAGGCGACGAGCCTCAGTCCGATCGCCATGTTCACTTCGCGCGTCACCCCGCCGCTGCGGTACATCGCCCGCGCCAGCATGCCGCTTCGCGCCCAGCTCCCGCCGCGCGTGATGCGCCGCCCTGCAACGCTGTCGTTGGGCTCGTTGAGGCAACGGGCGCTCGAGTTGCCGCCAAGCCCTCGCACGCCGTACGGCGACTCGTCGGTCGGGTACTCCCCGACGGCGACCGGGCGGCCGCCCGTCTTGAGCGACTGGTTGCTGCTGCAGTGCGTCGCGTTCCAGGTCGAGCCCCACGGGTAGATGCGGCCGTCGGGACCGCGCGTCGCCTTCTCCCATTGCTTCTCGGTCGGGAGGTGAAAGACGCGGCCGGCGCGAAGCGACGCCCACTTCGAATACGCCACTCCGTCCTCCCACGAGACGCCGGAGACCGGCCACTCCTCTTCCCAGTCGATCGTCGTGTTCGTGAGACGGCCGGCCTGGACGCGAAGCGCTTCCGGCGCAGACTTGAGCCACTCGGCCGTGGGGACGGCGTAGCCGCGCGCGGGGTCGAGCGGCCAGTAGAACCCGCTCCGGTCGGCGGCGCGCGGGACTCGCTTCCCCGCTTCCTCGGGCGACGCGCGGCGGAGGTCGTTGAGGTACTCGGCGTATTCGCGGCACGTGACGGGGTGGCGGGCGATCATGAAGTCGGGAAGGGTGAGGTTTTCGAGCGGGCTCGGCGTAAGGCCGGTGCGGTCGCCGCCGTACTTGAAGGCGCCGGCCGCGACGGGGAGGAAGCCGGCCGGCACTTCCGACGGGGACCAGAGGGTGAGGTCGAGCTCGACGTCCTGCTGTCGGACGACGACGACGGGAACGCGCTGCGGCGCGCGTCCCTCGGCGACGACGACGAGCAGCCACGAGCCCATCGGCCACGGCTGCTTCGGGATCGGCGTCCGCCCGAGGTACACGCCGCCGCCGCGCGGGCGGAACGGGGAGTTGCCGAAGAGCGCGTCGAGGACGGCGCGCGGGACCTGCGTCGCGCCGCCGTGCGGCGTGACGGGAATGAGAAGGCGGTCGATTTCCTCGTAGCGGAACGCCCAGACCTGCGCACCGGCGAGCGGGGCGGGCTTGCAGGAGCTGCCGTGAAGCCGGAGCTGGTGCGCCTCGTGCGGTTCGAGCTCGCGCAGGCCGAGCCCCTCGGGCTGGTCGAGCGCGCGGCCGCTCCACGGATGCAGCCCCAGAACGCCGAGCTCGTCGGAACGGACAAGCCGCCCGTGCGAAAGGCACCGGCAGGGAAACGCCCGCGTCCGGACCGCCAGCGCCCCGTCACCGCGCAGCCGCGCATCCAGCACGCCGTCGTTGAACTGCTCCGCCGTCTGCCGGTTGAGCTGCATGTCTCCTTCGTCGCCAGCGGCCTCGGCCTCGAGGAAGCGCTCCCAGTGCATCTCCGCCTTCACTTCGCGCGCTTCGCGATGTCCGGGAACGTTCGAGAGCGCCGAGGCGAGCGCGGCGTCCGCTTCCGTGAACGCCGTGATCGCGTCGCGTTCGAGGGTGCGGACGCGCTCCTGGAGGTCCCAGAGCGGTTTCTTGACTGCGGGGCCCTCGTACTCCGGAATCCGTTCGTTCAGGCGGATCACCTCGGCGTGCGCGTCGGCCGCGTCCTTCGTGAGCGCGCGCCATCGCGCCACCGCGTCGCGCGCCTTCGCGACCTGCTCGGCCGCCAGTGTCTCGCGCCGCTCCTTCTCCTTCGTTCCTTCGAGGTACGACTCCACGTCCGCCGCGAGCTCCCCCGCCGTCGCGTACCGGTCCTCGCGCCGCCGCGCCATCGCCTTCAGGCAGATCCCTTCCAGTTCCGGCGGCACGTGCGCCCTCGCCGACGGCGGCATCAGCGGGCTCGACACGACCTTCTTCACCACCTCCTCCGCCGTCTTCCCCTCGTACGGCGGCCGCGACGTCAGGATCTCGTAGAGGATCGCCCCGAGCGAATACACGTCGCTCCGCTCGTCCAGCAGGTCCCTCTCCCCCCGCGCCTGCTCCGGCGACATGTACGCCGGCGTCCCCAGGATCTCCCCCGTCTCCGTCACCGGCCGCGAAGCGTCCGCCGCCGTCATCTTCGCTGGTCCTTCCTGCCCGATCCCCCGCCCTCGCCCCAGCCCGCCCTCTGCCCCCTCCCGTCCGTCCCCCTGCCCCTGCCGTTGTTCCCCGTTGTCCTTCGCCAGCCCCCAGTCACACACCAGCACCTCTCCAAACTCCCCCAGCATCACGTTCGCCGGCTTCAAATCCCGGTGAATCACCCCTTTCGAATGCGCAAACGCCGTCGCCCGGCACACGTCCCGGAACGCCTCCACCAGTTTGCGCAGCGTCCATCGCGCCCCTTTCCCCAGCGCCTCGTCCCTCTCGCGCTCCCGGATCACGTGGTGCATGTCGCGCCCGTAGATGCGCTTCATGCAGAAATAAATCTCCTTCGACCCCGGCAGCGCCCCCACCTCGTGCACCGGGACAATGTTCGGGTGCTCGAGCTTCCCCGTAACGCGCGCTTCCCACCGGAAGCGCTCCAGCGCGTCGCCGGGGGCGTTCTCGAGCATCAGTTTCAGCGCGACCGTGCGGCCGATCTCCGCGTCGGTCGCCTCGATGACGCGCGCGATCCCGCCGCGGCCGATTTCGGGGCCGAGCTGGAAGCGCTCTCCGGGAGAGAGCGGGGCCGGGATCGCGGACGTGTTCGCGCCGCCGGTCTTGGCCATGACGATCGTGTCCATCGACTCGGTGGCGGTCGGGACGTAACCGGCGGGGATGCCGCGGCCCGTGGCGCGGGCGAGGTGCGCGGAGACGAGGCCCGCGACGGCCTCGAGCTGCTCGCCGGTCAGGAAGCGCATCTCGACGAGGAGCGGGCCGAGGTCGCGCTTCGGGCTGTCGGACCACTTCGCGATCGCCGCGACGAGCTGCTCCTTGGAGATGTAATTGAGCTGGAGGGCGAGGATGCCGGGGAGGAGGCGGGATTCGCGGTCGGTCATGCGCAGAGGTTACTTCATGGCGCTCGGGGTGGGTTTGGGGTTTTGGGTTCCGGAAGTTGAGTTCCGGGTTCAGGGTTCTGAGTTCCGGGTTCGGTTGGGGTTGGGGGTTTCGAGTTGTCGCTTAAGATCGGGGGATGGCGATTCCCCTGGTGCTGGTGGTGGTGGCGGATCCCGCGGCGCTGGACGGCAGCGGTGGAACCTGGGGAGAGGGTTGCTGGACACGGATCTGGGTGGATTCGCGGGGGCACGAGGAAGAAGCCGTGCGGGCTGGGCGGGCGGCTCTCCGCATGGCGGCTGAGCGCGGGAGAGCGGCACGGGCGGGGATTCACCTCGGCGGACCCGATCCCTCGGCGGCGGCCCGGGCGATGGCGCAGGCCGCCCAGCCCGGCTCCCTCTGGATCTCCAAGGCCGTCGAACGCCTCGTCCCACGCCGGTTTCGCTTCCATGAGATGCCCGTCCTCGAAGTCGGGAGCGATGCCGTTCCGCCTTACGAAGTCGTCGAGGAGATCGGCCCGCCCGGGGAGTTCGAGGCGGGCGCGCCGCCGCCGGGGAGCGAAGCGCTGATCGGGCGCCTCGTGGCGGAAGCCCGCCGCAGCGGTCGCATCGTGCTGGTCGGCCCCGCCGGCAGCGGCCGCTCCCGGATCCTGCGCGCCGTCCGGCGCGAGTTCGCCGAAGGCTGGGTCGCCTGCGGACGATGCGACGCACGTCCTCCTTCGCCCTGGGGAGCCCTCGGCGACATCCTGCGAGCCGAAGCGGCGGCCAGCGGGTTCGACCGGTGGGACGGCGAACGCGTCGTGGCCGCGGTGAAGCGGCTCGGCGGGAGCGCGGAAGACGCGGACGCCGAAGCGCTGTCGCTCGGGCTCCGGCTGAACGCCGACGTGGACCCGCCGGCGGCCGGCGGGGCGTGGACGCGCCTGCTGTCCCGGGCGCGCCTCCTCTGCGTCGAGGATCTCGAGGACACCTCCGCCGAAGAACGGGCGCTGCTGGAATCGATCCCTCCTGGTCCCTCCATCCTCGCGACGGCTCTCCCGGGAACCGCGCTGCCGCGGGGATTCGCGGCGGTCGAGGGACCCGCCGGGCCCGCGGCGACGCCGTCCGCTCTTCCTGCCGACTTGCGCGAAACGCTCGGCGCCGCCGCGATCCTCGGCCGCAGCTTCTGGCGCTTCTCGCTCGAACGCCTCCTCGTCCGCGACGTGGCGGAGGAACTCGCCGCGGCGCGCAAGGCCGGGTGGATCCTCGAACGCGAAGGCTCGCTGATGCGCGCCGACGGCGAGTTGCTGTTCCGGCACCGCGTGCTGCGGGACGCTGCGCTGGCCGCTCTTTCCCCGACCGAACGCGCTTTCTTCCACGCCGCGGCCGCTTCGTTCTACCAGCAGCGCGCGCCGCTTGCCGGCCCGGCGACCGCGGCGCGGGCGGCGTGGCACCGCGAGCAGGCGCGCTAGCTCTTCGCGATCGCCGCGAGCTCGGGCTTCACGCGGGCGAGGTCCTTCGCCGTCGCGATCCGCCGGACGCGCGCATGCCGGAACCCGCGGTTCCACGGCTGCGCCGGCATCAGCACCAGCGCCTGCGGCCGCCAGCGCAGCCACCCTTCGATCCCCTCCGGCCAGTCGTCCACCATCACGCGGCCGTGCACCAGCGCCTTGTCGTGCGTCACCGTGACGTCGGCGTCCGGCAGGTGCTCCGTGCACCACGCGACCTTCTCCGACCACGCCCCGGGCGATCCCGACGGGCCCTTCGTCAGCACCGCCAGCCGGAACCCCATCCCGCGCAGCAGCCGCAGGATGCGGAATCCCATGGGAAGCGGTTTCAGTCCGGCCCACCAACCCGGCTGGGACGTCACGAGCCGCTCGATGCGGGCCCGCGTCGCGGCGCTGACCTTGTCGCCGCCCAGCGCCCGCTTCACGTCCCTCGCCGCCGCGCCGTCGTAGTCGCAGAGCGTCCCGTCGAGGTCGATCACGGCCACGGGAGCGTCGGTGCGGCGTCGCGAAGCGGGCATGCGGGGATTCTCGCCGCGTTCGCGGCGGGGAGCAACGTCCCCGATTCCGGTTGCCGGGTCGCGGCCCTCCTGCGATTCTCTCGCCGCGATGCCGACCGGAAACGAGAGGGCAGCCCGGCTGCTCGGCTGGAGCGCCGCCGCGGGGTTCGTGGCGTGGTGCGTGCTGGGCTACGCCGTGCACAAGCGCTGGACGACGATGGGGCTCGAGTACGGCGAGCAGCTCTTCATCATCGGCGTCTTCGTGCTGTCGCCGCTGGTGAACACGCCGCTCGCGCTCAAGCTGGCCGAGCCGGAAGGGCGGGGTGCCCCGGCCTGGCGGGCGGCGGCGTGGCTGCAGCCGCTGGCCGGCGCGGCCGTGTTCGGGTCGTTCTTCGTCCCCACCGGGGCGCTCGCCGCGGCCCTCGTGATTCCGTGGGTCGCGTTCGCCGTGTGCTGCACCGCCGCCGCCGTCGGGCGGTTCTTCGACCACCGCTTCTCGCGCCCCGAGGAAGCCGCCATCGACGCCGGCCTGCTCATGCTCCTCCCGGGCTCGCTCTGGCTCACCGCCTCACGCGCCGGCATCGACGTCTTCGGCTGGCAGGAACCGTTCGTGCTGCTCCTCGCCGTCCATTTTCACTTCGCGGGCCTCACAGCCCCCGTTATCGTCGGCCAGGCCGGCCGCCGTCTCCGCGGGTGGAACTCCCGCTTCCGCCCCCTCTACGTCGTCCTCGCGGCCGGCGTCACGCTCGGCGTCCCCCTCCTCGCCACCGGCCTCTCCCTCCACTCCAAGCCCCTCCAGGTCTCTGGAGCCCTCCTCCTCGCCTTCGCCCTCGGCGGCTTCTGCTTCTTCACGCTCTTCATGGTCGTCCCCCGCCTCGCCGGCTGGACCGCCCGCATCCTCCTCACCCTCGCCCTCGGCTGCGCCATCTGGTCCATGCACCACGCCGGCCACCACACCATGGGCGTCGCCCGCGGCGCCGTCCCACGCCTCTACACCCGCCCCCGTATGGAACACATCCACGGCCTCCTCAACGCCCTTGGCTTCTCCCTCCTCGGCCTCCTCGCCTGGGTCGCGGCCGGCAAGGCGGAACTTTCCGCCTCGAAGCGCGTCGAAGACGTGCGCTGAACCGCGCGTTTCCTGGAGATTCCGATGCGCCACACCGCTGCCGTTGCCGTGCTCGCCTTGCTGCTCGCTTCCGCCGCCGAGGCCAAGCGGGCGATGCGAGTGGCCGTGAACACGCCGACCGGCGCGGTGAGCACCGACGCGCGCGTCTGGCCGTGGAAGCGCGGTTTCGCGGTCAACGACGCGACGGCCCCTGAAGGCACACACCGGATCGTCGCGTTCGACGCCGACGGGAAGAACCCGGCGACGCTGGTGACAGCGACCGCGTCCATCGAAGATTGGCAGACATCGCCTGACGGAACCCTCGTCTCCTGGATTGCAGGCGGGAAAGTCCATGTGACCACGCCGGGCAAGGAGGCCGACCGGGAGCTGGGAAGCGCCGAGGAGGGGCTCGCGTTCTCGCGGGACGCCGGTGTGCTGGCGTTCATCGCCGACGGAAAACTGGTCCTGCAGGACGTGGAAGGGACTCGGCGGCGCGTCGCCGAGCCGCGCCAGGGCCGGCGGCTGGTCGCCCCGGTGTGCTTCACCGCGGACGGCAAGTCCGTCCTCGTCCGCTCGACGCCGCTCAAGCAGAAGGAATCGCTTCCGGTCGACACCATCGAACGGGCCGACGCCGGGGCAGAAACTCCCGCGCTCACGGTGCTTCACGAAACCCCGGGCCAGGCGCTCGAGTCCCTCTCAGTGTCCCCCAAAGACACCCTGATCGCATTCCTGGAGCGCGGAGAGTCCCGCACCGTGCGCGTTCTCGATTCCGCCACCGGCAAGTTCCACGAGTTCACCCGCACGAGCGACTTCCGCTCCGTGGCCTTCAGCGCCGATGGCGCCCACCTCCTGCTCGTTCAGCCGACAGGCCGCTCGAACGACCTCGGCGTCGAGGAACAGCAGCTCTTCAAGTCCGGAAGCTGCCGGGAATTCTGGACCGAGGTCCTCTCGGTCGACGGGCAGGGCGCCGCGCAGGCCCCCGTTTCCGGCGCCGGCGGCACCTGGTTCGTGCGCCGAAGCCGGGACAACACCGCCTGGGACGTCGTCCGCGCGTCCCTGAGATAGCGGTCAGGCCTTCGCCGGTTTCTTCACCGCCAGCAGCATCACGCAGGCGACCAGCGCGATTCCCGCGTCGGCGAGGAAGGCCGTCCGCGGGCTGTAGCTCTCCGCGAGCCAGCCGAAGAGGAGAGACGAGGGCAGCGCGGCGAGGCCGATGGCGAAGTAGAACAGGCCGAACGCGGTGCCCTTGAGGTCGGGTGGGACGAGATCGGCGACGACGGCGCGCTGGACGGAGACGGAGAGGGCATTGAAGAGGGTGTAGCCGGCGAGGCACGCGAGGAACGGGAGAGGCGTCGCGGAGTAGGCGAAACCGGCGTAGGCGGCGGCATAGACGAACCAGCCCGCGAGCATGACGTAGCGGCGGTCGAAATGGTCCGCGAGCGCGCCGCCCGGCAGCGCCGTGAGCGCGCGCGCCACGTTGAACCCCGCCCACACGACGGTCGCCCATTTGAGCGGGATGCCGATCTCGGGCATGCGCTGGACGAGGAACGCATCCGAGGAGTTGGCGAGCGTGAACACGGCGATGGTCGCGAGGAACCACCGGAAGTTCGCGCTGAACGGCCGCATCGAGAGCCGGAGCGGCTTGTCCTGCGCCGCCACGGGGACGTCCTTCACGAGAGCGCCGATGAACAGCAGCACGAACGCCGCCGGGACCGCGGTCCAGAAGAACACCTCCCGGAATCCCATCCCGCTCGCCAGCATCGCCCCGGCCACGAGAGGCCCCACCGCCGCGCCGAGCTGGTCCATGGCGTTTTGCAGGCCGTACGCCCGGCCCCGCGCCTCCTTTTCGCACGAATCCGCGATCAGTGCATCCCGCGCGGCGAGCCGCACGCCCTTTCCCAGCCGGTCCGTCAACCGGATCACGAGCACATGCCATGGCGCCGTCACCACCGCGTAGACCGGCCGCATCGCCGACGACAGCGCATACCCCCAGAGGATGAACGGCTTGCGCTTCCCCACCCGGTCGGAAGCCCAGCCCGAGAAGATCCTGAGAAGCGCCGCGAGGCTGTCGGCGGAACCTTCGATCAGTCCCAGCGTCGCCTTGGAAGCGTGGAGGACCGTCGAGAGGAAATGCGGCATGAGGGGGAAGACCATTTCCGACGCGAAGTCGGTGAAGAACGACGCGAACCCCAGCCAGAGGACATTGGGGCGCAGGCCGTGGAAGAGGCGTTTCACGGGGGGAGACTAGGGGGAAGAACAACGGCCACGAAACGAAAAAGGAAAAAGGAAAAACAAAAAAAGAAAAGCCGGGCCACAGTCAAGCCGTGGCCCGGCGTTTTCCTTTTTCTCTTTTACTTTTTCGTTTTTCGTTTCGTGGCCGTTTGTCCCGCTACTTCTTCATCCTCTCCACCTCAACTCCCTGCTGCCTATTCCTCAAGTTCTTGTTGTATTGATCTTCCATCGCGTCGTTGGCGGACTTCAGCTCGGCGTCGAGCAGTTCCTGCTGCTGTTCCTGGAGCTTCTTGGCGGGCTGTTCCGCCGGCGAAGGCCGCTTCCTCGACTCCTCGATCTGCCCGATGACGCTCTGGCCGCGGTACATTGCGACGTGCCCTTCCTTTTCGGCCACGACGACCGCGAGGCCGCGGACGCCGGCGGTCTCCCAGATGCCGCGCAGGTCGGTCTTGTCGCTGGCGATCTTCTGGTCGTCCGTGCCGAAGATCGTCACCTTGACACCCTCGGCGAAGCCTCCGCTGGCGACGTCGGAGATGTTCACGCGGACGTTGCCAGCCGTTTCCTCCTGCACGCCCATCGAGAGATTCGAGCGGAGGACGATGCCGGAGGCGAAGAAGTCGCCGGCCTTGACGCCGACGAGGTACGCGCCCGGATCCTTCAGTTCGAGCGTGAACGTCTGCTTCTCGCGGCGGCGGGCATTGGGGTGGTCGAGCTTGTACGTCTTCTCGAACACCGGCTTGATCCCTGCGACCTCCACGGCCGAGGCATCGACGAGGTTCTTGCGGCGGAGCGCGAGCATCGTGAGGTCGACCTTGTAGGCCCGCACGTGCGCCTCGGCCACGCCGGCGTACTCGAGCTCGAGCTCCGCCGCCTTCGCCAGCGGGGCCGTCGTCACGTCGGCGACCGAGATCGCTTCACGCTCCAGGAACGCGATCGACCGCGCCGCGTCCGCGGACTTCTCCTTCACCTTCTTGTAGTTCTCGATCGCCTTGTCCATCTCTCCCTTCGCGTGGAAGATCTGCGCCTTCATCAGCACCGCCTGGGTCCGGATCACGCCCGGCCCCGGGTTAGCCTTCGAGCCGTAGTCGAACGTCTCCAGCTTGTCGCAGAGCGTCAGCGCCTCCGGGAACTTGCGCTGGGCGAACAGCGAGAACGCCTGCGTGTAGTCGAACGTGTCGAGGTAACGCGACTTGGCGTATCGCGCCGCGGCCGAGCGGGCCGAGGCGTCCGCGAGGTCGAACTTGCCCGCCTCGAGGTAGGCGCTGCAGAGCGACAGCATCGCGCGGTCGTTCTCCTCGTGCGCCGGGAACCATGCCAGCACGTGCTCGAATGCCGCCGCGCTCTCGGCCAGCAGCTCCTCGCGCGTCAGCGCCTTGTCGTTCTTCTCGGCCGACGGGCGCACGGTCTTGGACTTCGAATACATCCGCTGGCCGAAGCCGAACAGCATGTCGCGGTTCAGCGGGCTGTCGGGGTAGTCGGAGAGCAGCGTCTTCATCCAGGCGACCGAGTCCTTCATCCGCCCGAGGTCCTCGAGCGCGCCGGCCAGGTTCGCCTCCTGCAGGAAGTACGCGTCGCAGGCGCCGCTCGACACCTGCATCGAGCGCTCGTGCTCGTTCACCGCGGCGTACGCCTTCGCCACCGCGCGGATCTTGTCGAACGGCACGACCTCGCCCGGCGCCTTCTCCTTCAGCACCTCGAAGTACTTCACCACCGTCTCGTTCTCGCCCAGCTCGACCGCGCTGTAGCCCAGCATCCGCGCCGCGCCGGCCGCGAACGCGTCGTTCAGCGTCGCCTTCTCGAACAGCGGCAGCAGGATGTCGCGGCACTCCTTCCACTTCTTCTTCTCGAACAGGATCGCTCCCGCCGTGTACCTCTCGCCGTGCGTCCAGGTCCAGCCGTCGCGATACGCGGCGCCCGGCGCGAGGACCTCGACCTCCGGGCAGGCGCCCGGGGCGTCGGCGTACGCCCAGAACGTCACCTCCACCTTGCGCTCGGCTTCCGCCTGCGGCCCGACCAGCACCCGCAGCGAGCCCTTCGCGAACCGGAGCCCCGTGTTCTGCGGCAGCTCCACCACCGCGTACTGCGTCGTCGGACCGGTCACCGTCAGTTCGTACTTCACCGGGAACGCGTTCCCAGCGGCGACTTTCGCCATCGACGTGTTCTCGACCGGCTCCTTCACCGCCGCGGCCACCGGGCTCGCCAGCTTTCCTTCCACGACCGGCGTCGGCCACCCCGCCGTCCGCTTCACCGCCACCTTCACCGCCGCCTCCGGCGCCGCTCCCGTGTCGCGCGACGCCATCGCGTAGAACGTCCCGGCCCCGGACGGCTCCACGACGCCGTCCGTCGCCGCGACCTCGCCGAAACCCTTCACCGACTGCCCGTCCACCTTGACCTCCGTCACGCCGCCCTTGTCGGGCGTCGTCTGCATCGCCAGCGCCAGCGCCGCCCGCTCGAACGCCGTCCGCGGACGACGGCCCAAGAGCCAGGCGCGGGACTTCAGGAGAAGCGCCTGCGCCGGGTCGATCTCGGCCATCGCGAGGGCCGCGAGCGCCGTCGTCGCGTACCCCGTGTTCGCCGCGTCCGCCTGCGTCGCCGCCGCCGCCTCCCAGTGGTCGTCCTTCGCCAGTTTCGCCAGCTTCTCCAGCGCCGCCTTCGCTTCGTCCGTCTTCCCCGCCGCCTTCATCGCCAGCGCGACGCAGGCCAGCGCCCTCGGCGACAGCGAGTCGACGCCGCGCCAGAGGCGGAACAGGAAGCCGTACTCCGCGTGCTTCCCGCGGGACAGCGCGAACAGGATCAGCGCCTTCGTGTCGTCCGACGTCGCCTGCGCGAAACGCTGCTTGAGCATCGAAGGGTCAGGCTCGATGTCGAACTCCGCCGCCTTCGCCTCGGCCGCCGCGAGGTACATGAGGACCGGCCACGCCGCGTCGTCCTGGGCCGCATCGGCCAGCCCCTGCGCCCGCAGCGCGGCAAACTCCATCACCGCCAGCTTCGTCGCTTCCGTCTTCTCCACCCGGTTCCGCGCCAGCCGCGCGATCAGCCGCGCCGCCGCGTCGGAAGCGCGCGTCAGGTCGTCGCCGCCCTCGGCCAGCGCGTCCATCAGCGCCGCCGGCGAGGTTGCCACGAAGATCCGCGTCTTCCCCTGCCCGTCGAGCTTCAGCTCCGCCTTCGCCGTGAACGCGCCGCCCTTCTCCGCCACCGCCGACGGCGCCTTGGCGCGCATCGCCACCGTGACGTCCTGCTTCGCCCCGTCGACGCTCACCGAGGCTACCGGCCCCGCCGTCCAGTCGAGGTCCTTCTCCGCCGTCGACCGCGCCGCGACCTTGACCTTTGTTTCCGTGCCGTTCAGGACGATCGACGCCTCGGCTTCCGCCGCGGACCAGTTCGTGAGAAGCACAACCACCGACGTCTTCTCGCCCTCGACCGCGCTTTCAGGGAAGCGCACCTCCGCGATCGCCGCCGCGCGCACCTTGACCGTCGCCTCCGCCGTCGCGATCGCGTTGCCTCCGTCGATCGCCCACGCCTGGAGCTCGACGTCCTCGCGCTTCAGCGGCGCCCGGAACCGGAACGTCGCCGTCCCGTCCGCGCCGGCCTCCGCGGTCGCCCAGAGGTAGGGCAGCGGCTGCGCCGACGGGGCGCGACCCTGCGACCCGCCGCCGCGCGCGACGAGGTTCCGTCTCCCGCCCATGCGGCCGCCATACCGGCCACCGCCGCCGCCTCCGCCGTCGAGGGCGAAATCCTCGGACTCGTTGTGGTCGCTCTCCTCCGCCTCCTTGAACCTCACCACGTCCTTCTCGAGCATCACGCGGCGGTCGGCGCTCTTGTCCAGCTGGTCGAGCCGCGCCAGCGCCTCAAGGAGCTGAGGGTCGACCTGCTGCGTCTGCCAGGAGAACGTGGTCGCGACCGAGGAATCCGAAGCGAAGTACGGCCCCGGGCGCGCCGGGTTGAACGTCCCGGTGTCGATCCCCGTCGTGATCTCGGCCGAGGACAGCAGCCAGACCTCGCTGCCGGGCTTCGCGGTGACCTTCACGACGATCTCCTCGCCCGGCTTGACTTCCTTCTTCTCCGGCTCGACCTTCACCTCCGGGCCTTTCACGGCGAAGTCCCGCGCGTCCGCGTGGAACTTCCCGCCCTGCATCATCATCACCGTCACCGTGAAGTCGCGCGTCGTGGACGGCGGCGCGGCCAGCTTCACCACGTTCTTCCCCTTCTCGAGCGTGACCGCCACGACCTGCTCGACCTTCTCGCCTTCGACCGTCACGAACGCCAGCCCCTTGTCCAGCCTCGACAGCACCGTCAGCTCGAATCCCTTCCCCGCCTCGAACTCGTCCGCGCCCGACAGCAGACGCAGCTTGCGCTCTTCCTTGTCGTCCATCACCGACACCGCCGTCTGGGCGCGCGTCGGCATCCCATCGGCGTCCTTCGTCGTCACCGTGATCGTGTGCAGCCCGGCGTCGTTGGCGCTCCACGAGAACTTCGCCTTCCCGTCCTTGTCCGTCGTCGCGTCGCCCTGCGCGACCGCGAAGCGCTGGCCGGCCTCGTTCGTGCGGACCACGGTCCAACGGAACGTTCCGCTGAACGCCGTGTCGTCCGCCTTCTTCGCCGTGAAGGCGATCGTCTTGGGCTCGCCCGCGACGACCGGCTCCGTCACGCGCGACTCCGCGTCGAACACGACCGCGGGCGTCCGCGGCAGAAGCGGAATCCGCAGGTGTTCCATCGCCCCCTCGGCGCTGAGCTGCACGACCGCGACGCCGTCCCTGAAGAACCGGTCCGTGTCGCGGAGCTGGATCGCGACCGTCCCGTCCGGCCCTGTCGCCAGGTCGCGCCACTCGAGGTCGCCCGGCGCCAGCACGCGCACCCACCGGTCCGCCATCGGCCGGTTCCACGCGTCCCGCAGGATCGCCGTCGCGTCCACGTTGTCGCCCACGAAATGCGGCGCGTCGTCCGTGATGAAATCGAAATGAACGAAGCGTTCGCCGGCGCCGAACAGGCCGACCTGCGCGGTCCCGAGAAGCTTCTCCTGGGGAAGCGCCTTCTCCACGACGGAAACGTTCACCACCCCGCCCAGTCCCTTCGGCAGCGTGAATGCGGCCGCGGCCGTCCCGACCTTCGAGAGGGCGATCGTCCCCTCGTAGAAGACGACGTTCTGGCCCGACGAGGCGCGCAGGACGTAGTTCTTGTCCTTCGGCATCAGGTAAGCGCCGCCATTCGCGTCGCGAATCACCAGCCTCACCTTCACCTCGTCCCCGTCGCCGTACCGCGACCGGTCCGTCAGGATCAGCACGCGCGGCTCGCGCTTCGGCGCCACCGGCAGCGCGCCCAGCGCCATGTCGCGGAACGCGAGGTGCCCGTTCGACTCGGCCAGGATCGACAGCGTCGACGGCCGCATGTCCTCGTTCCACGCCTTCACGAGCTTCCCGTCCGCCGCCATCCGCACCGTCGCGTTGTCGACCCGCTCGCCGGTGCGCAGGTTCTCGATCGCCACCGTCGCGCCGCTCCGGCCGGCCCGCGCGATCATCGCCAGGTCCGACACGATCACCACCGTCTTCGCCTCCTGCGTCCCGATGCTCGCGCTCACCACGTAGGCCCCCGGGTCCTTCTTCGGCAGCTCGACGTCGAGCTTCATCTCCTTGAAGCGCTTGTAGTCCTTCACCGGGACGTCCCACTCCTTGTCCGGCGCGATCACCGCGACTTCCAGCGACTCCAGCCCGGTCGTCGACGCGCGCTTCTCGAAGTAGTCCTTCAGGTCGAGCGTCCAGAAGCGGAACTTGACCGTCTCGACGTTCCGGACGGTCAGCTTCACCGCCGGCGTCTCCGTGCTGGTGAAGATCTTCTCGCTCGCGAGCGCCAGCGACTTGTTCTGCAGCGTCTGCAGGAACTGCTGCGCCTGCCCCTGCCAGTTCCCGCCGACCTTCGGGAGCTCCTTCATCGAGGTCTCAAAATCGCCGAGCTCGTTCGCGAAGAGCTTTGCGGCCTCAAAGCGCGCCTGGTGTCCTTCGTTGTAGCCGGGGAACTTCGTCGCGACGCGCATCCACGCCTCGACCGCTTCCTTCCATTTCTTTTCCTCCGAGTACGTCTGCCCGACGCGGAACGCCATGGCCGCCGCGCGCCCGTCCGTCGGGTGCAGGCCGCCGAACTCCTCCGCCGCCGACCGCGCCGCCGCCCAGTCCTTGCGCTTGAACGCCCGCTCCGCCGCCTCGAACCTCACGTCCGCAATCGCCTGGCGGACTTCCGGCCAGCGGGGGGAATCGGGGAAGCGCTTGAGGAAGTCCTCGAGGGTGGCGATGGCCTTCGCGTCGTCCATGTCGGCGCGCCAGAGCCAGGCGACGCGCAGCAGTGCCTCGGGGGCGCGCTCGTCCTTCGCCATGGCGTCCGCGAACGCCGTCAGCTCCTTGCGCGCGTCGTCGCGCAGCTCCTCGTACTGCGTCAGCGCGATCCCGGCCAGGTATCCGGCCTTCGGGCCCCATTCAGAAGCGGCGTAGTCCTTCGCGCAGCGGCGCAGCAGCGGCAGCGCGCGGCGCAGTTCCTCGATCGACCCGGTCTGCCCGGCCTCGTTCACGTGCAGCAGCGCCGACAGCCAGAGCGCCTCGGCCGCGCGCGCCGACTGCGGGAATTCCGCCGGGATGCGCAGCCACGCCGCCTTGCCGTCGAACGGCCGCCCCGTGTCGCGCAGCGCCGTCCCCTGCGCGAACAGCGCTTCGTCGAGCTTCGCGGACTTCGGGAACTTCTCGAAGAAGTCCTTGCACGTCTTGCGGAGCTGGTTGCGGTCCATCCCGCCCTTCAGCTCGCACGTGATCACGTCGATCCGCACGCCTTCCTCGTCCGCGCCCAGCGCCTCGAGCTCGATCGCCTTCACGAGCAGGTTGCGCGCGGCCTGGTAGTTCGCCACGAACGTCGGGTCCTTGGCTTCCTTGGGGTTCAGGAACTCGCGGCCGGCGTCGACGTAGATCATCGCGATCTTCCTGCGGCGCTCGGGCGCCGTGATCGCCGCCACCTGCGCATCGTAGATCTGCCCCGCCAGCGCGAATTCCTTCTTCGCCGCCAGCACGTCCCCCTTCTTGTAGAGCGCCTTCATCTTCAGCCCGCTCGCCGGGTAGTCCTTCACGAGCCGGTCGAGCGAAGCGATCGCCTCGTCATTCTTTTTCGCGTTCTGCTGCGCCGTGGCGATCAGGATCAGGATCTCGTCCTGCCCGGCCTTCGCCTCGCCCAGCGCCTGGGTCAGCAACTGCTCCGCCTTCGCCCAGTCGCGGTCCTTGAGCGCGCTCTCGCCCAGCGCCCGGTTGTCGGTCACCGGCGGGTCGGCGTTGACGAGGCAGACGACGGCGAGGACGACGGAAAGCAGGGCCAGGCGGCGCTTCGACATGGTCGGTTCTCCTGTAGACACTTTCCCCGTGCGGCCCGGGGGCTGGTGATAAGACGTCAGAAGGGAACGAAAGGTTCGGGCTGTTTTCCGATCTCCGAACAAGGGCCGAACAGGATACAGGGCGTATGCGTGCGGATACACCCGTTCCGCGGCGGATTGTTGCGCACCGTCGGGCCGATGCAAGTCCGAAGCGGGTGAGATCGCAAACCGCGGGCCTCCCTCTGAGCGTGAGAAAAAATCGCCGCGGACCAGGGCTGCGTCGGCTGAGGCTTCTGTTTCTCGCCAGCGTTTCCATTTGAGGCCGACTTCGCCCCGGCCCACGGCGATTTATTTCACGCTCAGAGGGAGACGTCCGCCTGCTGGGGGCGCACCGGGAGCAGTTGGAACTGGGCCGCATGACCTCACGCCGCCTTGGCTGATGCCGTTTTCCCAGAGCGCGCGAAACAAGCGAGAGACGGCGAGCGATCGGGGCGAGCGGCACGCCGTCGCGGCAGTTAGCGACGGCGGGACGCGAGATCCGATCGCCGACGGCGCTCGCTTGTTTCACGCGCTCTCTGTTTCGCCTTGGAGCCCCCCGTTCGCCCGTCTAGAGTGGCCCCCCCTCATGTCGCTGAAAGCCCTCATCGCCGTCCTCTTCGCCGCCGCCATCGCCGCCGTGCTGGCCTGGCCCCGCGCCGCCGTCCGTCGCGCCCCGCCCGCCGACGCCCGCCGCATCGTCTCCCTCGTCCCCAGCGTCACCGACATCCTGTTCGACATCGGCGCCGGCGACCGCGTCCTCGGCCGGACGCGCTTCTGCTCCTGGCCCCCCGCCGCCGCTTCCGTTGAAATCGTCGGCGACTTCACCAGCCCGAACGCCGAGAGGATCGCGATGCTCAAACCCGACGCGGTCGTCGAGGCCGCGAGCCACCCGCAGGCGCTCGAGAAGCTGAAGGCCGCGGGGCTGCCCGTCGTCGAGGTCGGCACGCTGACGCTCGCCGACGCGCTTCAGCAGTACGACATCCTCGGGAAAACCACGGGCCTGGCGAAGGAAGCCGCCGCGGCGCGCGGACGCCTCGAGGCCGCTATGGAAGCCGAGGCCTCCCGCTGGAAGAACGCGCCGCGCGTCCGGGTCGCGCTGGTCGTCGAGCGGCTCGCCGACGCGCCGCAGGACGTCTACGTCGCCGGCGGGACCGGCTTCGTCAGCGAGCTCGCCGCCAAAGTTGGCGGTGAGAACGTCTTCGGCGACGTGAAGAAGGACTTCGTGAAAGTCTCGCCGGAAGACTTCGTCACGCGTGCCCCCGACGTCATCCTCGAGCTCAACAGCGTCGCCCCGCCCACGGACGCCGAGGCGCTCGCCGCCTGGTCGAAACTGCCGGCCATTCCCGCGGTGACTTCGAAGCGCGTTCGCGTGCTGCCGCAGGATTTCATCCTCGCGCCCGGGTCGAGGATGCACCAGTCGCTGAAGGTGCTGGGAGAGGCACTGCGGTGATCCTGGAAGCGCGCTCGGTCACGGCCGGCTACGGAGGCGATCCGATCCTGCGCGACGTCACGCTCGGCGTCGAGGCCGGCACCTTCACCGCCGTCATCGGCCCTAACGGTTCCGGCAAGACGACCCTCCTGCGCGCGCTTCTCGGCCTCCTCGCCCCTTCGTCCGGCGAAGTCCTCCTCGACGGCAAACCGCTCGCCTCCACGCCTCGCCTCGAGCTCGCCCGCGCCGCGGCGCTCGTCGCGCAGGACGCGCCGCCGCTCTGGGACTTCTCCGCGCTGGAAGCCGTCCTCCTCGGCCGCCACCCGCGCCGCGCCTCGGGGTGGTTCGACGGCGACGAGGACGTCCGCGCCGCGGAGCAGGCCCTCCAGTCCGCCGGCGCCTCCGAACTCGCTTCACGCCGCATGGCCACCCTCTCCGGCGGCCAGCAGCAGCGCGTCGCGATCGCCGCCGCGCTGGCACAGGAGCCGCGCGTCCTTCTCCTCGACGAGCCGACCGCCAACCTCGACCTCGCCGCGCAGGTCCAGACCTACACGCTCGTCCGCGACCTCTGCCGCTCCCGCAAGATCGCGGCGCTGGCCGTCACCCACGACGTCACCCTCGCCGCGATGTTCTGCGACCGCGTCGCCGTGCTCGTCAACGGCCGCATCGAGAAGGTGGGGACGCCTTCGGAAGCGCTGACAGCCGACACGCTGACGCGGGCGTTCGGGACGTCGATCGTGGTCGCGCCGCACCCGACGCTGGGGACGCCGGTCGTGCTGCCGGCCCCGGAGACCGGGCGATGACGGCACTCACGAAGAGCCGGTTCGCGTTCGCGCTCGTGGCGGCGCTGGGGTTCGCGGCGCTCGCGGCTTTTGTGGCCCCGATGATCGGCGCGACCTTCATCCCGTGGGGCGCGGAAGGGACGCCGGGCGAGATTTTCCGCCAGCTCCGCCTGCCGCGGGCGCTTCTCGGCCTCGTCGTCGGCGCGACGCTCGCGATGTCCGGCGCTTCGATGCAGGCCTGGCTTCGCAACCCGCTCGCCAGCGAGTACACGCTCGGCATTTCCAGCGGCGCGGCGTTCGTGGTGCTGCTTGCCGGCGAGACGGCGCTTGCCCGCATCCCGGGGGGCATTCCCGTCGCGGGGATGATCGGTGGCCTGGGCGCCATCGGCCTCGTCTGGGCGCTCGCCCGCCGCCGCGGCGGCCTCGCCCCCGGCGACACCGTGCTCACGGGGATCACGATCTCGCTCCTTTTCTCCGCGCTCACCCTCATCGTCCTCAACAAGGTCGCCGCCACGCGCGCCGTCCACGTCATCCGCTGGCTCACGGGCGGCCTCGACACCGCCGGCTATGACGCACTGCGTCAATGCGCCCCCTGGTGCGCCGCTTCCATGGCCATCCTCATGGCCGCCAGCCGCGACCTCCATCAGCTTGCCGCGGGGGAGGACCTCGCGGCGACGCGCGGCGTCCACGTCGCGCGGGCGCAGCTCCTCACCCTCTTGGGCGCTTCGCTCGGCACCGCCGCCGCCGTCTCCGTCTGCGGCCCGATCGGATTCGTGGGGCTCATCGTCCCCCACTGCGTCCGGCTCATCACCGGCCCCGACGCCCGCCTCGCCCTCCCTGTCTCCGCCCTCGCCGGCGCCGGGTTCCTCGCCCTCTGCGACGGGGCGGCGCGGTACTTCTCGCGGCCGGAAGAGCTCCCCGTCGGCGTCGTCACAGCGATGATCGGGGGGCCGTTCTTCCTGTGGCTGCTCCGGGCGCGGCGCGGCGACTCAGGCCGGCTTTAGCCCTCAGTCTTTCAGCTTGTACAGGCAGGCGTACGGCGGCTTCCCTTCTTTCATCGGGAACGCCAGCCAGACGCCCGGCGCGCCCAGCGCAATCCTGGCCTCGAACGGTTTCCCGTCGGGATTGAGAAGCGCTTTCCGGCAGGCGTCGCGCGCCGCGGCTTCGAGGAGCTCTTCGAACCTGCGCCCGGCGAGCCCGTCCTTCGCTTGGCCAGCGCGCTTCAGGGCCGCGTCGTTGGCAAAGACGATCGCCCCGTCCGTGCCGACCTTGAGGATCGGGACGGGAAGGCGGTTCACCACGTCGCGCCAGGTGCGCTCGGCCGCGCGCTGCGGGTCGGCGAGCTCGGCCGGAGCGCCGGCGCTGGAGGCGAGCTGGTCCTGGACGAGGCTGCTCCGCACGGCGTTGGCGAGGTGCTCGGCGAGGATCTCGAAGAACTCCACGTCCTCCTTCGCGAACGCGCTCCGCTGGAGGCTCTCGAGGTTCAGGATGCCGATGACCTCGCCCGCGACCCGCAGCGGCACACAGAGTTCGCTCAGCGTCGTCGGCGCCACCGCGCTGTGGTACCCGGGGTCCGCCGTCACGTCGTTCACGAGCACGGTCCGCGCCGTCTTGTACGCACGTCCCAGCAACCCCACGTCGAGCTTCTGCGTGTAGCCGCCCGGAAACTTGTCCACGAACACTTCCGGCGTGTCCCCCGCGATCGCCATCGGGGCCAGCACCCCCGAGTGCTTGAACACGAGGAAGACCGACACGTGATAGAAGTGCGGGAATTCCTTGAGGATCGAGTCGACGACGTTCCTGAAGAGCACCTTCGGCTCGAGCGAGGAGGTGGCGACCTGCAGGATCCTGAGGATCCGCTGGAACGATTCGACCCCGACGACAGTCTTCGACGGTTCGTGCGACATGGCCGCCTCCCTCCCTGTGGGCGGCGGGCATGGTATGGCGGGCGCGTGGCCCGCGGCAAGCCCGTGGCCGCGGCCTACTTCGCCACGTGCTCGAAGACGCCGGTCAGCTCGAACTCGAACCCCCCGCTTCCCTGCGGCCCCTTGCGCGGGTACGTCCCCTCGAAGACACCCTTCAGCCCGCTCACCTTGCCGCCACGGTATTCGACGACGACGCGCAGCTCCCCCGAGTACGAGAAATCGCCGCCGCCCGAGTCGGTGAGCGTGACCTTGCCGTGCAGAAGCGCGAACTTCGTCTCGCCCTTCGATCCGGCGGGTTCAAGCGCGAGGTCGCCGGACGCCCCGGTGACGTCGTACACCTTCTTCGTCTCCTGGTCCGTGCGCTCCATCACGCCGCCCGGGAACATCTTGGACAGCCACGGCAGGAACGCGGAGGCGCTGAGGTTCGCGGTCTTCGCGGGAAGGGCGAGCAGCGCCCAGTCTTCCGCGGACATCGGCGCGAGTTCGACCACCGGCGCGTAGTACGCGGGCATGCCCTTGTCGTTGAGACGAGTAAACACGCGGATCCCGGAGTCGTTTCCCTCGGGAAGCCCCGGCAGTTTCACCGCGCGCGGCTCTCCCGGCTCGCCCAGCCCAAGCGTCTTCCGTGCTTCCGTGAGATTCCCGCGCCAGTGTCGCGGCAACGGGTCCCCGCGCAGCGTGTCGCCCTTGCCGCGCTCCCCGCGCGGCGCCATCGCGTCCCACTTGCGCACCAGCTTCCCCTGCGCATCCAGCACGCACGCGTCCACGTTCGATTGCTGCCCGCCGCCCGGGCCCGCCTTGAACTTCGCCGCCCACAGGTCCTGCACCACCTGCGGGATGTCCTTGTCGTCCCGGTGCCCGTGCCACGACACCACCACGAACTCCTTCAGCATCGCGGCGACCGCCGCGTCGGCGAGGGCGAGCCCCCGCGCCTGCGTCGCCGTCGCTCAGCAGTGCCCCGTGATCATGTCCCCGTACTTCGCGTGGATCACGATCAGCAGGACCGGGCGCTTTTCCTTCGAAGCGCGTTTCTGCGCCTCCGCCAGGTCCGGCGCCCAGTCCAGGCGGTACATGGACAGGTCTTTGTCGGCGGGGCGGAGCTCCGTGTAACGCGCGAGCGCTTTCTGGGCCTCCGCGTTCTGGGCGGCGGCGGGAAGTGCGCACAACAGGAACGCGGCGAGGTGGCGGTTCATCGGGCCTCTTCAGTGAGAGTCGCTACAGGAACGGACAGAGGCCTCCGGAATTGCACGCTTTCGCTGCCGAAAAGTGGATTTTTCCCCTCGGGGAACGAAAGAAAGTCGCGGGGGGTGTCTTGATCCCCGAATCGGCGATTCGATTCACTTTGTCGAAACCCCTTTTCGAAAGGACGGCACTCATGGGCCTCACCCTTCATTACACACTCGCACTTCCCGGCTCGACGAGCCGCGCCGACGTACGCCGGCGGCTCGAGGACCTGCGCCTGCGCGTTGCCGCGCTGAAATCCGGACGCGTTGACGACTGGCTGATGGATTTTGAAGGGTCATCGGCGAGAAAGTTCCCGCTGGGCGGCCTCTCGGTGCCCGTCGTTTACGACACCGCAGGGCGCCCGCGCGTCGCCAAGAGCATTGATGAATCGGAGACCTGGGACCTGGTCGAACCCGAAGACATCGCGCTGTTCCGTGTGCACTTCGAAGGCGCCGAGACCGCCTTCTTCGGTGTCGCGCGCTTCCCGGAAACTTTTCCCTGCCGGACCAGCGACGGCCGCGCGATCGTCGCGCTTCCCGTCCCCCGCACTCTCGGCCGCTGGTACTCCGAATGGGCCTGCAAGACGCAGTACGCCGCCGACCCGCGCTGTGGTGGCCGCGAGAACTTCCTGCGCGCCCACTTGACGCTCATCGCCGTCCTCGACGCCGCGCGCGACCTCGGCTTTGAACTCACGGTGAGTGACGAAGGCGGGTACTGGGAGTCGAGAAGCGTCCCCGTTCTCCTCGGCGAGCTGGACCGCATGGACCGTCTCGTCGCCGGATTTGCCGGGTTCCTCAAGGATCGGCTGGGAGAGGAAATGGAAGGTTCCCTGAAGGGACCGATCCTGGCGCGCCCCGACTTCGAGAATCTCGAGGCCCGTGCGACGGCGGACGGCTTGGAAAGCAGCTTCGGCGAAGCCTTGGACGCACTGCTTCGCCTGACAAAGCGGTGAGCTTCACCGCCTCGAGGAGCTAAGATGTTCCAGCCATGATTCCCCCATTCGTCCAGGACCGGCTTCCGGCAATCTCCACGCTTTGCCAACGATTTGGCGCGCGGAGACTGGAGTTGTTTGGTTCTGCGGCAAAGGGAACCTTCGACGCGGCCAGGAGCGACCTGGATTTTCTCGTCGAGTTTCCGCGCGAATTTGTCGACGGACGCGCGGATGCCTACTTCGGGTTGCTGTTCGCCCTGCAGGACCTGTTCGCAAGGGATGTCGACCTGGTCGAGACATCCGCCGTCGACAACCCATACTTCCTGAATGAGATTCGTGGAAGTCGGACAACACTTTATGCCGCCTGATCCGCAGGTTCTCCTGAACGACATCAAGAAGGCGGCAATCGCACTTCAGGGCTTCGCAGCCGGACGTACTCTTCAGGAATTCCTCTCCGACGACATGTTCCGATCAGCCGTGGAGCAGAAGTTCGAGATCATCGGCGAGGCCATCGCGCAGCTGACGAAACTCGATCCCGCCATTGCCGATTCCATTCCCGAGCGGAAACGGATCGTCGCCTTTCGCAACATCCTGGCCCACTCGTGCGCGAGGGTGGATCCTGCGACCGTCTGGGACACGCTCGAAAAGGACGTTCCTCGACTATTGACCACCCTTCGTGGATTGATCAAACCGCCGCCGGAACCGTAGACGAAAACTCGGCGACATCGGATCGCTCCTCAAGCTTCAATGTGAATCGATGTACCGCTCCCTCGTCTACCCCATCCTCTCCACCCTCGAACCCGAGCGCGCCCACGGCCTCGCGCTGAAGTCCATGCGCGCCGCGCAGGCCGCGCCGGGCGGCCTCGCGATCCTCCGCACCTTCGCCGGCCCGCAGGACCCGCGCCTCGAGGTCCGCGCCTTCGGCCTCACGTTCCCCAACCCCCTCGGCGCCGCCGCCGGCCTCGACAAGAACGCCGACGCCGTCGCCGCCCTCATGGCCCTCGGCTTCGGCTGCGTCGAGATCGGCACCGTCACGCCGCGCCCCCAGCCTGGCAACGACCGCCCGCGCGTCTGGCGGCTGCCGGAAGCGCGCGCGCTGCTGAACGCGCTCGGCTTTCCCTCGCTGGGCGCCGCGGCCGTGAAGAAACGGATCGCCGAGAAGCGCTTCAAGGGAATCCTCGGCATCAACCTCGGCAAGAACAAGGCGACGACCGCCGAGGACGCGCCGGCCGACTACGCCGCGGTGTTCGACGCGTTCAAGGAGGAGATGCGCTACGCGGTCGTCAACGTGTCGTCGCCGAACACGCCGGGCCTCCGCAGCCTCCAGAGCCGCCGCGCGCTCCTCGACATCCTCGCGGCCGTCGATGCCGTGAACCGCAAGCTCGCCAAACCGCGCCCTGTCCTGGTGAAACTCTCCCCCGACCTCGACGACGCCCAGCTCGACGAAGCCCTCGCCGGCGCCCTCGAGGGCGGCGCCTCCGGCCTCGTCATCTCCAACACCACGCTCGACCGCAGCGCGCTCAAGAACCCGTTCCCCGAGCGCCCCGGCGGCATCAGCGGCGAGCCCCTGCGGGACAAGTCGCTCGCGATGCTCCGCAAAGTGCGCTCGAAGGTCGGCAAGCGCCTCCCGCTCATCGGCGTCGGCGGGATCGCCACCGCGGAGGACGCCATCGCGCGCATGAAGGCCGGCGCTTCCCTCGTCCAGCTGTACACGTCGTTCGTGTACGGCGGGCCAGGCCTGCCGGGGCAGATCGTGCGCGGAATCTACGACTTCGTGATGAAGGAGAAGCTGAAGTCGGTCGAGGAGATCATCGGAACCGAGAGTTGAGCAGACTCGTCGAACAAGGGGGAACGGCGATGTCGGAAGGGGCAGCCGGTGACTCTGGATTCTCGCTGGGAGGGCGCCGATTCGTGGCGTCGTCTGAGTTTTTTCTCAAGGCCATGTGCGTTCTGATGAAACTCGCCCTGAAGGACTCCCGACCGGAAATTCCGGAGCTCCTTGTGTTTCTAGAGGGGTGCGAATCCGCGCCGAGTCAGGTTCATTCACTGGATTCCCTGGGTCCACGCGCACTCGCCCGATTCCGTGTGGTTGCAGCAAAGGCGGCGCGCACGTTTTCGATGATGGCGAAGGACCTGTCCGAAGTAGAACTGGAGGACGGAAGACCCCTTCACAACTTTCAGAAGCAACTCGGCGATTTCGCGGCACTGATTGCGCTGCTGAACAACCAGTCCTGACCCTTGGGAGCTTCGGCCGCCAGCGCGATCCCGGCGACTCGCCAGCATCGGAGTCGCGACGCCCGCGTCGGCATTGGCGCGGCGACAGCCTAAGTCTCCGAAACGACACTCGGCGCAGGGATCCCTTCGAGATACAAGGCATCCGCGCACAGATCCACACCGTTCGGCCACTCGACATACCGACCGTCCGGCGCGATTTTCGCCGCCCTGAATTCCGCGGCCTGCGCAAGTGGCGCGAACACGCCTCCCTTTCGGACGAGAGGTGCGAGACTGAAGGTCTTCGCGCTCCCGTCCTCGAAGGTGAGCCGCAGAGACAGCTCAGCTCCGAATTCCAATCGCGTGATCTTGTGCACGGCGTCCACGGCGCTGCTCCTAATCCAACGGAGGTATGTTAACAAGAGGCTGGGCTTGTCGGGCGAGCTCCCAATCTGCGAGCAGCTCTACCTGGTGCCTCGACGCCCATTCGAAAACGAGCGCCTTGACCCGCGGCGGCGCGTCGCCGGTCAGGATTCGAAGCGGCTGGATCTCGACCCGGAGTTCAAACTCACCGTAGATGGCATGAAAGTGCGGAGGCGCGTGGTCGTTGTAGAACATCCGGATGAGGATTCCGTAGAAGGCTGAAATGAGCGGCACATGTGCTCCTTCTGTCAAAGGGGGAACCCGATATCGCATCAAGCCGCGCGACCAGAATCAATCCGTCGGAACGAAATAGTCTGTGATTCGCCCTTGGCAGTCGCGCTCGCCTCGCTTCCGACCAAATCCCTGCTCCTCCGAGTCGATGTCTTCACCCTTGGCCCCCACCGCCCCAACCGCGACACTCCGCTTCCTTCCATGCCCCCGCCCGCCACCGAACGCCGCATCCTCACCGTGCTGTTCTCCGACCTCTCGGGGTTCACGTCGCTGTCCGAACAGATGGACCCCGAGGACGTCACGGAGATCATCGACGCACTGTTCCGTCTTCTGCGAAGCGCGATCGAGGCGCAGGGCGGGACGGTGGACAAGTTCATCGGCGACGCGGTGATGGCCGTGTTCGGCGCGCCGACGGCCCACGCGGACGACCCGCTCCGCGCGGTCCGCGCCGGCCTCGCGATGCAGGCGGCCGTCGCCGCGTTCAACCGGGAACGCGGGCTGTCGCTGGCGCTGCGGATCGGGATCAACACGGGCGAAGCGCTCTGGGGGTCGGTCGCGGGGGACCGCCCGACGGCGATGGGCGACGCCGTGAACGTGGCGCAGCGCATGGAATCGGCGGCGCGGCCCGGGTCCGTCCTGGTCACGCAGGCCGTCGAGCGCGCGACGTTCCGCGGCGTCGAGTACCGCTTCGGCGGCGACGTCCTCCCCAAGGGACGCACGGAGCCGGTCAAGACGTTCGAGGCGCTGGCGGTGAAGGCGGCGGCCGAGGCCCCGGGCGGCGGGTTCTTCGGGCGGGAAGCGGAGCTGGCGAAGCTGCTGGAGCAGCACGCGGCGGGGAAGGGCGTGTTCGTGCTGATCGAGGGCGAAGGCGGCATCGGCAAGACGCGGCTCGCGGCGGAATTCCTGGCGAAGGTCGGCGCGTCGAGCTGGACCGCGACGGGGCGCGCTCCCGAGGGCGGCAAGGCGCCGCTCGGTGCGCTGGCGGACCTCGTGCGGCACGCCGCCGGCGCGGAGCCGCCCGCCTCGTGGCTCGCCGCGACACTTCCCGCCTCGCTCGATGCCGCCGACCGGGAAATCCGCTCGCAGCTCCTCGCCCTGTCGATCGGCGCCGGCGCGGCGGGCCCGCGGCTCGCGGCGCTCGACCCCGCCCGCGCCGCCGACGAGACGCGCAACGCCTGGGTCGACTGGCTCCGCGCCCGCGCCCCGGCGGCGATCTGCCTCGACGACATGGAAAACGCCGACCCGGCGCTTCTCGCCCTGCTCGCTTCCCTCCCCCCGCGCCTCGCCGGCTCGCCCGTCACGATCCTGCTGACGGCGCGCCGCGGCCTCGAAACCCCCGCAGGGTTCGAGAAAGTCGAGCTCGGCCCGCTCGGGGCGGAAGCGCTCTCCGGGCTGGCGGCGGACGCGCTCGGCCGCCCGGCGTCCCCCGAGCTTTGCGCGTTCCTCCGGGAGCGCACCGGCGGCTCGCCGTTCTACGCCGCGCAACTCGCGCGCTGGCTGGACAACGAGGGGTTCCTCGAAGGCGACCCGGCGCGGCTGGCCCGCCGCCCGGAAAAACTCCCCGACGGGCTCCAGGCCCTTCTCGTCGCGCGCCTCGACATGCTCGAGGCTTCTCCCCGCGACGCGGTGAAGACCGCTTCCGTCCTCGGCCGGTCGTTCTGGCGCGGCGTTCTCTCCGAGCTCGCCGGTCGCGAGGCCTCGCCCGACGTCGCCGCCGCCGAACGCGAAGACGTCGTCGAGCCACGCCCCGCGTCGCTCCTCCCCGGCGACGCCGAGTACGCGTTCCGGCAATCGCTTCTCCAGGAGGCCGCCTACTCGCTGCTGACGAAGAAGGACCGCGCGCGGCTTCACGGCGCGGCGGCGACGTCGCTGGAAGCCCGCACGGGCCGGCCGGCGAGGTCGCTCGCGGCGCGCCAGCGCGACCTCGAGGGCAAGCCGGCGGAAGCGGCGAAGCTCTGGCTGGACGTCGCGCGGGAAGCGCTGGCCGGGAAGGCGTGGGACGAGTCCGCGGCGGCAGGGCACGAAGCGGTGCGTCTCGGCGCGGGCCCGGAGGCGGCGCTGATCGAGCTCAAGGCGACGATCGTGTGCGGCCGCGGCGAGCCGGTGGAGGCGCTCCTCGCGCGCATCGAGGCCGACCCCGCGGCGACCCAGTCGCAGAAGGCTGAAGCGGCCTTCGCCGTCGCGCTCTGGGCCCAGCGGGCGCGCAGCGGGCAGGGGACGCTCGACGCCGCGGAGCACGCGGCGCAGGTGGCCGGCGCGCCGTCGCCGGACCTGCGGGCCCTCCGCATCGTCGGCCTCATCGCGGTGTCGCGGTTCGAGGAAGGAGTCGCGGAGTCGGAAGCGCTGCTGGCGGAGTCGGCGGGCAGGGACGCTCCGTCGCGGCTGCGGCGCGCGAAGGGGCTGATCTGCCGCGGGCAGATCCTGCAGCGGTGGGGACGGTACGACCCGGCGCTGGCGGACTACCGCGAGGCGATTGACGCACTGCGTCAACTGAACGACCCCACCCTCCTCGCCGGCGCCCTCCGCTCCCTCGCCGTCCTCCTCCGGAACGTCGGCCGCCTCGACGAGGCCCTCGCCGCCAACGCCGAGGCCGTCGATCTCTTCCGCTCCACAGGCGACCGCGGCAGCACCGCCTCGACCCTCGTCGGCCGCGTCTCCATCTTCCGCGTCATGGGGCGCCGCGCGGAAGCCCTCGAGTGCGCCCGGCTCGCCGAGACGATGACCCGCGACCTCGGGCTCGTCCCCGCGCTGGCCGCGCTTCAGGTCACCCTCGGCAACCTCCTGAGCGACGAGGGAAACCACCTGGAGGCCGAGCGGATCTGGACCGAAGCGCTGGGTCCCGCGCGCCGCTCGGGGGACCGCGGCATCCTGGCCATCCTCCTGGCCAACATCGCCAACTCGCGCATGGGCGAGGGAGACCGCGCCGCCGCGCGGCCGCTGCTCGAGGAGTGCATCGCGCTCCACCGCGCGACGGGCGAACGCCGCCACCTCATCGGCGCGCTCAACACCCTGGGCCACGCCGAGCTCCGCGACGGCTTCCCGGGGCGAGCCCGCCTTCTCCTCGAGGAAGCGCTCTCCGTCGCCGACGCGCTCGGCCGGCGCGCCCAGGAGGGCTGGGCCCTCGTCGTCTACGCCACGGTGCTTCTCGACCTGGGCGAGACGGCGCGTTGCGAAGAGATCCTCTCTGAAGCGCTCGCTTACCTGCGCTCCGACACTCCCGCCGCCGGCCGGATTTCCGCCTTCATCCTCGCGGCCGACATCCGGCGCCGCCAGGGGCGCACCGCCGAGAACGAGGCCTGCCTGCGTGAGGCGATCGCCGCGGGGGAAGAGGCCGGCACGCCGGGGCGCGCGATCAACGCGTTCATCACGCTCTCGCGCCTCGTCGAGCCGCGCGACCTCGCCGAGTCCCGCGCTCTCGCCGCGGCGGCCCGCCAGTCCGTCGCTTCCCCCGGCTCCCACGCCGTCGCCTGCGCCCGGGAGGCCGCCGTCGCCGCAAAGATGGGGGAAACCGCGAAAGCTGCCGAGCTTGCGCGCGAAGCCCGGGCAGGTTCAGGGAACGTGTCGAAGGAGTCGCTGGGGGAGTTCGAGACGGACCTGGCCACGGCCGCAAAATGAAACAGGCGGAGCTTTCGCCCCGCCTGTTCTGGAATCCGTGACACCCGACCTCGCCCTGGCTTTTTGCCTTTTTCCGTTTGGCGTTTCCTTGCCGCTTGAAATTTGGCGTTTGTCGTTTCCGGCCCTAATGGCCGTGATCATCCCCACACCCGCCGCCTCCATGCCCGCATCCGCAACCGCCCTCGCCGTGCTCGTGGCCGTGCTCGTGACCGTGCTCATGCCCCTTCTCGCCCGGCGCCAGCAACGCCCGCGCCGCGCTCACCGTGCTCTCCATCGACGCCTGGCGCAGCTTCAACCCGACGTTCGCCGCGGCCACGAGGTCCTCGTCCGTCAGCCCCGCCTTGCGCGCCGCGCTCACGTGGTACTCGACGCCCGCCTCGAAACCGGCTGCGACCGAGGCCGCGATCGCCATGAGTTCCGCCACCGTCGCGTTGATCGCGCTCGGGCCCTTCGCCGTCGTTTCCGCCGACTTGTTTTCCACGACCTCTCTCCTTGGTAGGGCCCAGGTTGGCGCTCCCGTCGCGCGGGCCGAAGTCTGGCATGCCCGCGAAACCCGCGCCAGCGCGAAATCGCCCGCGAACCTTTCCCGCACGTTCGGCGTTGAATCCACCGGCCGCGAATCGATACACTCGCGCCCGTCGTTTCACTTCTTCACTCGCGAAAGGAGGCCCGCCATGCCGATGACTCACGCTCATCGTGTCGCCGCGCGCGCCTCCCTTCGACCCGCCGGCCTCGCCTAGGCACTTCAGCCGGCAGGCCTCACCCCGGTCGACAGGGCGGCGCGCAACTCACTCGAGGACTCCCTCCCGGGAGCCGGTGCGCACTTCAACCTAACCAATCGACCGGAGATACCCCAGCCATGGGCAACGACTTTCGCCGCAAGACGCTCGACGGACTTGAAGGACTCGACAAGAACCAGAAGCGGATGCTGTTCAAGCGCGCGGCGAAGGCGCGGCGCGCCGCGGCGTATTTCAAGACGTCGCGGAAGGAAGAGGAGTGGGACGGGTCGGAGGACGCGCCGTCGGTGGAGCGGAACGTGCGCCGGCGGAAGGACTCCATCGGCGACTGGGCCGCGAGGCTGCTGGCGCAGGAGGGAGCGAGGACGGAGACGGCGGGTGACGAACTCGCCGCGCCCGGGCGGCCGGCGCTGGTCGTCGGCGTCGGGCCCGGGACGTGCCGAGCCGTCGCGGACGGTGAGGAGATCGAAGCGCGGGATTCCGTGGGCCAGGGGCTCGCACCCGGCGACGACGTCCGCCTCGCCGATCGCGGCGGCGGGTGGGAGGTCGTGGAAGTGATGCCGCGCCGCACGCGGCTCTCGCGTCCCGATCCGTTCCTCGGCCACGTCGAGAAAGTGATCGCGGCCAACATCGACGTCGTCGCGATCGTCTCCGCCGCCGCGGAGCCGTACTTCCGCCCGCGGCTCGTCGACCGCTTCCTCGTCGCCGCGGCCTACGGCGGCGCGACGGGGCTCGTCTGCGTCAACAAGGCGGACCTGATGACGGCCGCCGACCGCACCGTCCTCGAGGCCCAGCTCCAGGTCTTCCGCGACGCCGGCTCGCCGGTGGCCGTCGTGTCGGCCGCGACCGGCGAAGGCCTGCCCGAGCTGCGGGCGTTCCTCGCCGGCAAGCTCGCCGCCTTCGTCGGCCAGAGCGGCGTCGGAAAGTCGTCGCTGGTCAACGCGCTCGACCCGTCCTTCCAGATCCGCGTCGGCGACGTCCAGGAGCGAAGCGGCAAGGGAAAGCACACGACCACCGGCTCGTCGCTCCTCGAGCTCGAGGGCGGCCTCCGCGTCATCGACACCCCCGGCATCCGCTCCTTCGGCCTCTGGGACATCTCCGCCCGCGAGCTCGCCTCGTACTTCCCCGAGTTCGCGCCACACGTCTCCCGCTGCCGCTTCCGCGACTGCACCCACGATCACGAACCCCGCTGCGGCGTCCGCGAGGCCGTCGAGCGCGGCGAGGTCCCGCAGCCGCGGATGTTCAGTTACCTGCGGATCCTGGAGTCGCTGCGCGGGAAGCGGGAGGGGAAGGTGGAGAGATGACGTCAGGCCGTCGGGAATCGCGGACGGTTACCGCAATCGGGCTTGAACCACCCTGATCACGTAAGTATCGTATACACATATGAAAGAGGTCACCTACGGCGTCAGGGATTTCCAGGCCCACGTCAGCGAGGCGATCCGCGCCGTCCACGAGGGCAAGCGCGTCGTCGTCGTTTCGCGCAACCGCCCCGTGGCCGAAATGGTCCTGCCACGCAAGCCTGCACGGAAGATGACGTCGTTGGAACGCAAGCTTGAGCGCCTGTACGAAAGCGGCAAACTCTCCCGGCCTCTCAAGACCGGCCCGATACCGCGGTTCAAGGGCGTCCCGATGCCCGGGGTCGTCGAAGAATTCCTGGCGAACCGGCGGTGAACTTCTGGGATTCGAGCGCCATCATTGCGGCGCATGACTCGACCTCCGCGTCCCAGGCCCGCTTCGACGGCCTGCTGCGCCAGAAGACCAGCCATGCGGCCTCGAGGCTGATTGTCCCGGAAGTCGTCGCCGGGCTGGCCCGGCGCAACCGCCAGAACCCGGCGCAGGCACGAGTCATTCACGACCACGCCATGGAGGCCTTCGACAGGTTCTCGCTTTACTCCGTCACCGACGAGGTCATCGACCGCTCCCTCGAACTCGCCGGGACGGAGGGTCTGAAGGGGGCGGACGCAGTCCACATCGCCACCGCTCTCCTGGTCGTCCGGGACCTGGGCCGCAAGGGGTTCGTACTCGTGACCCTGGACAAGGAAATGGCCGCGGCAGCGCGGCGGCGGGGACTACGGGTGATCGGCGCGTAGTCTCGTTCGGCGAACTGCCGGAACGGTCGCCCCCGAACTTCCGGCTTTTTCGCTCGTTGCTACTTCTGACTTCCCAAGGTGTGACCGTAATTTCCAGGAGAACCGGTATGAATCGCCTTTGGAGCAACCGCTGGCTGGCGATCGTTGCGCTCGTCGCTGTCTTCGCCTTGCCGACCCGGGCCGACGATGAGGAGAAGGTGGATCTTCCGACGTCGAAGAAGGATCTGCTGGAACTCATGATCCGGATGCTCGGGGACGAGCGAGTGCCGATTTCCGAGCGAGGCAAGGTCCAAAACCTGATCATGCGGACCGACGACCGGGGCGCCTTGATTGATGTTCTGATCGCGCACCTCGACGACGACCGCACGTTCGATCCCGCAATGCCCGTTCCTTCGGCAGATTCCCCCTCCCACGCGACGTATGTCTGCACGGTGGGCGACATTTGCGGGGACATGCTTAGGTCCAAATTCCATATGCATCCTCGAGGCAAGTACGAGGTGGGAGAGTGGAAGGAATGGTGGAAGAAGAACTCATCGCGCAATTTCGAGGACATCTGGAAGGAAGTCGAGGCGGCCGGCCACCATTAGCGAAGCGGCAAGGGCCAGCACACGACGACGGGTTCGTCGCTCCTCGAACTCGAAAGCGGCCTCCGCGTCATCGACACCCCCGGCATCCGCTCCTTCGGCCTCTGGGACATCTCCGCCCGCGAGCTCGCCTCGTATTTCCCCGAGTTCGCGCCCCACGCCCCCCGCTGCCGCTTCCGCGACTGCACCCACCACCACGAGCCCCAGTGCGGCGAGGTCCCGCAGCCGCGGATGTTCAGCTACCTAAGGATCCTGGAGTCGCTTCGCGGGAAGCGGGAGGGGAAGGTGGAGCGATGAGTCGCGATCAGAGAAGTTCGCGAAGTCGTTCCGCGGTGAGCCCTGTGTCGCGCAGGATCGCCCGGAGCGTTCCCTTTGCAACCTCCTTATGCCGCGGCACGGTCGTCCGGCGGTGCGGAGCATTCACTTCGCGGAGGATCATGTGGCTTCCGGTCTGGTGGTCGAACGCGAATCCGACCTTCGCGAGCGCCGAAACGAGTGCCCAGCCGGAAACGACCGGCAGCCGACTCAGACGCTTACCCGCACGACGGTTTCTTCGTGGCCCGGGGGGACGGGGTCCCCGTGCTTGCGCAGGCTCGTCAAGTAGCCACGGATCGCGTCCTTCACGTTGCGAAGCGCCGTCGCACGTGTCCGGCCCTGGGAAACGCAACCCGGGAGGGCCGGGACCTCCGCGACGTAGACGCCGTCCTCATCGCGGGTGATGACCACGCGAAAATTGGAGTCTTCTGGAGAGACAGGCTGCTTGGGGCTCATCGCCGAATTTTACCACGGCCACCGTGTGGGCATCATGCCCAGTTGACTTCGCCGGTCCAGAACGCCGCGCGAAGCTCTCAGCTGTGTTCGCGATCACGACCTATGTAGAAGCTGTCGCTCAATTCCTGCGAGTGGGCTGAATCCGGAGTTCGGCCAGGCAGTCAGCGCCCGTGTTCTTCTCCATGCCGGGCCAATATTTCACCTGCCCACGGCGGTTCTGCAGGAATCGAAGGTGAGCACCTTCGGCGTTGCCCCCGACAAGGATCTCGAAACTTGCAGATGGGAATTTGCGTCGAAGTGCACTCGCTACTCGCTCGGCGGCGTGGAGCGCGCATGCCATGTAGGAAGCCTCTGGAAATCGCTGAGGCTCATTCACGAGATCTTCAACGTGAAAGTGGTTGATGAACGCCTCGACCCCTGCGCGATCTCCTGGTAATGAACGAATTGCGGCGGGTGCAAAACGCGCGAACCGTCTGAAAAGCACGCATCCTCGAACTCGGACGAAGCCTGAGCGAATGGGTCCCTCGACCGCCTTCAAGATGACGTCCGGAAGTGCGTCAGCGATCCGCAGAATGCGAGCTGCTCGCCGTTGAAATCGGAAGTTCGTGACCCATTCATATCCGCGCCATTCTAGTCTCACTGGCACCTCTCCAGAGTCACAACGGTCCCGCGTCGAATCGTCGCGAGAGCCTGATTCACGCCGAAGTGATAGGTCAGTGTTCGGACGTCCGTGGCATCCCAAAGCACCAAGTCCGCGAGCATCGCCTCTGAGATCCTCCCGCGATCCGTCAGCCTGAGCGCATGCGCCGAATTGACCGTGCACGCCGTGAGAATCTCCGCCGCGGTCATCTTCAGCTGCGTGGCGGCGATGGTGCCGATCACCTGCAGCGACTCGGTGTAGCACGACCCGGGGTTGTAGTCCGTCGCCAGCGCGACGGGGACGCCGGCGTCGATGAGGCGGCGGGCGGGGGCGTATCTCGGGAGGCCGAGGAAGAACGTCGTCCCCGGGAGCAGGACGGCGACCGTCCCCGATTGACGCATCGCGTCAATGCCCGCGTCGTCGATCGCCATGAGGTGGTCGGCGCTGGCGGCGCCGAGGTCGGCCGCGAGCTTCGCGCCGCCGATCGTCGCGAATTCCTCGGCGTGGAGGCGGACGGCGAGCCCGGCGCGCTTCGCGGCCTCGAGGATCTTCCGCGAGTCTTCGATCTCGAAGATCCCCTTTTCGCAGAAGACGTCGCACCAGGTGGCGAGCTTCTTCCGCGCGATTTCGGGGATCATGACGTCGCACAGCAGCCGGACGTACGCGGCGCGATCGTCCTTGAACTCGACCGGCACTTCATGCGCACCGAGGAACGTCGTCACCACGTCGATCGGGCCTTCCTCGCCCAGCTCCTTCGCCGCGCGCAAGAGCTTCACCTCGTCCTTCAGGCTCAGCCCGTAGCCGCTCTTGATCTCCACCGTCGTCGTCCCGTGCCCGAGCATGCGTCGCAGCGCCGGCCGCGTGCGGTCCTTGATCTGCTTCAGCGACGCCGCGCGGACCTGCGCGACGCTGCGCTTGATCCCGCCGCCCTTCGCCGCGATCTCCGCGTACGTCACGCCCGAGTTGCGCAGCTCGAACTCGTCCTCGCGCGTCCCGGCAAAGACGGCGTGCGTGTGCGGATCCACCAGCCCCGGCGTCACCAGCCGCCCGCCCGCGTCGATCGTCCGCCGCACCCGGAACCCCTTCGCCGCACCCTTCCCCACCGCCACGATCCGCCCGTCCTTCGCCACCACGTCGCCCTTCACCAGCCCCAGCTCCCGCATCGCCGCCCCGATGCGCGGGCCCGGCGCTTCCCCCATCGTCGCCACGAGGGCGCCGGTGATCGCGAGGTCGGCCGTGGGAAGCGGCTTCATGGGGTGTGGTGTACATTGCGGGGCGTCCGGAAGGAAGAAACGGAGGCTCCGGGGTAGCGGTGCGCGGGGGCAAATCGGTATTCTTGGCCCCCCTCGCGGCCTGGAGCAACGCGCGGGAACCGGGGCGGGCAACTACGGGAGAGCGGCGTGGCGTTCCTGATCATCGAATCGGGGCCCGAACAGGGCCGGAAGGTCGACCTTCGCGGGCCGCTCGTCGTCGGGCGGCAGGCGGCGGTGGGGCTTTCGATCAAGGACGGGAAGGCCTCGCGCGAACACACGCGTTTCGAGCCGGCGGCGGGAAGCTGGGCGGTGGTGGACCTGCAGTCCACGAACGGCACGCTTCTGAACGGGCGGAAGATCGCGCGCGAATTCCTACAGGCCGGGGACCGTGTGACCGTCGGGCAGACGGTGTTCCGCTTCGAGGACGCCGACCCGAACCCGGAATCGACGACGAGCCCGATGCGGGAGCCGGGGGCGTCGCAGGCCGTGGGCGGCCCGCCGGCGCCGGGGGCGCGCATTCCCGTTTCGCATCCGACGCCACCGACGATGCGCCCCGCGCAGGTCCCCGCGGCGCTCCCAGCTTCCCATGCCACTCCCCCGCCCTCCTCCCCCGCCGCCGCCGCAGCCGCCGCCGGCGCCGCCCCCGTCGAACGCGGCGCCGCGCCCAAGCTGCGCTACCAGGACCAGAAGTCCGGCCCGGGATTCTTCACCATCGTCATCTGCACCGCCATCCTCGTCGGACTCGTTTTCGCCGCGCGCTGGATCGGCCAGCGCGCGATCGCCAAGGCCATCGACGAACGCAAGCAGGGGCAAAAAGCACCGTGATCTACTTCGACAACAACGCGACGACGCCGCTCTGCCCCGAGGCCCTGGAAGCGGCGACCGCCGCGCTCCGCGACTGCTTCGGCAACCCGTCGTCCGCGCACGCCGCCGGCCGCAAGGCGAAGAAGCTCCTCGCCGAGTCGCGCGAGAAGACCGCTTCGCTGATCGGCGCGAAGGCCGCCGAGATCGTATTCACGGGAAGCGGCTCGGAGGCGGACCATCTGGCGATCCTGGGGACGTGGAGGACTGCGGCGAAGTGGAACAGCAAGAAGAAGCGGGTGGTGGTGACGGGGATCGAGCACCCGGCGGTGAGGAAGACGGTGAAGGAGCTGGAGGAGGGCGGGGCGGATGTGGCGTGGGTGGCGCCGGGGCCGGGCGGGCGGGTGAGCGCGGAGGCGGTGGGCGAGGCGCTGACGCTGGACACGTTGCTGGTGAGCGTGATCCTGGCGCAGAACGAAACGGGGGTGTTGCAGCCGGTGAAGGACATCGCGGCGCGGGCGCACGCGTGCGGCGCGTACGTGCACACGGACGCGGTGCAGGCGGTCGGGAAGATCCCCGTGAACGTGAACGACCTCGGCGTCGACATGCTGTCGCTCGCCGCGCACAAGTTCCACGGGCCGAAGGGCGTCGGGGCGCTGTACGTGCGGACGGGAACGCGGATGGGGGCGATTTCGCAGGGCGGCGGGCAGGAGCACGGGCTGCGGCCGGGGACGGAGAACCTCGCGGGGATCGCGGCGCTCGCCGCCGCGCTCGAGGCCGCGACGAAGACGCTCGACAAGGACATGCCGCGGATCCGCGCGATGCGCGACCGCGTCGCCGAGGGAACGCTCAAGGCCTTCCCCGCCGCGCGCTGGAACGGCGACCGCGAGCACCTGCTTCCGAACACGGCGAGCCTGTCGTTCCCGAAACTCCGCGCCGACATGCTCCTCCTCGGCCTCGACACCGACGGCATCTGCGTCGCGACCGGCAGCGCCTGCCACTCCGGCGCACTCGAGCCGTCCGAAATCCTCAAGGCGATGGGTCTCGACGACGAGGCCGCGCGCAGCTCCCTCCGGATTTCGCTCTCGCGCTTCACTACCGACGCCGACGTCGCGAAGTTCCTCGAGGTCCTTCCGGGCGTCCTCAAGCGCGTCGAAAAGCCGGCGTGACCCCGCTTCGAAAAAGAAAAATCCGGGCGCGACGTAAATGTTCTCGCCCGACACGCTTTGCGCGCTGCGTCAAATTTGACGGTCGCACGGTCCGCTGCTAGATTCCGCGCGCACGACACGACCCACACACCACGACCTGCAGCGACCGGTCAGGGACGTCTCTTCTCCCCCCTCACGCAATCCCCCTCAAAGGACGATATGCTCCCTTCTGATGGTGCCGCCTTGCGGGACCGCGTTTTCGCGGAACTCGCGCAGCGGCTGCCGGAAGACGAGTTCCGTGCCTGGTTCGATCCCGCAAAAGTCAGCCTGATGCCGAACGGCGCCACCTGCGAGCTGCAGGTGCGCAACGTGTTCATGGCCGAGCACTACGAGCGGAACTACCGGCGAGCGCTGGAAGAAGTGCTCTCGACGGTGGCGGACGGGCCGGTGAAGCTGGCGATCCGGGTGAGCTCGGAGGTTCCCGCGGTGGCGTCGCCCGCGACGCCGTCCTCGACGCCGATCCTCGCGCTTCCCCCGGTCCCCGCGACCAACGGGCTGGTCCTGAACCCGAGCTACACGTTCGAGAACTTCGTCATCGGCCTCTCGAACCGGCTCGCGCACGCGGCGGCCACGTCGGTCGCGGCGGCGCCCGGCGCGGCGTACAACCCGCTGTTCCTCTACGGGTCCGTCGGGCTCGGCAAGACGCACCTCCTGCAGGCGATCTGCCACGCGATCCTCGCGCGCCAGCCGGGGCTGAACATCAGCTACCTGTCGTGCGAAGGGTTCGTGAACGACTACATCGCGTCGGTGCAGAACATGAAGAACCTCGAGGCGTTCCGGGCGCGGATGAGGAACGTCGACGTGCTGCTCATCGACGACATCCACTTCCTCGCGGGCAAGGAAGGCTCGCAGGAAGAGTTCTTCCACACGTTCAACGCGCTTCACAACGCGTCGAAGCAGATCATCCTGTGCTCGGACGCGCCGCCGAAGGACATCCCGACGCTCGAGGACCGGCTGATGACGCGGTTCTCGATGGGGCTCGTCGCGCGGATCGACACGCCGACGTTCGAGACGCGCGTCGCGATTCTCAAGAAGAAGGCCGAGGCGCGCGGGACGCCGTTCCCGGAGGACGTGTACTTCTTCATCGCGCAGAACATCGAGTCGAACATCCGCGAGCTCGAGGGGGCGGTCACGAAGGTCGCGGCGTACGCGTCGCTCCTGAACCGGCCGATCGACCTGGAGGTCGCGCGGGAAGCGCTTCGCGACGCGCTCGAGGTGGCGTCGGCGCCGGTGTCGATCGCGGAGATCCAGGGCGTGGTGTGCCGGAAGCTCGGCGTGAAGACGGCGGACCTGCAGTCGAAGGGCCGGACGAAGTCGCTGTCGAAGGCGCGGCAGATCGGGATTTACCTCGCGCGGACGATGACGAACGCGTCGCAGACCGACATCGGGAACGCGTTCGGCGGGCGCGACCACTCGACCGTTTCGTACGCGATCGACACGATGAAAGACCTCCTCGAAAGCGACCCGAGTTTCCGGACTTTCATGGAGCAGCTGGCCGACGAAATCCGCAAAAGCAAGCTGTAGAGAACTCCCCGGCGGAAGCTGGAGGCGGGCCTGAGAGCCGTTGAAAGATTGTGGAAAGGCGGGACGCGGGACGCCCGGTTCCACAGGAGTGAGTGGGATGTCCCGGGAGTTGTGAGGGGGTAGTCGGGATAAGCGCGGACGGGGCGGCACGACGCAGGGCGTTGCCGCTTCGGGAGTTCAGGCGGGTTCGGGAGATGTTTTCCACGGAACGCGGCCGCCTAAGATGACGGTGAAGTCTTTTCTAATAAGAAAGACACATAAGAAGAACGGAGCCCGGTCATGCGTTTCCGCTGCAAGCGCCAGGATCTCGCCCAGGCTGTCGCCGTCGTCGCCTCCGCGGTTCCCGCCCGGACGAGCGTGCCCATCCTCCAGAACATCAAGATCGCGGCGGCCGACGGCGAACTCCTGCTGACCGCGACGGATCTCGAGATGGGACTGCGACTGGCCGTGCGCGACGTGGGGATCCAGAAGGGCGGCGCGGCGGTGCTTCCTGCGCAGAAGCTGAACCAGATCGTCCGCGATATCCGCGACGAGGAAGTGAAGTTCGACGTCGACGGCAAGCTCTGCTCGATCGAAATCGAGGGCGGCCAGTTCAAGCTCACGGGCGCGGACCCGCAGGACTTCCCGCAGTTCCCGGAGTTCGACGACAAGAAGGCCGTGCGGATCGGCGTCGAGGACTTCCGCGACATGGTCCGCAAGACCGCGTTCGCCGTGTCGAGCGAACCCAGCCGCTACGCGCTGACGGGCGTGCTCTTCGTGATCCGCGAGAACGAGGCCCGCATGGTCGGGACCGACGGAAAGCGGCTCGCGTACGCGAAGAAGAAGATCAAGGGCGGCCCGAAGGACGAGATCAAGGTCATCGTCCCGCCGAAGGCCCTTCACCTGGTCGAGAAGATCGTCAGCGAGGGCGACGAGGAAATCGCATTCGAGTTCGAGGAGACGCAGCTCAAGGCGCGGACGAGCGCCGGGACGCTGTTCGCGAGGCTCGTCGAGGGCTCGTTCCCGAACTACGAGGACGTGATCCCCGGCGACCCGGACAAGAAAGTCCAGGTGAACCCGGGCGAGCTCGAGTACCGCCTGCGTCTGGCGACGAGCATGACGGACGACAAGTCGCGCGCGGTGAAGTTCCAGCTTTCCAAGGACAAGCTCAAGCTCTTCGCGCGCCGCATCACCGGCGAGGCCGGCGAGGCGTCGCACGACGTCGCGGTGAAGTACGCGGGTCCCGACTTCGAGATCTCGTTCAACCCGGACTTCTTCATCGACTTCCTGAAGGTCGTCGCGGGCGGGCGCCCCGAGGTGCTGGACTCCGAGGCCGACACGAAGATCGAGGCACGCGGCGAGGCGAAGGCGAAGGGCAAGAAAGGCGCGAAGGACGAGAAGCCGAAGGCCGCGCCGGCGCCCGAGCCGGCCGAGGTGCCGACGACGATCACGCTCGACCTTCGCGACAAGCTTACGGCCGGCGTCATCCGCGCCGGGCGGGATTACATCTACCTGGTGATGCCGCTGACGATCGACGTGTAATCGCCCGCGGCGGCCTGCGCCTTGATGCCTTTCGGTCAAGCGGCGCGGGCGGCGGCTGTGATAGGCTTCCCACCCATGAGCCTCTTCGACACCTTCGGCCGGATGTTCGGTCGTGCGCCGCAGCCGGCGATGCCTGCGATCCCGCCCGGGATGGATCCTGCGGCGGCGATGGCGCAGGCGGAAGCGCGGCGATACGAGGCCTCGAATGCGCCGCAGCCGGCTCCGGACGCGCTGAAGGCGGTGCTGGCGAAGGCGACGCGGGTGCGGGTGATCGAGGGCGGGGTGTTCGGCGGGCGGGCGCTGGGGACCGAGGTGCGGCTGGACTCGAGCAACCCGGACGACCTGTTCGGGCTGCGGGACCGGCTGCGGATCGAGGCCGGCCCGGGCGGGCACTGCGCGTGCCCCGGGACGCACGCGATGGAGCTGTACGCGGGGACGAAGCTGCTCGCGACGTTCGGGCTCCACCACGGCATGACGATCCGCTGGGAGGCGTGGAAGGACGACGCGCGCATCAGCAGCCCGGACGTGTTCGTGTCGTGGCTCCAGGCGCACGGCATTCCGGAACCGTTCGAGGAGCTGCGCAAGCTGCGCCACGCGGCGCGCGTCACCCAGGCCGCGACGACGAAATGGGAAGCGTCCGCGCCGGAAGCGATCAAGCCGCTCCTGGCCGACGCGATGAAAGGGACGATCAACACCACGGAGCTGCTGCTCGCGCTGGACGCCTCGGTGCCCGACGAGCCGACGAAGGCACGGCAGCTCCTGCGGTGGTTCGGGTGCACGGGGGGCAAGTGGACCGGCGCGCCGGCGTACCAGGAGGTGCCGGAGAAGATGCTCGTGAAGTTCCGGTGGCAGGTGCTCGTCGAGGCCTTCATGACCGAGGAAGGCGACATCCGGGAGGACGCGCCGATCCTCGAGGGAATGGGCCGGCTGGTTTCGGGCCGCCTGTACCTGGAGCAGCGCGCCGCGGACATCGCAAGGTTCTCCAAGGAACTCAAGGACGCGCTGATGAAGCACGCGCTCGTTTCCGGCGACCGCGAGAAGCCCGCGGCGCTGGAAGCGGCGTTCAAGAAAGGCGCGGAGGCGGCCGCGGCGGCAGCGCCGGCGGCGAAGCCGGATGCGGGGAAGAAGCCCGCGGCGAAAAAAGAGGATGACGACGACCTGCTGTAAGGGTCGAAGAAGGGAGCCTTATCCTCTTTCATTCTCTTTTATTCGCGACCAAGTCGTTCTTATCCGTCCTTCATCCAAAGGCAGGGATGAGCACAGGATGAACAGCAGATACGAACGACTTGGTCGCGAATAAAGGAGAATGAAAAAGGATACGGCGGCGGCTTACGACCAGCGCTTCCCCCGCCCCCAACGCTAGCGCACAATGCCCCTCCCCATGCCCTCCCCCCAGCCCCAGGGACCGCGCCGCCTCGGCGACTTCATCAAGTTCTTCCTCAAGAAGAACGGCCTCGACACCGCTGTCAAGGTAATCGGCGTCAGCCGCGCCTGGGAGCAGGCCGTCGCCGACCCGAGGCTGGTCGCGCACACTCGCCCCGGCACCGTCCGGTCGGGTATCCTGAAGGTCGTCGTGGACGCGCCGGTCGTGCTGCAGGAGCTCAATTTCCGGCGCCGCGAGCTCGCAAAGAAAGTGGCCGAGCTGGCGCCGACTTCGGGCGTGCGCGACCTCAGGTTCGTCATCGGAAGCATCGGGTAGTTCGAAGGGATCACCACGGAGGGGCGAAGTGACGCAGCCTGATCTTGTGAGAATCTGGGCGGAGTGCGTGGGGCCGGAGCTTGCGAAGGAATCGCGCCCCGTGGCGCTCGCCGGGGGCGTGCTCGGCATCGAGGTCGACAGCGCGATCGGGCTGCAGAAGATCGAGAAGGTGAAGCCCGAGCTGCTGCAGAAGCTCATCGCGGCCGGCGCGCCCGTCGGCGACCTGCGCTTCACCATGAAGGAATTCACCGTCGAGGCGCAGAACACCGACGCCGACGACTACGGCGCCAGCTCGATGAAGATCCTCGAGGGGCTGGACGCGGTGCGGAAGCGTCCCGGGATGTACGTCGGGGACACGGGGGTGAAGGGGCTGCACCACCTGGTGTTCGAGGTGGTGGACAACTCGATCGACGAGGCGCAGGCGGGGTTCTGCAAGAACGTGCAGGTGAAGATCAACACGGACGGGTCGCTGACGGTGATCGACGACGGGCGCGGCGTGCCGACGGACATCCACAAGGAGTCGGGGCTGAGCGGCGTGGAACTGGCGTTCACGAAGCTGCACGGGGGCGGGAAGTTCGACAAGAACTCCTACAAGGTGAGCGCCGGGCTGCACGGCGTCGGCGTGAAGGCCGTGAATGCGCTGTCGGAGTGGTGCGAGGTCGAGGTGTGGCGCGGCGGGCGCGAGCATTTCCAGCGGTACGAGCGCGGCGAGACGAAGACGCCGCTCGAGGCGCGCGGGCTGACCCAGCGGCGCGGGACGAAGGTGACCTTCAAGCCGGACCCGACGATCTTCACGGAGACGACGACGTTCTCGCGGGACACGCTGGCCAAGCGGCTGCGGGAGCTGGCGTTCCTGAACAAGGGGATCGCGATCACGATCGCCGACGAGCGCACGTCGGAGAGCGAGACGTTCAAGTTCGACGGCGGGATCCGGGCGTTCGTGCAGCACCTGAACGAGGCGCGCAAGCCGTTGCATGCGGACGTGATCTACTTCGAGAAGTCCGAGTCGTCGGGGATGACGATCGAAATCGCGCTCCAGTACAACGAGGGCTACAACGAGGCGGTCTTCAGCTTCGCGAACTCGATCAACACGCACGACGGCGGGACGCACCTGAGCGGGTTCCGCAACGCGCTGACGCGGACGCTGAACGCGTACTCGCGGTCGCACGAGTTCGTGAAAGCGGACGGGCAGCTTCCGACGGGGGACGACTACCGCGAAGGGCTGACGGCGATCGTGAACGTGAAGGTGCCGAACCCGCAGTTCGAGTCGCAGACGAAGGTGAAGCTGACGAACACGGAGGTGGAGAGCTTCGTCACGACGGTCACGAACGAGCAGCTGGGGACGTACCTGGAAGAGCACCCGGTGCAGGCGCGGCAGATCGCGGAGAAGGCGCTGATCGCGGCGAAGGCGCGCGAGGAGGCAAGGAAGGCGCGTGAGAGGGCGCGGGCCGGGGCGCTGAGCGGGACGAAGCCCGGCAAGCTCGCCGACTGCCAGGAACGCGACATGGCGAAGTGCGAGATCTACATGGTCGAAGGCGACAGCGCCGGCGGCAGCGCGAAGCAGGGGCGCGACCGGCGGTACCAGGCGATCCTGCCGCTCAAGGGCAAAATCCTGAACGTCGAGAAGGCGCGCATCGACAAGATGCTCGAGCACGAGGAAATCCAGGCGCTGATGGGCGCGATCGGCACCGGGATCAAGGACGAGTTCGACTACACGAAGCTCAAGTACGGCAAGATCATCATCATGTGCGACGCCGACGTCGACGGCTCGCACATCCGCACGCTGCTCCTCACGTTCTTCTTCCGCCAGATGCGGCCGCTCATCGAGAAGGGCCACATCTACATCGCCTGCCCGCCGCTCTTCCGGGTGGCGCGCCGCTCGAAGGTCGAGTACGTGCGCAGCGAGAAGGAGATGGACCAGACGCTGCTCAACCTCGGCGTGGAGGGGGCGAAGTTCCGCCGGGCGAGCGACGGGAAGGAGTTCGTGGGCGGGGACATGAAGGACCTGGTGGCGAAGCTGACGCGGCTGGACGACCTGGGGAAGGGGCTGGCGCGGCGCGGGATCGACCCGGAGCGGTACCTGGAGATGAAGAACGCGGAGGGGAAGCTGCCGATCTACCGCGTGGTGTACAGGAAGCAGGACGAGTTCCTCCGGAGCGAGGAGGAGCTGAACGAGTGGATCCGCGACAAGCGCGAGGAGATCGGCAAGGAGCTCGTGGTGCTGGACAGCGACCTCGGGGAGACGGCCGAGGACGCGGAGGAGTACGAGCTGCGCGAGATCCACGAGGCGGGCGACATCGAGAAGGAGCTGGCGGGGCTCGGCTTCGCGGGCTTCCGCGTCGAGGACTACCTCGGCGCGCCGGGCGCGGACAAGTTCTTCCTCTCGGCCGAGGGGGACACGCAGCCGGTGTCGTCGTTGCGCGACCTGATCAAGTGCCTCCGCAAGCTCGGCGGCAAGGGGATCGACGTGCAGCGGTACAAGGGTCTCGGCGAGATGAACCCGGACCAGCTCTGGGAAACGACGATGGACCCGAAGACGCGGACGCTGCTGAAAGTGCGGCTCGAGGACGAAGTGAAGGCGGACGAGATGTTCACGGTGCTGATGGGCGAAGAAGTGGAACCGAGGCGGGTGTTCATCGAAAAGCATGCGCTTGAGGTTAAGGTGCTCGACGTGTAGTGAAGTTGCGAGTTGCGAGTTGCGAGTTGCGAGGGGCGGCGATGGGGGTGCGGGAGCATCGGGAGAAGGCCGGGGGGATTCGTGCGCGCTGTGCGGTCATCACGACTTCGGACACGCGGACGGAGAGGACGGACGAGAGCGGGCGCGTCGCGGAGCGGCTGCTGACGGGCGCCGGGCATCTCGTGACGTCGCGTGACCTGATCCCGAACAACGAGGCAAAGATCCGCGCGGCAATCCGCCGCCGCCTCGGGACCGCCGACCTTGTCCTCGTCACCGGCGGCACCGGCGCGGGGCCCAAGGACGTCTCCATCCAGGCCGCGACTTCACTCTTCGACCGCGAGTTGCCGGGGTTCGGGGAACTGTTCCGCATGCTGAGCTGGGAGGAAATCGGAAGCGCCGCGATGCTGTCGCGGGCGGCGCTGGGGCTCGTGAAGGGGCGCGCGGTGTGCGTGACGCCGGGGTCGCCCAAGGCGGTGAAGCTGGCGCTGCAGAAGCTGCTGATCCCGGAGCTGGCGCACCTGCTGGGGCAGGCAAGAGGCTCGAAGTAATCCTCGCGACTTCTACCACCGCTCCAGGTACGACCGCGACGACCCGGGGTTGAGCCTCGAGAGGTGGGACAGCCAGCGGCGGTTGCGGGCGGCGATCTCGATGCGCGGGGGGTCGACCCGCGACGACAGGATCTCGACGGCGGGGCCTCGCCGGTGATGGGCGACCAGGGCCGCGACGAATCCGCCGGCAACGACGAGCGAGACGACCGCGACGATTTCGGGGTTGAGGGAAGCGGTGGCGAGGGCCTCGAAGAAAACGAGGAGGAGGACGGCGGCGAGCTTGAGGCAGCCGGCGACGGGAACGCGGCGGCAGTCGCCGCAGAGCGAGACGTGGAGCGTTCCCGCCTCGTGCTCGAGCGGCACCGGGTGGGCGGCGTGCCGGCCGCAGCCGGGGCAGGTGTCGGGAAACGCGGGGCTCAGCGTGCGCAGCCGGACCCAGGGGACGCCGGCGTGACGCGGCGCGAGTTCGCACATCTCCACCGGCGCAGGCGCCGGGAGCGAAACGCACCGAAGCTGGCCCCGGAAATCGTCCTGCCGGAACAGGACGCGCTTCCCCACCGGGTCGATCGCCTGGATGAGCCCGCCGTCGAGCCCGTCGACGAGGATCTTGTGCTTGCGGCGGCCGGAGCCGACGGTGACGGGGACGAGCGTGCCCGCGGAGGCCGCGGAAACGACGGCCGCGACGGCCTCGGCGGAGTTGACCGGCGACACCTCGAGCGTCTCCCACTCCTTCCCGGTCGCCGCTTCCAGCAACCCGTCGAACTGGTCGGGGAAGAGCCCGGCGTAGCGGGGGCCGCGGCGGCGGAAGGAGCGGTCGCGGGCGTTGCAGTAGCGGTCGGACTCGTTGCCGAACTCCATGAACGCGGCCTGGACGATGCGGCAGCTCTCGGAGCGGCCGGAGCGGTCGTCGTGCTCGGTGCCGGCGGCGCGATGAAGGGCCTGCCCGGTCGCGAACGCCGACGCACCGGAGGGCGAGGCGAGCGTGCGGACGAGGCGGATGTACTCGGCGGGCTGGCGGAGGGCGAGCCAGAGCTGCACGACGGCGGCGGCGCAGGTTTTGTGGGAGCGTTGCCGGATCAGCGTCGGGTCGACGAGCTCGCGGGCGACGCCGGCGACGAGCGCGGTGCGATGGAACCCGTCGGCAAGCGGCGCCGAGGCGAGCTTCCCGAGCTCCTCGAGCAGCCCCGGCGCCGGGCCGCGGGCACGCAGCGCGGCGACCGTTTCCGTCACGGCCGGCCCCAGCGCTTCCAGGTCGGCTTCTACCATCGCTCGAGGTAGTTCCGGCCCGAGCCGCGGTTGAGGCGCCAGAGCTGCGTGAGCCAGCGCGGGTGGCGGGCGGTGATTTCGAGAAGGGGCGGTTCGTCGTGGGCGCGGCGGACGGCGGCGATTCCGGGGGTGGGGGCCTGGGTGAAGAAGGCGGAGAGGATGCCGCCGAGGCGGGTGCGGTTGCAGCCGGGGCAGGCGGGGACGAGGAGCGTGCCGAAGGCGTGGGGGACCTGGAGGGCCGTGGAAGCGGGCTCGCCGCAGCCGGGGCAGAAATCCGGGAGGGCGGGCTGGAGCGTTTTCAGCCGGACCCAGGCTTCGGTTTCGCCGGCGGTGACGAAGAGCGAAGGGCCGTCGGACGGCGAGCCGCCGGGAAGCGAGACGAAGCCGAGGCGGGAGCGGAATTCGTCGAGCGGGACGCGGAGGCGCTCGCCGACGGGGTCGACGCAGTGCATCGACGACACGTCGGAGCGCTCGACGAGGAGGCGGTGCATCATCTTCTCGCGGCGGAGCGACACGGGGACGTGCTCACCCTTCGACGTCGCGCGCGCGATGAGCGCGACTGCGTCGGCCGAGTTCCCCGCGCCGACCTCGAGCGTGTCCCAGTGCCGTGCCGTGACCGCTTCGATCAGGACGTCGAACTGGTCCGGGTACAGCCCGGCATACGCGGGGCCGTCCGACCGCGCGCTCTGGTCCGAAGCGTTCGAGTAGCGGTCGTCGCCATTCGCGAAGTCCATGAACGCCGACTGCAGCAGCCGCGAACTCGGCGTCCGCCCCGAGCTGTCCGCGCGCACCGACTCGCCGTGCCGCTGGAGCCACGGCCCGCCCGCCAGCGTCACGCGGCCGTTCCACGACGCCAGCCCCGAGACGATCCGCGCATACTCCGCCGGCTCCCGGATCGCCAGCCACAGCTGCACCGTCGCAGCCGCGCACGTTCGCCACGCCTTCTGCTCCACCGCCCCCGGGTCGAGCAGCTCCCGCAGCACCCCCAGCACCAGCTCCCGCCGGTCCAGCCCCTGCACGAGCACCTGCGACGCCAGCGCCGTCAGGTGCCCCCGCACCGTCGCGCTTCCCACCACGTCGCGGCGCTCGCCGGCATTGAAGCGGCGTTCGACGGCGGCGAGGGCCTCGGCGACGCCGGGGCCGAGCGACTCAAGGGAGGCAGGGGGCACGCCGTTATCTAGCCCCATCCCGGCGGCGCGATCAAGGCGAAGTCGCACGACTTCCCTCCGGCAGACGCCGCCCTCCCGGTAAACTCGCCCTTCCCACGGAGGGACATCGCCTTGGCCCAGGACACCGAACTCCGCTTCGCCCTCGCCGCCACGCAGCTCGGGATCATTTCCCGCAAGCAGCTGCTGTCGTGCGTGGGGACGTGGCTGGAGGACCTGCAGCGGGCGGCGAAGAAGAAGGACACGAAGGTGCGGCGGCCCGAGACGGTGCTCTACGAGTCCGGCGTAATCGACGACGAGGGGCTGCAGGCGGTGCTGAAGGCGATGAAGCGCGGGGCGTCGGGGATCGACGAGGGGCTGCGCAATTCGCTGCTGAATCTCAACCCGCCGAAGCCGATCGCGGACTGGCTCAATTCGCTGCCGGTCAGCGCGCGCGGGCAGACGATGGTGAAGCGCGCGCCGAAGGACGTGCGCTACGAGCTGGGGAAGGAGCTGGCGCGCGGCGGCGTCGGGCGCGTCGTCGAGGGGATCGACAAGAAGCTGCAGCGCGAGGTGGCGCTGAAGCTGCTGCCGGAGACGGCGGACCCCGAGGCGGTGGAGAGGTTCGTGCGGGAAGCGCGGATCTCGTCGAAGCTCGACCACCCGAACGTCGTCCCGGTCTACGATTTCGGCGACATGCCGGGGGCGAAGGGCGGGCGGCAGCTGTTTCTGGCGATGAAGAAAGTGAAGGGGCGGGACCTGGGCGAGGTGCTGATGGACCTCGCGACGGGCCAGCCGGGCGCCGAGGACGAGTGGACGCAGACCCGCCTGCTCCGGATCTTCCAGGACGTCTGCCTCGGCATCGCCTACGCGCACGCGCGCGGCGTGCTGCACCGCGACCTCAAGCCCGCCAACGTGATGCTCGGCAGCTACGGCGAGGTGCTGATCGTCGACTGGGGCCTGGCGACGTTCACGGGGGAAGCGGAGCCGGCGCGGGCGGAGGCGGGGGCGGCGCTGCCGATGCCGCTGGCCGACCTGACGATGGTCGGGCAGGTCGTGGGGACGCCGTCCTACATGTCCCCCGAGGCGGCGAGCGGCCGCTCGGACGTGATGGACGAGCGCACCGACGTCTACGCGCTGGGGACCATCCTCTACGCCATCCTGAGCTGGCGCGTGCCGTTCGACGGGACGTCGCGCGACGACGTGATTGCGAAGGTGAAGGAGTACCGCTTCGTCCCCCCGTCGAAGCGCGTGGCGGAGACGAAGGGCCCGAATCCCGGCCGCGTGCCGCCGGAGCTCGACGCGATCTGCGTGAAGGCGATGGCGCGGGTGCCCGCGGACCGCTTCGCGTCGGCGCGGGAGCTGCATGACGCAGTGCGTCAATTTCTCGAGGGCGCTTCCGAGAGGGAACGCCACTCCCGCGAGGCCGCCGGGCACATCGACCGCGGGCGGGGGCTGCTGACGCGCTGCGACGAGCTGGAGGCGCAGATCCACGAGCTCGAGCTGAAGGCGGCGGAGTTCGCGGGGAGGATCCGGCCGCACCAGGCGCCGGAGGAGAAGCGGCCGCTGTGGGACGCGGAGGCGAAGCTGCGGGAGCTGCGGGACGAGAAGGTCGAGAAGCGGGCGCAGGCGCAGGCGGCGTTCCGCGAGGCGCTGCGGCTGGACCCGGGGAACGCGGAAGCGCAGTCGGGGATCTGCAGCCAGCTCGTGGAGCGGTACCTGGAGGCGGAGCGGCGCGGCGACCGGGCGGCGATGCTGCACGTTTGGAACTCGTTCGCGGGGTACGACAAGGGCGGCGAGTGGCGGTACCTGCTCGATGCGCCGGGGCGGCTCGAGCTGCGGACGTGGGTCTACGCCTGCCCGTGCCTCCGGCCGGCCACGGGGAACTTCGGCGTGGAATTCGTCGAGACCGCCTCGATCCCGTGGCGCGACGGAGGGCCGCGCCCCGAGCTTGCCGCGGCGCCCGACGACCTCCCGGTCCCGGCGATCTGGTCCAGCGGCACCGCGGGCAAACACGGCCACACGTCTGCGTGCCACAAGGTCGAGCGCAAGGGCGTCGAGGTCTGGGTCGCGAAAATCCGGGAGACCGATCGTCGCCTCACTCCCCGCGAGGAGCGCTTCCTCGGCAAAACCCCCCTCGGCCCGATCGAGCTGCCGCAGGGGGACTACGTCTGCGTGCTGCGGGCGCAGGGGATTCCGGAAGTCCGCCTGCCGGTGAAGATCTCGCGCGACGGGCTGTGGAAGCAGGACGTGACGCTGTATGCGCCGAGCGAAGTCCCGGACGGATTCGTGCTCGTGCCGGGGGGGCCGTTCGTGAAGGGCCGCGGCGCGGAGGACGGCGGCGTCGCGCCGTCGGCCGACACGGCGGACGTGTTCGTGGCGCGGATGCCGGTGACGTGCGCCGACTGGCTCGACTACCTGAACGACCTGTGCGCGAAGGGCCGCGGCGAGGAGGCCGCGCGGCGCAGGCCGAAGGAAGCGGAGCGGACGTTCTGGGTGGTGGAGGGCGAGGGCGCGGCGGCGCGGTTCCGGCTGCCGACGGCCGCGGAGGACCCCGAGATGCCGTGGGAGCCCGGGTGGCCGGTGCTCGGCGTCACGTGGCACGACGCGATCGCGTACTGCGAGTGGCGCTCGGCGCGCGAGGGCCGGACGTACCGCCTGCTGCACGAGGACGAGTACGAGAAGGCCGCGCGCGGCGTCGACCAGCGCGCGTATTCCTTCGGCCGCGCCTACGACGGCACCTACGCGCACACCAACGTCTCCCTCGACGGCCCGGCCCGGCCGCTTCCCGCCGGGTCCTTCCCCGCCGACGAGTCCGTCTACGGCGTCCGCGACCTCTCCGGCGGCGCCGCAACGTGGTGCCTCAACCTCTTCGACCCGGCGCTTCCCCGGGTCCGCGCCGTCCGCGGCGGGTCGTGGGGGTCGTCGCCCGCGCAGGCCCATGCCGCGGTGCGTCAATCGCTGCACCCGGCGAGCGCTTCGCTGCTCGTGGGGCTGCGGCTGGCGTGCTCGGCGCAGGCGTGGCCATAAACGCCGGACGGGCCGAAGCGCTACAATCCCGGCATGGATTCAGTTGCCGACAGGCACGCTCGAGTCGCAATTGAGCCGACGGAGCCGCCCTCGCTGAAATTGACCGTCGCCGGTCATGGCGTCGGGGTTCTCCTGTTCCTGGTCTCGATGGCAAGCAAGTCGTTGGAGTTCATGATGGTGGCTGCATTCGCATCCTGCCTGTGGGGAGTCGCTCGCGCTCTTCTCGAAACGTGGCACGCGTGCCGTACGCGGAGCATGACGAAGAGGTTCGCCTGGACTCTCGCTCTTCTCACATTGCCGGCAGCCATGACCACGTTCTTCATCGCACTGGTGAATGCCCTGATGGCCGCGATCCGGTGTTGACCGGCCGCCGCGATCAACCACTTCCGGCTTGAAGCAGGATTCTCGGCCGCCATAGACTCGACGTTTCGCCCTCTTGCCCCGTCCATCGGAGTGCCGCATGCCCGACCCTTCCCTGTGCCCCGGCTCCCGGCTCTGCGAGTACGAGCTCGTCGAGCGCATCGGCACGGGCGGGTTCGGGGAGGTGTGGGTCGCGCGGGACGGCGACGGACGGCGCGTGGCGATCAAGGTTCCGAGCGACCGGGGGCTGGTGCGGGAGCTGAGGAGCGAAGCGTTCCTGCAGAGCGCGCTGGTGCACCCGAACATTGTGCGCACGGTGGGGTTGAACACGAAGAACGACCCGCCATTCTTCGTGATGGAGTACGTGGAAGGGATCAGCCTGCGGGACCTGCTGAGGCGGAAGAAGCGGCTGCCGCCGGCGCAGGCGGCGCGGGTGGCGGCGCAGGGGCTGGAGGCGCTGGAGTTCGCGCATGCTCGCGGCGTGGTGCACCGCGACGTCAAGCCGGGGAACATCATCTGCGGGTCGGACGGGCGGGTGCGGCTGACGGACTTCGGGCTGTCGGAGGTGCACGACGTGAGCGCGAGCGGGCCGCGTGGCGCGGCGCCGAAGCTCGTGCCGGGGACCGTGATGTACATGGCGCCGGAGCAGCGGCGCGGGCAGGCCGTGGACGGCCGCGCGGACGTCTACGCCATGGGCGTCGTGCTGTTCGAAATGCTGACCGGCGAGCTCCCCGGCGGCTGCGACCTCCCTTCCGAGATGAACTCCCGCATCCCGCCGGAGCTGGATGCGATCGTGAAGCGGGCGACGAAGTCGGCGGCGGCGCACCGTTACGCGAACGCAGCGGCGATGCGGGCGGACCTGGAAGCGTGGCTGCGCGGGGATGCGCCGTCGGCGCAGCCGGCGTCGTGGACGGCGCGAGCGGGGTCGAGGTGGTTCGCGGCGTCGGCGGTCGCGACGGTGGTGGTGGCCGTGGTCGGGATCGTGTCGCCGATCCTGCACCGGCGGGCGTCGAAGGGCCCCGATCCGTCGCGGGCGAGCCTCGTCGCGACGCCCGAGGACGGCGCGACCGTACCGATCGCGGCGAAAGCCGGGCGCGTGACGTTCCGGACGCTGCCGGAAGGCGCGGACGTGTTCGTGGACGGCCGCAACTACGGCCCTTCCCCCGCTGCGATCGACGGCCTTGCGGCCGGGAAACACGTCGTCTCGTTCCGCCGCCGCGACTTCGCGGACCTGACGGGCGAGTTCGAGGTCGGCCCCGGCGAATCGCTCGCGCCGACGTACCGCCTCGAGCAGCTCATGGGCGGCCTGTCGCTCACGACCTCCCCGGAAGGCGCGACGATCCTCATCGACGGCCGCGAATTCGGGGCCGCTTCCCCCGCTCTCGACCTGCGCAACCTCCCCGCCGGCCGCCACGCCGTCCGCGCGGAGCTGGCCGGTTTCCACCCTCTCGAACTCGACATCGACGTCGAGGGCGGGCGCGTCGCCGCGCGAAAGCTCACGCTCAAGGCCATCGGCTTCGGCGCTCTCTGCGTCGAAAGCAATCCCGCGGGCGCGAAGGTCTTCGTCGACGGCGAGGCGGTCGGGATCACGAAGGAAGCGCTCACGGTGGAGCGCCTGCGCGAGGGGAAGCACAAGGTGACGTTTGTGCTGGAGGGGTACGAGCCGTACGAGGTTGAGCTCGCCGTCCTTGCGAAGGACGTCACCACCCACACCGCCGCGCTCAAGGCGCTTCCCGGCTCGATCGAGCTCACCGCCCCGAAGAACGCCGCGGTGTGGATTGACGGCGAGCGGCGCGGCGCGGGGGCGCAGACGTTCGCGAACGTGGCGCCCGGGGAGCATCGCGTGCGGGTGTTCGACGTCGAGCGCGTCGTGAAAGTCGAAGCGGGAAAGGCGGCCGCGGCCTCCTTCACGCTCAAGGACCTCGGCCTCGTCCGGATCGCGGCCGGGGAATTCACGCTCGGGAGCGACGCCGGGCACGCGGACGCGCAGCCGGCGAAACGGATCACGCTGTCGGCGTACCTCCTCGACCGCTGCGAAGTCACCAACCGGCAGTACAGGCGCTTCCTGGAGGACGTGAAGGCCGGTGGCGACGAAGCGTGGCGGCACCCGGACCAGCCCGCGGGGAAGGACCACACGCCGGGGACCTGGACGGCGAAGGGGACGCTGACGGAGGAATGGCCGGTGCTGGGGGTGGACTGGTTCGATGCGTACGCGTACTCCCGCTGGGCCGGCAAGCGGTTGCCGACGGAAGCGGAGTGGGAGCGTGCGGCGCGCGGCGCCGGAGGGTTCGCATATCCGTGGGGGAACGAGGGGCCGTCATCGGGGGAGACCCGCGCGAACCTGGGCAACCGCGACGGCGGCACGGGTGGCCCGCGGACGGTCGGGAGTTACCCGTCGGGCGCGAGCGCCGAGGGCGTGTTCGACCTGATCGGCAACGCGTGGGAGTGGTGCGCCGACTGGTACGCGGCGGATGCGTACGCCTCGGCTCCCGCCGAGAACCCGCGCGGCCCGGCCAGCGGCAGGAGCCGTGTCCTCCGCGGCGGATCGTTCGGGACGCACGCGTTCGAGGTGCGCGGTTTCGATCGCGCGAGTGGCGAGACCGTGGGCGAACCGAAGCGGACTGTCGGGTTCCGGTGCGCGGTGGACGCGGAACGGCAGTAGGGAGTGATGAGTGGTGAGGATTGAGGAAGGGCCTCCATGAGAAGCGGTCGCCAGAACATCTCGAGCGGATCGCCGTGGGAGCCTGTTGTCGGGTACTCGCGGGCGGTACGGGTCGGCAACGTGGTGCACGTCGCCGGGACGACGGGGACCGGGACGGACGGCAAGGTGGTTTCTCCGGACGCGTACGGCCAGGCGAAGGCGGCGCTTGCGAAAATCTCCGCTGCACTGGACCGGGCGGGCGCCTCGATGACGGACGTCGTTCGGACGAGGATCTACGTGACGAGCGTCGCGGATTGCGACGAAGTGGGGCGGGCGCACGGGGAGAGGTTCCGGGCGATCCTGCCGGCGTGCACGATGGTCGTCGTGAGCGCCCTAGTGGATCCCGCGATGAAAGTGGAGATTGAGGCCGAGGCCATCCTGGGGAAAACGGCAGGGGAAGGGGAAACGGCGGGTTAGGGCATGGGTGGGCGAGGGCGTGGGCGCGGGCTGGGGCAGTTCGCGCAGCGAGGGGCCAGAGTTGCCCAAGCCCCCTCCCTCGCCCCAGCCCACCCTCCGCCGAAGCCCGAAGGGCGGAGGCGGACCCCCACCCGTCGTCACCCCTTCCCCTGCCGTTTTTCCTCCGCCTTCCCCCCCGCCGTGAGCGATGATTCCGCCATGACTACAGCCACCACGCACCCCCTGGTCGACTGCACTGCCCTCGCAAAACAGGCCTCCGGCACCCGCGTCTCGAAGATGGCGTCGGGAATCATCGGGTCCGAGATTTTGAAAATCGCCGCGGACATCCGCGCGCTGGTTCGCGGCGGGAAGAAGATCTGCAACCTGACGGTCGGCGATTTCGACCCGAAGCAGTTCCCGATCCCGGTGAAGCTGAAGAACGAGATCGGCAAGGCGCTCGACAAGGGCGAAACGAACTACCCGCCGTCCGACGGCGTGCTGGAACTGAGGCAGGCGGTGCAGCGGTACTACGAGCGCGAGCTCGGCTTGAAGTACCCGGTCGAGTCGATCCTCATCTGCGGCGGCGCGCGCCCCGTCATCTACGGGACCTACCGCACGCTCGTCGACCCCGGCGACCGCGTCGTCTACCCGCTTCCCTCCTGGAACAACAACCACTACATCCACCAGATGGGCGCGGTCGGCGTGCCGGTCCCTTGCCGCCCGGAGGACAAGTTCCTCCCGACGCTCGAATCGCTTCGCCCGGCGTTCGCAGGCGCGCGGCTCGTGTGCCTCAACTCGCCGCTCAACCCCACCGGGACCGCGATGCAGCCGGCCGCCCTCAAGGCGATCTGCGAAGGCATCGTCGCGGAAAACCGCCGCCGCGAGGAAAAGGGCGAACGGCCGCTCTTCCTCATGTACGACCAGGTCTACTGGCCGCTCTGCGTCGGCGAAACGAAGCACGTCACGCCGCCGGAGCTCGTCCCGGAGATGGCGCGATTCACCGTGTTCGTCGACGGCATCTCGAAGGCTTTCGCGGCGACCGGCGTGCGCGTCGGCTGGGCGGTCGGCCCGGTGGACGTCATCGAGCGCATGAGCGCCATCCTGGGCCACGTCGGCGCCTGGGCCCCGCGCGCCGAACAGGTCGCCACCGTCGCGCTTCTCGACGACCCCGCCGCGTGCTCCGAGTTCTCAAAGACCTTCATGGCCGGCGTCACCCGCCGCCTCGAAGCGCTCCACGCCGGTTTCCAGAAAATGAAATCCGCCGGCCGCCCCGTCGACAGCATCGCCCCGATGGGCGGCATCTACCTCACCGTGCGCATCAACCCGTTCGGGAAGAAAACCCCCGCGGGCGCCGTGCTCAAGACCAACGAGGAAATCCGCAAGCACATCCTCGAGGCCGCCCAGATCGGCATCGTCCCGTTCCAGGCGTTCGGCGCCCCCGACGACTCCGGCTGGTTCCGGCTGTCCGTCGGCGCGGTGAGTGAAGCGGACATCGCGGAGGCGTTGCCGAGGCTGGAAGCGGCGCTGGCGTCTTTGACGTAGCCCGCCCCGATCACTCCCCCAGTTCGCGGCACATGCCGACCATCGCCGGCGGCTCTTCCATCTCGGCGATCGGAAGGGCCGCGAAACGGAAGATCGTGTCGTCCTGGAGGAATCCCCGGAGGGTCTGGACGGACTCGAGGGCCTTGAAGTAGCGGGTTACGGCGTGCACGGGGCGATTGTCTCATTCACCGGGGCGACGGTGCGCGCGCCGACGAGCGCTGCGAGGCGTTCCAACGCGTCGCGGAGGCGGCGGGCGTTGCGCGGCCGGCCTTCCCACCACAGCCCGCGGAATTCGAGCGTGCCGGAGTCGCGCTGGAACTTCGGCTCGATGCGCGCGACCAGTTCTTCGCCGTCGAGGACGGGCATCACGTAGTAGCCATATTTCCGCTTCGGCCCCGGCACGAACGCCTCGAATCGATAGTCGAACCCGAACAGCCGCAGCGCGCGCTGGCGGTCGCGGAGGATCGGGTCGAACGGGCTGAGGAGGCGCATGCGGTCGGGGGGCGCCGGGAGTTTTTCCAGGCGTTCGCGCCAGTCCGCGACGGCGACCGCCTTGCGCGGCGGCGCGCCGTCGACCGACGCGACCAGCACTTCCTCGACGTCCCCTCGCCGAAGCGCTTCCCCGCACCAGCGCCGCGCCTCTGCCGGTCCGACGGCGCGCCAGAACGCGGCGATTTCGCCCGGGGTCGCGACGCCGAGCCGGTCGAGCGCCTCGCGGCACGCCCAGTCCTCGTGCTCGCGCTTCGAGGGTGCCGGGCGCGCGTGCGCTTCCGGCAGCACCCGCTCCGTGAGGTCGTACACTTTCTGGAACCCCTCGCGCCGCGCGATCGCCAGCTCCCCGGCGCGCCACAGCACCTCGAGCGCCGCCTTCTGCGGCTTCCATCCCCACCACCCGCCGGGCTCGCCCTTGCGGTCGTGCTCGAAGTCGCGCGACAGGACGGGGCCGTCGCGGCGGATGCGCTCGCGGATGTCGTCCAGGACTTTGCGGTAGCCGCGGCCGAGGCGGTCGCGGAGCCAGCCGTCCTCGTGGAAGCGGCGGCGGTGGCGTTCGAAGCGATGGCGCCAGTGGGGGAAGAACGCGGTGGGGATGGCGGAAGCGTCGTGGGTCCAGTGCTCGAAGAGTGAGCGGCGATTTTCGAGGAGCGTGGTGAGGAGCGCGGGGCGGTAGCGGTCGAGGCGCGACGCGAGCGTGAGGTGGTGGGCGCGTTCGACGACGTTGATGGAGTCCACCTGCACGAACCCCATCCGCTCGACGAGCGACTGCAGTGAGGCGGGGGTCGCGGCGCGGGAAGGGTCGTCGAGGAGCCCCTGGGCGCCCATGAGGAGGCGGCGAGCCTGGGGGGCGGAGACGGTGGGAAGGGCCGGCATGCGGGAGAGGATACCGTGCGGCACGCGCGTTGCGATTTATTGCATCGTCGGTCCTCAGATCATGCGAAACAGGGGAAAACGGGCGTTTCAGGCAGCCGGCGTCGAGGGACGCGGGCGCCGTGCGTCCGTTTTTATTACGCTTGCGTCTGGAGTCCGGACGCCGCCCGGCTCCTCCTTTTACGGAGATCTCCCGTGAAGCCGCTTCTGCTCTGCGCCGCCGTCTTTCCGGCCCTCGCCGGCTGCGCCGCGCTTGCAACCGATCCCGCGCGCATCGACTTCAGGGCCACGGTGGGCGCCGACGACTGGCCGATGCCGCTTCCGGAACCGCTCGCCGTCCCCGTGCTCGACGCGCCGGCCAGCGCGGCGACGGGCGAGGAGATCGGGGCGTGGTGCGAAGCGCTGGCGAGCGAGGATGCGGACGAGCGGGACCGCGCGATGTCGGGGCTGCTCGCGGCCGGGAACGCTTCCCTGCCGCGGCTGGTTCCGCTGCGCGCGAGCGAGGATGCGGAGGTCGCGGCGCGGGCTTCGGCGCTGGTCGAGCGCATCCTGTTCGGGGACGTGGAGGCGTTGCGTGCCCGCGTGCGCGAGAACCTCGAGCCGGGGGACCCGATCGTTGACACACTGGAGGCTCGGCTGGACCGCCGGATGGAGGTGCGCGAATCGGCGGTGGAGGTTCTCGGGGCGATCCGGGACGCCAACCTGCGCGGCGGACTCGGGGATCCTACGGCGCCCTATCGGCGCGGGTTGCTGGAGCTCTTCGCGGTGCTGGCCGGGAGCCCTGCGGGGGAGCGCGACCGCCGACGTCGCGCTGCGGGGTACGACGATCCCGGCGATCCGGCCGCGCTGAACGCCTGCGCCCGGATCGCGCGGTTCGGGTTGCGCTCCCGCGACGTCGAAGTCCGCAAAGCGGCGCTCGGCGCCGTCTCGGCGATGAGCGTGTCCTGGCAGGCGTCCCTCTTCGGCGAACTCCTCGCTCTGAAATCCGACCCCGCGCTCGCGGAACGGGCGCTGGAGATCATGGCCTCCGCCGCGCGCGCCGGCGCCGACGGCGTCGCCTGCCCCTCCCTGAGCACGGTCCCCGGCCCGCCGATCGGCCCCACGAACGTCGCCGCGGCCCTCGTGCCGCTCACCCCCGAACTTCTCCGGTACGCCCTCGACGATCGGAACCCCGCGCCCGCGCGGATCTGGGCGCTCGAAGCCGCGTCCTACTCCGGCGAACCCGGCATGGCCGCGCAGATCGCGGAGCTGGGGCGCGACCCGCGCTTCCAGATCCCTGTCTTCGATGCGCTCGTCGTCCTGGGAGGACCGGAAGCGGAAGAAGCGATCGTCGGCGCGCTGCGGCGGCCGCTCGCCGGCATCCCTGCCGAGAGCGCCGAGTCCGCGGCCGCGCGCCGCGGCATCCGCGCGGCGGTCCCGATCCTGGCCGACCGCGCCGGGGAACGCGCCCGGGTGTGCGCCGTCGTCGGCGCCGTCGCGGGTCCCGAAGACGCCGGCACCGTGGTCGCCCTGCTCCGCCGTTCCACGCAGGTGGACGAAATCCGCCCGCTCTTGGGCGCCCTCGTCCGCCTCTCGCCTCTCCCGGGACCCCACGAACTCGCCGCCCGCGAGGCCGTCCGCGCCCTGCTCTCGTCCGAAAACCCCGACCTGCGCTTCCTTTCCAGCTGCGCGCTGTCCGCTCTCGACTCGCGCGACGGCATCGCCGCGTGGGGCCCGCTGCTCGAGGACGGCGCCCTCGTGACCGTCACCTGGCCGGGCTGGAGCGGCTCGTGGTCCCTCCAGGACTACGCCCCCGTCGCGCTCGAACAGCTCACGGGGATGGAGTTCGTCGAGGAGGATCCGCTCCCGGCGTGGCGCGAGTGGTGGGAAGCGCACCGGGCGGAGTACGGGCGGGAGTGACGCCTACCGGACTGTCCCGAACATCCCCGCGAGAGCCCCGCGGAACGTCGCCCACAATTTCCCGACGCGGCCGCGCTCGTACAGGAGCAGCCGCAGAAGGTCCACGAGCCCCGCGCGGCGCTGCGCCCGGAAGTAGCCGGGAAGCGCGCCCGCGTGCAGCCGCTTCGTCCACCGGCGATTCCGTGCCTGGTAGTACCGCCGTTGCGCGGAGTGGTGCGTGACGGGAATGGTGCGGCCCATGAAGCGGCGTTCCTCGTACTCGCCGAGGCGGTGGCGGAGGCGGGCGTCGCGGACGGCGACGATGTCGAGGCCCGCGCGGCGGACGCGGAGGCCGAACTCGATGTCGACGCCGTCGATGAAGAAGTCCTCGCGCATGAGCCCGGCCTTGTCGAACGTGGCGACAGGAATGAGGCTGCCGGAGGCGATGGCGAAGAACAGGTGGCGCGTGAGCGGCTCGGTCGCCTCGCGGATCTCGCAGAGTTTCCCGTCGGCCGACGTCAGGAACTGCGGCGCTTTCTTCTGTGAAGGGTCGGCAGCGACGGCGGCGGCGATCCCGATGGACGAGTCCGCGCAAGCCGCGAGGAGCGCGGCGACCATCCCCGGCTCCGCGACGCTGTCCTGGTCAAGGAGCAGCACGTACGCTGCGCCGAGTTCCCGCGCCCGCTTGATCCCGCGGTTCTGCGCCGCGGCGATGCCGAGGTTCCCCGCGTTCCGCAAGATCTCGAGGCGTTCGTCGCGGATCGCCGCGACCGGCGCCAGCTCGCCCTCCGCCGACCCGTTGTCCACGACGATCACGCGCTGCGCCTGCTCCAGCGCTGCCGCCGCGCCTGCCGCCGCTTCCGGCCGCGGGTGGAACGTCACGATGACGGCGGCCACGGGCGGCGCAGGGGCGGGCATGGCCGAAGTGTAGTCGCCGCGGCGAAACCCCCACAAGCGGGCGACGCTGGATTGACGCACTGCGTTATGCGGGGCGATGCCGTACAATGCCGCGAGTTTTGGAGGGAATCCGCAGGCCCCGGGCCCGCCACATTCGCCTGACCGGCCACTCGCCTGCGCCGACCTTGGAATTCGGGGTTTTTCGCATGCCGGATCAGCCGGGCCCCGTGCGGCCCGACGCCGCCTGTCTGCAGGAAGTCGGCGAGCATTACCACCATGGACGATATCTCGCCGCCTGGGAGGCCTCGCGGAAGGCCGGACCTCTCCGGTCCTGGGCCGGGACCGAAGCGCTCGTCATGGCGGGCCGGCTCGCCACCCAGCTCGGCGCACGCCGCCTCGGCTCCGCGCTCCATCTCCGCGTGTTCCGTCAGGCTCCCGACGACCCCCGCGCCCAGTATTTCGGGATGCTCGCGTTCGCGCAGTCCCGCGGATCGTGGGAAGCCTGGGAGAAGCTCAAGCGCCGCCCGTCCCTCGCCGGCGCCCCGACGGGGATCCAGGCCGACTGGATCGCCCTTCATGCCGAGGTCCTCGGCCGGCTCCGCGACTTCGAGCGCGCGGACGCAGCGATGTCCCGGGCGCTGCAGCTCGACCCGCAACGGGCCTGGCTGCACGTGTCGCGCGCCCACCTGCTCGACATGGAGGACCGGCGTGAAGAAGCGATCGCCGTTGCGCGGGAGGCGCTTCGACTGCGTCCCTGGTACCGGCCGGGGGTCCAGGCGCTGGCGCACCTGCTGACGGAGACGGGGAGAGACGAGGAGGCGCTTCGGTTCCTGAGGGAGTCGATGGCGCACACGGAGAGCGGGTACGTGGCGGCGCAGCTGTTCTACCTGGAGCGGGAGCTGGGGCTGCTGGAGGACGCGGGGCGGACGCTGGACGAGTTCGAGCGGAGGACGCCGATCGCGGACGCGGGGTTCCGGGAGTCGCTGATGGGGCTGAGGAGCGAGCTGGCGCAGTTGCGCGGGGACCGTGCGCTGGCGGTGGAGCTCGCGCGCCGCTCGAACCATGCGGGGTGGCAGCGGATCGGCGACCGGCTGGCGGCGGCGGCGCCGGGGGCGAAGCGCGTGGTGTTGCCGGTGCCGTTCGTGAGGCAGAACCACCTGACGTGCGCGCCGGCGACGCTGACGGCGCTGGCGCAGTTCTGGGGCAAGCCGGCGGAGCACATGGAGATCGCGCAGCGGATTTGCTACGACGGCACGCCGACTCACAGCGAGCGCCGCTGGGCGGAGTCGCACGGGTTTGTCGCGCGCGAATTCCGTGTCGACTGGGCCTCCACCGCCGCGCTCATCGACCGCGGCGCGCCGTTCACGCTCGTGACCCGCGGCGTCCACGAAGCGCACCTCCAGGGCGTCATGGGCTACGACGAGGCCCGGCGCACGTTCGTGCTCCGCGAGCCCGGCTCCCGGCTGCACGCGGAAGTCTTCGCCGACTCGATGCTCGAGGAACAGCGCGACTCCGGCCCGCGCGGCATGGTGATCGTCCCCGTCGAAAAGGCCGCCCTGCTCGACGGGCTCGACCTCCCCGACGCCGCGCTTCACGACATCCTCCACGCCCTCCACCTCGCCCTCGAGGCCCACGACCGTCCCGGCGCGGAGCGGCGCCTCGAGGAACTCGCCGCGCGCGCCCCGGGCCACCGGCTGCTCTGGCTGGCCCGCTTTCACCTCGCCTGCTACGACGGGAACTCCGTGCGGCGACTGGAGGCGTGTGAAGGGCTTCTCGGGCTCGCGCCGGAGAGCAGGACGTTCCGGGCCTTCCAGCTCTCATGCCTCGCCGAGCTCGGGCGACGCAAGGAGCGCCGCGAAAGCCTCGAGAAGATCTGCGCGGACCCGCTCGCCCACCCGGCGTTCCTGGAGAGCCTTGCGCACGAGAAGATCCAGGATGCGCGGGAAATTCCCGCCGCGCGCGGGATGCTGAAACAGGCGATCCGCAGGCTTCCCTGGCGCGGAGCGCCGCTCGCGCTGCTAGCCGACACGCGATGGTCCGGCGGGGACCGCGAGGGCGCCGTCGAGGCGTGGCGCACCGCCGCATGCCTCGACTCCCTCGACGAGAACGCCGCGTTCCGCTACTTCCGCGCCGCGCGCTTCGGCGGCCAGTCCGCGACCGGACTCGATTTTCTCCAGCGCCGCGCCCGCGTCCTCGGGCCCCGGTCCAGCGCCCCCGTCCAGACCCTGTTCCACGCCCTCGAATCCCTGGAGCGCGTGACCGAGGGCTACGACGTCCTCGCGACCGGGATGGCCTCCCGCCCCGATGACGGCGACCTGCTCCTCTTCGCGGCCGAACGCAAGGCCCTCAATGGCGCGACCGACGATGCCGCCGACCTGCTGAAGCGCGCCCGGGGGCGGTGCCGCGAGGCCGAGTACCTGTCGGTCGAGGCGATGCTCGCCCACTCCCGAGGGGATTTCGACCGCGCGCTCAAGTCCTGGACCGCCGTCCTCGAAACCCGGCCGCTCGACGTCGACATCCACGCCAACGTGGCCCGCCTTCTCTGCGGCACCGCAGGCTCCGCGGCCGCCGTCAGCCACATCGAGTCCGCCCTCCAGCGCTTCCCCGCCCACTCCGGCCTCCACCACCTCCTCTTCGCCTGGCTCCGCGACGTCGACCCGGCCCGCCTCGAGGCCGCGCTGCGCCGCACGGTCGAGGTGGACCCCCGCGACGACCTCGCCTGGAGGGAGCTCGCGTGGTGCCTGATGTCGGCGGGGAAATTCCACGAAGCGGCGCGCGCGGCGGAGGAAGCGATCCGGCTGGCGCCGGCGCATCCGTCGGGACCGCGCGTCCTCGCGGAGATCGAGGCGCGCCAGGGGCGCACGAAAGAGGCGCGGCGGCTCTTCGAGGACGCGGTGCGGCTCTGGGCGGACAACGCGTTCGTGATGGGAGGCCTGCTGGAAGCGTGCGACACGCCGGACGAGCGCCGGGCGGCGCTGAAGTTCGCCGCGGCGGAGCTGGAGCGCCAGGGCTTCTCCGGGGAGGGGTTCCGCGAGTTCGTCCAGCTGGCGCGCTCCGTTCTGCCCCCGGCGGAACTGCTCCCGATGATCACCCGCCTTCGCGAAGCGCAGCCGGGATGCGCGGCGGGCTGTGCGGCCCTCGCGGAGCAGCTGGCCGAGTGCGGGAAGCTCGAGGACGCGCGCGCCACGATCGAGGAAGCGTGCCGGCGCTTCCCGTTCTCCGCGGAGACCCAGTTCTGCCGGGCGGGGATCGCGAGGCGGGCCGGGGATGCGAAGCTGGAGGAGTCGAGCCTGCGCGAGGCGCTGCGGCTCGAGCCCGCGAGCGGCGTGGCTGCGCGGCGGCTGTCGGATCTCCTGGTGCGTTCCGGCGGCGCGGCGGAGGCCGAGGCGCTGCTGATGAGGGCGATCGCGCGCGACCCGCTCGACGTCTGGACGCACGTGGCCCTCGCGCGCCGCCGCCTCGCCCGCTCCGAACACGACGAGGCGCTTCGAGGATTCCGCAGGGCGCTGGAACTCGAACCTGCGATCCCGGAAATCTGGCAGGAATTCGTGGAGGCGTGCGGGACGGCGAAGCGCCCGGAGGATGCCGTGGCCTTCGCGAGGGAGTTGACCGCGGCGCGTCCCCGGACGGCCTCCGTGTGGCTGGGGCTCGCTCGGGTCCTGGCGAAGCCGGAGGACCTGGAAGAGCGGCTGCGTGCGCTCGACCAGGCGATCGACCTGAACCCCCGGCACGAGAACGCCCACGACCTGCGCGCCGTCGCGCTTGCCGAGGCGGGGAGGATGGACGAAGCGGAGAAGGCGTGCAACCCGGCCGGATATGGCGGGAAGCCTCCCTGCTCGCTGCGCGGGCGCCAGGCCTGGATCCGGTTCCACCGTGGCAAGGAGGCGGAGGGGATCGCCCTCATGAAGGAGCTGCTCCGGGAGGAGCCGCGCTACATGTGGGGGTGGGCGCGCCTCGTCGAGTGGCACAACCAGGCGAAGGACACGCGGGCGGCGGTGGAGGCGGCGCTGGGATACGTGGGGGCATTTCCCGACGACGCGACGGCGCTGGCGTACCTCGGGGACGCGCACCACCAGTCGGCGCTGGCGGGCCGGGCAGACGTCGCGGCGCACAAGGAAGCGGCGCGCACGCTGCTCCGCAAGGCGATCGAGATCGACCCGTCCATGGACGGCGCCGCGCGGCGCCTGCTCACGCTGCAATTCGAGGCCCGGGATTTCGACGGCGCCGACCGGACGCTGGCCACGGTCCGCCCGGTCGCCTCCGCCGGCTTCCTCGCGTCGGCCGCCGCGCGCATCGCGCTCCACCGCCAGAGATCGGCCGACGCCGGCAAGGCGATCGAGGAATTCCTCCGCGCCGCGGACGCGTCCCGCTTCGACGCACAGCCTCTCCTGGCGGACCTCGAGAAGACGAAAATGCTCGGGATCCTCACCCCGGTCGTGAAGACCGAGGCCCTTCGCCCGGAAGCCACTGCGCTCACGGGACAGATCCTCGTCTGGGACCTGTTTCGCCGGATGGACTTCCTGGGCGCCGAGAAGTTCTTCCACGGCAACACGCATTCGCCCGCGTGGGCCGCGGCCGCGGAGGACTGGATCGAGGGGCTGGCGGAGAAGCGCCACTCCGGACGGCTGATGGCGTTCCTGAACTTCCACCAGGCGCGGCTGCTGGAGTCCACCGAGCTGCGGGACACCGCCGTCCGCGCGCTGCTGCGCTTCAATGAGTCGAAGCGTGCCGCCCCGTATGCCCAGGGGTGGCAGGCGCGGACCGGGCTGGACGCGAACATGCTGCTGAACATCGCGCTGGTGGAGCTGGACAACGGAGGGGACGCCGCGGCGCGTGAGGCCTGCAGGCGGACGGAGGGGAGGCGTGAGGGGGAACTCGGCGCGCGGCTGGCCACGATCGCGGCCTGGCTGGCGGCGAAGGCGGGGGAAGCGGATGCCGCGGACCGCGAGATTGCGCAGGCGAAGGGACCCAAGCTCCCCACGTACTACAAGTCGCTGCTCTCCCTCGCGACCGCGGTGCGGGAAACGCTGCGGCCGGGACCGTGCGAGTTCCGCCGGTTGCTGCACATGAACAAGCTCGTGAAGGCGGCCCGCTCTGTCGTGACCGAGAACCAGGTCGACGATTTCCTCCGGAACTCATTCCGCGAGACCGTCCGGCGCGTCGCGCGGCATCGCGGAGGCGTGCTGGGGTTCCTGTGGAAGGTCTGGGCGTGGAGGTAGCGCCGGGACCCGCAGCGGCCCGCAGGTCAAGGGAATCCGCTTCCGCGCCAGGTCCCGTTTCAGCCCCGTACCGAGACCCCCGACGCCCTTTCTTGCACCCCCTCCGCGCGCCGGTAAAATGTGTCGCTTCAAGGACTTGCCGCTAGTTCCGCGCCCCGCCACGCCGCTTCCAAAGTGACCTCCGAAACCGACCCGAAACCGGACTTCATCCGCGACCTCCTCATCGAAGAGGAGATGAAGGATTCGTATCTCAATTACGCGATGAGCGTGATTGTGTCGCGCGCGTTGCCGGACGTGCGGGACGGGATGAAGCCCTCGCAGCGGCGCATCATCGTTGCGATGAACGACCTCGGGCTGGGGCCGCGGGCGAAGTTCAAGAAGTGCGCGAAGATCGTCGGCGAGACGATGGGTAAGTATCACCCGCACGGGGACCAGGCGATCTACCCGACGATGGTGCGGCTCGCGCAGGACTTCGCCAGCCGGTACATGCTGATCAACGGCCAGGGGAACTTCGGGTCGATCGACGAGGACCCGCCGGCGGCGATGAGGTACACCGAGGCGCGGATGTCGCAGTTCTCGGCGCTGATGCTGGAGGACCTGGACAAGGACACGGTCCGGTACGTCCCGAACTACGACGAGACGGAGACGGAGCCGTCGGTGCTGCCGTCAAAGTTCCCGAACCTTCTCTGCAACGGGACGAGCGGGATCGCGGTCGGGATGGCGACGTCGATCCCGCCGCACAACCTGTCGGAAGTCTGCGACGCGATCGTGCGGGTGATCGAGGAGCCCGAGGTCACGATCCAGGAGCTGATGCAGATCGTGCGCGGCCCGGACTTCCCGACGGGCGGGATCATCTGCGGGCTGAAAGGGGTGCGCGACGCGTACGAGACGGGGCGCGGGAACTGCGTGGTGCGCGCGAAGATCGACCTGGAGGAGGACAAGAAGGGCCGCCGCGCGCTGGTGGTGTCGCAGATCCCGTACAACGTTTCGAAGAAGCGGGTGATCGAGCGCGTCGCGGAGCTGCATCGCGAGGGGCGCATCCAGGGGATCGCGGACCTGCGCGACGAGTCGGACAAGGACGGGATGCGGCTGGTCATCGACCTGAAGAAGGACGCGGACGACCAGGTCGTCCTGAACCAGCTCTACCGCGGGACGCCGCTTCAGGACACGTTCTCGATCATCATGATCGCGCTCGTCAAGGAGCGGCCGGTCACGCTGAACCTGAAAGACCTGCTGGTCGCGTACAAGGACCACCGCATCGAGGTGATCCGGCGCCGGACGAAGTTCCTGCTCGACCGCGCCGAGGCCGAGGCACACATCCTCGAGGGCCTGCTCAAGGCGATCGACGTCATCGACGAGGTGATCAACATCATCCGCTCGTCGTCGGACGTGCCGACGGCGGAGCGGCGGCTCATCGAGCGATTCAAGTTCAGCGTGATCCAGGCGCAGGCGATCCTGCGCATGACGCTGGCCAAGCTCACCGGCCTCGAGCGCGAGAAGCTCACGAAGGAACTCGCCGCGCTCAAGGAGAAGATCGCCGAGTACCGCGCGATCCTCGCCGACGAGCGCCTCGTCCTCGACATCATCCGCGAGGACCTGCTCGAGCTGAAATCCACGCTCGGCGACAAGCGACGCACCGAGATCGCCGGCGAGGTCGGGGAGTTCGTGCAGGAAGACCTCATCCCCGACGACTCGATGGTCGTGTCGATCAGCCGCGAGGGGTACGTGAAGCGCGTGCCGGTCGCGACGTACAAGCGTCAGGGGCGCGGCGGCAAGGGCGTGATCGGCGCGGACATGAAGGAAGGCGATTTCATCGAGCGCCTCTTCGTCGCCACGAACCACGAGACGATCCTGTTCTTCACCGACCAGGGGCGCGCGCACTGGCTCAAGGTCTACGAGCTGCCGCTGCTGTCGCGCACTTCGAAGGGCCGCGCGCTTGTGAACCTGATCCAGCTCCAGCAGGGCGAGGCGATCCAGGCGGCGATCCCGATCCGCGAATTCAAAAGCGGGTACATCGTGATGGCGACGCGCAAGGGGACGGTGAAGAAGACGTCGCTCGAGGAGTACTCGAACGTCCGCAAGGGCGGCATCATCGCGATCAAGCTCGACGACGGCGACCGCCTCATCGGCGTCCAGCGCACGAGCGGCGACGACCACGTCATCCTGGGCACCCACCTCGGCCGCTCGATCCGCTTCCCCGAGAAACACGCCCGCCCGATGGGCCGCGCGACGTACGGGATGCGTGGCGTGAAGCTGCGGGAGAAGGACTACGTGGTGGACATGGTGATCGTGCCGAGCGACCTTGTGCCGCCGGGGTCGGACACGGTCGAGGAGCCGGTCGAGACGGAGACGGCCGTGCACGATTCCGATCCGCCGTCCACGGGCGACACTTCGATCGAGGTCGCCGACGACGCCGATGCCGGCCCCGAGGAGCGGCTCGCGCTCCTCACCGTCTGCGAGAACGGCTACGGCAAGCGGACTCCTTTCCGCGAATACCGCATCCAGGGGCGCGGCGGGATGGGGATCATCAACATCCGCACGAGCGACCGGAACGGCCCGGTGGTGTCGCTCAAGGCCGTGGCGCGCGGCGACGACATCGTGATGATCACGCAGCAGGGGATGGTCGTCCGCACCAGCGCCGGGACGATCAAGCAGACCCGCCGCGCGGCCCAGGGCGTGCGCGTCATCGGCCTCAACAGCGGCGACAAGCTCGTGTCGATCGCCGTGATCCGCGAGGAAGACCAGGGCGGCGCGCCCCCGGCCGGCAACGGCAACGGCGACGCCACGCCGCCCCCCGCGCCGCCGGAGACCCCCGCGCCGGACGGGCCCGAGCAGAAGAAGAAGCTCGACGAGCTCGTGAAGCGCGCCGAGGAGCCCGAGGACGACGGCGGCGGCGAGGGCGGGGACGAGTAGGGGGTGATTGACCGGCCATGCAGGGTGACCGGGAGGGGAAACGGCAAAGACAAAAAGGAGAACTCTCAAGCAAACGACAAACTGCAAACGACAAGTCGGGCGATTTGTGGAGTGGCTTGCCGGGCGGCGTCATCCGTGAATCATGTTCTCCGTTTTGCTCTTGGCGCTTGGCTTTGCATTTCGCGGTTTTGAGTTTGCCTTTTCGCGGCCATGGCTCGAGTCAAGTTCCCCCTCAGGGGCTGCTGCAATTCCGGTCAGTCACCCCGGGACTTTCCTCCCTTGGTTCCCGCACCTTCCGCGACATAGCATGGCCTCCGTGAAGCCGCTCGCCACCCTCGTCTTCGCCGCGCTCTCCCTTCTCGCCTTCGCCGGCGACGACGAAGCCCTCGTTGCGCGCCTCGGGGCCGACTCTTGGCGGGAGCGCGAGGAAGCGATGCTGGCCTGCCTCGACCGGCCGGAACTCAAACCGCTTCTCAAGCAGGCCGCCGACGGCGGCGACGCGGAGGTCGCGTGGCGGGCGCGGTGGGCGCTGGAGTGTCTCGACTGGGGGATTGATGCGGAGCTGGCGAGGCGCGCGGGGAATCCGTTCGAGAACGCGGAGGCGCTGTCGGACGAGGAGAAGCAGTTCGGGCTGTCGGCGGTGATGGGGGACCCGCGCCCGGCGCGGCTCGGGATCCTGATCCAGGCGGCGCTTCGGTTCCCCGAAGGCGCGGCGCGCAACTCGGCGCTTGCGGACCTGCGGACGCCGGTGGCGGGCGATGCCGACTGGGCGGCCGCGCGGCTGGAGGCCGCCGACGCGCCGACGCGGGCCGGGGCGGCGCTCATCCTCGCGTGGCGGGGCGACAAGCGCGGGGCCGAGGCGCTGAAGAAGGACCTGGCGTCGGGGAAGCCGACCTTCGGCCGCGACGTCACCGTGGATGCGCTGATCGCGATCGGCGACCCCGCCGGGCTGACGAGCCTGCTGGACGTCGTCCGTGAAGCCGTGGCGAAGAAGACCCCTCCCGATCCCGAGGACGTCCGCAAGATCGCTTCGGCCCCGATCGGCACCGCCGACGTCGAGGACGCCCTTCTCGCCACGCTCGAGGGCGACTACGGCGCGGCCGGCGGCGCCGATGCCGCCCGCACGGCCGCCCTGGAGGGTCTCTCGCGCTGCGGCGGGCCCAAGACGGTCGAGCGGCTCGGGGCGTGGTGGGAAGCGCACCCGGACGTGCGGCACGAGGCGCTGACGGTCGCGGCGTCGCTGGCCGACCCGCCCGCGCTCAAGGCGCTCGCGGTGCGGGCTGCCGAGAAGCTCGGCGGCGAAGGCGCCGCGCCCGCGAAGCTGTTCGTGGTCGCCGCGCTCCAGCGCCTCGCCGGCGACAAGGCCGCCCACCGCGCCACGATCGAGCGCATGGCCGCGGCCGGCGACGTCCCCGCCGAGGCCGAGCAGGTCGCGGAAGTCGTGCTCGCGTTCCTCGAGGACGGCAAGCCGGGGGACGCGCTCGAGTACCTCCACCTCGCGCTGAAAAAAGGCGCCGACCCGGACGGGCCGCTGTCGCTTCTCGCCCTCGAAGCCGCGAAGGCTGCGAACAAGGGCGCGGGCAAATACTCGCCGAACGGCAACTACAACAACGAGGCGTGGATGTCCGTCACGCACCCCGAGAAGCTCGCGCACCCGGGATTCGCGGTCCGGCTGTCCGAGTACACGGTCGGGATCGAGCCCGACCTCGCCCACCGCGGCACCTTGGGCGCGACGTACTTCCGCGCCGGCCGGTACGAGGATTCCGTGAAGGCGCTCGAGCAGAACCTCGAGCCGTACTATTTCGGCAAAGAGGAGGACATGGCGTTCCTCGCGATGTCGTACAAGCGGCTCGGGCGGGTCGTGGACGCGGGGACGATCGAGGCGAAATGCCGGGAGTGGGAAGGGCAATCGCAGAAGACGAATCCAATGCGGCCCGAGATGGAGCGCGTGCTTCGCGAGTAGTGAGTTGGGGGTTTGGGGTTCCGGAAGTTGAGTTCCGGGTTCTGGGTTCCGACTTCCGAGTTCGGTTGCGGGTCGCGGGTCGCGAGTCGTGGGATGGGCGGAAGGCGCTTCCTGAATTTCCCGGGGAGGATTCGAACCTCCAATGAGGGAACCAAAATCCCTAGTGTTACCGATTACACCACCGGGAAGCGTGGGGGCATTGTAAGCGATCGGCGCGGAGCGGCCCGGCCGCCGCGCATTACGATTCCTGGATCGCGATGCCCCACGTCTTGAGCCGGTCGACGTGCGCCCTTGCCGGCACCGCCGTCTCCAGCGGGATCGCGCCGCGCATGGTCTCGCCGGCGGCCATCATCTGCGCGACCAGCGCCGCGGGATACGCGGTCGTCCGCTCCATCGCCGTGAACCCGGTCGCCTCGTCTCCGTAGTCGAGCACGTCGTACTGCACGCGCTTCGCCTTCCCCGCCTTCCTGCCCTCGCCCCAGACGCGCAGGATCACGAGGTCCTTGTCGCCCCTGAACGTCAGCCGCGGGATCAGACACGCCGCCGTCAGGTCGCGCGGCCGGATCGAGTTCGGGCCGACCGTCACCGGCGCCGCGTCCAGCAGCCCCAGCTCCAGCAGCGTCCGGATCCGGTCCCAGTGCCCCGGGTACCGGATCGTCTTGTAGTCGTAGTCCTTCACGCGCCCCGCGAACGTCTTCGGCGCCGTCGACGTCCCGCCGCTCGTCGTCGCGCACTGAAGCGTCCCGAGCTTCCCGCCCATCTCGATCGGCTCGAACTCCGCGATCGTCGGCACTCGCAGGAGCTTCCCGTTCCGCAGGCATTCCGCCTCGCCCGTGTACTCGTTGATCAGCCCGTGGATCGAGAACACCAGCATGTAGGACAGCGGCGGCTTCGGGTCCTGCGGCAGCCCGCCGCACCGCACGTGCACCGAGATCTCCGCGTCGAACTGCTCCACCGCCAGCGCCGCCAGCGTGTTCCCCAGCCCCGGCGCCAGCCCGCAGTCCGGGATCAAAGACAGCCCGTGCTTCGACGCCTCCGGATGAAGCGCCAGCTCGCGCTCCACGACCTCCGTGTTCCCCCCGAGATCGCAGAAATGCACCCTCGCGTCCATCGCTGCCCGCGCCACGTCCACGTTCAGGAAGTACGGCACGCACGACACCGCCGCCTGGTGCCCCTTGAGCAGCGTCCGCGTCGTCACCGGGTCCGAAGCGTCCAGCCGCGCCGGCCGCACCGCGTCGCGCCCCAGCAGCTTGTTCACCCGCTTCGCCGCCGCCGCCGCCACCGACTCGTCCATGTCCGCCAGCGTCACCTGCTCCGCTTCGCCGAATTTCGCGAGCCCGTAGGCCGCGCAGGCGCCCTGGCGTCCGGCGCCGAGGATGGCGTATTTGAAGGGCATGGAGGCATTGAAGCAGCGAAGGTGTCGGAGGCCAAGTGGAAGGGGCGCCACCAAGGGACCAACCGCTTGCTGTCAGCGCGGGCCGTAGCGGAAAACCTTCACCTCCACCTTGTGAAGGGTGAGGCGCGCGTGCGGCGGGAGCAGGATGGCGCATCCACCGACATTCGCCGTTGCGCGGTCGCAGCTTCCATTCACGCCGGGCGTGCTGCCGAAGGAGGCGCGAGTCTGGTTCCCGCTGACCAGAAGTTCCAGGGTGGCGCGGACAGCCGGCCGGATCGGGCCGGCGTCGCCCATCATCGACTTGATGTCGTGACGGACGGGCTTTCGAAAAACGTCGGAGACGCGTTGCTCGACCGCAAAGCCGTCTTCCGTCGGGGTGACCTGGAGCCGGAGAAGGTAGTCGCTCCATGAAACATCGCTCTTCAGGATAATCCTGGCCGTTTCTTCCCCGGAATTCTCCAGCACGACTCCGTCCTCGGCGTTCGACACGCGAACGCCGGGAGCCGAGAGGGCGTGGATGTCGATTTCGGGGAGCGGCGTGCCGCGCAGGTTCTCGAGGAACTCCGGCGAATCGAACGGACGCGAATCGGGCGACCACAAACGGTAGACGGGAATGCGGGAATCGAGCCGGGTGCAGAACTCAATGGCCCAGAGTGCATCCAGCTCCCGCTGCTCGAGGCGCCCACTACGGCCGGGATCCTTGATGATCGATTCCGTTGCCCCGCGAATCCGACCCATGGCAAGCCGCACATCCTCGTCGTAGGCATAGGCCCCCATCCTGCGGCTGGCCGACTTGCCGCCCGGCACCTTTTCGAGGAGGTGAAGTCGAGCGGCTGCAGCGGCGAACAAACCCGCCTTCATGTCGGACTCAGCCTCCTCGAGAGCTTTCATCACCTCCTGGTGCGCGGCGACCGCAGTTTTGACCTCTGAGGCCTCCGCCTCATAGCTTGCCAACAATGGACTTTCCTTGGGCAAGAGAGCACGAAGCCGGACCAGCCCGTATTCGATGTTCCCAACGTTGGGAGGATGGGCATGGAGTTGTTCCGCGACGTAGAACATCCATTCAGTGCTCTCATCGCGCACGACCCGCCCGCGCGACCGCGCCTGCGCGATCTTCCAACCGGCGAAACCCCCGGCCAAGAGCCCGACAAACAGGGTGAGAATGATCCATTGCGCGAAGCTCAGTCGCATGCGAAACAGGATACTTCTGCGAAGCGCCGCTCGTTCCGGGGAATGTGAATCGGGGGTAGCGCCATCTTCCCCCGCAGCCGCATTCCATTCCCCCTCTCTCCGGACCATTCGAGATCGGGTCGTGAAAGGGGTACCATGGGCTCCATGGCACCCCGGCTGATTCTGGCGATGCTCCTGGTCTTCTCGGCGGGCGCGCTGCTCTCTGCGGAGCCCGCGCGGGACAAGCCTCCCGAGATTTCAAAGCCCGTGATGGAGGCGGTCGAAGCGCTGCTCAAGGACCCGGAGTGGGGTGTCGACAAGCGGAAGGGCGACACCGGCGCGGAAATCCAGCCCCTCATCGCCCTCGGCGCAGAGGCGGTCGAGTCCATGGTCGCGGCTTGGGGGCTCCTTGGCGATCCTGAGGATTCCAAGGACGCCAAGAAGTGCGACGACCCTGTTCCGCCTCGGGCGGTGGTGAGACGGCGGTGGCTCCTCACGACCCATGAGATCATTTTCGACGAGCAGAACAAGATCCCCGCATCAGTCCGGGCACAGGTCGCTGCGCTGTATGTCCGCGCAGCCAGGACCGATCCGAATCCGTTCGTGAAGGCATGCGGTCTGCTGATGGCCGCGTTCATGCCCACCGGGAATCCGGAGGATCTCGCCGTGTTCATAGACCTGATGGCGGAGCGCCAGCAGACGTCCTCGTGCTCGACGCTGGGAGAACTGGCGAGCGTGGCTGTCAGCGAGCAGGTCTCGAAGGACGCTCAACCGACATTGCCCGAAGGCGCTTCGCCGCAGGAAACGCAGAAGGCCTGGAAGCAGTGGTACCAGGACAATCGGGAGAGGCTCGAATTCGACCCGAAGCAGCAGAAGTTCCGGCTGAAGCCAGAGCCCTCGAAGAACGCCGAACCGGACTCCCCGAAGAAATAGCGCCTGCACCTCGGCGTCCCACGCCCGCCTCGATTTCGGCGCCGCCTTGCCGCAGGCGGTTCACGCCATTAGACTCCCCGCTCCCATGGCCACCCCCTCCCGCCTCGTCGAGTGCGTCCCGAACTTCTCCGAAGGCCGCCGGCCCGAGGTCCTCGAGAAGATCGTCGCCGCCATCGCTTCCGTCCCGCGCATCAAGGTGCTGGACGAGTCGATGGACATGGACCACAACCGGAGCGTGGTGACGTTCGTGGGGGAGCCGGAAGCGACGGTAGACGCGATGTTCCGGGGGATGCAGACGGCGGCGGACCTGATCGACATGGCGCAGCACAAGGGGGCGCATCCGCGGATCGGGGCGACGGACGTGGTGCCGTTCGTGCCGCTGATCGGGATCACGATGGACGAGTGCGTGATCCTGGCGCGGAAGCTGGGGGAGATGGCGGGGCGGATGCTGGGGATCCCGATCTACCTGTACGCGGAGGCGGCGGCGCGGCCGGAGCGGCGAATTTTGGCGGACGTGCGGAAGGGCGAGTACGAGGGGCTGCGCGAAGAGCTGGGGAAGGTGCCGGGGCGCGAGCCGGATTTCGGACCGAGCGTGTTCAACGCGAAGGCCGGGGCGACGGCGGTCGGGGCGCGCAAGCCGCTGATCGCGTACAACATCTACCTGAAGACGACCGACGTGAAGGTCGCCAAATCGATCGCCAAGGCGGTCCGCGAGAAGGACGGCGGGCTTAAGAAAGTCCAGGCGCTCGGGCTGTGGATCCCGGAGCGGAGCATGGCGCAGGTCTCCATGAACCTGCTCGACTACCACACGACGGGGTTCAAGGCCGTCTTCGGCGAAGTCACCCGGCTGGCCGAGAAGGCCGGCGTGAAGGTCGCCGAGAGCGAGCTGATCGGGCTCGTTCCGCGCGAGGCGTTTGCCGAAGTATCCCCGGAGCAGCTCCTGCTCGCCGGGTTCACGAAGAACCAGATCATCGAAAACCGCCTCGAGGATTAAGCCGGGCCCAGCGTTTGCCTTCGAGTTCAGGACAAAGTTCGGTCGGGCCCGGCTTACCCGCCGAAGCTCCGGACGCGAAGCGCCGGAGCGAAGGCGGGTGCTTTCGGACGACCACATCACCGATGCTTGATCGCATGAGGGAAGCCGCCGTGACGGAGCAGGCAACCGCGGTCGCGCCGGGGGCGCCCCCGGGGCAACTCTCGGCTCTGGGCGACTTTTGCCGGCGGCACGACCTCCTCCTCTCCGAGGCGATCTGGATTGCCGCTCACGTCGTCTTCGACCTCCTCATCGTCATCGCCTGGATCGCCCGCGGCATCCCCGAGGCTCCCAAGTACCTCGTCATCAACCTCTGCTCGATGAGCGGCGTCCTCATCCTGCGCCCCTTCATGCGCCAAGCCAAGGGCGGCCTCCTCTGGATCCTCCGCCACTGGTACCCCGTCACGTTCTACGGCGTCTTCTTCATGGAGTGCCGCTCGCTCGTCCCCGCCCTTCACCCCCGCGAGTTCGACGCCCAGCTCGCTGTCCTCGACAGGACTCTCTTCGGCTCCCTCCCCGACTTCCTCATGCACCGGATGCACTTCCCCGCCCTCTCCGAATTCCTCCAGTTCTGCTACGCCACTTACTACTTCCTCCCCCTCATCGCCGGCGGGCAGATCATGGCGCGGATGGGGACGAAGCGCCTCTCGGACGGCATCGCGATCACGTCCATCGGTTTCTACGGCTCCTACGCCGGGTATTTCCTCTGCCCGGCCGTCGGTCCGCGCTTCTCCCCCCCGTACCACGACGGCCTCTACGGCCTCTGGTCCTTCGACGCCATCCGCACGTTCCTCGCCGTCTCCGAGGGGCGCATGCACGACTGCATGCCCAGCGGCCACACCGCCGTGACGCTCATCACGCTCCTGTTCGCCTGGCGCGCCCACCGCCCCACCTTCTGGCTCATCCTCCCCTTCGCCCTCGGCCTCATCTTCTCGACCGTTTACCTCCGCTACCACTACCTCGTCGACGTCGCCATCGCCGTCCCCTTCACCGCCGTCTGCCTCTTCCTCGGCGCTGCCGTCGTCCGCGCCTGGGACCGCTTCACAGGCTCCCCCGACGCCCCGAAACTGCTCGGGACGGCCCGCCTTGACGCGCCCGCCCGCGAAACGGTCTAATGTCGGGTCTTGGGGCCTGAAGGGGGCAACCCGGTTTCGAACACGGCCCGCACTCCCGGAAGTCATTGTCGTTGCAGCGTTTGAGAAAGAAGCGGAGCAGGCCCGCCGCTTCTTTCTTCAACGCTGAGAGGGGTCGCTTTGGCCAAGCTGATCGTCACGACGGGACCGCTGGCGCCGCGCGAAATCGAGATCACGAAGGACGTGTTCTCGATGGGGCGCATGCCCGAGAACGACATCGAGCTCCGGGACTCCCTCGTCTCGCGGAAGCACTCCGAGCTGATCCGCAGGGCCAATCGCTTCACGATCTACGACCTCGGGTCGTCGAACGGGACGTACGTGAACAAGAAGCGTGTGGACGTGAAGGTGCTGGACGACGGGGACGAGGTTTCGGTCGGGGAGACGACGTTCACGTTCAAGGACGAGCATTCGCCGGCGCGGCCGTCGGAAGCGGCGCCGGAGCCGGCGGAGAGCGAGCTGATCGCGAGCCTGTACGGGAACCCGAACGAGATCGTGAAGAAGGTGGCGGACCTGCCGGAGGAGTACCGGATCGACGTGAAGGAGTCGATCGCGCGCGGGTATTCGTTCAAGGACCTGAAGTCGGTGGCGGCGCAGCAGGCGCCGGCGCCGGCGGCGGCGGCCGTCCCCGCGGCGCAGAAGAAGGACGACAAGAAGGCGGTGTCGAGCTCGAGCGCGCCGTCGACGGACCAGGACGACCGGTTCAAGTTCCTGTACCACCTCGGGCGCGACTTGTCGTCGAAGCCGTCGCTGAAGGAAGTGCTCCAGAGCGCGCTCGACACGATCTTCGAGGTCATCAACGCCGAGCGCGGCGTGATCCTGACCGTCGACAAGAACAGCGGCGAGCTGGTCCCGCAGGTCGCCCGGCACCGCGCCCACGGCTCGATCTCGGTCCACGAGGTCGTCCCCAGCCGCACCATCACGTCGCGCGTCATCCAGGACAAGAACTTCATTATCAGCAGCGACGCCAAGCACGACCAGCGCTTCCAGATGGGCATGTCGATCATCCAGTACAACATCCGGAGCGCGATGTGCGTGCCGCTGTGGGAGAAGGAAGAGGTGTTCGGGGTGATCTACCTCGACAACCAGATGAAGACGTACCCGTTCGAGATCGCGGACCTGCACATCCTGGGCGCCATCGCCAACCAGGTGGCGATCCGTATCAAGCAGGAGGAGCTGTTCAACAAGCTCAAGCAGGAGGAGCTGACGCGCTCGAACATGGAGCGGTTCTTCTCGCCCGACATCGCGGAGATCCTGATCAAGCGGGGGCAGGCGGGGCTGGCGCCGGAGGAGAAGGAAGCGACGATCGTGTTCTGCGACATCTCGGAGTTCACGAACATTTCCGAGAAGATGAAGCCGCCGCAGATCGCGGACCTCTTGAACGGGTACTTCGAGATGGCGAGCCGGATCATCCTGGACCACAAGGGGTCGGTGAACAAGTACATCGGCGACTCGATCATGAGCGTGTTCGGGGCGCCGGTGGCGTACGAGGACCACGCGTTGCGGGCGGTGAAGGCGGCGCTGGCGATCCAGCGGGAGATCCGGCGGCTGAACGAGAAGACCGACACGCGGCTGCGGTACCACGTGCACATCGGCGTGAACACGGGGGACGTGGTGGCGGGCAACATCGGGTCGCAGAAGCGCATCGAGTACACGGTGCTCGGGGACGCGGTGAACATTGCGGCGCGCCTGGAGAAGAAGGCGGGGCCGGGGCAGATCGTGATCGGAGATCGCACATGCAGTCTGGTGCGTGAGCGGATAAACTGCCGCCCGCTGGGGGCGGAGCGCCTGAAGGGGAAAGAGAACGAGATCCATCTCTTCGAAGTGACGGGGGAGAAGTAGCCGCAGGGGAACGCACGCAACGCTCAAAACATGTCCCGGGGGCCACGAGCCGGATCCCGGGCACACGACAACGGGGGATTGCACCTATGACTGTCGCCTTGATCGCGCTGGCCGCCTTCGGCTGCGGGGTGATCTACTGCAGCTTCTTCGAGTGGGCCCTCCACAAGTACGTGATGCACCGCCCGTTCCTCGGCTTCAAGTACCCGTTCCGGGCGCACGCCCAGACGCACCACCGGGTCTTCGAGTACGAGGAGACGTACTACCTCCAGCGTGACGACGACAAGCGGATCGTGGCCATGGCCTGGTGGAACGGCCCGGTGATCATCCTGGCGAACACGCCGGCGTGGTTCGCGGGCGGGATGATCGCGGGGCTCGGCACGTTCTCTTCGAACTTCTGGATCGGCGCGGTCGGCTCCGCCTGCTCCATGGTCGTCTACTACGCCCTCTACGAGTCGCTCCACTGGTGCATGCACGTCCCGGGCACCCGCTGGTTCTCCAACTCGCGGTGGTTCAAGTTCCTCGACGACCACCACCGGATGCACCACAAGCGCCCGATGTCGAACCTGAACGTCGTCTTCCCGCTCGCGGACTTCATCCTGCGCTCCAAGGCGCCGGGGCTTCCGCCGGTGTCGAGGATGGCGGCGGAAGCCCGCGAAGCCGCCGGGGTCCGGTAACCGGGGAGAGCGCCGTTCCCTCACAACGCCCGCTTTCGCAGGACGGACCACCCGTGGCCACCGATTCGGACCTGCTGTTCGTCGTGCTCGCCGTGAAGCTGGGGTTTGCGCACCCGGTCCCGGCCGAGGAGGCGGAGACTCTCGAGGAGTCTCTCTCGCCGGTGGCCCGCGTTGCCGTACGCGCCGCGGTCGCGGCCTACGTGGCGATGTCGGGCGGCGACACCGCCCGCGCCGTCGAGACGCTCCGCCACGCCTCCGCCGCCGGCAAGAGCACTTCCGGCGTCCGCTCGGCGCCCGTGTCCCGGTACAAGCACGGGGTTGAGATCGGCCGGGACGGGACCACGAAGACGCTGGAGGCGCACGACCCGGAGCTGAAGCGCGACGTCGCGCTGAAGATGGCGCGGGAGGAAGTTCCGCCCGGCCAGCGGGAGCGGCTGACGAAGGAGGCCGAACTCCTGGCCCGGCTGCAGCACCCGAACATCGTCCCGGTGTACGACTTCGGCCGCGACCGCGGCTCGCCGCAGATCGTGATGGCCCGGCTGCGCGGCCGCGACCTCGCCGGTGTGATCGGTGCCCTCGCGGGGGGCGATGCCGCGACGGCCACCGAATGGCCCCGCACGCGGCTGCTCTCCGTGTTCACCGGCGTCTGCCAGGGAGTGGCATTCGCGCACTCGAAGGGGATCATTCACCGCGGCCTCCGGCCATCGATCATCACGGTCGGCGACTTCGGCGAAGCGGTCATCGCGGACTGGTCGACCGCGAAAGAGCGGAGCTCTCCCGCCCCGGAATCGGCCCCGCCCGAGCCCGCGGTGGCGGCCTGGCACTCCCCCGAGAGGGCACTCGGGAACGAGGACGAAGTCGACGAGCGCAGCGACGTCTACGCGCTCGGCGCCATCCTGTACGCGCTCCTCGCGCTTCGCGCCCCGGTCCGCGGAACCGACCTCCCCTCGGTCCACGAGGCGATCCGGGCCGGCGTGTCGCTCCCTCCGTCTAAGTGCCTGAAAGAGCATTTCCCGAAGTCCAAGGCCGTTCCCGCGGCGCTGGACAAGATCGTGATGAAGGCGCTCGCGCCGCGCCGCGTCGACCGCCACCAGGACGCCGCGGAGCTGCTCGCAGAGGTGAAGCGCTGTCTCGACGCTTAGCCCCCGTTCCTTGACGCCCCGCGCCGCCGGGCTACGCTTCCGGCGCACGGTCAAGGGAACGCGGTGCGAATCCGCGGCGGTCCCGCCGCTGTAACCGGGGACGAAACCCGAAATAGCCACTGTTCCAATGCCTGGCGGATGGCCGGAGCGCCGGGCGGGATGGGAAGGCCGGGGAGTAGGCCGATCCGGGAGCCAGAAGACCTGCCCGTGCGTTCTGCCCCTGGATCCAGGGGGACTTGGAGTCGGCCCGAGGAGGGCGATTTCGTCAGGCGGCCGCGAGGCTGCCGGTCCCGCGGCGCCGGAGGCAGAGGCGCCGGTCCCGGACAAGGGCCGAGCGTCGCTCGGAGAGTCGAAGACGGGCGAACATCTCCGTGTCACCCCGCGAGGGGGGACGCGGAGATTTTTTTTCTCCGGCCGCGAAGGAAGGAGGGGCGCGATGCGCACCCTGGCGGCATGGTTCGTGGCGGCGGCAGTGGCGTGGGCACAGGCGGGCGGGGAGGAAAAGAAGGAGCCGGACAGGAAGGAACCGGAGAAGAAGGAAGAAGCGAAGGAGCCGGAGAAGCCGAAGGAGCGCAAGGCCGAGGGCGTCGTCGTCACGGCCGAACGCATCGAAGGCGACGAACGCCTCGCGCCGGAGTCGTACACGATCGTCCGGAAGCGGGACCTTGAGGTGCGGCAGCAGGAGGAATTGCACGAGGCGCTGAGCTTCGTGCCGGGCGTTCACATCGCGGAGACGGCCGGGAAGGGCGGCTCCACGTCGATGTTCGTGCGCGGCGGCGAGAGCGACCATGCTCTCGTCCTCGTCGACGGCGTCGAGGTGAACTCCGACGGCGGCGGGATCGACCTCTCGATCTTCACCAACGACGGCGTCGGGCGCCTCGAGATCGTCCGTGGCGCCGCTTCCTCCGTCTGGGGCGCCGACGCGCTCAGCGGTGTGGTGCACGTGATGACGAAACGAGGCGAAGGGCCGCCGCGGGCGCGGCTCTCGGCGGAGGCCGGGAACTACGGCACCTGGCGCGAGAAGCTCGGCTTCGAGGCCGGGAACGCGGAGTACGGATTCACGGTCGCCCTGTCGCGCTACGACCGCAGCAACGGCCGCTTCTCGCACAGCACCTACGACGCGACGACGGCGGCGGGGCGGTTCGACTACGCGCTGACGAAGTACACGACGATCCGGGCGACCGCGCGATTCGTGGTCGAGCGGGCGGACCAGTTCGCGACCGATCCCGGACCGCGCTTCACGTATCCGGACCGCAACGGGGAGAAGCGCGAGACGGATTACGTGGTCGGGCTGGAACTGATGCAGCGGATCATGGACGGGTGGACGGTGACGCTGCGCGGCGGGCGGTTCGACGAGGACATGCGCTTCGACAACGTCGACACGTTCGACTACGACAGCACGAGCAAGTTCTCGCGGTCGCGGCTGGGGATCCAGACGGACGCGGCGGTGGTGGACCGGGACGACCTGCGGCTGGTGCTGACGGGCGGCGCGGAGTACGCGGCGGAAGAGCTCGTGACGACGGACTCGTTCAGCGGCGGGCTGGGCGTGAACAAGCGGCGGTATTCGCACAGCGGATTCGCGCAGGTGAAGTTCGAGGCATGGGACCGGCTCGGGGCGACCTTGAGCGGGCGCGTGGACCAGAGCACGGGGTACCGGACGGCGTACACCGGGAGGTTCGCGGCGACGTACGACGTGAAGGAGACCGGGACGCGGCCGCACGCGTCCGTCGGGAACGGCATCAAGACGCCGACGATGGTCGAGGCGTTCTCGACGAACATCTTCTTCCTCGGCAACCGGGACCTCGAGCCGGAGAAGGCGCGGAGCTGGGACATCGGCATCGAGCAGCGCGTCTGGGAGGACCGGATCATGCTCGACGTGACGTTCTTCGAGAACCGGATGCGCCGGCTCGTGCAGTTCACGGGCGGGACGCCGGCGTTCGAGAACGCGGGGAACGCGCTGGCCCGCGGCCTCGAAGTCTCGCTCGCCGCGAAGCCGCTCGACTGGCTGCGCTTCGACGCCGGCTACACTTACCAGCGGACGCGGGTCACGCACTCCAGCATCACGTCGGTGACGTTCGAGGAGCGCCAGCCGCTCATCCGCCGGCCCGACCACGCCGGGTTCGCGGGGGCTGCCGTGGAGTTCACGTACGAGGAAGGAATCCCGAAGGAGCAGCGCAAGGATCACCCCTGCGTGTCCGCCGGTGTCCGCGTCCGCTACGTCGGGCGGCGCGACGACGTGCTCTTTTACCAGTTCCCCGCTTCGCCCGACCGGGTCAAGAACCGCGACTACATCACGGTCGACCTCACGGCGGAGTGGTGGATCCTCGACCGCAACCTCAGGGTCTTCGGCGGCGTCCAGAACCTGTTCAACCGCAATTACGAGGACGTCGTCGGCTATCCCAACGACAAGCTCACGTTCATCCTCGGGATTGAAGCGGCGCTGGATCTGGCGAAGGTGTTCGGGGTGAAGTAGGCGCGGGTGCGTTGAACCTGGCGGCCGGCGGGGGCGACTCCGCCGGCCGCGTTCTATGGTTGATGGCGACGAGGCGGACAGCTTGCGTGACGAGCTCAGCCCTTTCGCGGTCGTTCACGTGGTCGCGCAGGTTCTCGCGCTTCAGTTGCTTGAACTTCGCGTACTCCGCCGGGTCCAAGACCTGGGAGCGTGGGGAGGAATACCTCGAAATGGGGGTCGTGCACGACCTCTCCCATGGCGGCGACACAGTCACGGCCCTCGTCCAGGGAACGCGCCCCTACGACGTGCGGTTCCATGCCGGCAGCGGAGGCCTTGAGTGGACGTGCAGCTGCGACCACTGCGCCGACGGATTCTTCTGCAAGCACCTCGTCGCGGTCGGCCTCGCCTGGCTCGAGCGCGAGTCCCGGCCCGGACGGAAGGCGGTCGCGCGCCCGACGCGCGAGCAGATCGCCCTCCACCTCGGTGGCCTTCCAAAGGACGAACTGGTCGCGCGACTGCTTGACGCTTCCGAATGGGACCCGGCGCTCCGCAAGATGATTGAGCTCGAGCTCGTGACGGCCCGGGCGTCGGGGCAGAAGGGGCCGGACGCGGAGGCCCTCCGCACCGCCCTGACCCAGGCGCTCGACGACCCCGAGGACGTTCCGTGGAATGAAGCGGACGACTACGCGGATCGCATCGAGGTCGTGGTCGCGGAGATTGAGAAACTGGCCCGGAAAGAGCACGCCCCCGCGATGCTGCCATTGATCGAAGAAGCGCTCCTCGGTCTCGAAGACGCGATGGGCCACATCAGCGGCGAGGGCGCCGGCGTCCAGATGCTCCACGAGCGCGTGGTAGCCCTCCATCGCGAAGCCTGCCTTCTCGCCCGCCCCGATCCGGTCGAACTCGCGCGCCGCCTGTTCGATTGGGGCCTGACGGGCGAATGGGGGACGTTCGAGGAGGCGGCGGAGACCTACCGCGAAGTCCTGGGGGCCAACGGGCTCGCGGAGTATCGCCGCCTCGCGGACGCCGTGTGGAACAAGATCCCGGCGCTCGGGCCTGCGAACAGTCGCGGAAGGTTCGACGAGTCGCGCCGGCGCATCACCCGCCTGATGGAATCCCTCGCGCGCGCGACCGGCTCGGTCGACGACCTCGTCGCTATCATGAGCCGCGACCTCTCCTCGCCGTCGGCGTTCCTCAGTATCGCCGAGACCCTGAAGATAGCCGGGCGCCGTCCCGACGCCCTCGCCTGGGCGGAGCGGGGAGACCGGGAATTCCCCGGGCACGCCGACGATGCCCTCCGCCGTTTCCTTACCGACGAGTACCTCCATGCGGGTCGTGCCGAGGAAGCGCTTCGGGTCGCTCGCGAAGACTTCGACCGCATGCCATGCGTTCCCCGCTGGCTCCATCTCAAGTCCGTCGCCCAGCTGGCGAAGCGCTGGCCAGAGACCGAGCAGGCCGCGCTGGACGTCCTCCGCAGAATCGCCGCTTCCGAGGCCGCTCCTCTCGTCCAGGTCCTCATCGAAGAACAGCGCATCGAAGAAGCCTGGCGCGCCGCAATCGCGGCCCCCTGCCCCCTGCGCCTTCGCGCCCAGCTCGCCACCCTCCGCGGGGAAAAGCACCCGGCCGACGGCCTCCCCGTCTGGCAGGAGGCCCTCGCCGTAGCGCTTCGCGAATCCCGCGAAGACAACTACCGCGAGGCCGTCGCCTGCCTGCGCCGCATCGCCGCCTGCCTCCGGGCTCTAAAGCGGGAGGGCGAATTTGAGGGCATCCTCGCCACCACGCGCACGGCCAACCGCGCGCGAAGGAAGTTCATCGCGATGCTGGACCGGGCGAGGTGGGAATGAAGAGGCTCTCCAAGGCGGCGTTGGACCGACTCGTCGACGAAGCGATCGTCGACGCGTATGGCGACTCCGAGCGATTCATGGGTTTCTTCGTGATGATCGAGGACAACCTCGCGTTCCCGTTCCCGGCGCAGGTTCTCGGCGTGGAAGCTTCCGTCATCGGCGTCGAGGACGTCCGACCCGACGACCTCGTCTTCCTCTGCGCCCGCGACCGCGAGCGGCTTCGGGTGCGAGTCCTGTACCTCCCTCGGCCAATGCGGATTCCCGAAGGGTGGGAGTGGCTCGAGGCGTTCCGGTTCTGGGCCACGGGGCGCTGAGCTTCCGCGCGCACTGATTTGAGACTTTGCTGGAGCTAGCGAGCTTACCGCGCGCGCTGCGCCCGCTCCGGCGCTCGGTTTGGTACCTGTTCATCTGGCGGCGTCGTGGCCGGGAGATAGAGCGCCGATGATCAGGAGGTTCCCTCGGCCTTCCTGAAGACATCGAAGAAGGAACGCTTCAGAACAAAAACGCGTCGTTCTTCGAGGCCGAACTTCAGGGTTTCGAACATCTCCATCATCTTTTCGCCATCCACGAGCTCCACGGGCAAAGCGCCGTGCCTGGAACTCTCTTCTCTCGCCTGACGCGTAAAGGTTCCCGTCGTCAAGATCAAGCCCTTGTCCGCGCGGCCCTGCATCGCACCTTGGAATTCACGAACCTGCTTCGGCGAAACAGACCCTTGATACCGTTTGCACTGGAAAACAATTCGAAAGCTGACAAGCGGGCCGACGAATAGCACGCCTTGTCCATCGATCCCGCCGTCACCAGACCGGCCGGTGACTTTGAGTTGCTGGAATCCAGCCTCCCGCAGCAGCGCCAGACACAACCGCTCAAATCCCGCAGCGGGCAAGGACCGAAGCAGTTCCATCACCTCTTCCCGGTGAGCACCTTCTTCTTCCTCTTCTTCTACTTCAACCCCACCCGCTTCCGTTCCAGCCGGATCCTCGTCCCCTAGAGCCGTCGTCTTTCCCTTCGCCTTGCGCGGGAACTTCTTTTGGACCTCATGAAAGATCCCCAGAGCCTGCTCATGCGAAAGGTGCTTGGTCAGACCCTCATCCGTGAGGCGCCACACGCCTCCTTCCGAAGACTCCAGCAGTCCCGCGTGCTTGAGATAGAGCCGGGCAAAGTTGATTCTGGTTACGAATCTGAGCGCGCCGCTTGAAGTCTGCTCAAGCAGCCTTGACTCCGGGATCTTGAGATTACTTGCGACCCGATCAGCAACGTCTGAGCGATGTGCTGATCCACCAAGCTGACGGAGCGCGTCCAGCAGAGGTCCGAAGTACTCGACGAATTGCGGTCCTTTTGCTTTCACGCTGAATTCTCCTCCGCGATGCTTCGACACCCTTCCCTTGCCACAACCACGTGATCCAGGAATCGGATTCCTATGGTCTTCAAAGCCGCATCTACTTCCCTCGTGAGTGTTCGATCTAGCTCCGACGGCTCCGGACACCCGCTCGGATGATTGTGCGCGAAAATAACCGCGGCGGCCCCATCCTTCAAATCAGCGCGGGCGACTTCTCCTGGGAAGGCGGCGGCGCGGTCCACGGTGCCGCGGGAGAGGAGGGCGGTCTTGACGACGCGGTGGCGGGAGTCGAGGAGGAGGGCGGCGACGACTTCCTGGGGTTCGCCGGCGAAGCGGGTGCGGCAGTAGTCGGCACGAGGCGGGGGTTGGAGAGGGCGTCGGTGCGGGCGGCGTGGTCGCGGAGGTAGGCGGCGCCGGCGGGGCCGGCGCAGGGGACAGCGAGGAGGTCGGGGGCGGGGGCGTCGAGGACGCGGCCGAAGGAGCCGAAGCGCTTGAGGAAGGTGTGGGCGAGGGGTTTGGTGTCGCGGGTGCGGATGGCGAGGCCGAGGACGAGCTCGAGGATTTCGTGGTCGTCGAGGGCGTCGAGGCCGGCGCGGTCGAGGCGGTTCCGCAGGCGCTGGCGGTGACCTTCTGCCTCATGCCGCGATCGATCCCGCCCTTTCAAGGATCTGGTCGATTCGGTCAGGCTCCGAGATGCGATCCGCTCCATGGCCTGATGCTACTGATTTGACCGAGACGAACGGAAGCCCTCGATCCTGCTAGGCCACGTCACTCGACGCCTGATGCCAGTTCGCCTTCCGAAGACGCTCCCAGGCTTTCCGGAGATGCTCGGATTTCATGATCCTCTTCTTGCGAGGACTCCATCTCTGAACGGCGGGAATGACGACATCTAGGCTTTCGCCAGCGCCCTTCTCATGGCGCATGATCCAGTGGACCGTGCTGAGCAGCTCCAGGCCATAGGGATCTTCAAATCCGTCGACGAGCCGGAACACCCGATCGAGTCGTGCCTGAGCCGCCGGATTGTCCTTGAGAAGACGATGGGCTTCGTCCGTGGCGCCAGGAAGGAGCTCGATCTGCTTCTCAGGCGAGTCTTTGCCGTCGCCGTACCCGACCGTGTAGTGCTTCTCGAGTCGAGTGAGGACGTGGCGCAGGTTGGTCGAGTAGGGGCCGAACGCCTTGGGCTCAAACGTTAGATTCAGTGGTTCGCCGGCTTCCTGCATGAAGTACATCAGCTTGTGGATTTCAAGCAGGCTGATGACCGGATCGAGCAGGCCCTTCAGGTATCGATCCACAAGCGCGATCAAGGCCGCCCGGCCGATGGTCATTGCCGGACGCTCAGTGCGGTTCGGCATGGCTGCGGCCACGGGTGCATCGCCTGGCGGGTAGATGAGTACATCGACGTCCTTCAGCTCGCCCAGCGCCGCTTCGATGCGAGGGCCGACATCCTTCCACTTCAATCCACCGTTGCCGCAACCGAGCGGGGGGACTGCGATGGACTTGAGGCCCAGGCGTCGGGCTGTCCGTACGAGATCTTTCAGTCCTTCCTCGATGTCGGGCAGGCGGCTGCGGGTCTTCCAGTGCGTCTTCGTCGGAAAGTTGAGGATCCAGCGAGGACCCCCGGCAAGCCCGCCGACGTCGCAGACGAAGATCTTGCCGATCGTCACTTCGCCCGCCTTGCAAGCCTTTTCGTACGCCCGGAAAACCTCCGGGTACGCCTGCTTGAACTGCAGCGCGATCCCACGCCCCATGACCCCCGCCGTATTGACCGTGTTTACCAACGCGTCGGCGTGGGCCTTCAGGAGATTGCCGTGGGCGATTCGGATCATGTTAGCCTTTAGTAATACCACTCAGGGTGCACTTCGACTACAGGACGGTGCTGAGCTTCCTTCACGACTGCTGCGACCTCCTTCGCCGCGCCTTGATCGAAGCACCCGATGAGCCCGATCCGAGTCCATTCTAGCTTGTCGGCGACCAGGAGTTCCGCTGACTTCTGGTGCTGTTTCCCGCGCCAGTCCGTCGCGCGGATCGCGGTCCAATCGAGCGCCTTGATGGCCGCCTCCGAGCATTTGAACGTCGCATGCGCCGCGCCGGCGTTGCCATCGCTGACCGCCCACTCGCGCCCGGTATCTACGACATCGCCCACACTCGACACGAGGTGGACGATCTCACTCTGGCAACCAGCGGGGAGTCCCGTGTTGCCCTTGTTGATCGTGAACAGCATCGGAGAGCGAGGACACCAGTACATGGGGACAAACTCGCCCACGAAACGGTTCCCGCAACAGTCCACCTGGAGTTCTTTCAGCCGGCGCTCCTTGATGTGGGTGTACCCGATCACCTTTTGACCCGCGGCGATCAGTGCGGCGTCCGCCTTCAGTCCTCCTGCCGCCACAATCGCCGGGAGATTCTCTACATGAGTGATGTGGTAGACCGGCAGCTTCCGAATGAGCGGCGTCATGTCGCAGAGCTTGTCGATGCGCGAGTACAAAATCAAGGCGTTGCGCTTCATCTCGATGCGGCAGAACTTTGGTGGTGAGGATCGATGTCCTCCCCAAGTGCCGCATCCGGATTCTTGCACCACGGAGTAGCCAAGACGCAGGCGGGGAGGGCGCAAGTTCGACGCGGAAACTCGGGGATATCGCCCGCTCTTGGTGAAGTCCGGACCCTCAGGTTCACCGAGGTGCTCCCATTCTCTTCCTCCCCCCGGAGACGATTGTCGCCGGTCCCGCGTAGAGGGCCTCGAATGCCACTGACCCCAGACACCTCCCGCCTGATCCTCAACCGCGCATTCACGATCTGTTACGATCCGCCGCCCCATGCGCTCCGTCGCAATCCTCGGTTCGACCGGCTCGATCGGGAAGAGCACGCTCAAGGTGCTCGAAGAGCTCCCCGATTTCCGCGTGCAATCGCTGGCGGCGAACGGGGACTGGAAGACGATGCGCGAGCAGGTGGTCCGCTGGAAGCCGGCGCGGGTGGCGATGGCGGACGCGGAGGCGGCGGCGGAGTTGCGCAAGGGGGTGTCGGGGGTCGAGGTGTTGTCGGGCGCGGCGGCGATCCGGGAGCTGGCCGCGGATCCTGGCGCTGACACCGTCGTGGCCGCGATCACCGGCGCGGCCGGACTCCCCGCATCGGTCGCGGCCGTCTCCGCGGGCAAGCGGCTTTGCCTCGCGAACAAGGAAGCCATGGTGATGGCGGGGCCGATCCTCACCGCCGGCGCGATGGAGACGGGTGCGCAGATCCTGCCGATCGACAGCGAGCACTCGGCGGTCTTCCAGTCGCTGCGCGCGGGGGCCGAGGACGAGGTCCGGCGCATCATCCTGACCGCGAGCGGCGGGCCATTCCGCGAGTGGACGAAGGAGCAGATCGAGAAGGCGACCCCCGAGCAGGCGCTCAAGCACCCGACCTGGCAGATGGGCGCGAAGATCACGATCGACAGCGCCACCATGATGAACAAGGCCCTTGAGGTCATCGAGGCCCGCTGGCTGTTCAGCCTCCCCGTCGAGAAGATCGCCGTCGTCGTCCACCCGCAGTCGATCGTCCACGCGATCGTCGAATTCCAGGACGCCTCCGCCGTCGCCCAGCTCGGCTACCCCGACATGTGCATCCCGATACGTTACGCGCTGACGTATCCGAAGCGCGCGCCGACGTCGTTCGGGTTCTTCGACCTCACGAAATCCCACCGCCTCGATTTCTTCCCGCCCGACCTCGACCGCTTCCCCGCCCTCGCGCTCGGGTTCGAAGCTGCCCGCCGCGGCGGCACGGCGGGAGCCGCGCTCAACGGCGCGGCCGAAGCGGCCGTCGCGCTGTTCCTCGACCGGAAGATCGCGTTCCCGCGGATCGCGGCGCTGGCCGGGCGGGCGCTGGCTGAGCACGCGTTCCTCCCGTCGCCGTCGCTGGACGATTTATTTGCGACGGACGCGTGGGCGAGGGAGTTCGTCGCCGCGGAAGCCCGCCGCTGACCGGGCTGTCATCCGCGGCCGTTTCCGCGTCATCCGCTTTCATCCGCGAATTCCTTTGAGCCGTTCCTGAAAAGAGAATTCGCGGATAAAGCGGATGACGCGGAAACAGCCGCGGATAAGGCTGCGGAGCGGCCTCCCGACTTCCCCGGCTGTCGAGGCGGGGAAATTCGGTTACGATCCCGCCTCCCCACCATCCCCCGGAGGCCCGATGGACGTGCTGTCCCGCATCTGGTTCTCGCTCGAGATCCTGCTCGGCATCAACTTCATCATCTTCGTCCATGAGCTCGGCCATTTCATGTTCGCGAAGTGGCACGGCGTGCGCTGCCCCGTCTTCTCGATCTGGATGGGGCCGCGGGTGTGGGGCGTCAAGCGCGGGGAGACGGACTACCGGCTGAGCCTGCTGCCGCTGGGCGGGTACGTGCTGATGGCGGGCGAAAACCCGGACGAGCGGACCGGCGCGCCCGACGAGCTCACCTCCAAGGGCGTCTTCGCGCGCTTCCAGATCTTCGTCGCCGGCACCGCGATGAACTTCGTCTGGGCGTTCCCGATCATGATCCTGTCGTTCCTGGTCGGGAAGGAAGTCGCTTCCCCGTTCGTCGGCGACGTCCGTCCGGACACGAGCGCGTGGGAGAGCGAGCTGCAGGTGGGGGACGAGATCCTGTCGATCGGCGGGTCGCAGGTGCGGGCGTATGAGGACTTCGTGAAGGAGATCGTGCGGCGGCCGAAGGGCGAGAAGCTGGAGGTGGAGTACCGCCGCGCGGGGGTAACGAAGAAGACGACGGTGACGGTGGGGACGGCGACGACGATCGGGATGTCGCCGGTCTCGACGGTGGTGGCGGAAGTGGAGAAGGACAAGGCGGGCGCGGCGTCGGGGCTGCGCAAGGGCGACGAGATCGTCTCGATCGACGGGATCCCGGTGTTCGAGGCTTCGGAGATCTCGGACCTGATCGACCGGAACGCGGGGAAGGGGCTGGCGGTGGTGGTGAAGGACCGCGCCGGGAATTCGCGGAACCTGACGGTGACGCCGGCGCTGGGGGACGAGAAGTGGGTGCTCGGGATCGGCCGGGAGACGACTCCGGCGGTGGTGGGGCTGATCCGCCCGAACTCCCCCGCGGCGAAGATCGGGCTCAAAGCCGGGGACGAGATCGTGTCGGTCGCGGGGCGCCCGGTCGCGAGCTTTGGCGAAATGACCCACGAGGTCCGTCCGCGCGCCGGCCAGAAAGTCGCGCTCGAGTGGAAACGCGGCACGGAGCCGATGACGGCGGAGATCGAGATCGGGAGCCAGGGCGGCCGCGGCTTCATCGGCATCATGCCCGAGCCGTCCAGCCGCCTCGCCACGATCCCGGCGGATTCCGCGCTCGCCAAGGCCGGCCTCCAGCCCGGCGACCGCGTCCTCACCGTGAACGGCAAGGAGCTCAAGACCGTCCAGACGCCCTCGCAGGACGACCTCAAGCGCGCCAAGAGCGGCGAGATCTGGCTCGGCCTCGACCACGTCGAGGGGGACGTGCGGGGCGGGAAGGGCGACAAGCTGGATTTCGGCGTGAAGCGCGGCGACCAGTCGCTGACGATCGCGGTGACGCCGCTCAAGAAGGGCGACGGCGACCTCGGCATCCGGCTGCAGCACAAGACGCTGATGCTGCGCGCCGGTTTCGGCGAGGCGATCCAGCGCGGCTGCGCCGAGGCGCTCGACGTGTTCGTGCTGACGGGACAGATGCTGCGGAAGCTGCTCGCGCACGAGGAGGAGGCCTCGAACCTCTCCGGCCCCGTCGGGATCGTGTCCGCGGCCTACAAGAGCGCCACCGAGGGGTTCGGGAACCTCCTCTGGCTCCTCGGGATGATCAGCATGAACCTCGCCGTCATCAACCTCCTCCCCGTCCCGGTCCTCGACGGCGGGCACATCTTCTTCCTCCTGATCGAGAAGCTCCGGGGCAAACCCGTCTCCGCCCGCGTGCAGGGCTACGCCGCCGCCGGCGGCGCCATCCTGCTCCTCTCGCTCATGCTCTTCGTCACCTGGCACGACATCGCGAGGATGTTCCGGTGAGCGCCGAGGCGTTCCAGGCGTTCGTGGGGCTCGACGTCGTCGTCGACACGACCTCGAGCTACGTCTTCATCGGCCGCCTGCGCGAAGTGTCCACGCTCGCCATGACGCTCGCCGACGTCGACGTCCACGACCGCGCCGAGAGCCCTTCCACGAAGGAGCGGTACGTCATGGAAGCGAAGAAGTTTGGGATCAAGGTGAACCGGAAATCGGTGACGGTGCGGCTGGACACGGTGCTGTGCGTGTCGAAGCTGGAAGACGTCATTGAGTACTAGGGCCGCCCGGCGCGTTTCCCGCCATAATCCCTGAGTGGCCGCCCCTAATCGACTGCTTGCGCTCGCCCGGCTCGTCCGGGTGCAGAACGTCTTCACCGCCGCTGCGGACGCGTTCGCGGGATATGGGTGGACGGGGACGTGGGACTGGAAGGGCGCGTGCGTGGCGGCGGCGGCGTCTGCGTGCCTGTATTCCGGCGGGCTCGTTCTCAACGACGTGTGCGACGCGGACCGCGACCGAGAACTCCACCCGAACCGCCCGATCCCGTCGGGGGCCGTGTCGCGCGGCGCGGCTCTCGCCCTCGCGGCGGCGCTGCTCGCGACGGGGATCCTGGTCGCGGCCTGGATCGGCCCGCGCGCCGCGGCGATCGGCGCCCAGGTCGCCCTCGTCGCCTGCGCGTACGACGCCTTCCTCAAGCGCTGGCGAATCCCCGGGGCGCTGGCGATGGGCGCCGCGCGCGGCCTGAACCTCGCCCTCGGCATGGCGGCCGGCGGCGCGCTCTTCCAGGACCCCCGCTCCTTCCTCCCCGTCGCCGGAAACGCGGCGTTCATCTTCCTCGTGACGCTGCTCAGCACGTTCGAGGAAGGGCGCCGGTCGAAAGGCGCGGTCGCGACCGTCGCGCTGCTGGCCGCCGCGACGCTTCTCGCGCCCCTCGCGTGGACCCGGCTGACGCTCCGCGCCGCCATCCCCCTCGGGCTCGCCGCGGCCGCGCTGCTCGCCGTCGGCCTCCGCGCGGCGCAGAAGGACCCGGAGCGCTTCCTCCCGCTCGTTGTCCGCACCGGGGTCCGCAGCCTGATCCCGCTCGACGCGGCGCTGCTGCTCGGGACGCTGGACGATCCCGTGCCGGGGCTCGTCGTGCTTGCGTTCCTCGTGCCGACGTGGGGGCTGGGGCGATTCCTCTCGGGAAGCTGACGCGGCTTCAGGCCGGCGCGGGCTTCTCTTCCTTCGCGTCCAGCTCGCGATGGAGCCGCGACATCGCGACGGAGGCGATGCCGAAGAGGACGGCGGCGAGGAGATAGACGGCGGGGATGCCCCAGCCGGCGAGGCCGATGCGCTCGTGCTCGAGGCCGAGGACGATGACGGAGCCGATGGCGGGGCCGAAGAGGCCGCGGACGCCGACGCAGGCGACGTGGGCGCCCATGTAGGCGGCGGCATCGCGTTCGCCGGCGAAGCGCATGGCGCCGAGGGACCAGGCGGAGTTGACGCCGGACATGCCGAGGCCGAAGAAAGCGAAGCCGAGGAAGGCGAGGGGGACGGAGTGGAAGAAGGAGGAGGCGGCGAGCGTGACGACGTAGAGGACGAGGACGGCGAAGGACCACGCGGCGAGGCGCGTGGGGCCGACGCGGTCGAGGAGCCGGCCGGAGGCGCGGGACGTGAATGCGATCAGGAGCTGCACGAGGACGAGCTGGCACGCGGTGTACGTCGCGTAGTCGAGCTTGAGGTCGTCCACCAGCAGGTAGACGTGCACCGGCAGGACGATCATGAACGCCATGCCGTAGAACATGAAGTTCCGCTCGAACCGGTCGAAATCGCGGTCGTTGCGGAGGATGCGGAAGAACTCCTTCACCGCGCCGACCGCGCCGGTGGAGTTCTCGCGCTCGGGGGCCGCGTCGCGCCGCCGGATCCGGATCGCGGCGTACTGCAGGTACGACAGCGTCCCCAGCAACCCCGCCACCGGGAACATCCACAGGTACGACGACGGCCGCCACTTCAGCAGGAGCCCCCCGCCGATCGCCGCCGCCAGGTACGTCAGCTTCGACACCCCCGTGATCGTCCCGAACACCCGGCCGCGGATCGACGGGTCGTAGTTCGCCTGCAGCATCGCGTTCTGCGCCGGGATGAAGATCGGCTCGCTCAGGCAGTAGAGGACCGAGAGCGCGATGAAGAGCGGCGGCGACGTCGCGAACGCCATCAGCAGCAGCGTCGCGCGCCCCGCCAGCGCCGACGCGACGATGAACGGCCGCTTCGGGCGCCCTTCCATCACGTGCGACCAGAAGATGGCGGTGAGGTTGGAAGCGGCGCCGGCGGTAGTGAGGATGGTGATGCCGATTTCGCCCGTGCCGAGTCCTTTGCGGGCGACGATGCCGGTCAGGCCGATGATCGCGGCGAAGACGTTGTTGAGCAGCTCGGCGCGGAGGTGAAGGGCGCGGGTGTAGCGGGCGACGATCGGGAGCCCCGGGGCGGCAGGCGGGGCGGGTACGGGCGTCATGGGGGCGGGGATTGTACCCGTGCGAGACAGGTCCTGCAGGGAACGCCACCGGGTTTCCATTCCTGTGCAAGATCATCTCGCACCAGCCGTACGTAGTCGCATCCTTCCGTGTCATTTCGTATCCGCGACAGGCTCGTAGCCTTTTCCACACCTTTTACCCGCCACCCCGGACATCTTTCGGGCACAGAGTCACGAGCCGGGACAACGGCGGGATGTTCCGGGGATACGGCCACGAGCCAGGCACGGATAAGAAAAGACGGGAAGAGACACGCGACCTCGAACAGGGAGCGGGCCATTACGGGCATTCACCCCATCCATCTTCCTCTTGACCCACCCCCCCGTCCCCGGCGCACCATAGGCAAGGCGCGCCGTGACCGGTCAGGGCGCGGGCGCGCCGGACCCGGACTCATCGAGGGGGAAGATCATGAAGCCCACGATCGTGCTGGCGGATTCCGGCGAAGCAGACCGCAAGATGTTCATGGAAGCGCTGAAGGGAACGCCGTACGAGGTGGTGGGCGAGGCGGCGCACGCGGACGGGATGTTCGAGGCGGTGACGCTCCTGAAGCCGTGGTGCGTGGCGATCGACCTGCGGCTTCCCGGCCACGCGGACCGACCGGGGGATGGCGGCTCGAACGCCGTGCGGACGCTCGCGGACAAGCACTCGAAGGTCAAGGTGCTCGTGCTTCACAACGCGGACACGGTCCACCTGGTGATGGGGGCGGTTTCCTCGAGCCACGGCGTCCGCGTCCGGAAGCCGATCAAGCGCGACACGCTGCTGGACGCGCTGACGAAGCTGGCCTCCGGGCAGGAGGGAGAGCTCGGGATCAAGCAGGTCGGCGTCAAGCTGAAGAAGACGATGGTGCTCTACTACAAGCTGGCGACGGACGGGTTTTTCACGAAGCGCCGCGAGTGCCTGACGACGGAGGTCGGGGAAGCGGGGTTCATGGTGCAGTTCACGGAGAAGATGGCGCGCGGCGCGGTGCTGAACGTCGAGCTGGACCTGCCGGGCGAGCAGCCGGTGAAGGCGAAGTGCCAGGTGACGAAAGTCGACCCCGAGCCGCTGACCACGAGGCTGGTGGGCGAGCTGTCGTTCGTCGAGATCGCGCCGGCGGAGCGCGAGCGGCTGAAGAGTTTCCTCCGGCGCCTGATGGAACGGGGCACGGGGATCATCAAGGCCTGAGGCCGATCAGCGGCGGCCGAGCTGGAAGTGCCGCCGCATCGTGCAGTCGTCCATGACGACGGCGAGCCCGGCGGCGCGGGCGCGCTTCGCCGCGTCTTCGTCGACCACGCCGTCCTGCATCCACACGGCCTTCGCGCCGATGGCAATGGCGTCGTCGACGATCGGCGCGACGAAGTCGGACCGCCGGAAGATGTCGACGAGATCGACCGGTTCCTGGATGTCGCGCAGCGACGCGAAGCACTTCTCGCCCAGCACCTCCGTCAGCGCGGGATTGACGGGGATGATGCGGTAGCCGGCGCGCTGGAGGTACGAGGAGACGCGGTGGCTGTCGCGGTCCGGCCGGTCGGAGAGGCCGACGACGGCGATCGTGCGGGAGCGGAGCAGGAGGTCACGGATTTCGGCGTCGTTCATGGATGTCTCCGGGCGACCCAGGCCAGGAACGACCGGCCGGCGGCCCTGTGGATGGGAAGCTGTGTCCAGCGGTAGAACAGCATGACGAGGCGGGGCCGGAACCCGCGGAGCTCGACGCGGATGTGTCCGCCCTTGCGGACGAACGCGAGCGAGCCGCCGTGGCGGGAGAAGAGGCCGTTTCCCACGGTGAGGGTCTCGCGATCCTCGTCGCGGCGAATGGCGCCGAAACGGACGAGGGGGAGGAAGAGGAAGCGAATCGAGGAGGCTTCTTCCGAGAAGTACGTCTGCCAGAGGAGGTACCCGCCGAGCCGCGCGAGCCGGCTGAAGTACAGGCGGGCCATGTCGGTCGGCGGATTCGCGCACAGCCCTTCCTGGATCGACACAACCGAGCCGGCGTGGAACTCGGTGTGGTCGGTGGTGCTTCCCCGCCGCAGCCAGGGGGCGACGGTCCAGGCGAACCAGAGCGCGGCGGCGCAACCCGCGATCAGCCACGGCATCGGGACGGGGCTCCGGGACCGGAAGCGACGGAGTTCATGGGTGCGAGATTACAGGCCCGAACGCCCGATCGCTATCGGGAGCTTGATCCCGGACCCGGCACGGGGGGCGCGCCCGGATAACCGAGCTGACTGCGCGAGAGCCGAGCGAGCTCCAACCGGCGGGCCGCTTCCTCGGGCGAGAATCCCAGCTGGGCCAGCATCTCGAGCTCGGAGACAGGCCAGTCGTCGTCGGTGACGGGGGCGATCCAGGCGCGGGGGGTGCGGACCTGCGCCGAGGAGGCGACGGTGACCCACTGGCCGGCGGGGAGGCGGAGGCCGACTTCGGCGCGCCAGTTGGCGTCGGGGTCGACGGCGAAGTAGTAGGACCCGAGCGGGTGGGCCGCCACGATTTCGGCGACCGGATTTGCGTCGCGGAAGAGCCGCACGCGCCACTTGCCCATGGCGAACACGCCGGGCCCGTGCTGCTCGGGGAGCCAGGTGGCATGCGGGCCTGTGAGTTCCCAGTAGGCGAAGACGCACCAGGGGTCGCGCACCATGAGGGCGAGGCGGTCCTGGGCGTATTCGTCGGGAAGCGGAGGACCCCAGTCGATCCACACGCCGCCCGGATGGGGCACCGGCGCGAGCCGGCGCTCTTCGTGAGCGGGCTCGAGGGAAGTAGGGAAGCGGAAGTGGGGCTGGGAGGAGGAATTCATGGGGGCGGGGATGATATGGGCGGACGGGAGGCGTCGCAAGGGGAGGAACGGCGGAGTTTCGGGTTTGGGAGTTCGGTTCGGGGTTCGGCGTTCCGGGTTCCGCGCGAGTTCCGGGTTGGGGGTTCAGTGTTTCCGGGAGCGGGCGTCGATGACTCGCGACGGCTCGAAACCCTCAACTCAGCCCGGAACCCGGAACGCCGAACCCCGAACCGAACTCCCAAACCCCTAACTCCCCACCAGCTTCTCGTAAATCGCCGCGTATTCCTTCGCGCTCCTGTCCCACGACCAGTCCAGTTTCATCGCCGCCTGGACCATCTTTCCCCACGCGGCCGGTGTCCGCCACGCCTCGATCGCCTTCCGCACCCCGCGCACTACCCCGTCCATCGACGCCTCCGCGAACACGAACCCGGTCACGCCGTCCTCCACCGAGTCCGCAAGCCCGCCCGTGCGGCGAACGACCGGAAGCGTCCCGTAGAGCTGCGCGTACATCTGCGACAGTCCGCACGGCTCCCAGCGCGAAGGCATGAGAAGCGCGTCGGCGCCCGCCGTGATCTCGTGCGCCACGCGGTCGTCGAAGCCGATCTTTACGGCGACCTGGCGCGGCCAGCGCTGCGCGGCCGCGACCAGCGCGCGTTGCAGCGCGTCGTCCCCCTGCCCCAGCACCGCGAACTGCGCCTCCGTCCCCACCAGCTCCGCCAGCGCCTCGACGACCAGGTCGATGCCCTTCTGCGACACCAGCCGCGTCACCACGCCGAACAGCGGCGCCGGCGACTCCGGCAGCCCCATCCGCCGCCGCAGTTGCGCCCGGCAGACGCCCTTTCCTTTCAGGTCCGCCGCCGAAAAACGCGCCGGGATCAGCTTGTCCTTCTCCGGGTTCCACTCCTCCGTGTCCACGCCGTTCAGGATCCCCGACAGGTCCGCCGCGCGGTCCTTCAACACTCCCTCCAGCCCGCACCCCAGCTCGCGCGACTGGATCTCCTGCGCGTACCGCGGCGACACCGTCGTGATCCGGTCCGCGAACACCAGCCCGCCCTTCATGAAGTTCAGCGACCCCCAGAACTCGAGCTGCTTCCAGGTGAAGTTCGCCCAGTCGAGCGCGGCGAGGTGCATGAAGTGCGACGGGAAGACGCCCTGGTAGGCGAGGTTATGGATGGTGAAGAGGGTGCGGATGCGGGCGAGCGCCGGGTTGGAGGCGTGGGTCGTCTTGAGGTAGACGGGGATGAGCGCGGCCTGCCAGTCGTGCGCATGGATCACGTCCACGGGCAGCTTGAGGTCGGTGATCGCCTGCAGCGCGGCGCGGCAGAACAGCGAGAAGCGCTCGGCGTTGTCCGGGTAGTCGCCCAGCCCGCCGCCGTACAGCCCCTCGCGGTCGAACAGCTCGTTCTGCTCGACGAAGTACGCTTCGCCGCCGGGCATCTCCCCGCGGTGGATCCGGACGCGGCGCGTCGACTCGCCGCACTTCATGTCGAACTCCAGCACCGGTTTCATCGGGACGCGGGCGTCGCGGACGCGGCGATACAGCGGCATGACGGCCGCGACCCGGTGACCGAGCTTCGCGAGCGGCCGCGCGATCCCGCCGACGACGTCCCCCAGCCCCCCGGTCTTGGCAAAGGGCGCGATTTCGCTGGCGACGTGGAGGATGAACATGGGTCGCACGCCTTCTACGATTCCTGCACTTCCCTGAGGAACTTCGCCGCTTCTTCCGGCGGCACCGTGTTGATGTAGAAACCGCTTCCCCACTCGAACCCCGCGACCTTGGTCACCCTCGGGATGATCTCGATGTGCCAGTGGTACCAGGGGGCGTGGGGCGTGGAGAAGGGCGTCGTGTGCACGACCATATTGTACGCGGGGCCGGCCAGCGCGGACTCGATGCGCCGCAGGGTGGCGCGCAGGATCTGCGCGAGTTCGCCGAGAAGCTCGTCGGGGGTGTCCTCGAAGCGGCCCATGTGCGGGCGCGGCAGGATCCAGGTCTCGAACGCGAAGCGGCTCGCGAAGGGCTCGATGGCGACGAAGTTCTTTTCCTCGATGACGAGGCGTTCCTGGAGGCGGATTTCCTGCTCGACGATGTCGCAGAAGAGGCACCGGTCGCGGAATTCGTAGTACCGCTTCGCCCCGCGCATTTCCTCTTCGACGAGGAGCGGCACGATGGGGGTGACGATGATCTGGGAGTGGGCGTGTTCCATCGAGGCGCCTGCGGCCTCGCCCTGGTTCTTGAAGATCATGGCGTAGGCGAAGCGCTGGTCGCGCTTGAGGTCGGCCATGCGTTCGCGGAAGAGCCAGAGGGCGTTGCGGATTCCGGCGACGGGCAGGTCTGTGATGGAGAGGAGGTGCTGGGGGGCCTCGATGACGACCTCGTGGGCGCCGACGCCGTTCATGAGGTCGTAGAGGGAGTGGGCTCGCTTGTCGAGGGCGCCCTCGATGCGGAGGGCGGGGAACTTGTTGGGGACGACGCGGGCGAGCCAGCCCTTGCCGTTGGGGGGGCCGCCCTTGGGCCGGATTGCGAGGATTTCGTTGGGCGTCGCGGCTTCGTGTCCTTCGCAGAAAGCGCAGGGACCGCCGCGCGGGACGACCGAGACGGCGCGATAGTCACTGGGGCGCTGGGCGCGTTCGCTGGCGACGATGACCCAGCGGCCGACGACGGGGTCTTTGCGGAGTTCAGGCATGGGGGCGGCGGCTCATGGTGAAGCCGCGATGCTAGCAGCGCGGGGGAAAGGCGGGAACGATCATCGCGCCCCTACTCGGCGGCGAGGCGGTAGACCTGACCGTCGAAGCAGGCGACGTACAGCTCGCCGTCCCAGTCCTCGCCGAACGTGGCGATGTTCTTCGGCTGGCGGAGGACTTCTTTCCACGCGGTCACCTGCTTGCCGTCGTGGCGGAGGGCCCATGCGGTGCCCGAGACGTAGTCGGCGTAGACGTACGCGCCGGCGAGCGCCGGGATCGCCTTGCCGCGGTACACGAAACCGCCCGTGATCGACGACCCGTCCTTGCGCCCGTACTCGATGACCGGGTCGATCGTGGCGGCCGTCGTCGTCTCGCCCGAAAAACCGTGGAACCCCTCGCGGATCCTCCAGCCATAATTTCCCCCCTTCACGATCAGGTCCACTTCCTCGAACTTGTCCTGCCCGACGTCGCCGGCCCAGAGGTCGCCGGTCTTGCGGTCGAAGCTCATCCGCCATACGTTGCGGAGCCCGTACGCCCACGTCTCGGGGCGCGCCCCCGCTTCCTTCACGAACGGGTTGTCCTTCGGGATCGAGTACGGTTTTTTCCCGTCCGCGTGGTCCACGTCGATCCGGTGGATCTTCGCCAGCCACGATCCCAGGGTCTGCCCGTTCTTCTGCGGGTCTCCGCCCGCGCCGCCGTCGCCGACCGAGAAGTACAGGAAGCCGTCCGGGCCGAACGCCAGCGTCGAGCCGTTGTGGTTGCCGAAGGGCTTCTCGATGGCGAGGAAGACGGTTTCGGACGCCGGGTCCGCCGGGCCGGTCGCGGGTTTGCCTACCTTGAAACGCGACAGGACATGGCCGTGCGGCTTTGAAGTCGAGTACCACACGAACACGTACCCGTTCTCCTTGAACTTCGGGTGGAACGCGAGGCTGAGCAGCCCTTCCTCGTTGTGCCCGCGGAATACCTTCTTCGCGATGTCCAGGAACGGCTCGGCCTTCTTCGGCGCGGGATCCGGCCGGAACCACGACACGCGGCCGTCCTGCTCGACCACGAAGAGCCGCTTCGACCCGTCCGGCGGCGCGACGATGCAGACCGGGCGCTCGAAGGACAGGTCAGGGAAGGCGTTCTCGAGCTTCAGCGCCGGCAGGTCGTCCTTGCCCGCCGGGATCGGGTTCGCACGGAGGGCGTCATGGGAAGCGCCGTCGCCGCGGGAGTCGCAGGCGGCGAGGGCTGTCATGAGGAGCGGGAGGAGGAGTCGGCGCATGGCAGCAGCTTTCGGAGAGAGGTTGGGGGGGGCGGCCTACACGAGCCAGTTCACGCGTTCGTCGGCCTCGCCGGGAATCTTCGCCGAGATCGGCGCCCGGGCGGGGACGCGCTGGGAAGCGGGGCCGGACGCGGCTTCGACGAAGAACTCGACCGACTCGCCGGCGACGACGTCGAGCTCGCGGAGCGGGATGGCGATCTCGAGGATTTCCCCGGCGGCGGCGGTGGCGCCGCACCCGGCCGCCTTGCCGCCGGCGCCGACGGAGACGGCCTTTCCCTCGGGGTGAACGAAGACGATGTTGACGCACCGCGTCAACAGCCCTTCGCGCGCCGGGCCCGACGGGTCGACGCGGATGAGCAGGTGCCGCCGGTCGAACCCGAAGAACACGTCGCGGATCCACGCGGACGACCGGTCCATCACGTCCACGTCCTTCGCCGCCGTGTAATGCCCCGCGCTGATCCACTCGTAGTAGTCCGACCGCCGGCCGTCGATCTTCACGTCCAGCATCGCCCACGGCGGCGTCCAGGTCGGCGCCGCGGCGGCCTTCCCCTTGATCGGGCGGAGCAGGGCCGCGGGCACCGGGAGCCCCAGCGCCGCGTACACGTTCTGCAGGTGCGACCGGAACAGCGAATCGAAGATCCCCGCGACCGGGCTGAAGTGCTCCTCCCCGAACCACCAGAACCAGTCGCTTCCCTCGGCCGCGAACATCGATTCCCAGGCGGCCTCGAGCCCTTCCTTCGGCAGCGCGGCCAGCGATTTCGGCGGCGGGGCGAGGCGCGGGTCGGTCCCCGCGGCCGCCGTGGCCGCAAGGAGCGAGGAGCGGGCCTGCCCGAGCAGCTCCCAGCCCAGGTTGTCCTCCGGGTGGCCGACCCAGATCTGGAAGTTCCGGTGGATCCACGAGCCGGACCAGAGCCGCTCGAGGCGGCGCGCCGGCGGGTCCTTCTCGAATTCCTCGCCGAGGTGGACCGTGCGGATGTCCTTCGCGTCCTCCAGCCGCCGGTAGAACGCCCGCAGGAACGGCACCCCGAGCCCGGGGAAATGCTCCCACGCGTTCTCGCCGTCCAGCGCCAGCGTCACCAGCGCGTTGGAGCCCGCCGCGCGCCCCGCCGCCCTGATCCGCGCGACCAGGTCGTCCGCCGCCGATTCCGCCTCCGCACGCTTGTATTCGAACCCGACGAGGTCCGAGAGCGTGTGGTCGCGGAACACCATCGCCAGCTTCTCCCCCGCCCGCCACGGTGAGTAGAGGTCGCCGGCCTGCGAAGCGACGCCGTGCGCGTCGCGGCGGAAGTCCGCGCCGAGCGAGGACTCCAGCACCCCCTCGTCCGTCGCCATCCACCGGAACCCCGCTTCCTCCACCAGCGGCACCATCTCCGGCGAAACCGATCCCTCGCTCGGCCACAGTCCTTTCGGGTTGCGCCCGAAGCGGTCGCGGTGGAGGGCGACGGCGCGGCGGAGGTGGGCGCGCGCGTCGTCTTCCATGTTGAGGGCGGGCGCCTTGGGAAGCGGGACGTTCGCCATGGCGACGCGGGCGCTCTCCATGCGGCAGAGCAGCGGCAGGATCGGGTGCCAGTACGGGGTCGTCGTGATCTCCACCTGCCCCGCGTCCTGCATCGCCCGGTGCGCCGGCACGAGCCCCGCGAGCGTCTCCCGCTGCGCCGCAAGGACCGCTTCCTTCTCGGCCTCCGTGAACCCGCCCTGCTTCGCGAAGAGCGCGCGGACGGCGGGAATCGAGTCGCGCAGCAGCGGGTGGAACCAGGCGAGGTTGTGCCAGACCTGGAGGTCGCGCCAATCCGCGGTCGTCAGCGCCTCGGGCCTCCAGCGCGCCGCCCCGCGCGCCTTCCCGAGCAGTTCGCCGTAGCGCGGATTGGCCCGGATCAGGTTGTCCTCGTGCGCCATGAAAAACGTCTCGAGGATCGCCTGCTGCGCCTCCGGCCGCAGGTCCTCCGCCGGAATCCGCGCCAGCCGCAGCCACGGGTCCGGCATCCCGCCCGCCGCCGCCTCGATCTGCAGGATCAGCCCCGGGACCAGGTTGATGTGCGCCTTCACCCCGGGGAACTCGCGCAGGATCGCCGGCATCCCCCAGTAGTCCTTCACGCCGTGCAGCCGCACCCACGGCATCGCCGCTTCCCCGCGCCGCAGGTCCGCGTAGCAGGGCTGGTGCTGGTGCCAGACGAGGGCGAGCCGTGTCACTTCTGGCGCCTCTCCACCATTTCCTCCCACTTGCGAAGGTCCAGCTCGCCGGGGTCGAGGCGCGAGGGCATCATCCCGGTGAGGGCCTGGAACGAGTGAAGCGCGGACTGCTGGACGACCTGGCTCGGGTTCCGGAAGAAGCCGACGAGCGGCCGGACCGCGGCGCGCGTCCCGCAGCGGCCGAGCAGGAGGACGCAGGAGAGCTGGAAGTCCTCGTCGGTGGAGCGGAGGCCGTCGAGAAGCGCTTCCTCCACGGAGCGGTCGGCGAGCTCGGCGAGGGCGTCGCGCGCGGCGTCGCGGACCTCGGTGGATTCGTCGCGGAGAAGGGGCACGAGCGGCTTGGAGGCGCTCCGGTCGGCGAGCCGCCCGAGGGCGCGCGCCGATTCGCGGCGGACGGCGGAGTCCTTCGAGGCCAGCGCGGCGATGAGCGGCTCCACGGCCTCCGTGTCGAGGCGCACGCCGAGGATCCGCGCGGCGCGCCAGGTCTCCCGCGGCGTGCCGCTGGCAAGCCGGCCGCGCAGCATCGAGTTCCCCGCGGGCGTCCCCCCCGCCACGAACGCTTCCAGCACCTTCATCCAGACCAGCTCGTCCGCGTCGTCGAGAAGGGGCAACAGGCGCGTTTCGAGGTCCGGGGGCGCCAGCGCGGCGATCCGGGTGACCGCGGCGGCGCGGTCGGCGGCCCGCGGGGAGCGGAGGCCGTCCTCGGCCTCGCGCTGGGCGAGGCCGGCCCACTCCTCGGGCGACTTGTCCTTGTTCAGCGTCCACCAGAGTTTCCACTCCTTCTGGAGGGACACGCGTTCGTGCTCGAATTCCTCCATCGAGCGCCAGATGCCGCCGGGGCGGGACTGGTGCCCCGTGACGGCGCGCAGTTCCTGGTCGAGCCACGAGAGGCCGTTGGGGGTCGCGACGGAGAATTCCTCGAGGAGCGCCGGGATGCCGGGTTTCGGGTCCTTCATGAGCACGCGGTGCAGCGTTTCGCGCAGCGTGGGGGAATCGACGGAGCGGAGAAGCGCCACGAGGCGGGGCGCGACCGAACCGGCTCCGGACACCGCGATCGCGCGCAACAGGGACTCCCTTCCCAGTTCGTCGAGGGTTCCTTTCTCGACCTCGTCCAGCCAGCGCGCCGCATCCTCCGGGGACGCCACCTGTCCCAGCGCTTCCGCGGCTGCGAAGCGGACATCCCTGTAGTCCTTGCGGACCAGGGACTCAAGCGTCGCCGTGATGCGCGGGTCGCGGCGGCCGGCGAGCCGCTGGATCGCCTCGATCCGGATGGCAAAGGCCGTGCTCTGGCTGGCCGCGACGCCGCACAGCGCTTTCTGCGCTTCCGGCCCCGTCAGCGAAGCCAGCACTTCGACCGCGAGGACCTGGGCGCCGGGTTCGAAGCGGCCGAGGGTGGAGGAGATGGCCTCGGCGAGGGAGGCCTCGCGATCGGCGCCGGGCGGGAATTTCGGGAAGGTGGCGCGGGCGAGGTGGAGGGCGTTGTAGACGCGGATCGATTCGCGGCTGCGAAGGCCGGAGGTGACGGGGCCGACGGCGGCGGCGACGTGTCCCTCGTCGACGAGGACGGCGGCGATGAACTCGGGCGAGAAGGAGGGGAGCCCCATGGCCTGCGAGACCACGGCGGAGAGGACGGATTCCGAATGGCCGCGGAGCGTGTCGCGCGCGGCGCCACGGACTTCGGGGGAAGGATCGGCCAGCGCGGGGCCGGCGGCGAGCGCCGCCGCCTCGGAGTGGATCCGCGACAGGGCCGCGAGCGCCGCCAGCCGCCGGGGCTCGGCAGTGCCGACCACGCTCGCGGTGAGAAGGTCGACGTCTTCTTCACCCGCCGAAGCGGCGAACACGACGAAAAGCTCGTCGGGGATGGCGCCTTCGCGGGCGCGGCTGGCGATGGCGGCCGTTCCGCGCGGGCCGATCTCTTTCAGGAATGCCAGGGCGTCCTCGCGGACGTGTTCGTCGGGGGCGCGGACGGCCTGGATGACGGCGAGCCGCGCGTAGAGTCCCGGCCCGCGGCGGACGACGTGGGAAGCGGCCGCCACGCCGAACGAGGCGAACGTGACGGCGGCGACCGCGACGAGCGGCCGGGCCCGGCGTGGAAAGCGCTGCCTCATTTTGCCGGGGCGGCCTGGCGCGCGCGCTCGATTCGCGCGTTCAGGCGCTCGATCTCCACCGTGAGCTTGTAGATCTGGTCGTTGGTCTTCTCGGCCAGTTCCTGAAGCTCAAGGAAGCGCGCAATGAGGGCGGCTTTTTCCTTCTCGAGATTGTCCAGGGCGGGTTCGCGCATGTTGTGGCTCCGCGCCCATTGTACGACGGGAACGGCGGAGCCATGCGGGATTCAGGGGGACTTCCCGCCCCGCGATCACGCCGTGGCGGTCGCGTCCGCCGGGGTCTCGCCCGCGGGGGCCGCCACGACCAGCCTGTCGAACCACTCGTGGTCCGAGTCGAACACCAGGCCGACGTGCCGCAGCTTCTGGTCGGGGGTCTGCTCGCAGTACGCCGTGCGGGCGTGGAACGATTCCTCCCCGCCAGGGAACTCGATGCGCCCCTCGAACTCCCGGTCGAGCTTCGCGTGGAAGAACTCATGGAAGCGGGTCATCGCCTCGAAGTCGTGCTTCGGGGCGACGAGGATCCCGTGGCGCGAGAGGGCCGAGACGCGGATCTCCGTGAACTCGGCGCCGATCTGGACGAGCGCCGGGACGTCGATGTTGTGGCGGTTCCAGGCGGCCGGCGAACGGCCCAGCGCGTGCCGGAGCGCGTCCGACATCGGGCCGACCCGCACCGGTTTCCGCAGCGACACGAACGGCCCCGAGATCGCCTCTTCCCGGAACAGCGCCACCACCGGGAACCCCGGGAGCAACTGGTGCACCTCCTGGATCAGCGGCATCTCCTGCTCCGGCTCCCCGACGTCCAGCACCAGCGCGTCGAACAGCCCCGTGTGGAGCTTCGCGCGAGCATCCTTGAGCGTCGGGCTGATCGACACGTTGCACCCCCGCCCAAGCAGGATCGACTTGATCAGGAATCCCGAAGTGCGCTCGCGGTCGACGATCAGGACGTTGTCCATGGCAGCGGCCTTTCCTTGGGGGAGGACTCTCGATTCGACGGAAATCCTCTTCAAACATCGGCTTCCGGCTCGCCGCACCTTGACTGAACTTTCACATATGCTAAAATTCACCGATCTTGCTCCCTTGAGAGGGGACTTCCCGTGCGCACCATCGCGGTCACGAACCAGAAGGGCGGCGTCGGCAAGACCACCACCGCCGTCAACCTCGCCGCTTCCCTCGCCCACTACGGCCGCCGCGTCCTGGTCATCGACTGCGACGCGCAGACCAACGCGACCCTCTCGTTCGGGATCAACCACGCGAAGCTCGACGCGACGGTGTACGACCTGTTCACGGGAGAAGCGCGGGCCGAGGAAGTCATCGTGCGGTACTCGGACCGGATCCACGTGATCCCTTCCACGCCGGACCTGGCGGGGGGCGAGGCCGAGAAATCCCCCGCGGCGTCGCGCGGCCAGGCGCTCAAGCAGGCCCTCTCCGGGCTCACCGGCTACGACTTCGTCATCGTCGACTGCCCGCCGACGCTCGGCCTCATCAACGTGAACGTCCTCGTGTTCGTCGAGGAGATCATCATCCCGATGCAGTGCCAGTTCTTCGCGCTGCAGGGGATTTCGCTGCTGCTCAAGACGATCGACCTCGTCCAGAAGCGCGTCAACCCGCGCCTCAAGATCACCGGCGTGCTCCCCTGCATGTTCGACGGCCGCACGACCCTCTCCCGCGAAGTCCTCGAGGAGATCAAGGGGCACTTCGGCGACAAGGTCTACAAGACCCGCATCCGCTCCAACGTCCGCCTCGCCGAGGCGCCGAGTTTCGGCAAGCCCGCGGTCGACTACGCGCCGGACTGCAACGGCGCGCAGGACTACCTGGCGCTCGCCCGCGAGGTCCTCGGGCTTCCCGAGGACGCCAAGCAGCCCGCGGAACTGCCGAAGCAGGAGACGGCGTAGCCCCCCTCGGCCGACTCCGCGTTAGAATCGCGGCCCGATGACCACGGGCCCTCGACATCGCAAGACCGACATGCTCTTCGGCCTCCTCGCGCAGCAGATGTCCCTCGTGACGCGCGACCAGCTCCTCGAGGCCACCAATCTCTGGATCGAGGACCCTTCCCGCCCCATGGGCGCCCTCATGCAGGAGCTCGGCCACATCGGCCCCGACGAGGCGGCGCTCCTGCTCGAAGCCGTCGAGATGCACAAGTCGCCGACGGGGTCGGACACGGCGATGGAGCGGGCGACGAGCGTGGATGCGGACGTGCGTGAAGCGCTGCTGTCGTTGCGGCCTCCGGTCGAGATCCGGCAGTGGCTGATCCGGCTGAACGAGAGGCGCGTTTCGCGGCCCGCGCCGCCGAAGGCCGCGCCGCGCGGCGAGCGGTACGAGCTGGGGCCGGAAATCGCCCGCGGCGGGCTGGGGCAGGTTCTGGAAGCGCGGGACCGGGATCTCGAGCGGGACGTGGCGGTCAAGCTGGTGCTGGACGACGTCGCGCCGGAGGCGGCGGCGCGGTTCGCGCGGGAGGCGAAGCTCACGGCGCGGCTGGATCACCCGGCGGTCGTGCCGATCCACGACTTCGGGACGATCCCGGGGGTGGATGGGAAGCCGAAGTTGTTCCTGTGCATGAAGCGGATCCGCGGGCGGGACCTGAGCGTGATCCTGCAGGGGCTGGCGGACGGGAACGCGGAGCTCCGGGAAAAGTGGTCGCGGGCGCGGCTGCTCGGCGTGTTCCAGGACATCTGCCTCGGCATGGCGTACGCGCACTCCAAGGGCGTGATCCACCGCGACCTGAAGCCCTCGAACATCATGATCGGCGACTTCGGCGAAACGCTGATCGTCGACTGGGGGCTCGCGAAGGAGCTTTCCGAAAAGGACGACGGCGGCGAAACGCGCCGCATGACGCGTGTCCCCAAGGGCGCCACGGTCCGCAACGCGCGCATCACACTCGACGGCGACGTCGTCGGCACGCCCGCCTACATGGCCCCCGAGCAGGCCGAGGGGCGCACCGGCCAGGTCGACGAGCGCAGCGACGTCTTCGCCCTCGGCGCCATCCTCTACGCCATGCTGACGCTCCAGCCGCCCTGGGAAGGCGAAACCGCCACCGTCGTCCTCGAGAACGTCCGCGCCGGCCGTCTCGCAGCCCCCTCCACGCGCCTCGCCGCTTCCCCGCCGTCCGCCTCCGCTCCCGCCGCCCCGTCGTCGCGCGCCCCCGAACCGATCCCCCCGGAACTCGACGCCATCTGCCTCCGCGCCCTCGCCATCCGCCCCGAGGACCGCTTCCCGTCGGCCCTCGTCCTCCACCACGAAGTCCAGTTGTTCCTGGAAGGCGTGAAGGAGCGCGAGCGGAAGCTGCGCGAAGCGGCCGAGCGGCTGGAGGAGGGGAAGCGCTGGCAGGCGCGGCACGCGTCGCTGACCGGGGAAATCGCGTCGCAGGCCTCGGAGGTCGACCGCCTCACGGAGGCGATCGAGGGATGGAGGAGCGTGGAGGAGAAGCGCCCGCTGTGGGCCGCGGAGGCGCGGCTCAGGGCGCTCGAGGACGAGAAGGTGGACGTCGAGGCGCGGGCGCTCGCGGCCTTCGGGCAGGCGCTGGTCGCGGACCCGGGGTCGGCGGCCGCCGCGGACGGGACCTGCGAGCTCCTGATGGAGCGATTCCTGGAAGCCGAGGCGGTGCGGGACCGGAAAGGGATGCTGCTGGCGCGGAAGATGATGGCGCTTCACGACCGCCACGGGAAATTCGGCGGGCGGCTGGACGCGCCGGGAAGGCTGTCGCTGAAGTGCCACGTCTACGAGTGCGGCTGCATCCGGCCGGTGACGGTGCCGGGATGGCGGGTGGAGTACGGCGAGAAAGCCGACCGGCCGTGGGGCGGCGGTGGGCCGGTCGACAGGCCGCTCGGCGACAAGGACCGGGCGATCCCCTGGGTCCGCACGGGTCCGCCGGGGGCCACGTTCGGCCACGACGAGGGATGCGTGCGGCGCGAACTGAAGGGCGTGCCGGTGTTCGTGGCCCGCTACGAGGAACGCGACAAGCGGATGCTGCCCGGGCCGGAGCGGTCGCTGGGGACGACGCCGATCGAGGGCGTTTCGCTGCCGATCGGCTCGTACCGGTGCGTGCTCCGGCCGGAGGGAAGGCCGGAGGTCGTGGTCCCTGTGAAGATCGACCGGGCGGGGCGCTGGGAGCAGGACGTCCAGCTTCCGGATGCCGCCGATTTTCCGCCCGGGTTCCTGTTCGTGCCGGGAGGGCCGTTCACGTTCGGCGGCGAACTCGCGGGCGGCTACAACGCGGAGACGCTCGTCGGAAAAGACTTCTTCCTGTCCCGGTTCCCCGTCACCTGCGCCGAGTACCTCGAGTTCCTCCGCGCCATTCCCCCGGCCGAGGCCATGGCCCGCGCGCCGCGCGAGGGAGACAAGCGCTTCTGGATCCAGGACGGCGAAGGGATCCGGATGCCGCGGCCGGGCGAAGACGCGCGATTCGCCTGGGAACCCACATGGCCGATCCTGGGCGTGTCCTGGCTCGACGCGCTGGCCTACTGCGCCTGGCGGTCGGCGCGCGACGGGAGGCTGTACATCCTTCCGCACGAAGAGCAATTCGAGAAGGCGATCCGCGGCGTCGACGCGCGGCTGTACGCGTTCGGCGACGAGTCGGACGCCGCCTACGCGCACTGCAATGCTTCCGTGAAGGGAAAGGTCACGCCGCTGCCGGTCGGCTCGTTTCCCGCGGACGAATCCCCGTACGGGATCCGCGATCTCACCGGGGGCGTCGGCACCTGGTGCCTCAACTCCGCGCCCGTGCCCTACCGGGAATGGCGCGCGATCCGCGGCGGCTCCTGGTCGACGACTCCCGCCGGGGGGCGCGCCGGCCTTCGCATCGGCAACGTCTCCGTGCGCACGTCCTGGGCCCTCGGCTTCCGCCTCTGCGTCAACGTCCACCGCTGGCCCGCGCCCTGACACGGGCGCTTACATGTCGGAAGACACGCCCTTCACCAGCCGCTGAAGCAGCTCCATGTGCTCCGTCTCGTCGGTGATCAGCTCTTCCAGCTTCACCTGGAGCGCCGTCTCGCCCAGCTCGCTGGCCTCGTCGACGCGCTCGGTGTACGCCTTCACCGCTTCCTTCTCGATGCTCAGCGCGTACTCGAGCATGTCGCGCAGGTTCGTGGGGCGCTTCCAGGGCGGCACCGCGAACGACGGGGTCCCGCCGAACGCGATGATCTTGTCGGCGAGGAACTCGACGTGCTTGATCTCGGCGTGGATTTCCGGCTCGAGGATCTCGCGGACTTCGTGCCCGCGGATGCCGAACGCGCTGGAACGGCACCAGAGGTAGAGGAGGATCGCCTGCAGCTCGCGGCCCAGGTCCTGGTCCAGGTGCTCGATCAGCTTCTGCTTGGTGATGGCGCGGCGCATCCGTCGGTCTCCGAGTAGTCAGGGGGGGCCATGATACCGGCGGCGCGCGGGGTGGGAAGGGGGCTAACGCGTGCCGGGGGTGAGCGGCTGCAGCCCGGCGGGGACGCGCGGCTCGGCGGGATCGGCGGAGAGGGACTGGCCGATGAAGTCGCGGAGGCGTCCGCGGCTGGCGCCGTCGACCTCGAACAGCGCGACGCCGTACTCGTACGCGGCTCCCGGCGCCGCTCCCCCGTCGCGCACGACCTGGCCGCGGCCGCGCACCGTCGAGCGGTCCGGCATCTCGAGGTCCACGTTCACGACGCTCCGGAGCGGCAGCTTCTCCGTCACGCTCGCCAGGATTCCCGTCTCGCTCACGTTCCGCGAAATCCCGACGCGCACGATGGCGGTGTTGGAGCCGCCCGAAGTCCGGTAGCGGATCGGGAGAGGCCGTGGGATGCGGCGGGCGCGCGAGTGGAATCGCAGGACGGCCTGGTCCGAAGCGGCGTGGCGCAGCGCGGCGAGAATCTCGTCGCGAAGGAAGGGCTTTTCGGCGAACGCGCGGGCGCCGGAACGAAGCGTGCCGGGAACGAGCCCGGACAGCTCGGGACGGAACGTGACGATCGTCCGCACCTGCGGGGCGATCTCGCCGAGCTGGTGCACGGTCGCAGCCCAGCCGACGTTCGGGGCCGCAGGATGATCGGGAAGCGAAAGGTCGAGGGCGACGGCCCAGGGCGAGTACGTGAACAGCGCATCGAGGAGCGCCTTGCCGTGGGAGACCCTTCCCGCAAAGGCGAACTCGGTCCCGCGGAGGGCGGTTCCGAGGGCGACGGCGGCCCGGTCATCGGGATCTGCGACCAGGACGGTCAAGGGCATGCAGTGTCTCCGTGGGCGGTGGCGTCGCCGGGCTGTTCTAGCTGACGGCCGTCGAGTACTGCTCGGACGCGAGGGACCGCGCGATGAACTGCTTCAGCCGGTCGCGCGCCCCGCCGTCCAGGTCGACGAACGCGAGACCGTGTTCGGTCTGGCCGTCGGAATGGCGCGAGGTGCGGACGATCTGGGCGCGGCCGCGGATGGCGACGCGGTCCGGGAGATCGATCTCGAGCGCGAGGACCGACCGGATCGGAAGCTCGTCGGTGCTCTTGAGGCAGACGCCGGTCTCGCTCAGGTTCTGGACGAGGCCGATGCGGCGCGTGGGCGGATTCTCGGTCGACGTGCTGTAGCGGGCGGGGAGCTTGCGGGTCAGGCGGCGCGCGCGGATGTAGAACGTCATCGGCGGCGCGTCGGCGTGCAGGTGATTGAGCGCCTGCAGGATCTCACCGCGGGCGAAGGGCTTCTCGATGTACGCGCAGGCGCCGGCGGCCAGGGCGGCCGGGACGAGGTTGCGCGTTTCCGGCGAGCAGGTCACGGCGATTTTCAGCCAGGGAGCGATTTCGCGGAGGTGCGCGGTGGCGGCGACCCAGCCGACGCCCGGGGTATCCGGATGATCGGGAAGAGAGAGGTCGAGGGCGACGGCCCAGGGAGTGAGCCGCCAGACGGCGTCGACGAGCGCTTTGCCGTGGGCGACGGAACCCTGGAAGGAGTACGGTGTCCCGCGGAGAAGGGTCGCGAAGGAAACAGCGGCGACCGAGTTCGGATCAGCGACGAGGACGGTACGGGCCATTTCGGGAATCCCTCAACCGGTAACTGGGTGTCAACTGTAGGCAACTTTGGCGAAGAAACTCCATAAAAATTTGGAAGTTGGGACCAAAAATCCATGATTTCCAGACAATGCCATAACCTCAATATCTACAACGACTAACAGCTTTCAGCGTTTTAAGCTCGTGCATTGTTGAACATTTTGGGCGCTTTGGCAGTCCCTCGCGCCCGTCCGTCCATGTCCATCGCCGCTTCCGGCTTCCCCTAAAACTACCCAGGCTTCGCTTCATCGTTTCACACTTTCCTCCCCCAAGGGTGTGGAAATTCCGCCGCATCCGCGTACAGTCCGGCGCATGAGCCATGAGCTGGCGAACCGGTACACGCGGGTCAGCGTCGCCATCGCGAACGCGATCGCCGACGATGCGCGGCTGGCCGAGCGCATGAAGGTGGTGTCCGACGAGGTCTGGAGGGAGTTCGGAAACCACAGCCCGGTGTCGTGGGTCGGGTTTTACTTTCTCGGCGCCGACGAGATGACGCTGGGCCCGCGCCGCGACAAACCCGCTTGTTCGCCGATCGGCCTGCACGGCGCCTGCGGACAGGCTGCGCTTTCCGGGAAGACGCTCGTCGTCCGCGACGTGAAGGACCTCGGCGAAAACTACATCGCCTGCGACCCGCGCGACCGCTCCGAGATCGTCGTCCCCGTTCTCGGGAAGGGCGGACGAGTCGTGGGCGTCCTCGACGTCGATTCCCACGCAGTCGGCGCTTTCGGCGACATGGACCAGCGCGCCCTCGAGCAGATCGTCGCCGAACACCTGAACGGCACCGAGTAGCTCAGGCCGCGGGCGCCACGCCCGCATCGCGCCTGCCCGTCCGGCTCAGCCACGGCCACAACCCCCCCGCCACCGTCGCCACCCCGACGGCGACCCACTGCGACGTCGAGAACGGCCCCAGCCCCCCGCGGTCCGGATCGCCGCGCGTGATCTCGATCAGGAAGCGCGAGACCGCGTAGAGCAGCAGGTAGGAGAGCATCGTCTGGCCATTGAAGCGCCGGCGCGGGTGAAGCCACAGCAGCAGCAGGAAGATCAGGATCCCGGCCGTCGACTCGTAGATCTGGCTCGGCTGCCGGGCAACGTGGTCAACCTCCGGAAACACGACTCCCCAGGAGGCCGGCTTGCCGTAGCAGCAGCCGTTCAGGAAACAGCCGAAGCGGACGATGCCGTGGCCGATGGCGAGCGAGGGCGCGAAGCAGTCCGCGACGGGCCAGAAGGGCATCTTGTGCCGCCGGAACACGAACGGAACCGTGACGAAGCACGCGAGCATCCCGCCGTAGAACGTCAGGCCGCCCTCCCACAGCTTGAAGATGTCGCCGGGACTCTTGCTGTAGTGGGAGTTCCATTCGTCCGGCTGGAACACGAAGAACAGCCGTGCCCCGATGACGCCCGACAGCATCGCGACGATGGCGGCGTCCACCACGCCGTCGCCCTTCACCCCCTCCTTCACTGCGAGCCTGCGGATGTGCCACGCCGCGAACGCGAACGCAATCGCGATCGCCGTCCCGTAGGCGAAGACGGGCAGGCCGAAGACGTGGAACAGGACGGGGTACATGGCGGGCGATTATGGCCGAGGAGCGCGAAGCGCGCCTCCCGATTCAGTGGACGCGGACGTGATAGCGCCGGCCGTCCCCGAGCTTCATGCGCTCCCATCGCCCGAAAATCGGGTGTCCGCAATCCGGGCACTTCGAATCGCGGATCCGGATCTCACCGATGGCGTAGCCTGAGCGGTCGACCAGCATCGCGTGGCATTTCGGACAATACGTGTTCTCAAGCGGGTGGCCGTGGACGTTTCCGACGTAGACGTAGTCCAGCCCGTGCTTCTTGCCGATCGCGTGAGCCTCCTCGAGCCGCTTCACGGGAGTGGACGGCAGATGCGAGAGGTCGAGGTAGGGCATGAAGCGCGTGACGTGCCACGGGGTTTCGCGGCCCATCCTTGTGGCGATCCAGTTCGCCATTCCGTTGAGCTGGGTGTCGTCGTCGTTCACGGTCGGGGTGACGTTCGTGACGACCTCGACGTGCATCCCGAACCGGTGCTTGGCCATCTCGGCGACGGTGAGGACTTCGTCGAACCGCGCGAGCCCGCCGCTGATCTTGTGATAGGCCTTGCGGTTGAAGGCCTTGAGGTCGAGCCGGTAGATGTCGAGGTAGGGCGCGATGATCGCGAGCGCCTCGGGAGTGATGTACCCGTTGGTGATGTACGCGGTGTAGAGCCCGCGCTTCTTCGCCTCCTGCGCGGCCTCGAGCGTGTGCTCGAACCAGATGGTGGGCTCGTTGTAGGTCCAGCAGATCCCGTCGCAGCCCTCGCGGACCGCGAGATCGACCGACTCGACCGGCGACATCTTCTCGAGGTTCGAGCCGTCCTCGCTCGGCTTGTCGTGGGAGATCTCCCAGTTCTGGCAGCCGGGGCAGTGGAAATTACAGCCGCGCGTTCCCGCCGAGAGGATTTTCGTGCCCGGGTAGGCGTGGTTGATCGGCTTCTTCTCGATCGGATCGACGGCGATCGAGCTCGTGACGCCGTAGATGAGCGACCAGAGCTTCCCGTCCCGGTTGAGGCGCGTGTTGCAGAACCCCGCCTTTTCCGGGCGGACCGTGCAGCGGACCTGGCAGAGGTTGCACTTGATGTTTCCCTGCGGCAGGCGGTCGTACAGGACGCACTCTTTCACGGCGCGGGTTCTCCGGACGGGTCTACATTGATATAACGCCCGGGAGCCGCCGGTTAGTCGAGGAACTCGACCAGGCGCCCCGATTTCGGCCTCACCTCGCCGACGATCGTCGCATGAGGGAACGCGTTCTTCTTCAGGTCCCGCACCAGCGAGTCCGCCTGGTCCGCCCGGATGCTGAACAGCAGCCCCCCGGACGTCTGCGGGTCGAACAGGATGTCCTCCAGCGGCTTCCTCACCCCCGGCGCCGTCCGGTACTTCGTCCCCAGCCATTCCCGGTTCGTCACGTCCCCACGCGTCTTCTGCCCCTTCGCCGCGAATTTCTCGGCCTCCGGCAGCACGGGGACCTGCGAAGCGCGGATCGCGATCGTCACGCCGGACGCCTCCGCCATCCCGGCCGCGTGCCCGGCCAGCGCGAACCCCGTGATGTCCGTCGCCGCGTGGACTTCCTTCCCCTCCGCGGCGGCCACGCCCCCGGCGTTGAGCTGCTCCATCTGCGCCACCAGTTCCCCCGCGTCCGCCTCCGGGAACTTCTTCGCCTTCATCGCCGTCGTCAGGATCCCCGTCCCCAGCCGCTTCGACAGCACCAGCAAGTCCCCCGCCTTCGCCGCGGCGTTCGTCCAGATCCGGCCGGGATGCACCAGCCCCGTCACCGCCGCGCCGAACTTCAGCTCCTTGTCCGTGACGCTGTGACCCCCCAGAAGGGCGCACTTCGCTTCGGCGTACTTGTCGTTCCCGCCGGCGAGGATCTCGTGGAGCACCTCGGGGCCGAGTTCGTCCATCGGGTAGCAGAGGATGTTGAGCCCGTTGATCGGCCGGCCACCCATCGCGTAAACGTCGGAGAGCGCGTTGGCGATCGCGATCCGCCCGAAACTCCGCGGGTCGTCGACGATCGGCGTGAAGAAGTCGACGGTCTGCACCAGCGCGATCTCGTCGCTCAGTCGATACACGCCCGCATCGTCGAACGTTCCCGCGTTCACGAGGACGTTCGCGTCGGTCGGCGCCGTCAGCCCTTCCAGGGCCTTGTGCAGGTCCGCCGGACCCAGTTTGCTCGCTCAGCCGGCGCAGCTGGACATGTCGGTCAGGCGCGGCCGTCCCTTGCCGAACAGTCCCATCGCGTGTCACTCCGATGTTGGATCGTTATGCTGTGGAAGACTCTATCGGACATCCTGGAGGGCGGGAAGGCGGTTTGCGCGCCGGGACAGGCCGACTCGGGAGGGAGCGATGAAAATTCTCTGGGGAGTTGTCGCAGGCGTCCTGATCCTCGGGAGCCGTTCGGGGGCGGAGCCGACGCTGGAAGAGCGGATCCGGGAGCTGGAGAGAGTGTCGCCCGCGCTGGCGGACGTCCCGGGGACGCGGCTGGAAGCGTCGTTCAAGGACGGGCTCCACGTGCGGACGACGGACGGCCTGCTCGACTTCAGGATCGGCGGCCACGCCATCGCCCACGGCATCTTCCACCAGCACGGCGAGCTTTACGGCACGGACACGCTGACGATCAAGGAAGCGCAGCTGGTGCTGCACGGGCGGGTTCTCGACCAGTGGTACCTGCACGTGGCGGCGGATCTCACTCCCGGGGCGGACAGCCGGCTCTACGAAGGTTGGGTCGAGTTCGACGCCTGGGGCATCGCGAAGATCCGCGCGGGCGAGTTCAAGGTGCCGTACTCGCCGGAGGCGCTGGAGCCGACGGTCTGGCAGGACTTCCCGGAAAACTCGCTGGCCGACCTCCATGCGCCGGGGCGCGACCTCGGCGTCCTGATCCACAGCGAGCTGTTCGACGGGATCTTCGACTACTCGCTCGGTATCACGAACGGCCGCCTCCAGGACGGGGGGGACAACAACAGCGACAAGGACTTCACCGGGTACTTCGGCATCAGCCCGCTCGCCTGGACCGGATGGGACTGGCTGCGCGGCTTCCGGATCGGCCTCGGCGGGACCACGGGGCGTCACGAAGGCTTCCCCGACGAGCTCCCGATCCAGCCCGAAGTGCCGGCCTCCGGGTCCGAGGTCCAGACCAACCGCGCCGGCAAGTCCCCCGGATTCCAGACGGTCCGCGAGGATGGAAGGCGCCAGCGCGCGACCGCGGACCTCGCCCTGTCCATCGGCCCTGTCGACTTCAACACCCAGATCTCGCGCTTCAAGACCGGCCTTCGCTCCAATAGCGGCCGCTCGGACTACCGCAGCTGGGGGAACCGCTGGCAGGTCGGCTTCTGGGTCTTCGGCTACCGCAACACCGGCCAGCGTCCCACGATCGACAAGCCGCTCTTCCTCGGCGGCCCCGGCGGTCTCCAACTCGCCGCGCGGTACTCCACCGGCACCCTCGATGACGACTTCATCGAACGCGCCGGTTTCGCTGGCACCGACCACGTTCGCGAGTACTCCCTCGCGGTCAACTGGTACCCGAATTCCCACGTTCGGATCTCTCTGATGCTCTCCGACATCCGCTACAGCCGCCGGGGCATCCCGGTCGGCGAGCCGCTCCCCCCGCAAGCGCCCAACCCCGGCGCCCCTCCCGTCCCGGGCAACGACCGGTTCCCGCACCACACCGACGAGGAAAAAGTTCTCACCCTGCGCGTCCAGGTCGAATTCTGAGAGCGCGAGAAACATTCGCCCTCCAGCACGCGGCACCAGCCCATCCGGCGCGCGCGAGGGGTGTGGAGGAGAAACGGCAGTTTTCGAGGCGCGCCGGACGGGCCGGCGCCACGTGCCTCCGGGCGACTGTTTCCCGC
>CAZPWT010000004.1:0-53823 GCA_964590435.1 uncultured Planctomycetia bacterium
GGGCCGGCTGGAGAGCCTGGAGCACGCGACGGCGGCGGGGAAGACGCTGGCGAAGATCGTGTACGGCTACGACAAGCGCGACCGGCGGACGACGGTGCAGTACCCGCACCTCGGGATCACGAGCACGTTCACGTACACCGATAACTCGTGGCTCGCGAGCGAGTCGCACGCGTTCAGCACCGCGGCGCCGGTCTTCGGCAACCCCGAGGTCGCGACCTACGGCGGGAACGCCAGCGTCCCGACCGCCGGCGCGACCGTCACCCCCGTGCCGCCTGCGGGCTCGGGGATCGCCCTCTCGATTTCGTACACTTACGACGAGCGCGGCAATCGGAAAACCAAAGACGTGGCAGGCACCACCACCGGCGACGCGACCTACCTCTACGACCTCGAGGACCGCCTCCTGAGCGAGTCCCGCGACGGCGGAGCGACCACCGTGGCCTACGCGTGGGCGAACCGCGGGGATATGGTCGGGAGGACGAAGACGACCGTGGCGGTGATGGAGAGCGAGAGCTTCGTGACCGACTACTTGGCGCGCATCACGGCGTACTCGGGACCGGCGAGCAGCTGGCAGTACGTCTACGCGCCTACGGGCGACAGAATCGCCAAGCAGCACGTCGGCCTTGGTTTCGAAGACGACAACCAGTGGGACCTCAACTCGGACGGCGACGTCCTCGCCAGTTACCACAAGAGCGGCGCGACCGAGGTCTTCGACTCGATCTATGTGAGCCCCGGGATGGACGGCCGCCTCGCGCGCATCGATGGCACCGGGACGGCCAGCTACTTCATGAACGACGCTCTCAACTCCGTCCACCAGGTCACCAGCGCCGCCGGCGCTGTGACGGGCGTCGACTTCAACGACGCCTGGGGGAACCCGCTCGACATCGGCCTCGCGACGCCGGGAGGGCTGAACCGACGCTACGGCTTCACTGGACGCGAGAAGGACAACGAATCGGGGCTCATGTTCTATAGGGCAAGAACCTATGACTCACTGACAGGGCGTTTCATGTCCCGAGATGGTGTGCCCGGCTCAAATCTGTACACGTACGTGGGCAACGATCCAGCCAACGCCGTCGATTCTCAGGGAACGGAAATCGAAGTCCCAAATCAGGAAGCAGCGACGGCACTCGTGAAGTACTTTACGAAGGACCTCGGCTTTGAAGAAGCGTACATCAAGAAAAGCCCCGGTAAGCCCACGGGCACAAGATTGAGAATTAACTACGGGGCGGTCGGCGCGGCTCCTGAGCCTCATACGCTAACGCGGGAGATAGTTTGGAGAATGTTGCTTCAAGACGGCCTTGATTGGTTTCGGGTCCACAAGTTCAATGACTTGGTCGACCTGCGGAACATGGTTCAGAAGCGAACGGCGGTCGTGGAAGCCGCACAGAGATATAAGGGAACTGTAGGTTTCAAGAACGATAATCCCCCGCCCGGCTGTTCGGCGACAGGTAATGACCTCGATTGGGTGAACCCCAGTCCATACAACGCTATCTCGCAGTGGCAAGGGTTTACTGGCACAGCTTCTTGCAACCAATTTGTTCAAATTATTGGCTTGACGTCCATGGCGAAACACTACGGGAATGCCGCAGATTTCGACAAGGTGGCAACACGAGAGAGCACTGGGCTCCCCTACACGCGCGCGAATGACCTCTTCCATCACCTGTTTAGAACGGAACACGGACACGCCGATGACTGGGTTCCCGGGGAATTTGGCTACGTCGAGAGCGGGAATCCGAATAGGCCACAGGATGGCGATAATCTTGTTTTCGTGGGCGCAGAATATAAATCGGGTTGGGACTTTTTCTTTTACAGCAAGTTTGTCGGTCTGAAGGAAAAGGGCATCAAAGTGCAGAGCCTAGCGGACTGGACCGTTGACGGGTACGAACCCGGGACCAGTCACGGGGCCAGGGAGATCTCGGGAAATCGCATCGTTCCACGTAACAGTCCCGGAAAGTGAAAAAGGTGATGGATGTACCTTCAAATTAGACCGAGGAGACTTATCCCGCTCGCACTCAGCGTGGCGTCTTTGCTGTGTTGCTCATGCGACAAGCATCCTTCCGCCGAAGAACTGCATTCTGCGGCTGAGGCTGCTCGACTGGAACATGACTATGAACAGATGATCCGAGACGTCGGGAACCAAGAGGAGGATGAAGCGAAACGGCGAAGGATGATCACTCCGATTCTTCAGATTGATGACTCGAAATTCGTCCGGATCGCAATTTCCCATTCAAGAGATACAGCGATCGTCACAAGCGAGTGGCACGACGGTCCTGACCGCAGGTCGATATCCGATTCCGTGCCCTCGACGCTAACGGTGGGTGGACTGTGTTCCAAGTGGCTCTACACATACTTCGGGAAGGACCCCAGGTTCGACCCGGTAGAGAACTGGTCTGAGTGGCTTGCCTCAATGAAATCCAAGGGGATAAGTCAGGATCAACTCCGAAAGGACGCAGTTCAGCATGCTGGAAAACACAAGTAGCGAAGGTGGCAGCTCAGCGCGGTGCTGTAGCGGCCCAGGAGGTCGAGCGGGGGCGGGTGAGGAGGATTCAAGGACGTTGAAAGATTGGGTGGAGGCGGGGCAGATCGGAAATGTGTCACGTGAAATACTTCGAGGGACTCTGATTCGCCGGCAATGAAGACACCGGGACCATCGGAGGCCGGACAGGCTCTACGCAATCTTGTGTAGCGGCCCAGGAGGTCGAACAGGGGCTGGAGAGGGGCATTCAAGGACGTTGAGGGAAGTTCTGGAGGCAGGGCAGATCTAATGTCCAGCGAGTGAAGTACTTCGAGAGGCTCAATCGCAAGGGCAACGAAGACACCGGGAGCGACGGTGGTCGGACAGGCGGTACGCGACCTTGCGGAGCCGGACGATGGGCAAGTCGCGCGTGGGCCCCGTCCGGATGACGGTGAGCTTCCACTTCCCGGTCGCCGGCACGGCTCGGGGTTGTCGTCGTCGGCCTCGGCGGAGGTCGTCGGGCGCGGCACCCTTGAGCGCCCAGTGAGGCCGTCCCGTGTTGTACCTCCTGCGGACTTCGGCCACGTGACGATCGAGGCTCTCCGGGGTGCCGAAGATGCACCAGGTCCAGGGGATGAGAACTCCGGGCAGAAAGCAGAAGGTCGGCGAAGTGTCCGAGCCGGGGCGCTTCTCCGCCAGGACTCCGCATAGCCGGGGAACGGGAACCGGAACATCAGCCCGCTGACACCCCGCCCCGGCCGCGATAGCATCGCCGTCCCCTCAAGGAGACCCGATGCGCCCTTCCATCCTCGCCGCCCTCGTCGTCGCCGCTGCCGCTTCCCGCGCCCTCGCCGGCGGCGGCCCCGAAAACGTGCTGGTCGTGCAGAACGACCTGTGCCCGGACTCGGGGGAGATCGCGCGGTATTACATCGAGAAGCGCGACGTGCCGCGGCACCACGTGGTGCACGTCGAGATCCCCGGGACGCCGCGGCCGAAGAAGGATCCGCCGAAGAAGGACCCGAAAAAGGACCCGAAGGCGCCGCCCACGCCGGTGGAGGTCGACGACGGCTGGGACCCGAAGGAACGCTTCGGGTCGTACGCCGAGTACCAGCAGCAGCTGGAGACGCCGGTGCGCCAGTGGATCGACGCGCACCCGGCGGAGCACATCACGATCGTGGTGCTGACGCGCGGGGTGCCGGTGTGCACGCCGACGCGGAACGCGAAGGCGGACGAGATCGTGCGGTGCACGACGCACATGCTGGCGGCGATGTACTGCGAGCAGGCGGAGATGAAGGAAGGGCCGGAGGGGACGTACGGGAAGGAGAATCCGTTCTACCCGGCGGACGAGAGCATCGACCCGCTGCGGCCGCTGAAGGGCAGCTACAAGATGCTGACGATCGGCTACCTCGACGCGTTCACGGTCGCCGACATCAAGCGGGCGATCGATCTCGCGATCGTGTCGGACGGGAAGCGTCCCGACGGGACGGTGTACCTCGGGAAGTCGGCGGAGAAGGACCCGCGCGGGATGTACAACCCGTCGTTCCCGAAGCTCGTGGACTTCATCAAACCGCTCACCCTGAAGTCCGAGATCGTCGAGCACTCCGCGGACAACATCCTCCTCAAGGGAAAGAAGGACGTCGCGCTGTACGCGTTCGGCCAGGCGGGCTGGGACGCGAAATTCCCGGCGATGAACACGTACCAGCCCGGCTGCCTCGTGGACAACCTCACCTCGGTGGCGCTGACGTGGGCGGCCTTCAAGACTCCCCCCGGCGGCGGCCAGACGCCGATGACGCACTTCCTCGCCGCCGGCGCCACGGTCGTGCACGGCTGCGTGCGCGAGCCGATGACGGCGGCGTGGGACCGGGAGTACGCGCACCTGCAGCGCTACCTGAGCGGCTACAACGTCGCCGAGTCCTTCCTCATGACGCACCCGTGGTTCCCGTGGATGAACCTCGTCGCCGGCGACCCCCTGACGCAGCCGTTCGCGCTTCGCCCGACCGTGACGGCGGAGCTGACGGGGGCCAAGGAAGCGTGGAAGCTCAAGGTCACCGCGGCCGCCACGCGCCCCGAGGCGAAGATCGGCTCGATCGAGGTCTTCGTGGACGGCGTGAAGGCGGGGGAAGCGAAGGACGGCGAGGAGTTCGCGCTCGACAAGGCGTTCGACCCGGCGGTGAACCAGTGGCGCGTGGTCGCGACGGACGACTCGAAGTACCGGACGCAGGGGAGTGCGCACGGCGAGGCGCTGAAGCCGGGGCCGACGAAGGTCACGGCGAAGCTGGACGGATACACGAAGGGGAGCGCGGCGCTGAGGCTGACGGCGGACAAGGGGGAGCCGGTCGTGACGTGGGCCGCGCCCGGCTCGAAGGACAAGGTCGGGACGGTGAAAGGGACGCGGTTCAGCGTGCTGTTCGAGGACGACTCGGTGCCGCACGTGATCTGGCTGTGGGTGAGGAACGGGAAGACGGAACTGGCGCCGATTCGGGTGGAGGTGCCGGCGCGGAAAAGGTAAGGCTGGCGAAGGCGTGCGAAGGCTGGCAAGGGCTGCCGGGCGCGCGGGTTAAGACAATACTCTGGAGGCGTCATGGAGAAGAGTCGAGTCGTTCTGCCTTTGCTCTTGGCGTGTGCCGTGCTCATGGGTTGTGCGGGCGACCAGCGGTCGCAACCCGTGCCGGAGCCGCCCGGGCCCGAGGAGATCGCGCGGCGGTTCCTTCAGAATCTGGAGCGCAATGAGCCTCAATTGGCCTGGGAACTCATTGCCTTGAACGAGGGGATTCCCGCGGAGATCCAGGCGGGAGAGCGTCGGGATCTGGAAGACGCGGCCAAGCTGGCATCGAGCGGCTCCTGGCACACCACAGTCGTCGAAAGCAGGCAGGACGGCTGCGCAGCAGTTGTGATCGTCATTGAGGACCTGAAGAGAGGACAGAAGGCGACGGACTACGACCCTTGGTATCTCGTTCGAACCGCCGCTGGATGGCGGATCCTGCCCATGCTCACTAACCACGAGGTCGCCAACGCATTCGTTACGGAGCAGGACTTTGCATCGTTCGAAAGGCTGGCCACGTGGTTCGAAGTCAGGAAATCCGAGCTGACGAGGTCCAAATAGACCGCGTCTGGAATTTCCCTCTCTCATGGAGCCTCCGCCAGCCTCCGCCAGCCTCCGCCAGCCTTCGCACGCGTTCGCCAGCCTTCGCACGCGTTCGCCAGCCTTCGCACGCCTTCGCCAGCCTTCGCACGCCTTCGCCAGCCTTCGCCAGCCTTTCCTCCCAACCCTTGACTCCAACCTCCGCCCCCCCTAATCTCCCCCGATGGAAGTCCTCGTCGGCACGAAAAACCCGCACAAGCTCGCTGAAATCGCCGAGATCCTCGCTGGCGCTGGCCTGACCCTTGCGCCGCTTCCCAAGGATGCCCCCGACGTCGCGGAAACCGGGGTTACGTTTGAAGCCAATGCCGCGCTGAAGGCGCTGACGTGGGCGCGGAAATTCAACACGCTTGTACTGGCCGACGACTCCGGGCTCGAGGTGGACGCGCTCGGCGGCCGGCCGGGCGTTGTCAGCGCGCGATACGCAGGGCCTGAGCAGGACGCGAAGAAGAACATGGAGAAAGTTCTGGCGGAGCTCGTGAACGTGCCGCCGGCGATGCGCAGCGCCCGATTCAAGTGCGCGGTCGTCCTGGCCGGGCCGGACGGCGTCAAACACCGCGCTTCCGGCGCGTGCGAGGGCGTCATCCTCGACGCGCCGCGCGGCGCCGCCGGGTTCGGGTACGACCCCGTTTTCTTCGTGCCCCAGATCGGCAAGACGTTCGCCGAGGCCGCTTCCGATGAAAAACACGCGCTCTCCCATCGCGGGAAGGCGCTTCGAGAATTGAAGTCGCTGCTGGGAGGCAACGCCGTGGACAAGTTCATGGGTGAGGGGATCACGTTCGACGACGTGCTGATCGTGCCGGGGCGGAGCGACATCGTTCCGCGCGAGGCGGACCTGCGGACGACGCTGTGCCGCGGGATTTCGCTGAACGTGCCGCTGCTGTCGAGCGCGATGGACACCGTGACCGAGGCGCGGCTGGCGATCGCGCTCGCGAGCGAGGGCGGAATCGGCATCATCCACAAGAACATGGGGCCGGAGGAGCAGGCGCGCGAGGTGTTCAAGGTGAAGCGCAGCGAGAACGGCGTCATCAACGACCCGGTGACGCTTCCGCCGACGGCGAACGTCGGCGACGCGAACCGGATCATGGCCGAGCACAACGTGAACGGGATCCCGATCGTGGAGGGGGACGGGAAGCTGGTGGGGATCCTGACGCGGCGCGACCTGCGGTTCCAGCGGAGCGAGAAGACGCCGATCGCGGACGTGATGACGAAGGGGAAGCTGGTGACGGCGGCGCCGGGGACGACGCTGGTGCAGGCGAGGGACATCCTGTTCAAGGCGAAGGTCGAGAAGCTGCTGATCGTGGACAAGGACGGGATGCTGCGCGGGCTGATCACGATGCGTGACATCAACAAGATGGAGCAGTTCCCGCAGTCGTGCCGGGACGAGCGGGGGCGGCTGCGGGTGGGCGCGGCGGTCGGGGTGCACGACTACGAGCGCGTGGAGCGGCTGGTGAAGTCGGACGTGGACGTGGTGGTGGTGGACACGGCGCACGGGCATTCGAAGAACGTGCTCGACACGGTGCGGGAGATCCGGAAGCGGTTCCGGGTGCCGGTGATCGCGGGGAACATCGCGACGGCGGAGGCGGCGAAGGACCTGATCGAGGCGGGGGCGGACGCGCTGAAGGTCGGGATCGGGCCGGGAGCGATCTGCACGACCCGGATCGTGGCGGGGGCGGGGGTGCCGCAGATCACGGCGATCATGGAGGTCGCGAAAGTGGCGACGCCGGCGGGGATCCCGCTCATCAGCGATGGCGGGATCAAGCACAGCGGCGACATCACGAAGGCGATCGCGGCGGGTGCGAGCGCGGTGATGATCGGGAGCCTGTTCGCGGCGACGACCGAGGCGCCGGGCGAGCTGGTGATCTTCAAGGGCCGGCAGTACAAGACGTACCGCGGGATGGGGTCGCTGGGGGCGATGGTGAAGGGCGGCAAGGAGCGCTACGGGCAGAAGGACGTGACGAGCGCGGAGAAGCTGGTACCGGAGGGGGTGGAAGGGCGGGTGCCGTTCCGTGGGCCGCTGTCCGAGTACGTGTACCAGCTGGTCGGAGGGTTGAGGGCCGGCATGGGGTACGCGGGGGCGAAGACGGTGGACGAGCTGCGGACGAAGGCGCGGTTCATCCGGATTACGGCCGCGGGAGTGAGGGAGAGCCATCCGCACGACATCGTGATCACGAAGGAAGCGCCGAACTACTGGGTGGAGACGAACGAAGGGTAAGGGCGGGGGCGAAAGGCGGCGGTGTCAGGCGGCGGTGTCGGGAGTCTTGAGGCTTGAATTGAGGCGCAGGAGAAGAAATCGAATGTGCCCAGCCTCACGCAAGTGCCGGTCTGCGAGGTCCTTGTTCAAGATTAAGGTTTCTTTCGCGATTTCCAACTGGGTTTCCAGCTCTGCCAGGGATCCGAGGGCTATTCCTACGAAATTGGCGAATTCCTTGCGGTGATTCCTGGCCCATCCCTCCGCGATGTTGGAAGGGACTGATACAGCCGCTCGGCGCAGCTGACTTGCGAGGCCGAATCGTTCCGCAGGCGGAAATCCTGCTGTGGCGCGATAGACATCAACTGCGAGTGTCTTCCCCAGGTTCCAGACGACGAGGTCCCTGAAAGTCCGGACCGGCGCGTATCCCTCCGATGTTCTCCTCATGCTCGATCTCCGAAGGATGGTGTGAGGTAGTTGAATGAATGAGCGGAGTCTCCAGATCCCTCGGGCAAGAGTCAACCCACCCACTCACATTTGATGCCGCGCTGTTCACCCCCGCCGTTCGCCCCCGCCGTTCGCCCCGTGTTAATCTCCCCCCATGAGCTTCCCGCTCCCCCTCGTGCGCCGGATCTACGACCGACGCGCTTCCTGCTACGACGCGGTGGTCCAGGCGCTGGCTCTCGGACGGGACGGGTCCTACCGCCGGGCGGCGCTCCTCGCGCTCAAGGCGAGCCCCGGCGACCGCGTGCTGGACGTCGGCTGCGGAACCGGCCGCAACTTTCCGCTGCTCCTGAAAGGCGGCGTGACGCGCCTCGCCGGCTGCGACGTCTCCGCGCGATCCCTCGCGAAAGCCGCGCGCCGCGGCGCCTCCGTGGCCCAGGCCGACGCCGCCCGGCTGCCGTACCGCGACGGCGCGTTCGACCGCGTCCTGTGCACCTACGTCCTGACCTCCGTCGACGGCTGGCGCCGCGCGCTCGACGAACTCGTCCGCGTCCTCCGCCCCGGCGGCCGCCTCGTCGTGTCCGACGACCGCCTCCCCCCCGGCTGGTTCCTCGGCCCCGGGCCGATGCTCGGGCTGATGCGCCGCGAGGGATGGGTCGACCTGCATCGCGAGGTCCGGGCGGAGATGGAGAAGCGCCTCCTCGGCGTCGAGCTGCGCTTCCTGCACCTGCGGATGATCTACGTGATGTCGGGGGAGAAGGCCGCTTGAAGCGCCTGGCGCCGCTGCTCGGGCTGCTCCTCGCGGCGTGCGCCGCCCCGTCGGCGGAGCCCGACTTTGACGCAGCGCGTCAAATGGTCCCGCGCGGGCCGGTCGCGGACGGGATCAGGGAGCGCTTCCATGTGGCCCTCTACGGCTCCTGGCAGGACGGCGAGCTGTCGGTCGTGGAGGGGGCGCTGGAGATGTTCCCGAACAAGGACCTGTCGGGGCTGGAGTTCTACCGGCTGGCGCGCGGGGCGGAGCGCGGCGGGCGGTACGACCTCGGGCGGGTGACGGTGCGGGAGCCGACGCTGGACGTGGTGCTGCACGAGCTGGGGCACGCGGTGCACTCGCGGTGCCCGACGCGCGGACGGATGGACGAGGAACTGCGCGCGGCGCTGCCGTTCGGGTCGTACCGTTCGGTCGCCGCGTGGGGCGACGGGAAGGGCGGCCCGCGCAACGGGTTCGTGTCGCCGTACGCAGCGATGAACGTCGAAGAGTGCGTCGCGGAGACCGTCGCGGCGGCGAAACTCTGGTCGCGGCGGATGCGGGGGGCGCTCGAGGAAGCGGACTGGAGCGACGACCGGTTCACGCGGGTCTGCGACATCCTGGACCGGCACGGGCTCATGGACGACGAGGACCGGGCAGAGATCCGGAAACTCGGGGGGCGGCCGAAGCGGGAGTGGCGGTAAGGCTAGCCCGCGGCGCAGAACGGAAGTTCGGCGAGCCGCGTCGCTTCCAGCGCCATTTCCTTCACTTCTTCCCACAGCTCCCGGTCCTCGGGCTTGCCGAGGGCCAGCGCGCGGACGGCGACGCAGAGGGGGCGGAGCCAGAGGAGGGCGGTGCGCGCCCGGACGGGGTTGGCGTCGCCGGCGGCGTCCTGGAGGCGCACGGTGAACTCGCGGACGGCGCTGGCGAGGTCGTGGCGGCGCTTGTCCAGGCGGTCGCTGAGCCGGAACAGGAGCGGGATGAGCTGTTCGCGGGCGAACGTGCGAGAGGTGACGTCGGGCATGGCGGCGCCTTCCGTGGGGGGAGAGGGTTCATCCCATTCATCGTCCCCGGCGCCGCGGGGGCTGAAGGCCTGCGCAAAAAAACGCGCCCGGCGCCGATTCCCGGCGGCCGGGCGCGGTGTCGAGCGGGGTTACCCTTCCAGCACGAACGTCACGCTCATGTGGACGCGGTACTCCTTGATCTTGTTCTTCTCGACCTTGATCTTCTGGCGGACGATTTCGATGCCGGTGATGCCGCGAAGGGTCTTGGCGGCGCGATCGACGCCGGCCTTGATGGCATCGTCAAAGCTCTTGTCGGAGGAAGCGACGAGTTCGGTGACGCGGGCGACGGCCATGGGTGGGTCTCCTTGACGGGTGGGCGGGAAGGGTTAGAAGGGGGAGCCTACGGGGCGGGCGGCGGGCGTCAAGGGTTGGGCTGAAGGGGGGCCTGACCTCTACTGCACGTAACACCACGGAGTTCCCATGACGGCGCCATCAATTCGCGCGAGCCACGCGCAATCGCATCCTTTCGTGTCTTTTCGTATCCGCGCCAGGCTCGTAGTCGTTTTTGTCAGGCACCTCAACCACCCGTAATGAGTTCATTCAGGCAGCGAAGTTCAAGCCGGGATGAAGGCGGGATCTTCCAGGAAAACGGCAACGAGCCTGGCACGGATAAGAAATGACGGGAAAGGATGCGCGGCCGCGCAACGGGAACGGGCAATCACGGTCATGCACCCGCGGAAGGGCAATCGGGAAAAAAGGGCGAGAAAAGGAGAACGAGGCGATGAGGGTCGCGGTCACCGGGGCGACGGGGTTCGTGGGTCGGCACCTCTGCGCGATGCTGCAGGAGAGGAAGCACTCGGTCGTGGCGCTGACGCGGGACGTATCGAGGGCGCCGATGGGGACGGAGGCGCGGGGGTGGGACGGGCGGGACGCGGAGGCGCTGAAGAAGGCGGTCGCGGGGTGCGACGCGATCGTGAACCTGGCGGGGGAGAACATCTTCGCGAAGAAGTGGGACGCGGAGTTCAAGAAGGTCATCCGCTCGAGCCGGATCGACTGCACGCGGGCCTGCGTCGAGGCGTGCAAGGACGGGCCGAAGGTCCTGGTGAGCGCGAGCGCGACCGGCCTCTATGGCGCGCGGGGCGCGGCGCCCGTCGACGAGGACTCGCAGGGCGACCAGTGGAACTTCCTGAGCAGCGTCTGCCTGGAGTGGGAAGGGGAGGCGAAGAAGGCGGAGGCGTCGGGGACGCGCGTCGTGCTGCTGCGCATCGGCGTGGTTCTCGGCCGCGACGGCGGCGCGCTTGCGAAGATGCTTCCTCCGTTCCGCATGGGCGTTGGCGGGCCGATCGGCAAGGGGGACCAGTTCCTGTCTTGGGTGCACATCGACGACGTGTGCGGGATCGCGGTGCGGGCGCTGGAAGACGGGAGCTGGAAGGGCGTGTTCAACGCAACCGCACCCGGGGCGCTCTCGAACCGCGATTTCTCGAGGGCGCTGGGGCGCGCGCTGCACCGCCCGGCGATCTTCCCGACGCCGCCCTTCATCCTGAAAGTGATGCTCGGGGAGGTGGCGGATCTGCTGACGACGGGGCAGAATGTGGCGCCGAAGCGGACGCTGGCGGGAGGCTACGGGTTCCGTCATCCGGACCTGGAGTCGGCGCTGCAGAGCGTGCTGCCGGCGTAGGCTCACGGAACGCCACGAACCCGAGGAGAAATCACGATGCGTCATCCGCGTATTGCCGTCGTCCTGGCCGCGCTGGTTTTCGCCGGCTGCATGTACCCGAAGGCCGCCGAGCCGCCGGCCGCGCTGACCGCGGCGGAGCTGGAGACGGTGCGCGCGAAGTACCCCGACATCGCGGGCGCAACCGTCACGGCCGGCCGGGATCTCTTCGTCGCCCACTGCGGCGAGTGCCACAAGCACCCGGACGTGATGGCGATCGCCGACGGGGAGTGGCCGGAGATCGTCGAGGACATGGGCCACGAGGCGAAGCTGGACAAGGCGCAGTCGGACAGCGTGCTGAAGTTCGTGCAGGCCGTGCGGGCGGCGCGGGCGAAGTAACGCCCGGGCGACCGGCCCATGGCCACGCCGCCGCCGCCGCGCAAGCCGCGCCCGATCGACGGCAGCTCGTTCGTCGAGGGCCCGCCCGACCCGATGGGCGAGACGCTGCGCCCGCCCGTCGGCGAGGCCGTGTCCTCGCCCGGCGGCGTGACGCCGACGTCCGACTCCGCGATCCTGCGCTCGATCGCGCCGCCCGTTCCCCCGGAAGCGGCCGCCGCGCCGCCCTCCGCGCGCTTCGGCAAGTTCATCCGCGTCCGCAAGCTCGGCCAGGGCGGCATGGGCGAAGTCTGGCAGGCGTGGGACGTGCCGCTCGGCCGCTGGGTCGCGCTGAAATTCCTGACCGGCGGCGACGAGACCGAAATCGCGCGCTTCACCCAGGAAGCCCACGTCGCCGGCAAGCTCGCGCACCCGAACATCACGGCGGTGCACGAGGTCGGTGAAGCGCAGGGGCGGCACTACATCGCGATGCAGTTCATCGACGGGACGACGGCGTCGAAGCTGCCGCGCGGCGACCGGCGGGCGCTGGTGCGGGTGATCCGCGACGCGGCGCGGGCGGTGGCGGAAGCGCACCGGGCGGGGGTGGTGCACCGGGACCTGAAGCCGGACAACCTGCTGGTGCGCGGGGGGCGGGGGAGCGGGAGCGCGGTGGGGGACTACCACGTTTTCGTGACGGACTTCGGGCTGGCGCGGCGGATGGAGAGCGTGAGCGGGCTGTCGCTGTCGGGGGCGATCATCGGGACGCCGGCGTACATGCCGCCGGAGCAGTCGCGGGGCGAGCCTGTGGACGAGCGGGCGGACGTCTACGGGCTGGGCGCGACGCTGTACGAGCTGGTGACGGGGTCGCCGCCCTTTACCGGCGGGTCCGTGTTCGAGCTGCTCAAGGCTGTGCAGGAGACGGACCCGCCGCCGATGCGCACGAAGAACCCCGCAGTCGAGGGCGACCTCGACACGATCGTCCTCAAGTGCCTCGAGAAGGACCGCGCGCGCCGTTACGCCTCCGCGGACGACCTCGCCGCCGACCTCGACCGCTTCCTCGAGGGCGAAGCGATCGCCGCGCGGCCGGTGAGCCTGGTGTACCGGGTCAAGCGGACGCTGTGGAAGCGGCGTGCGGTGGTCTCGGTGGCGATCCTCGGGATCGGGCTGACGGCGGCGGTGATGGTGCCGCCGCTGGTCCGCGAGAGCCGCGCGCGGGCGGCGAAGGACCGCGAAATCCGCCTGTGGGCGGCGCTGGCGGGGACGATGAACGAGGCGGAGATCCTGCGTCGCGCGGGCGCGGCCCCGCAGGCGCGCGCGAAGCTCGAGGAGGGGCTCGCGACCTGCCGCAGCTTCCTGAAAAGCGACGAGCTCCCCGTCGCGCACTACTTCATGGGGCGCCTCCTCGCCGACCTCGGCCTCACCGACGACGCCCGCCGCGAACTGACCCGCGCGCTGGAACTCGACCCGGGGCTGGGAGAAGCGCGTCTCGAGCGGGGGATCCTGCTGGCGCGCGAGTACGTCGCCGCGATCGGCCGCGCGCGACAGGACGCGTTCGTCGAGCACGGCACTCGTTACAACTTCGACGTCGCCGCGTTTCTCCGCGACCGCCCCGACCTGCGCGACCTCGCCGCCGCCGCCGCCACCGACCTCGCGGCCCCCGTCGGCCAGAGCTCGTTCTTCCGCGAATCCGACCGCGACCTCGGGCTCGCCCTTCTCGCGTTCGCCCGCCGCGAGGAAACCGATGCCCGCACGCGGCTGGAGGCGATCCTCGAGCGCGACCCCGCGAGCATCGACGCCGCGCTGACGCTGATGCAGATCCGCTTCCAGTCCAAGGACTGGGAAGGCGCGATCCGCGTCGGCGAGGCCGCGGCACTCCAGGACCGGACGCTGACGCTTCCGTACTCGATCATCATCGACGCGTGCCACTGGCTGATCTACTACAACCCGGACGCTCCGGAGAATGAGGCGGTCCGCAAGAAGGAGGCGGCCGCGGCCGAGGAACTGCGCCGCCGCGCCGGCCCCGCCGACCTCGACGCGCGCATGCTCGTCGGGTTCGCCCTCGCCGACGCGGGCGACCACCGCGCCGCCATCGCCGAGTTCGACGCCGTCCTCGCCGCCCGCCCCGGCAACGGCCGCGCCCTCGCCCAGCGCGGCTCCGCCCGCGTCCGCCTCGGCGAATGCGCGGAGGCCCTTCCCGACCTTGACCGCTCCCTCGAACTCTACCCCGGGAATTTCATGAGCTGGTACAACCGCGGGTCGGCGAAGCGGATCCTGGGGGAGCCGCGGGAGGCGATCGCGGACTTCACGAAGGCGCTGGAGCTGGTGGCGAACTGGGACGTGGCGCTGAACAACCGCGGGCTGTGCCACGCGGAGCTGGGCGAGGTGGACGCGGCGATCGCGGACTACACGGCGGCGATCGAGGCGGGCCCGGAGCGAGCGATGCCGCTCACGAACCGCGCGGTCGAGCGCTTCAAGCGCGGCGACTTGAAGGAGGCGATCGCGGACCTCGACCAGGCGATCGCGATCCGCCCCGGCTACTACAACGCGTGGTGGGGAAGGGGCGAGATGAAGTGGAAGGCGCAGGATCTCGCGGGGGCGGAGGCGGACCTGACGAAGGCGCTGGAGATTCGCCCGGACGGCGTCGAGCCGCACTTTTTCCGAGGGAATTCGCGCGTCGAGATGGGGAAGGCCGACGCCGCGATCGAGGACTTCGAGGCGTGCATCGCGAAGAAGTTCCGCGTCCCGGAGTCGTGGTTCGGGATCGGCAACGCCCGCACGCTCAAGAACGACCGCGCCGGCGCGATCGACGCTTTCCGCAAGGCGACGGAGCTCAACGCCGATTCCCTCGACGCGTGGCGCAACCTGGGGCAGGCGCTCATGGAGTCGTTCCGGTTTGCGGACGCGCTTGACGCGTTCTCCGCCGTGCTGCGGCTCGACCCGGCGGCGTTCGACGCGATGGCCAGCCGCGCGTTCTGCCGCCAGTCGGCGAAGGACTGGAAGGGCGCGGAGGCGGATTACGCGAAGGCGCTGGAATTGGCCCCGGCGGACTGGGAGGGCCGTCCCGACGTCGAGAATCGGCTCAAGTACGTCCGCGGAAAGATGAAGTCTCGGAAGTAGCGGAGGGTGGGCGGGTCGTCATGGACGGCGCGTTGCCGGTTTCCCTGCCATTGCACTGGCAACAAGCTGGACGCGAAAAATCTACCACGGAGTCACAGAGGCACGGAGAAGGAAATAAAAACATCGACGACGGCAGCGCCTGCGGGGACCAGGAAGGCGAATTGAGTATTCCGTCTCTGTGTCTCTGTGACTCCGTGGTGAGGTCGTTTGTCGCGTTGCGAACCCACCGTGCCGTTTCCGCTGCAGGCTCGGTTCGTCGAGGCGACGCCTCGCCATCCAGCCAGGCCCGGGCTCGAACCCGTGCCCGCAACGTAGACTTCTCCCAACTCATTTGCGAACATCGCCCCATGAGCAGCGAACTCATCGTCGTCCTCGATTTCGGCGCCCAGTACGTCCAACTCATCGCGCGCCGCGTCCGCGAGCTGAACGTCTACTGCGAGATCTACCCGTTCTACACGAGCGTCGAGACGATCCTCGCCAAGAAACCCAAGGGCATCATCCTCAGCGGCGGCCCCATGAGCGTCTACGCCGAGGGCGCGCCCAAGGTCGACGCGAAGCTCTTCAAGGCCGGCGTCCCCGTCCTCGGCATCTGCTACGGCATGCAGCTCGGCTGCGACCTGCTCGGCGGCGCGGTGAAGGGCGCCCCGGCGCGCGAGTACGGCGCGACGAAGCTGACCGTTACTTCGGCTGAGAAGCTGTTCGACGGCCTGCCCGCCGACCTCGACGTCTGGAATTCGCACGGCGACTCCGTCCAGAGCCTCTCCGCCGACTTCCTCCCGCTCGCGAAGACGCAAAACTCGCCCTTCGCCGCCGTGAAGCACAAGTCTCTGCCGTTCTACGGCGTCCAGTTCCACCCTGAGGTCGCCCACACGCCGCTCGGCACCGAGATCCTCTCGAACTTCCTCTACAAGGTCTGCGGCTGCGAAGGCACCTGGCGCATGGCCGACTTCATCGAGGAACAGACCGCCGCCCTCCGCAAGCAGATCGGCGACAAGGGCGTCGTCTGCGGTCTCTCCGGCGGCGTCGATTCCAGCGTCGTCGCGCTCCTGCTCCACCGCGCCATCGGCAAGCAACTCACCTGCATCTTCGTGGACAACGGCCTGCTGCGAAAAGGCGAGTTCGAACAGGTCTGCCAGGCCTTCCGCGACCATTTCCACATCAACCTCCGCGCCATCGACGCGCGGAAGCGCTTCCTGGACGGCCTGAAAGGCGTGACGGATCCCGAGGAGAAGCGGAAGCGGATCGGGCACATGTTCATCGACGTGTTCCAGGACGAGGCGAAGTCGCTGAAAGGCGTGGAGTTCCTCGCGCAGGGGACGCTGTACCCGGACGTGATCGAGAGCGTGAGCTCGTTCGGCGGGCCGACGGCGAAGATCAAGAGCCACCACAACGTGGGGGGGCTGCCGGAGAAGCTGGGGTTCAAGCTGATCGAGCCGCTGCGGGCGATGTTCAAGGACGAGGTGCGCAAGCTCGGCGCGGCGCTGGGGCTGCCGGACGCGATTCTGTGGCGGCAGCCGTTCCCGGGGCCGGGGCTGGCGGTACGGTGCCTGGGCGAGATCACAGAGGAGAGGCTCAAGGCGCTGAGGGAAGCGGACGCGATCGTGACGGCCGAGATCGAGGCGGCCGAACTGCAGCGCGGCCTCTGGCAGTACTTCGCGGCGATCCTCCCGGTTCGCAGCGTCGGCGTGATGGGCGACGAGCGGACGTACCAGGAGTGCATCGCGATCCGGTGCGTGACGTCGAGCGACGGGATGACCGCGGACTGGGCGCGGCTGCCGCACGAGGTGCTGGCGCGGATCTCGAACCGGATCGTGAACGAGGTGAAGGGGGTCAACCGTGCGGTGTACGACGTGTCGAGCAAGCCGCCGGGGACGATTGAGTGGGAGTAGGAAGACTGATAGAGGGCGGATCGACGATGCACCCGGGTGCGTAGAGGCTTCTGTTTCTGCCCCACTTCGATCCGCGTCGCGATCCAGACGCGGCGATTCTGAAACATCCAAGAGGCTCACTCTGCGAACTCGTACGAGATCCTGGATACCCTCCGCCGGTCGGCTGGACTGAAATAGCCGCGCGGAAATTCGCACATTCCCCGTCGGGACAACGGCGGTCCGAAGGAAGCGTGCTGTCGCCAGCCAGGTTCCCATTCCCCACCGAACAGGGCATGTGCGGCGGTCGCGACTTCGCGCTTCCGAATGCCTCCCCGAGTGCCTTTAATGACGAGATGCGAAACAGTGCCTCCTACTTCTACCGATTGGCTGCGCCTGTGCTGCTCTTTCTCTTTTCCGCCCTTCCCGCCGCCGCCGACCGCGACGCCGCACGCAAGCTCCAGGCAGAGGGCAACGAGGCCTACGCAAGAGGCGACAACCAAGGGGCGATCAAGGCGTACACGCGAGGCATCCAGGAGGACCCGACCCTCCCGGAGCTCTGGTACAACCGCGCGAAGGCACGGCAGGAGCTGGATCTGTTCGTGGAAGCGGTCCAAGACCTCTCCGTGGCGCTGGAGATCCGGCGCGGCGAGCCGATCTTCCTCAAGGACCGCGCGATGAATTTCCTGGTGATCGACCGGCCGCGCGAGGCATTGGCCGACGTCGAGGCCCTGCTGGCAAAGACCCCCGATGACCCTTCGTGCCTCTGCATCCGCGGCCGGGCGCGCGTCCGCATCGGCCTCATCGACCAGGCGGACGAAGACTACATGCGGGCGGCTTCCCTCGGCGCTTCCGACGGAGAACTCGCCCGCTACGAAGTCTGCTACTCGAAAGCGGACTGGAAGGCGCTTCAGGCCGACATCGAGGGGATCGAAAAGCGGGGGCACCTGAACGGCGAGCACTACCTCTACAAGATCATCGCGCTCACTGAGCTGGGGCGCTACCGCGAGGCGTACGCGATCACCCAGGCGTATCACCCCGCCGAGGACAGCCAGCTCGCGGCCGACGTGGCCTACGGCTACCTGCTCGGCACTCCCGCCGCCGGGGAGCTCTATCACCCGGACGAATCGATCGGCTGCATGGACAACGCCTGCAACCAGACGATCAAGTCCTTCGCCTTCACGGCCCGGGCGAGGGTCCTGTTCCTCGCGGGCCAGCCCCGCGACTGCCTCGATACGCTTCTGGCCCGCGGCCCCCGCCAGGATTTCTTCGCCCTGTTCTGGATCGGCGCGGCGCAATGGAAGCTGGAGATGTTCGCGGAAGCGCGGGCGACGTTCTCGGAAGCGCGGCGCCTGAATCCGTACCTGTCGGCCCAGGCGAAGCGAGTCCCGGGGCTCGAGGAGTTCGTGGCATCGATCGACCGGGAGATCGTGAAAGAGGCGGCGGTGGACCCGAAGCGTTTGAGCGCGGAGATGGCGACGTACCTGCTGACGGCGGCGGAGATCGAGACGCTCGTGCGGCGTTACGAATTCGTCCGCGCGGCCATGGAGTACGAAAAGCTGCTGCCCGGGATCGTCTCCCCGGTGCGCAAGGCGGAAATCGAGGCCCGTGTCGTTGAGATCAAGGGGATGGCCACCGCGTTCAAGAAGCTCGTCGGCGCGGTCAACAAGGGAGGCGTGTTCAAGACGACGGTCGCCCGGCTGGAGCTCACGCTGAAGAAAGCGGACGACCGCGTCTTCGATTTCACGATCCCGAAAGGATCGGGGAAATTCCCGTGGGCGTATCTCGACCCTCTCGAGTACTGTCGTTTTGCAAGGCAGCAGACGCTCACTCCCGAGGAGCGCTTCATGCTCGGCGTCCTTCTCTGGGATGCCGGGGAGTCCGCGGAGGGGCAGAAGGCGCTCGCGGATCCCCTCGCGACGTCGGCGGGGTTGAAGGCCGCGCTGAATGCGGTCATTGCGCGGAAGCGAGGCGTGGAGGCGCCGCCGGGGGGATTCGTGTGGTGGAAGAACCGTTGGGCGACCCCCGAGGAGAAGGCGAATCTCGAGAAGGGGCTGGTGCGGTGGGACGGGCGATGGGTGAGCACGGAAGACCGTTCGAAGCTCGCGAGCGGATTCATCCAGGCGGGAGGCAATTGGGTCCTGAACGACGAGAAGAAGCTGACGGCCTCCGGCTTCCGCAAGTACAAGGACAAATGGATGAGCGGGGAGGACTACGTGGCGGCGCGGAGCGAGTGGGCCGACGCCTGGACGGAGGAAACCGTCCACTACAAGATCCGCACGAACCAGGGGGAGTCGTTCGCGAAGGATCTAGCGGCGATCGCGGAAAACGCGTGGGTCCAGATGCGCGAGTTCTACTTCATGAAGGAGCCCGCTCTTCCCGCCGGGACCAAAATGGAAATCTGGGCGTTCCGCGGGTACGAGGACTACCGGCGCTATTGCATCGAGAACAAGGCGGAGGATCACCTGAACGCCTCCGGATTCGCGAACTCCGCCACGAACGTCGTCGTCGGGTGGAACAAGACGGGGGATCTCCGGCTCTTCCTCCAGATCCTCGTCCACGAGGCCGCTCACCTGTATTACTTCCGGGTCGCTCCCGGGAGCAGCCCGCCGTCCTGGCATGCGGAGGGGCTGGCGACCTGGTTCGAGGGATTCGAGCCGGCTGCCGACGGTTGGAGGTTCGGCCGGCTCCCGGTCGGCCGCGTGGACCAGGCGCGGGAAGCCATGATGGCCGGCACGCATCTCACGCTTACCGATCTCCTCGCGGGGGACGCCATCGCCCTCATCAACACGGACACGCGGAAGGCCCTGCTTTTCTACGCGGAGGCCTGGTCCTTCAATTTCTTCCTCATGCGGACGGACAACGAAAAGTACCGCCTGGCCTTCGAGGAATACCGCAAGGCCGTCATGGCAGGCAAGAAGCCGGCGCTGGGTGACTTCTTCGGTGACCTGAAGCAGCTGGAGAAGGACTGGACGGCGTTCGTCAAGGCGCTGTAACGGCCTGCGTCTCCAACGAGAGTCGCTTCCTGTCGGGGCGACGATGGTGTGCGGCACGGGCCAATCCCGGCGTCTACAATCCGCGTTCGTGCACAGAGCCGGCAACACATGAGCAGCCCGTCCGCCGAATCCGCCTACGTCTTCCGGCATGCGCTTCTTCGCGACGCGGCCTATCAGCTTCAATTGCCCGGGGACCGGGCGCGGCTTCATGCCCTGGCGCTGGGAGTCCTCGAGTCGCTTTTCGGCGGGCCGCCCCCGGCATTCGCCACCTGGGCGCCGCATGCGTCGGACGCGGTCGCCGGGGAACTCGCCGACCATGCGCGCATGGCGGGAATGACGGACGCCTGCCGCGGCTACCTCCGTCGCGCGGCAGAGCACGCGGAGCGCCGGAGCCAGCTTGCGGCCGCGGACCGGCTTTGGATGAGCCTTGCCGAAATCGCGGAGGGGGCCGAGAAGGGAGAGTCGCTGCGGCGGGCTGCCGAAATTGCGGAGGCCGCCGGCTGGCACGCGCTGGCGCAGGAACGCGCCGAGCGCGCAGTGGCACTTCTGCGGACGTCGGGAAATCGAAGCCTCGAAGCGGCCGCCGTGGCGACACTGGCGAAGAACCGCGACTGGCAGGGACGGCGCGAGGAAGCCGAGAGACTGTTCGAAGAGGGGCACTCGCTGGTGCGCGAACTCGGCGACCGGCGCCTGGAAGGCGTGTTCCTTGCGAACCTGGGAAACCTTTTCCGCGATACCGGCCGGCCGTCGGAGGCCGAGCGGGCTCACGTCGCCGCGCTGGAGATCATGCGGCAGGCCGGGGAAGTCGACCGTGAGGGGAGCATTCTCATGAACATCGCGCTCCTTCGCCACGACGCGGGCCGGAAAGAAGAGTGCCGCATCGCGCTCGAACAATCGCTCGCCATCCTCCGCCGCACGGGAAACCGGCGTGCCGAGGGACGTGCTCTCGGCAACCTCGCCGGTGTCCTCTTCCAGGACGGCCACCGGCACGAAGCCGAGGACGCCTTCCGGCAGTCGCTTGCCATCGCGCGCGAAGTCGGCGCGCGCGGCTCGGAAGCCGTTGCCCTGCTCAACCTCGCCCTCCTCTTTCAGGAAACCGGCCGGCCGCTTCTGGCCGAGCAAATGCACCTGGAGGCCCTTCCGCTTTACCGCGAACTGAACGAGCGCGCTCTCGAATGCAAGGCGCTGGCGAGCCTCGGGCGGATCTGGACGCGAGCCGGGCGATTCGATGAGGCCGCGCGCGCATTCAGGTCCGCAATCGATCTCGCGCGCGATGCGGCGAACCGCGCAGCCGAGGGATTCGCGCGGTGTGGCGAAGCGCTTCTGGCGCTGGCCAGCGGGGGAGGCGATGGGCCCCGTGAGTCGTGGAGAAGTGGAGCGGCGTTGCTCGAGGGGGATGCCGTCAATCGGGAATACTGCCGGGCCGAGATGCGGGAAGCCTGCGCGGCCGCGGGAGTGCCGGTGTTTGAGGACGGGTAAGCCGGAGGCGAAGTCGCCCGCCGGCACGGAAAGACCTACCTCGCCGTCTGCCTCCACGTCTGCAGTAGGTGAGCGTAGTTGGCGCGCTCCACCGCCTTGGGGTCCGGGCAGCGCAGCAGGCTCATCGAGCCTTTCATCTGCTGCACGGACTTGTACTCTTTCTCGTCCAGCCACTCCTTGAAGCCCTTGATGAGTTCGGCCATCTTGCGCGGGCCGCTCTTGAGAAGGGCGGAGACGACCTGCACGGCGCTGGCGCCGCACATGACCGACTTGACCGCGTCCACCGAGTCGTGCACGCCGCCGGTCACCGCAATGGGGATCTTCACGGCAGGGAAGAGAATCGCGAGCCAGCGGAGGCGGAGGGGGAGTTCGCCGGAGTCGGACAGCCGAAGCGTCGGGGACACTTCCAGCGCTTCCACGTCGATGTCGGGCTGGTAGAACCGGTTGAAGATGACGAGCCCGTTGGCACCGGCCTGTTCGAGCTGGCGGGCGAAGTTCACGAGGGACGTGTAGTACGGGGACAGTTTCACGGCGAAGGGGATCTTGATGACGCGGCGCAGCGACTCGACCATCTGGACGACGCGGTCCTCGATGGATTCGGAGGTTTCGGTGCCGTCGGCGGCGAGGTCGTAGACGTTGAGCTCGAGGGCGTTGGCGCCGGCGTCCTGCAGGGCGCGGCCGAAATCGAGCCAGCCGCCGCGGGTCGAGCCGTTGAGCGAAGCGATGAGCGGGATGTTGAGCGCCTTGCGGAGCTTGCGGACGTGGTCCACGTAGCCTTCCGGGCCGAAGGGGAACATCTCGCGCTTCGGGAAGTACGACCGCGCCTCGACGTAGGTGTCGTTGTGCGCGTCCATGGCCCAGTCCGAGTCCTCGAACTCGCGGACGATCTGCTCCTCGAAGAGCGAGTGCATGACGATCGCCGACGCGCCGGCGGCCTGGAGGGCGAGGACGGCGTCGAGGTCGTCCACCATCGGCGAGGCGCCGGGCATGATCGGGTGGGGGAGTCGAAGGCCCAGCCAGTTGGTTGTCAGGTCGGCGGTCATGTTGTGGGTTCCTCTTCCGGAGGCGGCTTGGGGAGTTTGACGCCGGCGAGTTGCCGGTACAGGTCGTAGCGCTCGGCGGCGGCGTGCTGCGCGGCCTTGATGAGGCGGCGGTAGCGCATCGGGTCGAGTTTTTCGATCATGCGGAAGCGTGCTTCGTTGCGGAGGTATTCGTCGGGGCGGATCTTGGGCGTGCCGGAGTCGAGCTTGAGGTTGGCCTCGCCGGCGGCGGTGCGGCGGGGGTCGTAGCGGTAGAGGGGCCAGATGCCGGAGTCGACGGCGAGCTTCTGCTGTTTGGCGCCGTTGGCCATGTCGTAGCCGTGGGCGATGCAGTGGCTGTAGGCGATGACGAGGGCGGGCCCCTGGTAGGCTTCGGCCTCGAGGAGGGCCTGGAGCGTCTGCTTGTCGCTGGCGCCGAACGCGATGCGGGCGACGTAGATGTTGCCGTAGGACATGGCGATGAGCCCGAGGTCCTTCTTGGGGACTTCCTTGCCCGCGGTCGCGAATTTCGCCGAGGCGGCGAGCGGCGTCGCCTTCGACTGCTGGCCGCCCGTGTTCGAGTAGACTTCGGTGTCGAGCACGAGCATCTTCACGTCGCGGTTCGTCGCGAGGACGTGGTCGACGCCGCCGAAGCCGATGTCGTACGCCCACCCGTCGCCGCCCACGATCCAGACCGACTTGCGGACGAGGGCGTCGGCGATGTCGAGGAGGCGAAGGGCGTCGGGGTCTTTCGCGCCGGCGAGCTTGGCCCGCAGGGCGTTGACGCGGTTCCGCTGGGCCTGGATGCCGGCTTCCGTGTGGACCTTCGCGCCGGTGACGAGCTCCGTCGCGAGCGGTTCGCCGATCCGGGACGCGAGCGCCGTGACCATCCCGGTCGCGAGCCGGCTGCGGGCGTCCGACGCCAGCCGGAGCCCGAGCCCGAACTCCGCGTTGTCCTCGAACAGCGAGTTCATCCACGCCGGGCCGCGCCCGTCGCGGTTCGTCGTGTACGGAGTCGTCGGCAGGTTGCCGCCGTAAATCGAGCTGCACCCCGTCGCGTTCGCGATCAGCAGCCGGTCGCCGAACAGCTGCGTCAGGAGCTTGATGTACGGCGTCTCGCCGCAGCCGGCGCACGCGCCGCTGAACTCGAAGAGCGGCTCGAGGAACTGCGTGCCTTTCGGGTCCTGCCGGACTTCCTCGCGCGAGACCTCGGGGAGCTTCAGGAAGAAGTCCCAGTTCGCCCGCTCCATCTCGCGGATCGGGGCCTGCGGCGCCATGTCGATCGCCTTGTGCCGCGGGTTCTCCTTGTCGCGCGCCGGGCAGACCTCGACGCACAGCCGGCACCCCGTGCAGTCCTCGGGCGCCACCTGCAGCAGGTACTCCTGCCCCGCGTACTCCGTGTTCTTGTACTTGATCGACTTCAGCGTCGTCGGCGCGCCCTTCAGCGCCGCCGGATCCGCCACCTTCGCCCGGATCGCCGCGTGCGGGCAGACGAAGACGCACTTGTTGCACTGCAGGCAGATGTCCGCGTCCCAGACCGGGATCTCCTGCGCGACGTTCCGCTTCTCCCATTTCGCCGTCCCCGTCGGCCACGTCCCGTCCGGCGGGAACGCGCTCACCGGGAGCTGGTCGCCCTTGCCCGCCATCAGCGTCGCCGTCACGCGCTTCACGAAGTCCGGCGACTCCGCCGACACCGCCGGCGGCATCGGAAGCCCACCCTCGACCCGCCCCGCCGTCTTCACCTCGAACAGGTTCGCCAGCGTCCGGTCCACCGCCTCGAAGTTCTTCGCGACGACCGCTTCACCTTTCTTGCCGTACGTCTCCTGGATCGACTCCTTGATCGCCGCGATCGCCTGGTCGCGCGGCAGGACGCCGCTGATCGCGAAAAAGCACGTCTGCATGATCGTGTTGATGCGCGATCCCATGCCGGTCTCGTTCGCGACTTTCCAGGCGTCGATGACCCAGAACTTGAGTTTCTTCGAGAGGATGTGGCGCTGGACCTCGAGAGGGAGCTGCTCCCAGACGGCGTCCGGCCCCCACTGCGCGTTCAGCAGGAACGTCGCCCCCGGCGCCGCCGACTCGAGCACGTCGATCTTCTCGAGCAGGAACGCCTGGTGGCACGCCACGAAGCTCGCGGTGCGGATGAGATACGACGACCGGATGTCCTTCGGCCCGAACCTCAGGTGCGACACCGTGATCGCCCCCGATTTTTTCGAGTCGTACACGAAGTACCCCTGCGCGCTCAGCGGTGTCTTCTCGCCGATGATCGCGATCGAGTTCTTGTTCGCGCCGACCGTCCCGTCCGAGCCGAGCCCGAAGAACACCGCGCGGCTCACCTCCGCCGGCTCGATGTCGAAATCCCGGTCGTACGCGAGCGACAGCCCGGTCACGTCGTCCATGATGCCGACGGTGAAACGGCGTTTCGGTTTCGGCGCGGCGAGCTCGTCGAACACGGCCTTCACCATCGCGGGCGTGAACTCCTTGCCGGAGAGCCCGTACCGCCCGCCGATGACGCGCGGCTCCCTCGCGATCAGCCCTTCCTCGCGCGCCTCGCGCAGCGCAGCTTCGACGTCCATGCGAAGCGGCTCGCCGGGGGCGCCGGGTTCCTTCGTGCGGTCGAGCACCGCGAGCGACTTCACCGACGCAGGGATCGCCTTTACGAAGTCCGCGATGCTGAACGGGCGGTAGAGGCGCACTTTCAGGACGCCGATCTTCGCGCCGTGCGCGTTCATCCAGTCGACGGTCTCGTGCGCGACTTCCGCGCCGGAGCCCATCATGACGATGATGCGGTCGGCGTCGGGCGCGCCGACGTAGTCGTACAACGAGTAGCGGCGTCCCGTGAGCCGCGCGAACTGGCCCATCAGGTCCTTCACGGCCACGACGCACTTGTCGTACCAGCCGTTGCACGCTTCACGGGCCTGGAAGAACGCGTCCGGGTTCTGCGCGGTGCCGCGAAGGGTCGGCGCGTCGGGCGTCAGCGCCCGGGCGCGGTGCGCCTTGACGAGGTCGTCCGTCACCAGCGCGCGAAGGTCGTCGTCGGTGAGGTCCTCGATCTTGCGGATCTCGTGCGACGTGCGGAAGCCGTCGAAGAAATGAAGGAAGGGGATCCGCGAGCGCAGCGTCGCGGCGTGCGACACGAGCGCGAGATCCTGCGCTTCCTGCGGCGAACCAGAAGCGAGCATGGCGAAACCGGTCTGGCGGCAGGCCATGACGTCGGAGTGGTCGCCGAAGATGGAGAGGGCGTGAGTGGCCACCGTGCGGGCCGCGACGTGCATGCAGAACGGCGCGAGTTCGCCGGCGAGCTTGTACATCGTCGGGATCATGAGGAGAAGGCCCTGCGACGCGGTGAAGGTCGTCGAGAGCGCTCCGGCCTGGACGGCGCCGTGCGCGGCGGCGACGGCGCCGCCTTCGGACTGCATCTCCATCACGTCGGGGACCGCGCCCCAGATGTTCTTGTGCCCCATCGCGGACCATTCGTCCGCGAGTTCGCCCATGGTCGAGGAGGGCGTGATGGGGTAGATCGCAATGACTTCGCTCAGTCGGTGGGCGACGGAGGCAGCCGCCTCGTTGCCGTCCACGGTGATTCGCCGATGTTGGGCCATGGTGCTCCGCAGGGGGTCAAGAGCGTAGGAATCCGCGACGATTGCGGGGAAAAGCACGGAAAACAGGCCGTTTGTGGCCGTTTCCCCACTGGACGCAACCGGAGTGCCGCAACAGGGGAGCCTGATCGCGGGGAAGATTCCCGCGGCGGGCTTACTTGCGCGAGACGGTCGAAGGCGCCGCCGGCCGGATGTTGATCCCGCCGTCCGCCTCGATCGTGAGCCGGTACGTCCGCCCTTCCTCGAGGCGCGTGTACACGGCTTCCCCCTGGGCCACCCGGACGCCCTTGGAGGAGGCTTTCTCGGGGTCTGCGGCGAGGCTCCAGAAGTCCTTCCACAGGGCCGCCTCATATTCACCCGCGCCGACCCGAAGCCCTTCAGGCACGCCGTCCGGGGAACTCCCGTCGAGCGGAAACCCGTCGGCGGGCGCCTGGTACTCGCCGAACAGCCGGCGGAACACATAGAGCGACCGGCCGCGGAGGGCGTCGGCCTCGCCGACGTAGCGGTCCTCGAACTTGAGCACGAAGGCATCGAAGTAGGCGACGTCGCCCGCGATCGTGAAGTTGCGCGGCTCGAGGGCGTTGCCGTCGCGATCGTAAGGAAGGAAGCGCAGGGAGGTGCGGCGGTCGCGGCCGCGCGGGCCGGTCTGCTCCGTGACCACGACGTCGGCCACGCGGAACTCCGTGCCGAGCCGCGCGATCATGTCGCGCATCCGGTTGTTGTCGCGGGCCAGGTCGCCGATGCGCCGCTCACGGAGAAACAGCCCCCAGCCGACGACGGCGGCAAAGGTGGCGCACAGCGTGAGCCCGACCAGGAGTTTCTTCACGGAGAGATTATCGGCGCGAAGGCGGGTCGGGCTTGACGGCGGGGAAGCGGTTACGGGCCCGTAACGAATCACCGGGCGGTAACGGGATTCGGGGCGCGGCGGGCGGGTCTTCCCTCTGAAGCGCCGGCGGCACGGATATTGCAACTGCTCTTGACGGGACAGAATCGCCCCGCGGAGTTTTGACGCGTTGCGTCAATTCTCCGCGGCCACCTTTCACCGGCGCGGCCGAAGCGTCCCCAACGAAAAACCTCCGCGCCACCGGTGCGTCCTGAAAATAAAAACATCGAGACGTTACCCGCTCGCAACGCCGGGAACCCCGAGTAACGCCGCAACAGCCCGAAACCGCCAAATCCTCGCGTTGCAGGGTCCGGTCCGCGAATTGCAAGACGAGTGGGCAGCCCGAAATTGACGCAGTGCGTCAAAATCGCGGGGGCCCCGCCCGGCCCCGCTTCGCGGAGATCACGATGCGCGCCGGTGCCCGGAGCGGATTCACGCTGATCGAGCTGGCGGTCGTCATCGCCCTCCTCGTCTTCCTCGTCGGCGGCCTCGCCGCCGTCTGCACCGGCATCAACCGCACTTCCAGGTCCGAATCCACGCGCTCCCTCGTCCGCGCCCTCGACGCCGCCTGCGACTCTTACCGCTCCCGCGTCGGCTCCTACCCCGGCTTCCCCCGCACCTCTTCCGATACCACCATCCTTCACCGGGCGCTGTGCGTCCCCGTCCCCGTCACCCGCGGGGACGCCGGCGCCTCCTTTGTCGGCCCCTTCCTCGAGCTCCCCTCGTCGCGTCTCTCCTGCGCCCCGCAGATCCACGACGATTACGGCTGGCCCGTCCGCTACTCCCTCCCCGGGACCTCCCACGCCGGCGGCGCCGACAACTCGCGCCGGTTCGACATCGACGCCACCAGCGCCGAGGGCGGCGTCATCGGGAACTGGACCGAAGCGCGCTGATCGCGCGCTTCCATCGGAGATCGACATGACACGGAATCGCCGCGCCTTCACGCTGATGGAACTGCTCGTCGCCGTCGCGCTCGCCGCGCTGCTGGTCAGCGTCCTCGCCGTGCTTTTCTTCCGCACGACCTCGACCGTGGTCGCGGGCGAATCGCGGATGACGGTCACCGAGGACGGCCGGCACGCCGTGGACCAGATCGCGCTCGACCTGGAGAACATGGGCGGAACCGCCGGCCTCGCGCAGCGGTTCCACGCGACCGATGGGCCCGGCGCCGCGGCGCTCCCCGACGGCGCCGAGGCGCACGACGCGATCGCGTTCGTGACGTCGACGCCGGTGCCGGACGGAAGCGGCGGGCGGGTGACGGCGAGCATGCTGGTCGAGTATTTCCTGGCGCCGGAGTCGGACCCGGAGCTGTCGGTCTCGGGCGGCGTGGCCAACGGCGTCCGCTCGGGGCGCGTGCTGCAGGCGCTGAAGCGGCGCGTGTGGCGCGTGAAGACGGCCGCGGGGCTGGGTGCGGTGAAGGGGAGTCTGCCGATGAGCGTGGCGGCGGCGACGGCGGCGGGGCTGGAACTCGTGGAGGAGAGCACGCTGCACCAGTACGTGATGTCGATGAACGTCGAGCTGTTCGAGAACCCGGCGTGGCGCGAGCTGCACGCGGCGGGGAGCCCGCTGCTGGCGGCGCTGCCGATCGGCGACGTCGTGACGGACCCGGCGCTTCCTCGGAAAGTCCGGCTGAGTCTGCGTGTGATTGAAGGGGCTGGAGAGAACTGTGAGAGGCTGTTCCAGCGTGAATGCTGGGTCCCGGCGGAATAAGGGGAGCGACTCAAATGGCTATTCAGGCTGGACTTGAGACGCCCGCCCCGGTAAAGTTACCGCACGGTAACGCGCGGCATTACGGAGCGGTAACGCCTATGAAAGTCCTTCTCGCGGAAGACGAAAAGTCGATCGCCCTCACGCTTGGCGACGAGCTCGAAGCAGCCGGCCACGACGTCACGCACAAGGCCGACGGCCTGTCTGCCCTCGAGGCGGCGCTGAACGGCGAGTTCGACGTCGTGATCTCCGACATCCGCATGCCGAACCTCGACGGCGAACAGTTGCTGGCGCGCGTGAAGGAAGTCAAGCCCGACCTCCCCGTCGTCCTCATGACCGGCTTCGGCACGATGGAATCCGTCATCAAGGCGATGCGCCTCGGCGCGTACGACTACCTGCAGAAGCCTTTCGATACGCGCGAGGCCGTGCTCATCCTCGAGCGCCTCAATCGCGAGATGGAACTGAAGCGCCGCTGCGACCAGCTCCAGGAGCAGCTCGCCGACAAGTACCGCTTCGAGAACATCATCGGCACTTCGCCGAAAATGCAGTCCGTCTACCAGCTCATCCGCGCGGCGGCCGGCAACGATTTCCCCGTGCTCATCACGGGCGAAACCGGAACCGGCAAGGAACTCGTCGCGCAGGCGATCCACATCAACTCGAGCCGCCGCAAGGGCGACCTCGTGAAGGTCTCCTGCCAGAACTTCCCCGAGACGCTGCTCGAGGCCGAGCTGTTCGGCCACGAGAAAGGCGCGTTCACCGACGCGAAGGACCAGAAGATCGGCCGCTTCGAACGCGCGCACCGCGGGACGATCTTCATCGACGACATCGACGACATGCCCGCCGGCGCGCAGGCCAAGATCCTGAACGTGCTCGCGGAGCGGAAGCTCGAACGCCTCGGCGGCTCCAAGACGATCCAGGTCGACATCCGCGTCATCACCGCGACCAAGGTCGACCTGCAGAAACTCGTCAGCGCGGGCCGGTTCCGCGACGACCTCTTCTATCGCCTCAACGTCGTTCCCATCGACCTCCCGCCGCTTCGCGAGCGCGAAGGCGACCTCCCGTTCCTCATCCGCGAATTCATCAAGAAGCACGGCGGCGGCCGGCAGTACACGATCTCCCCCTCGACGATGGCCGAGATGGAGCACTTCACGTGGCCGGGCAACGTCCGCGAACTCGAAGCCGCGGTCCAGCGCGCGATCGCGCTGTCGGGCGATTCGGGCGAGCTGCGGCGCGAGCACCTGGTGCGCGTGACCGCGAACACGCCGAAGGAGGCGCTGGTGCGGAGCGACCGGCGGCCGCTGAAGGACGTGCTGCAGGAAGCGGAGAAGGCGCACATCCTGAACGTGCTGAAGATCTGCAACAACAAGAAGGGCGAGGCGGCGGAGTTGCTGGGGATCAGCCGGAAGAACCTGTGGGAGAAGCTGAAGGCGTACGGGGTGGACGCGGGGGAGGATGCGGAGAAGTAAGCCCGGGAGAGCTGTTTCCCGGGTTGTCGTGGCGAATGAAGTCTCCATATATGAAGGATCTTCACGGAAAGTCAGCGTATGAGCCCGAACTTTCAGGAGCCTGCCATGAGACGCGACGCCGGAATGACCGCCTTCGAGGCCGTCGTCCTCGCGTTTATCATCCTGGCGGTCGTGTTCTTCCTGCTCCCGGTTCACTTTCACTGCGACGGCAGCCGCAGCCGGGCCAAGCACTCCGCGAGCCAGGCCGTCGTCCAGGACTTCTCCGTCGCGCTCAAGGCGTATGAAACGGACTTCGGCGACTACCCGCCGGACGAGCCCGGGTACTACATCACGCGGGGACACAAAGGGTCGCTCGCCGATCTCCTCTCGAAGCCCGGGCGCAAGAACGTCCCGTACTACTATTTTCGCGACGAGGACTTCGACGAGAAGGGCCGCTGGCTGACGCGCCTCCGCACGCCCTACAAGTACCGCAAGAACGCCGGCCGCACGGCCGTCCCGCCGGACCCTTCCACGATGATGAACGTGCATTCCTTCGACATGTGGGCCTGCGGTGTCGGCGACGAGCCGCGTTGCGACCCGGAGACGTCCGAGCCCGCCCGCGAAGCCACCATCAAGAACTGGTAGGAGAGCGCCATGCGCACGAACCGGAACGGATTCACGCTGCTGGAACTGCTGGTCGTGATGGCCATCATCGGCTTCCTCGCCGCGACGCTCGTCGTCGCGGCGCGCGGCCTGAACCAGCGCGCGAAGATCGAGAAGGCGGCGAAGCTGGTGCTGCGGATCGACACGGGGTGCGAGGCGTACTTCACGAAGTTCCAGGACTACCCGAGCCCGTACGCCCGGCTGAGCGCGGCGGCCAAGTCGGGGGGCGCTTCGTGGCCGACGATCCAGAGCGACACGATGATGTTCGACTACCTCGGGCGGTCGCTGCCGCTCGTGACCGGGTACGGCGCGTCGACGTCGAAGGTCGAGTGGCTCGACCCGTTCGTGACGTTCGCCGAGTCCGAGACCTCGGGGTTCTCGGCGACGCCGGGAAGCGTGCGCATCGTGGATCCGTGGGGCGGCGCTGTGTGGTACGAGCTGCCGGGGTGCCCGCACGGGGCGAATTATCCCGACTTCTCGCGCGGGCCGTCGTCGTCCACCAACTCGCGCTTCGACGTGACGTCCGCCGGGCCGGACGGGCACAAGGATTCCTTCGACGACAAGACGGCGCCCAAGGACGACGTCACGAACTTCAACCCGTAAACGGAGAGGCAGGCATGCGACGCGACCAGAAGGGATTCACGATGCTCGAGATGCTCGTGGTCATCACGATCATCCTGGTGCTCGTGACGGGATCGATCAGCGCGCTCGGGTACTTCATGCGCGGCCAGGGGCTCAAGCAGGCCGGGCACATCGTGAACGGGCAGTTCATGAACGCGCGGCAGCGGGCGACGGCGGAGAAGTGCGTGTACTTCCTGCTGTTCGACACGCAGAAGCAGTCGATGCGGCTGTATCGCGACGTCGACCCGGACGGGCCGGGCGGGGCGCTCACGTATGACCGCAAGCTGGTGCTGGCCGGGCCCGGCGCGGATGTGCAGGAAGGCGAGGAGCACCCGCTGCCGAGCCACGTCGAGTTCGCCTGCGCGCAGGCGTGGGCGACGGGGATTGACTCGAAGTCGATCCTCAGCAGCAAGCCCTTCAGCAGCGGCGCGACGGCTTTCGCCATCGCCTTCTACCCGGACGGGACGTGCGTGCTTCCCGCGTCGGAACTGCCCTACGACCCCGACAAGGGCGCTTCCGCAGATCTCATCCTCGTGCAGGACGGGCAGACGGCCCGCGTGTACCTCGACATCAACACGGCGTCCGGGAAGGTGCGCAAGCAGGCCTTCCGGACCGAATAGGAGAGTGCCATGAAACCGAAGAGCCGGCGGAGCGGCGGGTTCACGCTCATCGAGATCCTGCTGGCGCTGATCATCCTGATGGTCGGCATCGCGGGAGTATTGAGCCTGTTCCCGGTCGGGATCAAGAACGTGCGGGACTCGGTGGAGGACACGACGGCGTCGAACCTGGCGCAGTCGCTGAATGCGGCGATGACGGAAGCGATGCGGCGTCCCGTGGCAGGGATGGTGACGGTGACCCACGACGGGTTTCCGGACGGGAGGCTCAGCTTCCCGCTCCCGGTGACGACGCTGGCGCCGGAGACGTACCCGGCGGCCGGGGGAGGGACGGACGCGACGCTGGAGGCGTATCAGCTGGGGACCGATCCTCGGGTGCGCGACGCGGTCGGCGACATTCGCTCCCGCCCGCTCGGCGGAGACCCGTCCGAGCCGACCCAGCAGTACTCGTTCCAGTTCGAGGTGATGAAGCCGCTGGAATCCGAGATCGTGCTCGACACGCTGGGGAACAAGACGCCGCTGCCGCTCTACCAGTTCCGCTTCATGATCTACCGCAACTACCGGTCGCCCGCGGCGCCTCCGGGGCAGGTCCATCCGTGCCTGATCAAGGAATTCACGACGTTGATCGCCGGGAGTCAGCCGTAGCCATGAAGGGTACCCCGGGGTAACGCAGTAACGGCGGCGTAACCCCGGCCTTGGTGAAGTTGCTTCAGATTACTGCCTGAAACGCGTGGAAACAGTGCAATCAGGGCATTTAAGGAGCATTCACAGGTCAGGGCCTCGGATTTGCGTTTCCCGTTTGGCGGGCAGAAATACACCCGCTCTTCCCCGGAATCATCGGTATTCAGGAGACAGACATGCGCCAGAGCAGGGGTTTCACCATCGTCGAGCTGCTCGTCGTCATCACGATCATCGGCATTCTGGCGGCGCTTCTTCTGCCCGCGCTCAGTTCCGCCCGTTGCCGCAGCAAGCACGCGGCGAGCCAGGCGACGGTGCAGGACTTTTCGGTCGCGCTGAAGGCGTACGAGACGGACTTCGGCCGGTATCCTCCGGAAGAAGGCGGGAACTACATCACGCAGCTGGCCGTGGGCTCGCTGGTGAACATCATGTCGGCGAACGGGCCGAAGAACGTCCCGTACTACCAGTTCCGCCCGGACCAGATCAACCCGGGCAAGCAGTGGATGACGGCGCTCGGCACGCCTTACAAGTATCGCGAGAACGCCAGCAAGGCGAAGCCCGCGACGCCGAGCCCGCTGACCATGATGAACTTCTTCTCGTTCGACATGTGGGCTTCGGGTTGCGGTGACGCCCCGACCTGCAGCGCCTCGACTTCCGATCCCGCGGACAAGGCCACCATCAAGAACTGGTAGGAGCGACCCATGCGCAGACCGGAAAGCGGCTTCACCCTGCTCGAACTGCTGGTGGTCATCGCCATCATCGGGTTCCTCGCGGCGACGCTGATCATCGCCACGGCGGGATTGAAGCAGCGCTCGAACATCGAGAAGACCTCCGCGCTCGTGCGCAAGATCGACTCGGCGTGCGAGGCGTACTTCACGAAGTTTCACGACTATCCGTCGGAGTACGCCAAGCTGACGGCGCTGGACAAGAAGGCGGGGAAGTCGTGGCCGACGATCAAGAGCGACAAGTACGTCTACGACTACCTCGGGCGCGGGCTGACGGTGATCGAGGGGTTTGCGGCGACAGGGGCCAAGACGAAGGCGCTGGAGCCGTTCTGCGAGTTCAACGCTTCGGAAATCCTCGGCCCTGACAGCGGGCCCAAGACGGTGCAGGTGCTGGATGCCTGGCAGGGGCCGATCTGGTACGAGCTGCCGGGGTACGCGCACGGCACCAACTACCCGGACCGTTCGAAGGGTGAGGTTTCCTCGACGGACTCGAAGTTCGACCTGACGTCCTGCGGGGCCAACAAGATCGCCGACTCGTTCCTGGACAAGCTCAACCCGAACGACGACGTGACCAACTGGACTTACGACCGCAAATAAACGGGGGCTCATCCATGCGCAAATCGAACGGCGGCTTCTCGATGGTCGAAATGCTGGTCGTCGTGACCATCATTCTCGTCCTCGTGACCGGCTCGATCTCCATCCTGGGCGTCTTCATGCGCGGGCAGGGGATCAAGCAGTCGGGCCGCGTCATCGGCGGGCAGTTCATGAACGCCCGCCAGAAGGCCACGTCCGAGAAGTGCGTCTACTTCCTGGTGCTCGACACGTCAAAGCAGGTCATGCGCCTGTACCGGGACACGGATCCGGACGGCCCGACCCTGCCGAAGACCTATGACCGGACGTTGCTGGTCGCCGGCGTCGACAAGGACACCCAGGAAGGCGACGAGCACCCGCTTCCCAAGAACGTCGAGTTCGGCTGCGCGCAGGCCTGGGCGGGGATCGCGGGGAAGTGCATGACGAGCACGGCGCCGTATAACGTCCCGGGCTCGTCGTTCTGGGTCAGTTTCTACCCGGACGGGACGTGTGTCATGCCATCCGCTGAGAAGACCTACGACCCTGACACGGCGGGCACCGCGGACCTGATCCTGGTGCAGAACGGCCAGACGAACAAGCTCTTCGTGGACATCAATCCGGCCTCGGGAAAAATTCGCAAGCAGGCTTACCGCACGCAATAGGAGACGATCATGAGGCGCCTTCGCAAGTCCCAGGCGGGGTTTACGCTCATCGAGATCCTGATCTCGCTGGTGCTCCTGATGGTCGGCATCTGCGGCATCCTGAGCCTCTTCCCGGTCGCCATCAAGAACGTCAGCGATTCGGTGGAGGATTCGGCGGCGTCGAACCTGGCGCAGTCGCTCTATGCGGCGATGACCGAGGCGATGAGAAGGCCGGTCGCCGGCGTCGTGTACCTGACGCATGACGGCCTGCCCTCGGGGCAGGTCAATTTCCCGCTCCCGACCACCGTCGCTGCGCCGGTGCTGTACCCGGCGCCGGGCGGCGGCACCGACCCGACGTTGCAGGTTTACCAGCTCGGGACGGACACCAGGACCAAGAACCAGGTGGACAATATCAAGAAGCCGGCCGCGTGGTCGGCGGGCGGTGATCCCTCGGAGCCGACGCAGCAGTACTCCTTCCAGTTCGAGGTGAGCAAGCCGCCCGAATCCGTCATCGTCGTGGACACGGCAGGCACGACCACGAACCTGCCGCTCTACCAGTTCCGCTTCGTCATCTACCGCAGCTACTTCAGCACGGTTGTCCCGGGCGGCCAGACGCACCCGGCGCAGGTCAAGGAGTTCACCACGTTCATCGCGGGAACGGGTCTCTAGCCGTCGGCCTGCATCGCTCGCGAACGCATCGGAGAAGATCATGAAACGCAATTCCGGCTTCACGCTGATGGAACTCCTGGTGGCGGTCGGCCTGATGGTCATCCTGATGACGGCCATCGTGATGATCTTCTACCGCTCGACCGACGTGATGAAGATCCAGGACGCGCGCATCAACATTTACGAGAACGCCCGCGCCGCGGTGGATACGTGTGCCAACGACATCCAGAACGCGATTCCGACGAACGGCGGCCAGCAGCGGATGTGGATCGCCAACTACGTGCGGCCGGTGCAGGTCCCGGCGGTCGTGGGCAATGACATGGATGGCGCCGCGGACTACATCGGCATGGTGACCGTGACCACGTGCCCGACCGGATCGGGAGCCTCCGCCACGCGCGAACTCAAGACGGTCTACGCCGAGTACTTCCTTACCAACGATGACGATGCCGAAACGTCCTTCACCGGCCGCGGCGCCACCCGGTCCGGCCGCAGCCAGCGCAGGATTTTCGTCCTCAAGCGCCGGCTGTGGGCCCTTCCCACCCTGATCACCACCCTCCAGATTCAGCAGATTTCGGCGATCCCCATCCTCACGACGCCGCTGTCGAACTCGGCGACGGGACCGCTCGTGACGACCAACAACCTGACGCCGCCGGGGCCGTCTCCCGCGACCATGACGCTGATCGAGGACGCCGACCTGTGCCACTGGATCGTGTCGTTCAACATCGAGGTCTATCACTACAACGCCGGCGCCGCCCCCGGGCCGTCGAACCCCAAGTTCTACGAGCTCACCGAAGCGGGAAGCCCCTACACCCCGGCAGTGATGCCCCTGGGCGACCTGCCCGGCTCCGAGCCCGTTCTTCCCCGCAAGATCCGCATCTCGCTGCGCGTCATCGAGGGCGCCTCGGAACGCCAGGAGCGCCTGATGCAGCGCGAAGTCTGGGTGCCGCTCGGCGGGTAGCCCGCGACAGAATCACGGCTTGACCCCGGGGGCCACCCCGGGGTTTTTTTTTGCATATCCGCGCGCTTCCCATGCCCCGCGCGGGAGAGTAAAATGCCTCCTCACCCAAGCCGACCGCCCCCGGAGACCCGCAATGCCTGATGCCCAGACCGGCCCGGCCCTCGACCCCGAGAAGATGGAAGGGCAGGAAATCGGGGGCTGCAAGATCCAGTCGAAGATCGCGACCGGCGGCATGGGGACCGTCTACAAGGCGCTTCAGGTGTCCATGAGCCGCCCCGTGGCGATCAAGTGCCTCGCGGAGGACTTCGCGAAGGACCAGGCGTACGTGCAGAGGTTCGTGAGGGAAGCGCGGGCGGCGGGGGAGCTGTCGCACACGAACCTGATCCACGTGATGGACGTGGGCGTCTACCAGGGCGTGTATTACTACATCATGGAGCTGGTGGACGGGCAGAGCCTGGACCGGATCCTGCGGATCAAGGAGCGGCTGGGGCCGGAGACGGTGGTGGAGATCATGCTGCAGGCGGCGCGGGCGCTGTCGTACGCGCATTCGCACGACATCATCCACCGCGACATCAAGCCGGACAACCTGATGATCACCAAGGAAGGCACGGTGAAGATCGCCGACCTGGGGATCGCCAAGAAGCTGGACCGGACGCGGGAAGCGACGGACGCGGGGCTGGTGCTGGGGACGCCGAACTACATGGCGCCGGAGCAGGCGACGGACGCGGCGCTGACGGACCGGCGGAGCGACGTGTACGCGCTGGGGTCGACGGTCTACCACATGTTCTCGGGGAAGCCGCCGTACCAGGGGAAGAACGCGCTGGAAATCCTGACGAACGTCGTGAAGCGCAAGCCTGAGCCGATCGAGAAGCTGCGGCCGGACCTGCCGAAGCACCTGCTGGCGATCATCAACAAGATGATGGCGCGGGACCCGGAGCGGCGGTACCAGTCGATGGACGAGCTGGTGAAGGACGTCGAGCTCTACAAGGCGGGGAAATACAAATCCGAGAAACCCGCGACGCGCGGCACTTCGTGGGAGGACGACGAGGACGAGGCCGCGAAGCCGAAGGTAAAGCTGGAGCTCTCGGCGAGCCTCGACAAGCAGGAACCGCTTCCCGGCGCGGCGGCCGCGCCCGGTTCGACGGCGGGAGGGGACAGCATCAAGCTGTCGGGGACGCGGGTATCGCCGGGCGGATCGACGGCGGGGGTGGACCTGATCGGCGCGAAGGCGATCGGGGCGATCAACGCGAAGAAGCAGAGCAAGGTGATCCCGATCCTGACGCTGGTGGGCGGGCTTGCGATCGCGGGGATCGGGTGGATGGTGGTGAAGCGGCTGACGGCGCCGCCGCCGAAGGAGGCGCCGATCCCGAGCAAAAACACGACGATCACGGACGTGGGGCCGGAGAAGGCCCCCGGGGAAGAGGAGGCGAAGGAGCTGTATGCGGACGCCGAAAAGCGCGAGCGCAGCCCCGGGGTGCAGCGCGCCGACATCCTGAAGGCGTTCGGCGACGTCGTGACGCGGTTCCCGGACACGACCTCGGGGCGCAGCGCAGCGGCGAAGGTCAAGGCGCTGGAAGCGGAGTGGGTGGAAGCCGTGGGGAGCCGGCTGGCGGAGTCGCGGAAGCTGCTGGCGGCGCTGGGCGAGGTCGACGACATGCGGCCGCCGCTGGATGCCGCGCGCCGGGCGAAATCGGAGGCCCAGGGGCGCGCGGACCTGGTGGAGCGGGTGCGCGAGGTGGAGAAGGAGGTTGACGCGGCCGCGAAGGCGCGTGCGTCGAAGTTGATGGAGGCCGCGCGCGCCAAGGCGAGGGGGCAGCGGTGGCGCGAGGCGATTGACATCGCCTCGCAGGTCTTCAAGCTCAATTACGAGAGCGTCGAGGAAGAGCCGGTGAAGGAGATCGGGGGCTGGTGGAGCAAGTGGCGCGAGGAGCGCGACGACGCCCTTCGGATCGTCGACGTGGCGATCGAGCGCTCGAGGGAGAAGTTCCGTGGGTCGGACGACCCGAAGGTGGACATGGCGCCGGAGCGCGCGGCCGAGATGATGGCGGCGGTTGCGAAGGACCCGAAGAACCTGGCGATCCAGGCTGACGTGGACCACCTGGCGGCGATCTTCGCGGATGCGTCGGGCGTGGTGGACGCGGCGTGGCAGCAGGTGGTGGCGCTGAAGGGGCAGAAGTTCAAGTTCAGCAAGGAAGCGTTCGCGAACAACCAGCCGGTGGAGATCGTGGACGCGCAGCGGCCGGTGGTGCTGGTGAAATTCGGTGCACAGACGATCCGGACGAAGCCGCTGATTCACGAGGACATCTGGAACCTGGTGTCGCCGTTGCTCAACGCGAACCAGGCGGGGAAGACAAAGCTGGCGTGCTACCAGTTTGCGAAGGGCGCCACACTGGAGGCGATGAAGCTGGCGGCGGGCGCGGGGGGACCGGCGGCGGAGGCGCTGATCAGCCGGCTCGAAGACCTGCAGGTGCGCAACCGGGAGAACAAGAAGAAGCCGCGCGACCTGATCGTGAACAACGGCGGGGCCTGGAACGACGCGGGGGCCAAGGGCGCGTGGACGGGGCGGGAGAACGGCAAGGAGATGGACGGCTCGGGAGACCAGGCCGAGAAGCTCCTCGTGAACCCGCCGGACATCGACTACATCTTCGAGATCGAGGCGCGCAAGGAGCTGGGGCCGAACGGTTTCGTGATGTTCTTCAAGGCGCTGGGGAACACGTACCAGTGGCACATCGGCGACGGAGGCAACAAGTTCTCCGTGGTGCGCGGCATCCCGACCACCCAGACGGCCGACGTCATGCGGCCGGGGGAGCCGATCCTCGTCCGCGTCGTGGTGCTCGACGACAAGGTGATCGGGTACATCAACGGCGAGCGCCGCTGGCAGATCACCAAGACGACCGCGGGAAATCCGCCGCCCGCGCCGGGCGCCGGCATCGGCCTCTATTTCACCCTCGTGCGCTTCAAGAGAATCTATCTCTGGGATCTCAAGTAGCGGAGGCCCGGTGGGCGGCGGGGGGGCGGTCTTCATCAGTGACCTGCACCTGAGCGGGCGCCACCCGGGGCGGAGCGCGCTGTTTTACCGTTTCCTGGAAGAGCGCGCGGCGGGGATCGAGACCTTGTGGCTCCTCGGGGACTTCTTCGACTACTGGATCGGGCCGGCGCACATGCGGCTCGGCGAGCACCGGGAGACGCTTCTGAAGCTCCGGGCGCTGGGGGATGCGGGGACGGCGGTGAAGTTCATCTGGGGGAACCGCGATTTCCAGGTGGGCGAAGAGTTGTCGAAGTTCGCGGGGGTCGAGGTGATCGGGGAATCGTGCGAGCGGCAATTCGGCACGCACCGGACGCTGCTGATCCACGGGGACTCGTTCTGCTCGCGGGACCGCGGGCACCAGGTCTTCCGGGCCGTGACGCGTAACCGCGTCGTCAAGGCGCTGTACCGGGCGCTGCCGTCGGGGGTGAGCCTGGGGATCGCGAAGCGCCTCCGGGCGCGGAGCGAGGCGGGGGTGGCGCGGAAGTCGATGAAAACGATGAGCTTTGCGGAGGAGGCGATCCGGGCGGCGTTCGGGCACGGCGTGGACACGATCGTGTGCGGGCACTGCCATGACGCGAAGGAGGAGGAGTTCGACCTCGGGGGGCGCAAGGGGCGGCTGTACACGCTGGGGGCGTGGGAAGAAGAGGCGGAGTACCTGGAGTTTTCCGGCGGGGAGTTCCGCCCGAGGAAATTCCCGGGGGCGTGAGGCGCGGGACCCCGGCGGCATCCAAAGGCGGGCCGGGAAAAGGAGCGGCGTGATGGCGATCGACATGGTGCAGGTCTTCCGCGCGGCGGTGGGGGGAAGGGCGAGCGACGTGGTAATCACGTCGGGGTCGCCGCCGATCTTCCGGGTGAACGGCGAAGTGGTGTTCGGGCAGACGGCGCCGCTGGACGCGGAGCAGACGAAGAAGCTGATCTACGACGTGCTGCGGCCCGAGCAGATCGCGCGGTTCGAGCGCGAGAAGGAACTGGATTTCTCGCTGACGGTGGAGGACGTGCACCGCTTCCGCGGCAACGTGTTCCAGCAGCGCGGGAACGTGGGGGCGGCGTTCCGGCTGATCCCGGACCGGATTCCGGTGCTCAAGGAACTCGGGCTGCCGAAGGTGCTCGAGGAGTTCGGCCTTTCGCCGATGGGGCTGTTCCTGATCACCGGCCCGACCGGCCACGGCAAGAGCACGACGCTGGCCGCGATCATCAACCTGATCAACGAGCAGAAGAAGGCTCACGTGGTGACGATCGAGGACCCGATCGAGTTCCTGCACAAGAACAAGAAGAGCGTGATCGAGCAGCGCGAAGTCGGGGACGACACGCATTCGTTCGCGAACGCGCTGAAGCACGTGATGAGGCAGGCGCCGGACGTGATCCTGGTCGGGGAGATGCGCGACCCGGAGAGCATCGCGGCGGCGATCACGGCCGCCGAGACGGGGCACCTGGTGCTGGCGACGCTTCACACGAACGACTCCGTGCAGGCGATCGACCGCCTGATCGACGTTTTCCCGAGCCACCAGCAGTCCCAGGTCCGCGCGCAATTGTCCATGTCGCTGCTGGCGGTGGTCACGCAGCGTCTGATCCGGACGGCCGACGGCAAGGGACGCGTCGTGGCGTGCGAGGTGCTGAAGAACAACGCGGCGATCGCCAACCTGGTGCGGGACGGGAAGACGCACCAGATCTACACCGTGATGGAGACGCACGCCCGGGAGGGGATGATCACGCTCGACGCGTCGCTCAAGGAGCTCTACCTGACCGGCCAGATCACGTTCGACGAGGCGCGGCGGCGGATGAGGAACCCGGCGGTCCTCGAGAAAGCCTGAGATGCTGCTCGCCCTGACGCTCGTGATGCTCTACGGCGGCGGAATCGCCGCCGGGTACCTCACGATGCGCACGGAGCACCTCCGCGACGACGGGCGCTTCCATCTCGCCGTCATCGGCTGGGGCGTGCTGAGCGGCGGCCTGTTCCACCAGGCCAACGGCATGAACTGGACGGGCGTCGTCGCCGTCGTCCCCGCGGGGATGATCTACGGCGGAAGCGTCGCGTACTTTTTCGCCGTCTGGGTGGTCCGCATGCGCACCATGGCGCTCGGCGACCACAAGCTCAAAGTCGAGCCGACGTTCGACCAGGCGGAGGCGGCGGAGAGGCGCGGGGACCTGGAAGCGGCGATCCGGCTGTACCGCGCGGCGGCGCTGGGGCACCCGGGGCACGCGGAGACGAGGCGGCGGCTGGGCGAGGCGTACCTCAAGTCCGGGGACGACGACCAAGGGATCGCCGAGATGCGCGCCGCGCTCGGGATGGTCGAGGACCCCGAGAAGAAAATGGCGCTCGGGTTCCGCGTGGCGGACCTGCTCGTCGAAAAGAAGCGCGACATCTTCAACGCGGACCTGATCCTGCGGGAACTCGAGCGCGATTACGCCGGCACCCGAGTGGCGGAGCTTTCAAAGGCGCGGCGGGCGCGCCTCGCCGACGTCCGGTAGCGCTTACCGCCGAACCCTCGCCGCCGCCGCCGCGCGGAGCCGTTCGAGCACCGCCCGTATCGCCATCGCGGCCTGCTGGTCCTTCTCTTCCGTCGCCCACCGCGCGAACACCCCCAGGTCGCCTTCCGACAGTCGCGCTTCCAGGTCCGGCACCGTCTTCCTCTCCTCGTCGAACACCCCCATCCACCAGTACCGGTACGACGCCGGCCAGCCCGTGCGCTTCATCAGCGACAGCATCAGCGGGACGCGCTTCCCGCGCTCCGTCGCGTTGAGGGCGCCCCAGAGGCGGTCGCGGTCGGCGGGGAGGAGGTCGTAGAGGGCGGTGAAGGCGCCGCCGGCCGCGGCGGCGTGGCTGCGGTTGCAGGCCCATTCGAGGGCGAAGGGGCGCCAGGCGGGGTCGCGGTCGAGGACGCCGGATTCGATGAGGGCGGCGGCGGCGTCGTCGGGGATGAGGGAGTCGCGAAGGGCGCGGAGGAGCTCGGCGGTGCCGCCGCGGCGCTCGGAGAGGGCGATGAGTTCGGCGGTGCGGGAAGCGACGGGGCGGCGGAGGTCGGAGGCGCGCTGGAAAACGGCGTCGGGGGTGGGCTTGTCGCCGCCGGCGACGAGGGCGGCGGCGAGGAGGACGGCGATCGGCTGGGAGGTCTCGCGGTCGAGGCGACGGCGGAGAGCGGGGAGGGCGTCGGCGCGCGGGCGGAGGGGCTCGGCGCCGGACCAGCTGCCGCGGTCGTCGAGCGTCGGGGCGTCGTTGAGGCACAGCGAGAGCGTGACGGACAGGCGGGCCTCCGGCGGGAGGCGGTCGAGCGCGGTCTCGACGAAGACGAGGCAGTCGGCGACGGGGGCGGCGGCGCTGGCGATAAGGGGCTGGAGCGCGGGGTTGGCGGCGAAGTCGGCGCTGGCCTGCCGCGGCGAGCCGGCGTAGACGGCGGTGAGTTCGCGGAGGATCGGCGCGGCGTCCCGCGGGGCGGACTTCTCGAGCCGCGAGAGGATCGCGGCCGAATCGCGGCCGGGCCCGGTCGCGAACCACCAGATCGCCGTCCACGCCGCGATGTACCCCGCGGCGATCGCCAGCGTGCGGCCGTTCATCGGCGCTCCCCCCTTGCCAGCATCGCGATCGCCTCCGGATAGGCCTCGCACTCCCGCTCGAACACGCGCTTCGCCAGCAGCTCCGCCGTGTCCCCCGGAAGCACCGGCACGCGCTTCTGCAGGATCGTGCCGCCGTGATCGTACACCTCGTCGACCCAGTGGACGGTGCAGCCGCTCTCTTTTTCGCCGGCGGCGAGGACGGCCTCGTGGACGTGGTGGCCGAACATGTCCTTGCCGCCGAACTTCGGGAGGAGGGAAGGGTGGATGTTGACGACCCGACCGCGCCACTCCGGGGGGATGCGGAGGTAGTGCAGGAACCCGGCGAGGACGACGAGGTCGGGGCGGAACGGTGCGAGGGCGACGTGGACGGCGGCGCCGTAGGAGGCGTCGTCGGGGTGGCGGGAGCGGAACATCTCGACGAGGGGGATGCCGTGGCGGAGGGGGATCTCGCGGCCGGCGACGCCGCGCCTGGAGCTGAGGACGACGGCGACGCGGGCGTCGAGCGACCCCGCGGCGATGCGATCGACGAGGTTCTGCAGCGTGCGGCCCGCTCCGCTGAGGAGGACGGCGAGCCGCAGCGGCGCGGTCATTTCCCGAGCTCGGCGAGGACCGCGACGCAACGCGGGCAGCAGGTCGGGTGGGCAGTGGACTGGCCGATCCCGGGGCGGAGGTTCCAGCAGCGTTCGCATTTCGGGTACGAAGCGCGCGATACGGCGAGCGAGACCTGCGGCGCATCGGTCCCCTTGATCGTGTTGGGCAACTGGCCGCGGTGCAGGCGCACCTCGCTGACGAGGAACGTTCCCGCGAGGTCGTCGGCGCGCTTCGACAGCGTTTCGAACCATGCGGCGTCCTCGGTGACGAGGTCGACGACGGCTTCCGTCGACTTCCCGATAGTCTTCGCCGCCCGCAGCTTCTCGATCTCGCGCCCGAGGTCGCGGCTCACGCGGAACAGCCGGTCCCAGTCCGCTTCCAGTTCCTTCGTGAACCCCGACACCGGCGGCTGCGGCCAGCGCGCCAGGTGCACGGACTCCTCTTTCTTTCCGGGCAGGTACCCCCAGAACTCCTCCGCCGTGTGGCACAGGACCGGCGCCGTCAGGCGGGCGAGTGCCGAAGCGATCTCGTACACGACGGTCTGCGCGGCGCGGCGGCCGGAGGACGCGGGAGCGAATGTGTACAGCCGGTCCTTGACGGCGTCGAGGTAGAACGCCGAGAGGTCCGTCACGATGAACGCGTTGATCTCGTGCGTCGCATGCGCCAGGTCGAAGTCGTTCATGAGTTGCTCGACCTTCACGACGAGCGCGCCCAGCTTCTGCAGCGCCCAGCGGTCGATCTCCCACAGCGACGTCTCGCGGTGCGCCGGGTCGAAATCCGCCAGCGCGCCGAGCAGGTAGCGGAACGTGTTCCGCCATTTCTTGTAGACCTCGGCGATCTCGTCGAAGCGCTTCTTCGAGACCGGGATGTCGTCCGTGAAATCGACGGAGGCGATCCAGAGCCGCACGACGTCGGCGCCGAACAGCTTCACGAAGTCCTCGGCATTTTTCGGCAGCGTGTAGCCCTTGTTCTCTTTCGACTTGGAGAGCTTCTCGCCCTCGTCGTCGACGACGAACCCGTGGGTGACGCACGTCTTGAACGGCGAGACGCCCTGCGTCAGCACCGAAGGCAGCATCGACGTCTGGAACCATCCGCGGTGCTGGTCGGTCCCTTCGAGGTAGCAGTCGGCGGGGAAGTGCAGGTCGGGGTGGGCCATGACGACGGAGCGGTGGCTCGAGCCGGACTCGAACCAGACGTCGAAGATGTCGTTGCCCTTGCGGTAGGCATGGTGGCCGCAGGCGCAGGCCGGCGGGTCGGGGAGCAGTTCCGCGGCGGTCTTGCGGTACCAGATCCCGGCGCCTTCCTTCGCGTACAGGTCGCGGATGCGGCGAAGCGGTTTCGGATCCGTGATCGCCTTCCCGCACTTCTCGCAGAAGAACGCGGGGATCGGGACCCCCCAGAGCCGCTGGCGCGACACGCACCAGTCCGGGCGGGATTGGATCATCGACGAGATGCGCGTCTCGCCCCAGCCGGGAACCCAGCGCGTGCGGCGAACCTCGGCGAGCGCCTTCTCGCGCGAGTCGTCGATCTCGATGAACCACTGCTCGGTGGCGCGGAAGATGATCGGGCGGTGGCAGCGCCAGCAGTGGGGGTAGGAGTGCGAGAGCTTCTCCTCGTTCAGCAGGTGCCCGGTGCTCCTGAGCTGAGCGACGACCTCCGGGTCCACCGCCGGGACGCGCTTCCCCGCGAACATTCCGGCGCGCTCGTCGTAAACGCCGTTGGGGCCGACGGGGTTGAGGATCTCGAGGTTGTAGCGGCGGCCGGTGCCGTAGTCCTCGTGCCCGTGGCCGGGGGCGGTGTGGACGCAGCCGGTGCCGTCGGTGAGCGTGACGTAGTCCGCCAGCACGACCGGCGAGCGGCGCTTCATGAAGGGATGCTCGTACTCCATCCCCTCGAGTTCGGCGCCGCGGGCCTTGGCGAGGACGGTGACGGGGCCGACCTTGGCGAGGGCCTTGGCGGCGAGGGCGTCGGCGACGACGAACTTGCGGCCGGCGCACTCGACGAGGGCGTAGTCGGCCTGGGGGTGGACGGCCACCGCGAGGTTCGCTGGGAGCGTCCACGGGGTCGTGGTCCAGATGACGATCGCGGCCTTCTCCTTCGAGAAGGGATGCTTCCCGGGGACGAGGTCGAACGCGACGGTGATCGCGGGGGAGGTGATGTCGGCGTACTCGACCTCGGCCTCGGCGAGGGCCGTTTCGTCGCGGACGCACCAGTGGATCGGGCGGAGCTTGCGGTTGATCTTGCCGCGCTCCATGAGGTCGAGGAAGCAGTCGAGGACGCCCGCCTCGTAGGACGGGTTCATCGTGAGGTAGGGGCGCTCCCAGTCGCCGAGGACGCCCAGCGACTTGAACTGGCGGCGCTGCACGTCGATGAACTTGCGCGCGTAGGCCTCGCACTTGGCGCGGACTTCGGTCGGATCGGTCGTGCGGAACGCGGGTCCGAGCTCCTCCGCGACCTTGTTCTCGATCGGCAGACCGTGGCAGTCCCACCCCGGCACGTACGGCGCATCGGCGCCGAGCATCGAGTGGAACTTCACCACGATGTCCTTCAGGATCTTGTTCAGCCCCGTCCCGATGTGCACGTTTCCGTTCGCGTACGGCGGTCCGTCGTGCAGCACGTACTTCCGGGAGCCCTTCCGCGCTGCACGGATCTTCCCGTACAGGCCGGTCTCGTCCCACTTCTTCTGGAGCTCAGGCTCGCGCTTCGGAAGCTCCGCGCGCATCGGGAAGTCGGTTTTCGGCAGGAGGACGGTGCTTTTGTAGTCCATGGGTGCGGGAGTTATACACCTCGGGGAAAGGGGGGGCAAGGAGCGGGATCGGGAGGAACGAAACGGGGGCGCGGAGCGTCTTAAACACGTCAGATCCTTGTTTCGCCGGGGAAATCTCAAAACCGAAAAACGCAGGAAAGCCTGCAAAAACCGTCCGCGGCGGGCGCCTCCCCCGAGGCTCCTTGCGCGCCGGCCGGAAGGGAAGTAAAGTTCTCCCAGCTGCCGCAACCCCTTCAGAGGAAACGATTTCATGCTTCGCATCATGTCGGTCGCGGTCTTCGTGGCGCTGGTCGCCGCGGGGTGTGGGAAGAAACCGCCTCCCAACAAGACGGCGCCGATCACGGGTGGCCATGGCCAGGTGGGGTCCGGCACGCAGCCGGCGAACCCCGGGGCGACGAAGCCGCCCTCGACGGATGACCCGAAAGGGCCGGGCGAACCGGTGGACGCCGGGAACGGGGGCTGGATTCCCGTCGCCGTGCCGGAGGACCAGAAGAACCAGGACTACCTGACGGTCTTTCACGTCGTGAAGATCAAAGGCGCAGTCCAGGTCATCAACCTCGACCGCTACATGATCGCCCGCTCGGACCACGGCTCGGCCACGGGCTCCAGCCTGACCGCCGCCAACCTCATCGAGCCCAAGGTGTCCTGGGAGCTCATCGGCGGCGGCATCATGGAGAAGATGAAAGACGCCCCGGACAAGACCGACCTGTATTTCCGCGTGCACGGGAAGCGGACGATGGCCAAGAAGTTCCTCTCCCCCCCGGGGACCTCGGGGGAGAAGCACGACTGGGTCGTCACGATCGACAAGGTGTTCTGGGAAAAGAACGAGGTCGCTTACACCCACGAGGTGACGATTCTCGAGGAAGAGCTCTGGGACAACTACCTCGCGATGATCGAGGGTTCGCTCGACCTTGCATCCTCCCTCAAAATGTGGCGCGGCTACAGCGCCACTGCGGATGAGCTCGGGCTGACCCTCGGCGACCGCGACCGTGACCGCACCAAGCCGCCCTTCTACAAGGTCGTGACCGCCCTGGAACGCATTTCCGAGAGCCAGGCGGTCATCGACAAGAAAGAAGGCGGCGTCGGGGAAGCCACGGCGTGGCTCAAGGTCCTCCTCGAGTGGTCGCACTTCCCCGGCTCCGTCGTCAGTGGCGACGTCGAGAACAACGCGCGTGAACTCAGGGCGCGGGAAGCGCTGACGGGCCGTCAGAGGCTGCTGGAGAACCAGCTTCGTGACCGGCTCAAGACGGACGGGCTCAAGATCCCGCCGGCGGATGCGGGCAAACTCCTCGCCGCGACGGACGGGACGATGGCACAGAAATTCTCGATCTTCGCGGCGGAGGCCGGGAAGTTCCAGCTCAGCGCGGAGACGGCGATGTCGATCTTCGAGGGAAAGGAGAAGACCGACTGGAAGGAAACGACGCTCTCGCTGTTCAAGAGCGCCGCCACCGCCAACGCGGCCTTCTTCTCCGATTGGAGCGAGGCCGACCTCGCTGCGTTCCCCGCGCGGTTCGTGGCGGCGGTCTATCCGTTCACGAAAGGGAAGCTGATCCCGACGCGCAACGCCGTGGCCATCCTCGACTGCATCAAGAAGGCCAAACCCGGGCTCGCCATCAGCCCTTCCATCGACGACCAGATTGCGGAGCTGAAGAAGAAGTAATGCCCCCCCTGAAGATTGCGATCCCCAACAAGGGGAGGCTGTCGGAGCCGTGCCTTCAGCTGTTCCGCGACATCGGCCACCCCGTTTCCGGCGCGGGGCGGACGCTCGTGTCGGTGCTGGCGGGCGGAGCGATCGAGATCCTGTTCTCGCGCGCCGACGACATTCCCGAGTTCATCGACCTCGGCGCGGCGGACATCGGGATTACGGGAAGCGACCTCGTGCAGGAGGCGGGGGCGGAGGTGGAGACGCTGCTGCCGCTGGATTTCGGCGAGTGCAAGCTCGTCGTCGCGGTGCCGGAGCACTCGATGATGAAGAAGATCGAGGACATCCCGGACGCCGCGGTCGTGGCGACGGCGTTCCCGAACCTGACGCGCCGGTATTTCGAATCGCACGGCAAGAAACTGACCGTCGTGCCGGTGTCCGGCGCCACCGAGATCACGCCGTACATCGGCGTCGCGGACCTCATCACCGACCTCGCCGAAACCGGGTCGACCCTTCGCAAGAACCACCTCGTGCCGATCGCCAACGTGTGCGAGGTGCGTGCGGTGCTGATCGGAAACTCGCGGAAGTGCGCGGAGAAGCAGTCCGAAGTGCACGAAATCGTGGCGGCGATCGCGAGCGTGATGGCGGCGAAGGAGAAGCGGTACCTGATGGCGAACGTGCCGCGGGCGGCGCTGGAGGACGTGAAGCGGCTGCTGCCCGGGATTTCGGGCCCGACGGTGATGAACCTGGCGGGGACGGACGGGATGGTGGCGATCCACTCGGTGGTGGCGGAGAAATCGATCAACGGGCTGATGCCGGCGCTGAAGAAGATCGGCGCGACGGGGATCCTCGTGCTGCCGATCGAGCGCATGGTGCTGTAGAGGGCGCGGGCCCGCGCCTGCCGTAGACCTTCCCCTTCGTGATCGGAGATGCCGAATGCTGCGGACCGTCGAGATCGGATCGCTTCGCCCCGAGGAGCGGCGCGCGCTGGCGAATCGCGCCACGAAGACGCTCGGGGCGGTGATGGGGGACGTGCAGCGGATCGTGGACGACGTGAAGCAGCGCGGCGACGCGGCGCTCTCGGCGTACACGAAGCAGTTCGACAAGGTGGACATCGCGGAATTCCGCGTCGGCGCCGCTTCCATCGACCGGGCAGAGCAGGAGGTGGATCCCGCGGTGGTGAAGGCGATGAAGGAGGCGGCGGAGCACATCCGGCGGTGGCAGGAGCTTCTGCTGCCGAAGTCGCTGGAGTCGAGCGTGGTGCCGGGGCGGCCGACGTGGCGGGTGGGGATGAACGTGATGCCTCTGGAGAGCGCCGGGGCGTACGTGCCGGGGGGGCGGGCGGAGTATCCCTCGAGCGTGCTGATGTGCTGCATCCCGGCGAAGGTGGCGAAGGTGAAGCGGGTGATCCTGTGCACGCCGCCCGGGGCGGACGGCAAGGTGCCGGCGACGGTGCGGTTTGCGGCGAAGCTGGCGGAAGTGGACGAGGTGTATGCGGTGGGCGGGGCGCAGGCGATCGCGGCGATGGCGTACGGGACGAAGCAGATCGAGCGGGTCGAGAAGATCGTGGGGCCGGGGAACTCGTACGTGACGGCGGCGAAGAAGATCGTCTCCGAGGACACGGCGATCGATTTCCTCGCCGGGCCGAGCGAAGTGATGGTGGTGTCGGACGGGCGGAGCGGCGCGGACCTCGCGGCGGCGGAGCTGATCGCGCAGGCCGAGCACGACCCGCAGGCGGTGTGCGTCGTGGTGACGACGGACTCCGACTGGGGCGCGAAGGTGAACGAGGAGCTCGAGAGCCAGCTCGCGGACCTGCCGCGCAAGGCGATCGCGGAGGAGGCGCTGCGGAAGAACGGGCGGATCTTCGTGGCCGCCTCCGGCGGCGAGGCGCTTGCCTTCATCAACGAGTTCGCGCCGGAGCACCTGATGCTGCTCGGCCAGGACCCGCGCTCGCTGCTGGACAAGATCACCACCGCCGGCGCCGTCTTCTCCGGCGACTACGCCAGCGTCGCACACGGCGACTACTGCGCCGGGACCAATCACGTCATCCCCAGCGGCGGCGAGTCGCGGCGCTTCGGCTCCCTCAGCTCCGGCTCTTTCGTCCGCACCGTCCCCTACGTCACCGTGACCGACCGAGGCGCCCGCCACCTCGGCGAAATCGCCGCTTCCATCGCCCGCGCCGAAGGGTTCGAAGGACACGCCCGGGCCGCGGAGAGGCGGATGAGGCTGTGAAGCGTCCGCCGACGGTCGAGCCGGCGAAGGTCGCGGGAGGGAACTCGGGGATGCCCCTTCTCCGCACGCCGCTTCGCAGCGTGAAGGTCCCGGCGTACGAGATGGACGCGCCGGGGCTGCTGCCGATGCACGCGAACACGAACCTGCTCGGGCAGAACCCGGCGGTGCTCAAGGAGGCGCGGGCGGCGGCGCGGCTGGAGTCGAACCAGTACCCGACGGAGAATTCGGAAGTGCTGTGCGCGGCGCTGGCGAAGCACCACGGGCTGCCGCGGTCGTGGTTTCTGGCGGGGAACGGGTGCGACGAGGTGATCGACCTGCTGGCGAAGACGTTCCTGGACGCGGGGGACGCGATGGCCTACCCCGTCCCGGCGTTCGTCATGTACCGCTTCTACGCGGCACTGAACCTCGGCCGCTCGATCGAGATCCCGCTGGAGGACGACGGGAAGCGGTGGCGGCTGGACGTCGAGGGGCTGCTGGCGGCGCGGGCGAAGGTGATCGTGGTGGCGTCGCCGAACAACCCGACGGGGAATGCGTTCCCCGCGGAGCAGTTGCGCGAGCTGGCGCGGCGGGCGAGCGGGATCGTCGTCGTGGACGAGGCGTACGCGGACTTCTGCGGGCAGGACCTGGTCCCGGAGACGCGCCGGTCGCCGAATCTCGTTGTCCTCCGCACCTTCTCGAAGGCGCACGGGCTCGCCGGCCTTCGCGTCGGGTACGCCGTGGCGCAGCCCCCGATCATCGACGCCCTCCGGCGCGCCAAGCCGCCCTTCAACGTCTCCTGCTTCTCCGAGCGCGTCGCCGCCCGAGCGCTGGCGGAGCGGGGGTACTGGAAGAAGAGCGTCGCGGTACTGCCGCGGGAGCGCGACAAGGTGATGGCGGCCGTGCGGAAGCTCGGCTGCCACGTTTGGGAGAGCGACGCGAACTTCTTCCTGATGCGGGCCCCGAAGCCGGTGGCGGAAGGGCTCAAGCGCGGCGGGATCCTCGTGCGGGACGTGTCGCGCCACCATCCGTCGCTGGCCGGGTGCGTCCGGGTGACCGTCGGCGACGCGCGGACGAACGCGAAGTTCCTGCGGGCGCTCGGGGCGGCCCTCCGATGATCGAGGCCACCGTGTTCGACTACGGCGTCGGGAACCTGCATTCCCTCGCGAAGGCGCTCGAGCGCGCGGGGGCGCGGGTGCGCGTGTGCACGGAAGCGCGCGGGCTCGACGAGGCGGAGTGCGTCGTGCTGCCCGGGGTCGGGTCGGCCCACCGGGTCATGGCGCAGCTCGCCCCCGCCGTTGACGCGCTGCGTCAAAAGCTCGCTTCCGGCGCGCCGGCGCTCGGCGTCTGCGTCGGGATGCAGGTGATGTTCGAGTCGAGCGAGGAAGGGAACGCGCGCGGCCTCGGGCTTCTCCCCGGCGCCGTCCGCCGACTCACCGCGCCGATGCTGCCCCACATCGGCTGGTCCCCGGTCGCCCACGCGGGCGGGCCGCTCTTCGAAGACATCCCTTCCGGGGAGTACTTCTACTTCGTCCATTCGTTCGCCGCCGGCCCCGCCGGCGCCCTCGCCACCGCGGACTACGCGGGCCCGTTCGCCGCCGCCTCGCGGCAGGGCAACGTGTTCGGCGTCCAGTTCCACCCCGAGAAGTCCAGCGCGGCCGGGCAGACCCTGCTCCGGAACTTCGTGCGCTTCGCGGAGTCCGTCGCGTGACCGCGTTCACCCTCATCCCGGCGGTCGACATCCGCGGCGGCAAGGCCGTGCGCATGGTGGGCGGCGAGGCCTCGACGGAGAAGGTCGTCGGCGAGGATCCCGTCGCGCTGGCGCTCGACTGGGAAAAGCGCGGCGCGAAGCTGCTCCACGTCGTCGACCTCGACGCTGCGTTCGGCACCGGCTCGAACCGCGACGTGGTGAAGAAAATCGTCAAGGCGGTGAAGATCCCGGTGCAGTTCGGCGGCGGCGTGCGCACCGACGAGGCGATCTGGGACGCCATCCGGATGGGCGCTTCCCGCATCGTCTGCGGCACGCGCGCCGTGACGGACCCGGAGTGGCTCGCGGCGGCCGCGATGCGGCGCCCCGGGCGCGTCATCCTGGCGGCCGACGCGCGCGGCCTCGACCTTCTCGTGAAGGGCTGGACCGCCCCCGCCGGCGTCGGCGTCCTCGAGCTCCTCGCGAAACTCAAGGACGCCCCCCTCGCCGGCATCCTCTACACCAACGTCTCCGTCGAGGGCCGCACCGCCGGCGTCGACTGGAAACCCGTGAAGAAAGTCGTGGCCGCTTCCGCCCATCCCGTGCTTCTCTCGGGCGGCGTGACGACGGTGGACGACGTGAGGAAAGCGCGCGACGCCGGGCTGGCCGGCGCCGTGGTGGGAAGCGCGCTTTATTTCGGGAAACTGAACTTTGAAGAGGCGCTGCGTGCGGTCCAGGAAGCTCCGGCGTAAGACGAAGGAAACGACGATCGAGGTCGAGCTCGAGGTGGACGGGGAGGGGAAGTACTCCGTCCAGATCGAGCGGCAGTTCACGAAGCACATGGTGGAGACGCTGGCGCGGTACGCGGGGTGGAACCTGAAGCTGCGCGCGACGGGGGACAACACGCACCACATCGAGGAGGACGTGGCGATCGTCCTGGGGAAGGCGTTCCGCGAGGCGCTCGGGGACGCGCCGGTGGAGCGGATCGCGCACGCGGTGGTGCCGATGGACGATTCGCTCGTGATGACGGCGGTGGACATCGTCGACCGCCCGTTCTGCGACGCGCCCCTCCCGGACCCCGACTACGTGCACTTCTTCCGGTCGTTTGCGATGGACGCCCGCATCAACCTGCATGTCGACATCCTGCGCGGCCGCGACGAACACCACATCGTCGAGGCGGCGTTCAAGTCGCTCGGGATGGCCCTGAAGCAGGCGACGCGGCGCACGGGGGCGATGAAGAGCACCAAGGCGAAAGTCGAATGGTCGGAATGAACGGCCCCGCCCCGCGCATTATCCCGTGCCTCGACGTGAAGGGCGGGCGCGTCGTCAAGGGCGTGCGCTTCGAGTCCCTCGCCGACATGGGGGACCCGCCGGCGATGGCGGCGCGGTACGAGGCGCAGGGGGCGGACGAGGTGGTGTTCCTGGATATCTCGGCGACGGAGGAGGGGCGGGGAACGATGCTGGACGTCGTGCGGCGGACCGCGGAGACGCTGTTCATCCCTCTCACGGTCGGCGGCGGCGTGCGGACGTTCGAGGACGTGCGGACGCTGCTGAGGAGCGGGGCGGACAAGGTCTCGATGAACTCTTCCGCGGTCGCCCGGCCGGAGCTGATGACCGAGTGCGCGGACGCGTTCGGCGCGCAGTGCGTGGTCTGCGCGATCGACGCGAAGCGCGAGGGGAACCGCTGGACGGTCTGGGTGAGCGGCGGAAAGAAACCGACGGGGCTGGACGCGGTGGAATGGGCGAGGGAAGCGGCGCGGCGCGGGGCGGGGGAGATCCTGCTGACGTCGATCGACCGCGACGGGACGAACGACGGGTACGAAATCGACCTGACGCGGACGGTGGCCGAGGCCGTGAGCGTTCCGGTGATCGCGAGCGGCGGCGCGGGGAACGCGGAGCACATGGCCCGGGTGCTGACCGAAGGCAAGGCCGCGGCGGCGCTGGCCGCGGGGATGTTCCACCGGGGAGAGACGACCGTGAAGCGGGTGAAGGAAGAACTGTGTGCGCGTGGAATTGCCGTGCGGATGGGGTAACGGATGGGGATCGGGGAGGAATGGGAGGGGGCGGGGGTGGGCTGGGGCGGGGGCGAGGGCCGGGGCCT
>CAZPWT010000005.1:0-131813 GCA_964590435.1 uncultured Planctomycetia bacterium
TTGCTCGGCGAGGCTTCGTGGTCCAGAATTGCTTCTGGGCACGCTCGCTCCGCTACAGGCTGAACGGGTAATTCGCCTGGTGGACACCTCCCAGTCCACGTGATGGAACGGACTTTCCTCGGCACACCGGATACGAAAAGACAGGGAAGGATGGACCGAGTTGGGGGAGCTGCCCTGGCTCATTCGCCTGCGTGGTTGACAAGGAGCCGCCGTCTCCCTGCAATGGGCGCCGCTCTCCCCTTATGCCCTCTCCCCTTCCCCCTGCTTCCCGGATCTGGGTCACCGGCCACTCCGGCCTGGCCGGGTCCGCGATCGTCCGCCGCCTCGCGGCCGAGGGCGCCGCCTCGCCGCTCATCGCTTCCCATGCGGCGCTGGACCTCCGCGACCAGGCCGCGACCCGCGCGTTCGTCGCGCGCCACCGCCCCGAGCTCGTCTTCCTCGCCGCCGGCACCGTCGGCGGCATCCTCGACAACGCTTCCAGGCCCGCGGACTTCCTCTACGACAACCTCATGATCGCGGCGAACGTCCTCGAAGCGTGCGCGGCGAACGGGACGCGGCGGGTGATCTTCCTGGGGAGTTCCTGCATCTATCCGCGGGAAGCGGCGCAGCCGATCCGCGAGGAGGCGCTGCTCACGGGCCCGCTGGAGCCGACGAATGAGGCGTACGCGGTGGCGAAGATCGCGGGCTTGAAGCTGGGGGAGGCGTTCGCGCGGCAGCGGGGGCTGGAAGTCGTGAGCGTGATGCCCTCGAACCTGTACGGGCCGGGGGACCGGTTCGACCTGGAGAAGTCGCACGTGCTGCCGGCGCTGATCCGGAAGTTCGCGGAAGCGGGACCCGGGGGGACGGTGACGGTGTGGGGCACGGGCCGGCCGCGGCGGGAGTTCCTGCACGTGGACGACCTGGCGGACGCGGTCGTGTTCCTGGCGAAGCGGGAGGCCGTGGAAGGGATGGTGAACGTCGGGACGGGGACGGACGTGACGATCGCGGAGCTGGCCGAGCTGGTGAGGGGGATCGTGGCGCCCGGGGCGCGGATCGAGTGGGACATGACGAAGCCGGACGGGACGCCGCGGAAGCTGCTGGACGTGTCGCGGATGGCGGCGATGGGGTGGAAATACCGGATCGGGCTGGAGGAAGGGGTCAGGGCGACGTGGGAGTGGTACAGGGGGTTGCGGGTTGGGGGTTCCGGAAGTTGAGTTCCGAGTTCAGGGTTCAGAGTTCCGGGTTCGGTTGCGGGTTACGGGTTTCGGGTTTCGGGTTACGGGTTTCGCTAGCAACGGGGGGAATCGGGCTTTATCAGCGGCCGTCTCAGCGCCATCAGCCTTCATCAGCGTCCGCCGTTCTGCCCCTGGTGCTAAAGGGAAATTCGGACGCTGATGACGGCTGATGACGCTGAAACGTCCGCAGATAGGGCAGCGGAGTGAGAACCAAGGGTCGTCCTCGGGTCGTGATTCGACGGAGTTGCGGGACAGCGGTCCCGGGCCTCGGGTTCGGGGTTGAGGAGGAATTCCGATGAAGTTTCCTGCACGGAACGGAAAGAGGGCGCTGGTCACCGGGATCACCGGGCAGGACGGGTCGCACCTCGCGGAGCTCCTGCTCGGCAAGGGCTACGAGGTCTGGGGCGTCATCCGGCGGTCGTCGTCGTTCAACACCGCGCGGATCGACCACCTCTACCAGGACCCTCACGAGGCCGACGTCCGCCTCCGCCTCGTCTACGGCGACCTCACCGACGGCTCCTCCATCAACCGCGTCCTCAAGCAGTCCCGCCCCGACGAAATCTACAACCTCGGCGCCCAGTCCCACGTCAAAGTCTCATTCGACGTCCCCGAATACACCGGCGAAGTCACCGGCCTCGGCACCATCCGCATCCTCGAGGCCATGCGCGACCTCGGGCTCAGCGCCCGCTTCTACCAGGCCTCCTCGTCCGAGCTCTACGGCGGCATGGGCAACGCCCCGCAGGACGAAAACACCCCGTTCCACCCCCGCTCCCCCTACGGCGCCGCCAAGGCCTACTCCTTCTGGATCACGAAGAACTACCGCGAGGCCTACGGCGTCTTCGCTTCCAACGGAATCCTCTTCAACCACGAAGGCCCCCGCCGCGGCGAGACGTTCGTGACCCGCAAGATCACGCGGGCCGTGGGGCGCGTCCGCCACGGGCTCCAGGACCGGCTGTACCTGGGAAACCTGAATGCGAAGCGCGACTGGGGGTATGCGCCGGACTACGTGGACGCGATGTGGAGAATGCTGCAAGCCCAGGCGCCGGATGACTTTGTGGTGGCGACGGGCGAGACGCACACGGTCCGCGAGTTCTGCGACAAGGCGTTCGAGGCCGGCGGGATGCCGCTGCGCTGGGAAGGGAAGGGCGTGAACGAGAAGGGCGTCACGTCGGACGGGCGGGTGCTGGTCGAGATCGACCCGCGGTATTTCCGGCCGGCCGAGGTAGACTTGCTGCAGGGAAACGCTGCGAAGGCCCGGCGGACGCTGGGCTGGAAGCCGACCACGAATTTTGCGGACCTTGTGCGCCTGATGGTGGAGTCGGACCTGGAACTGGCACGCAGGGAAATGAAGGCCGGCTCGCCGGGGTAGGCGAGGGCCCGGTCGGAGCGGAAAGAGGGAGAGAATGATCGACAGCACGGCTGCCGGTGAGGCGTCATGGGCCGCGCAGGAGCTGGAGATCCTGCGCCGGGCCGCGCACTCCCTCCACGAATCCCTGATGATCCTGGAACGCTCCGGGAACATCCTCTACGTCAACCCCGCCTTCGAACGCATGACCGGCTGGTCCGCCGCCGAGGCCCTCGGCAAGACGCCGCGCATCCTCAAGTCCGGCGCACACCCCGAGGACGTCTACCGCGAGCTCTGGTCCACCGTCCTCTCCGGCCGGACCTGGCGCGGCACCCTCCTGAACCGCCGCCGGAATGGGAATGTCTTCCCCCAGGAACTCATCATCACCCCCATCGCGGGCCCCGACGGCCACGTCTCCCACTTCGTCTCCGCCGCCGTCGACGTCTCCGAACGCCTCCAGAGCGCCCAGGAAGTCGTCGCCAAGCAGGAGATCTTCGAGCAGGTCCTCGAAAGCCTGGGCGATGTCGCCTTCCTCGTGGACATCCCGACCCGGCGCTTCCTCTACGTCAGCCCCATGTACGAGAGGGTCTCGGGGTACCCGGGAAGCGAGATCCTGGAGGACACGCGAGCGGTCCTGAAGCCGGTGCATCCGGACGACGTGGAAAGGGTGACGGCGCTCCTGGACCTGGAGGAATTCGACGGGGACAAGGAGATCGAGTACTCGATCGTGCGGCCGGACGGGGAGAAACGCCGGGTGCACGTCCGGGCGTGGCTGGTGAGGGACGTGCATGGGGAGCCGGCGCGGTTTGCGGGGACGCTTCGGGACGTGACCGAGGCGCGGGCGAAGGAGGAGGAGCTGGAAAAGAAAGAGGCGCTGTACCGGCAGTCGCAGAAGATGGAAGCGGTGGGGCGGCTGGCGGGCGGGGTGGCGCACGACTTCAACAACATGCTGACGGCGATCCTGGGGTACGGGGAGATGCTGGAGGAGGCGCTGGAGGGGCAGCCGGCGCTGAAGGGGGCGATCGACGAGGTGGTGAAAGCGGGGCGGCGGGCGGCGGAGCTGACGAAGCGGCTGCTGGCGTTCAGCCGGAAGCAGGTGCTGGCGCCGGAGTCGCTGGACCTGGGGGCGGTGGTGAAGGACGTGGAGGGGATGCTGCGGCGGGTGATCGGGGAGGACGTGTCGCTGGAGGTGACCGTCACGAGCCAGATCCCGCGGGTGCATGCGGACCGTGGGCAGATCGAGCAGGTGCTCCTGAATCTCGCCGTGAACGCGCGGGACGCGATGCCGCAGGGAGGGAAGCTGCGGATTTCGATCTCGGCGACGTCGATCGGCTCGCCGGGGGCGGAGGGGGTGCCGGCCGCGGGGACCTACGTGAAGCTCTCGGTCGCGGACACCGGGAGCGGGATGACGGACGAGGTGAAGTCGCACCTGTTCGAGCCGTTCTACACGACGAAGGCGCAGGGCCAGGGCACGGGACTTGGCCTTGCGACGGTCCACGGCATCGTGCGCCAGAGCGGAGGGGGAATCTCGGTGCGGAGCCAGCCCGGCCAGGGCACCACGTTCGACGTCTACCTGCCGGTCTCGAAGGAAGCGCCGCGGGCGGCGGAGCGGCCGGGGTCGAGGGCGCGGAAGGAGCACCGCGGGAGCGGCACCATCCTGGTCGCGGAGGACGAGCCGCTGGTCCGCAGGCTGGTCGTGGAGACCCTGGAACGCGCCGGGTACCGCGTGCTGGAGGCCCACGACGGCGGCGAAGCGATGACGATGGCGTCGGCGGAGCCGGGGCCGATCCGGCTGCTGGTCACGGACGTCGTCATGCCGTCGGTCGGCGGCCCGGCGGCCGCGCGGTCGATCCAGGAGGCCCGCCCCGGCATGAAGGTGCTGTTCCTGTCCGGCTACACCGACGAGACGCTGGCCGACCAGCTCCTGGGCCAGGCCGGCACCGCGTTCCTGCAGAAGCCGTTCGCGCCGAAACTGCTCCTGCAGAAGGTCGGGGAAATCCTGGCGGACCGGGAAACCACCGGGCACTGATCGAGTCGGTCTCCCTTTTCATCCGCGACCTGGTCGTTTTTTCGACCTTCTCCTTACCCCGGCGGTACGGACGGCTTCCCATACAGATCCGGCAGTCGCTGCCCAACGGCCGCTTTTTCGAGCATCAGGTACTCGATGACGTGTCGAACCTGCTTGACCGGGACGATTGCACCTGGGTCCCGAAGCGGTAGATACGCCACCAGCCCGCGATACCCGAGGGCGATCGTGTGGCCGCGATGGTGAATCTCAACTTCGGGTTCATGAAACACCCGCAGCAACTCGCCCTGCGAAACCGACACTTCAGGCCGCTTTCGCCAAAGTCACAAGCTCCGCAATGTTCGCATCGGCCGGGCTCTTGCTATCGATCAGCTCAACCGAGATCGACGGCAAGCTGTCAGCGGGCTCACGCGTCATCCCGGGCAGATCAACACTCCCATTCCTGACCGCGAGGATCGCCTCGTTCCACGCCCGCTCGTAGGCCAGATTCGTGCGGAAAGAGTCCCGGATTTCCGCAGCGAATTCCTCATGGCTCCTCGCGACCTCCGCCAGGTCGTTGATCGCGACGTGCATCTGCGCGTTGAAGGCCGCCAGCGCCGCGTCCACGCTCCCCCCCTGGCCACTGACTCCGCCGGGGTTCACGCCGTAGGCCCAGAACTCCCCCCCGTCCTCTTCCACGAGGATGCGGCCCTTCAGGGTGATCCCCACAACAAACCCGTGCCCCACCACGGGGAATCGGTAGTTGAGGAAAAGCGGGAAGTTCTTTGCAGCCACGGGAGCCTCCTTGGGGCGCGAATTCTAGCGGGCGTCCCCGGATCGTCAATCGGGGTGCCTTCGGGAATTCTATCACCCGAACCTGCCAGGGGTTCACTCCCCCGCCCTATTAGCTGCATGACTGTAATCGCCTGCTCCCGCCGCGCCGCCCGGCATCCTTTCCTGTCCTTTCTTATCCGTGCCAGGCTCGTGGCCGTATCCCCTTTCGATCTTGCCGTCATCCCGCCCGGGGTTCCTCTGCCCGAGTGAAGTCAAACAGGGCCGATGAAAGTTCAGAAAAACGGCTACGAGCCTGGCGCGGATACGAAAGGACACGAAAAGATTCGATGGTGCCTGGCGGGTGTTCCGTGCAGGACCGGCCATGCCTCCCGCCCAAGTTCCCCCCTCCCCCACCCCGCTCCACCCGCTATAATCCCCGGTCCGGCCCCCGATGCACCCCTCCCCCGCCACCCAGGACCCCGCGGCTCCCCTGGAGCCCCCCGGCGACTCCGCGTTCCTCGCGCGGCTGCTCATCGTCCTGCGCCGCCGCTGGCGGGTTGCCGCCGCCGTCTTCGTCCTCACCATGGGCGCCGTCTCCCTCCAGACCTTCACCCAGCCCAAGCTCTACCGCCCGCAGGCGACCCTCGAGATCCGCCCCGAGCGCAGCACCGTCTCCACCGCCGACGACTACGCCCAGTACGCCGAAACCTACCTCTACGAAAGCTACTACCGCACCCAGCAGAACATCCTCAGCTCCCCCGGCCTCGCCGAAGCCACCATCAAGGCCCTCCCCGCCCACCTCAAGGCCCGCTTCGACTCCCCCGCCGGCCTCCAGGCCTTCGCCCGCAACGTCGACCTCGAGCAGGTCCGCGCCTCGTTCCTCCTCCGAGTCGGCTTCCCCGATCCCGACGCCGACGCCTCCACCCAGATCGTCAACACCCTCGTCAGCGTCTACCTCGAGGACGTCAACCGCCGCCAGCGCGAGCTCAAGTCCACCGCCGCCGACACCCTCACCAAGGAAACCCTCCCCGACATCCGCAAGGCCGTCGCCGCCGCCGAAACCGCCCTCGCCGAGTTCCAGGGAACCTCCGGCTTCGTCGACTTCGAGGTCCTCTACCAGTCCTACGTCTCCGGCTGGAACAAGTCCAACGAACGCCTCACCGAGGTCCGCCTCCTCCGCATCCGCCTCGCCTCCGAGTACAAGTCCCTCCTCGACTACGGCTCCGACGGCGCCACCGGCCTCTTCAACCCCAACTTCCAGAAAACCCGCGCCCTCGAACAGCTCGGCCAGGAACGCGCCCGCATCGACGGCGAAATCGCTTCCGAGTCCCAGCGCCTCAAGGACTCCCACCCCCGCATGCAGGAACTCCGCGCCCAGCTCGCTTCCGTGGAAGGCAAGATCCGCGAGGCCGTGAAGGGCTCCCTTCTCGCCCTCGAGAACGAGCTCAAGGCCGCGGAGAACGAGGAGAAGGCGCTCGACGAGGAAGTCCTGCGCCTCAAGACCCAGATGGCCGAGACCGCGAGCTCGCGCAACCGCTACCAGCGCCTCCAGGGCGAGCTCGAGGCGTCCAAGGAACTCTACGGGGCCTACCTGAAGCGTCAGGGCGAGAGCAGCGCGACCGCCGGCGTCGGCCTCCAGAGCGTCCGCGTGCTCGACCCCGCCAAGCCGCCGACCGGGCCGTGGAAGCCGAACACGCAGCAGAGCCTGATGCTCGGCGCGCTGCTGGGGATGCTGCTCGCGGGCGGCTCCACGCTCGTCGCGGAGCAGTTGGACAACCGCATCCTGTCGCCGGACGAGGTCAAGGCGTTCGTGGGGATGGAGGTGCTCGCCGCCGTGCCGCGCCTCAAGGACGCGGGCGGCGACAAGGTCTTCGTCCTCGGCGACAACGCCAGCATCCCCGACATGGAGGCATTCCGCGCGCTCAGGGCCCAGGTCGTCACGCGGCTCGAGCGGATGGGCCAGCCGGAGGGAAGAGCCTGGGTGCTCTCGGTCCTGTCCCCCCTGCCGGGGGAAGGAAAGACCACCGTCGCCGCAAATCTCGCCAGGGTGCTCGCGATGGAAGGGCGGAAAGTGCTGCTGTTTGACGCCGACCTGCGAAAACCGCGGCTCCACGGACTGCTGAAGACGCCCGAGGGGGCAGGGCTCGCGGACGTCCTGAACGGAAAGGCGGACCTGAAGGCCGCGGCAAGGCCGAGCGTGATCCCGGGGGTGGACATCGTCGGCGTCCGCGCCGGGATGTCGAGCGCCGCGGAGCTCGCAAGCTCGCCGAGGTTCGCGGACGCGCTCAAGGCCGCGCGGGAGGCGTACGACTTCGTCATTTTGGACTCGGCGCCGGTGATCCAGGCGTCGGAAAGCGCGCTGATCGCGCGCAGGGCGGACGCGGCGGTGCTCGTGCTGCGGGAGGGCAAGACGGGGCGCGGCGCGGCCAAGGCGGCTAAGGATGCGCTGGTGGAGATGGGGGTGACGGTGCTGGGGAGCGTGTTGAATGCTTCCGATCCGCAGCGCGGGGGTTACGGCTACGGGTATGGGTACGGCTACGGGTATGGCTACGGCTACGGATACGGCGAAACCGAAAAGGACAAAGGCCGGAGGAACGAGGCGTGAACCTCGCCAGCGGGCTGCTCTGTGCGGCGTGGCTCGCCGGGTTCACAGGCGCGCTGGCGGCCATGTTGACACCGCTGTTCGCCCGTCTCGCACGCCGGTGGGGCGCGATGGATGTGCCCGGGGAGAGGGCCCTGCACACGGCGCCGACCCCCCTGCTGGGCGGACTGGCAATCGTGGCGGCGCTGATTTTGACCACTCTGACTCACCTCGCGGCGGCGGCGTATGTCGCCTCTAATCCCGAATTCCTGAAGCCGGTGCTCAGGGACCTGCAGTTCAACCTACCTGGGCTAAGCGCGACCTGGGGCAGACTGGGGATCATCTTTCTCGGCGGGATCGCGATTGCGGTGCTGGGGGTGGCGGATGATCTGTGGAACCTCAAAGTCAGCACACGCCTCGCGATCCAGTTCACCGTCGCCATCTTCGTTGTGGGGCTCGGAGTTCGACCGGCCCTGGGATTCCTGCCGACTCCGCTGCCGGCTGTCGTCGGCGTGATCTGGCTGGTCGGAATCACGAACTCGTTCAACCTGGTGGACGGGGTGGACGGCTTGGCGACCGGCTTGGCGGCCATCGCTTCGGCGCTTCTAGGCACCACGATGTTCATGACAAATCACCCTTGCCCCGCAGCCCTTCTTTTCGCGCTCTGCGGCGCGTGCCTCGGGTTCCTTTGGCATAACTGGCACCCGGCGAGGGTGTTCCTGGGAAGCGCCGGGGCGCTCTTCCTCGGGTACATGCTGGGTGCACTGACCATGGTTGCGACGTTCCGGAGCGGGCAAACAACCTGGTTGTCTCCCATGCTCATTCCCATCCTTGTTTTCGCGGTGCCTCTCTACGACACAGCCAGCGTCATCCTCATTCGCGTCGGCCTGCGCAAGCCGATCTGGAAGGGAGACCGGAGCCATTTCCATCACCGACTGATGCGCATCGGATTCAGCCAGCGACAGTGCGCAGCATTCCTGTGGCTGCTCGCCACCGCGTTTGGAATGGGCGGGATGCTCGTGACTTCCGCCAGTTGGACCCCCAGCGTGATCATCATGTCGCAGGGGGTCGTGCTGCTCAGCGTCATTGTCCTGATGGAGCGGGTCGTGGGGAGGGTTGACCTACTGGCGGAGCCGCCCAAGACCCGAATGGGGCCCGAGCTCTCGGCGCAGTCGGCGCCACAAGCCGAGGAACGCCTGCAGGATGCCGCATCCGGCAAAAACAGGTAAATCACCGACGGGAGGACGGGCAGCATGGACGAAAGACTCGTACATCCACTGGCGGATATCCAGTCAAAATCAATCGGCGCGCGAACCCGCATCTGGCAATTTGTCGTAGTCCTTCCGAATGCCAGAATCGGCGAGGACTGCAACATCTGCTCGCACTGTTTCATCGAGAACGATGTCGAAATAGGAAATCGAGTAACAGTGAAGAACGGTGTCCATCTTTGGGACGGCCTGCGGGTGATGGATGATGTATTCATCGGTCCCAACGTCAACTTCACGAATGACAGATTTCCCCGAAGCAAGCAGCACCCACCTGTTCATCCGCAGACGATTCTTGGCGCCGGGGCATCGGTCGGCGCCGGGGCAACCGTTCTGCCCGGGCTCACGATCGGGGCCAAGGCGATGATCGGGGCTGGGGCGGTGGTAACTCGCTCGGTACCGCCGCACGCCATCGTTGTCGGCAATCCTGCCAGGATTGTCGGATACGAGCAAGCCGAGGCCCCTTCAGCACCTCAAGGCGAGATCTTCTCGCCCGGCCCGAGAGTGGGAGCGACCCCTACCCGGGTTCGTGGGGTTACGATGCATCGCCTACCCCTGATCACAGATATCCGTGGTAGCGTCACGGTGGGCGAATTTGAGAAATCGGTGCCCTTCCCGGTGAGGCGGTACTTTCTGGTCCTGGACGTCCCGAGCCTTGAGACGCGAGGAGCCCACGCACACCTTCGTTGCCACCAATTTCTAGTTTGCGTCCGAGGGAGTTGTTCAGTGGTTGCAGACGACGGATTAGCGCGCCAGGAATTTCTTCTGAATCGCCCGGAAATCGGGGTTTACTTGCCACCGCTGGTCTGGGGAATCCAGTACCGGTACTCCGCTGATGCCGTCCTGCTCGTATTTGCCTCCGATTACTACGATGCGGCAGACTACATTCGCGACTACGACAGGTTTCTTCAGATCGTCGGTGGAACGGCATGATTCCATTTCTTGATCTCAAAGCCCCCTACGATGAGTTGCGGGACGAACTCGACGCGGCGGCGCTGCGAGTCATGTCGTCTGGTTGGTACATCCTTGGACCCGAGGTCGAGGAATTCGAACGGGCTTGGGCACACTATTGCCAGGCAGAGCATTGCATCGGCGTCGCCAACGGTCTCGACGCACTCCACCTCACCTTGCGGGCATGGGGTGTCGGACCGGGCGATGAGGTTCTGGTCCCATCCAACACCTACATCGCCACTTGGTTGGCTGTCAATCAGTGCGGCGCGACGCCGATCCCGGTGGAACCGAATGAAGCAACGCACAACATGCACGCTTCAAACATCGAGTCCGCGATTACTCAGCGCACGAAAGTTGTTCTTCCGGTACACCTCTACGGTCAACCCGTAGATCTGGACCCGATCTTGGATATTGCCCGCGGGCACGGCCTGAAGGTGCTCGAGGATGCCGCCCAAGCGCACGGGGCAAGATACAAAGGTCAACCTCTTGGATCCCACGGAGATGCAGTCGCGTGGAGTTTCTACCCCAGCAAGAATCTTGGGGGCATGGGCGATGGCGGCGCGGTGACCACGAATGATGGAAATCTCGCGGACCGCCTACGGGTGTTGCGGAATTATGGATCGCGCATCAAGTACGCGAATGAAATTCGTGGATACAACAGCCGTCTTGACCCGCTACAGGCTGCCCTTCTCAGGGTAAGATTGCGCTACCTCGATGCTTGGAACGATCGCCGGCGGACGGTAGCTCGAGCCTATGGTCAGGGCCTGAGAGATGCGGGGGTGACCCTCCCGGTTGTCCCGGAGTGGGCAGACCCTGCTTGGCACCTGTACGTCATCCGTCACGCCCAGCGGGACACCCTCCAGCAATGTCTTCATGCCGACGGAGTGGGCACACTAATTCACTATCCATTGCCCCCGCATCGGCAAGGAGCGTACGGTGACCTTGGATTCAAGGAGGAATCTTTTCCTCTTGCGAACAAGCTGGCGCGTGAAGTTCTCAGCCTGCCCATGGGACCACACCTATCTGCAGGAGAAGTCGAGGCGGTGACGAGAATTGTTCGAACGCACGCGGTCATGAAATGAGCGAGGAAGCTGGATCCTACCGGCGAATCCTCCGCTCCACGTCGATTATTGGTGGCTCTTCGGTTGTTACCGTCCTTGTTGGGCTAGTTCGAACCAAAATTATCGCCGTCCTGTTGGGACCGACCGGGATCGGGATGATCGGCCTATTCACGCAGATCATGACAACCGCCGCCACACTGGGAGGGATGGGAATTGGGACGGTCGCCACGCGCGAGCTCGCAGAAGCAGCCGAGCGAGGGGATCCAATTGCTGTCGCCACTACCCGCAAGACCGTGTTTTGGACAACCCTCGCGCTAGCGAGCCTTGGCGCGGTGTTCGTCTGGCTCCTTCGGGTGCCTATTGCCCAGTTGGTGTTCGGCAGCGCGTCACATGCAGGCAACGTCGCTTGGCTTGGGGTCGGGGTTGCACTCACGATCGCTTCCTCCTCCCAAGGAGCCGTTCTCAATGGACTTTGCCGGATTCGTGACATCGCCGCAGTGAGCATTCTCGGCTCACTGGTCTCCGCCGTGCTGGGCGTTGGTGTTCTTAGTCAATTCGGTGATCGGGGAATGGTCGCCTTTGTCATCGCAGCGCCGACCGTCAGCCTTGTACTGGGGATCATTTTCGTGGCCAAGCTGCCGCGAGTCTCGGCTATTCGCGTTCCGGTCCGCGCTTTGTCTTCTCAGTGGCGAGCAATGGCCATCCTCGGGCTTCCATTCATGCTTGCGGGACTCGCGGGGACTCTTTCCCAGCTCCTGGTGAGGAGCATGGTGAGAAAACACCTCGGCGTAGAAATGCTCGGCAACTTCCAAGCCAGTTGGACAATTTCAGCAACGTATCTCGGATTCATCTTGGGAGCGATGGGGACGGACTACTTTCCTCGTGTGTCCGGTGGCATCCGCGATCGAGAGGGAACAAACCGACTGGTCAACCAGCAGACCGAAGTCGCCCTTCTGCTCTCCGGACCAGCTCTTCTAGTCATGATGGCGGTCGCTCCGATAGCTATTCGCTCGCTCTACGCGCCTTCATTCGACGGCGCGGGAGTCCTACTCCGTTGGCAGGTTCTGGGTGACGTCCTCCGGGTCGCGAGCTGGCCTCTCGGCTACCTTCTCCTCGCGCGAGGCGACGGGCGCGCGTACCTGCTCTCCGAGTTGCTTTCAATGCTCACCTTCGCCTTGGTTTCTGTCTGGGGGTTGAGGTGGTTCGGAGTGGAAGCCACGGGCGTCGCATTCCTCGCGATGTATCTAGCATACTTGCCGCTGGTGTATTTCATGGCTCGTAGTCAGACCGGTTTCACTTGGCACCGGTCGGTGATTTGGCAGCTCGTGGCGCTGGAAGTGGCCGCCGTCGTCACCTTCGCAATCCTTACAATTCGGCCGGCCATCGGAACGGCGGCAGGGTGCGTGGCAGCCATGATTTTCGGGGCGCAAGCCATTGTCCGCCTCTCACGCAGATCGGCGACAGGCACGAGTACACCGCGAAATGAACGCCCAACCGAGTTTCCAAATCCCCAGAATCGGGTCGCTCGGTGACAAACTCACAGCGCCCCATCATCACGCTCGTGGTCTTTGCCTACAACCAGGAGCAGTACATCGCTGAGGCCGTCCAAAGCGCTCTGAGCCAGGACTATCAGCCGCTTGAGATCATCCTCTCAGATGATGCCTCGACCGATCGCACACATGAATTCATCTGCGCAGCGGCAGCGAGTTACAAGGGGCCTCACACTGTCCGTGTTCGCAGAAGTCAGAATAATGCGGGCTGGGCCAGCCATATCAACGCCGCGACCTCCAACGTCAAAGGGGATCTCATTGTCGTGGCGGCAGGCGATGACATTTCGGAACCGCACCGGGTCTCTCGGATTGTGGAAACCTGGATGGCAGCCGGGCGAACGAGTTCGCTGCTGTTCAGCGCGGTTGCTGAAATCGATCAGGCATCCGACCTAACAGGGATGACGCATCGTTCTCATGGTTCACCTGGATCTCCGCTGACGGCGAGAGACGTTGCTCACAGCGGGTCCGTACTTGGCGCGAGCTGCGCATGGACGCCGGAACTGTTCCGCCGATTTCCCCCGCTGGATCCGGGGGTGGTGAATGAGGACGTTGTCCTCGCCTTCCGCGCCAAAGCCCTGGGAGGTATTGCATACATAGACGAACCTCTGGTTCGATACAGAACCGGTACCGGATTGTCGACCGACCAGGGGCGATCCAAACCAGGACGTTCATCGTACGTAGAACCCATCCTCGTTCGAAGCTACGTGAACTTCGTGCAGCGCACAACGGACCTCAAGCATATCGGCGCAGGTGAAGACCTGGTTCTTAGAGCCAAGCAACGAAGAGCTGAGTACTTGTTCCGACTCGCGCTCTATCGAGGAGTTCATATTTGCGGAAGAAGGAGGTCTTTCTTCTGCCGACGTTGCAGAATCGTCTGGCTGGCGCGGGAGTTTCTAAAGTGGCGTCTGCCCTTCCTCATCGACCTGGAGTTGTTCCTCTTCTCGAAGCTTCTTCGGCGTCAGCACTGAGAAACCAGTTGGATGCCGGCCCTGCAACGTGCAGTATCGTGCACTCTGGAGACGAGGTACTACAAAGGCGGTCCAGGGTCGTCGTGAGAGCGGAACGGTGGAAGCGACGGTCGCCGACACCGGGCGGAAATCATCCAAACAAAGGCGTCGCGGAGGCGGTCTTGAGTCTCATAGCTCCGGTTTCGGCGGGTCTGAGTGCCCGGAGCCCTCGGCGAAGTAACCTCGTACTCGTCTTTCTCTCGTTGGTAGCTGTTCTCTTGGCGCTCGCAGTCCCGAGGGTCACTGCGGTCTCGGCCATCGGACTCGCTTCTTTTGTTCCGATTGTTGCCGCGACGATCCTGCTCATATCCGGAGAAGCTGGAATTCGCCCTTATTCGTTGAACCTGATGCACCTCATGTTCTGCTTCATGTACCTTGGAGCCGTACCCCTTGCCCAGTATCTTCATGGCTACTTTCCGTTGAGCATCGATTTGCCGCGCGATGTTGACCTGGCCGCGGTTCTCAAGACCAATGTCGTCATCTGCCTCTGGCTTGGCTGCTACTGTATCGGTTACCGCAGCAAGACTTCGCGCACGCCCAGCTATTTCGCGCCGCTGAATCTCGGCGTCTCATGGCTCGGATTCGTGAGCGCTTCGCTGGCCGCAGCGGCGGCGCTCGTTTGGCTCTTCAGTCAGGGATTTTATGGAGTTGTAACTCGCCGAGGTGCAGAGATCCAAGTCAGCGAAGTCAGCAGCCTTGCACTCTTCAATGATGTGGTTGTGCGTGCCGTCCCGATCATGGCTCTAGGAGCGCTGCTGCTGGCCTGCTCCTTCGTGCGTGGAAGATCGCGTGGTCTGCTCTTGCTCGTGGCCTTAGTGCTCGGAGCCGGGGTGGGGCTAATTGATAATCCCCTGGCGGCCCCGCGATACTACACGGGCATGGCCCTCATCGGACTGGCGGCAATCGTGATCCTCAGACGACTTCGAACGGGAATCGCATTTGTTCCCCTCGTCTCTTTCGGCATTCTGTTCGCCATGCCCATCCTGAACCAGGGCCGCCAGGACGTCTCGGGAGAGGCCTACTATCGCGGAGTCAACGAACCCGAGTACATCGAATCCGTCATTGGCGGAGATTTCGACGCATACAGCGGTGTCCTGCGAACCCGCGAGTACATCGAAGAACCCGGAAGAATCACGAAAGGACGACAACTGCTCGGGGTGGCACTATTCTGGATCCCCAGGTCCTTCTGGCCGGAGAAGCCAGTCGGATCTGGAACACATGTGGCACTGGAATACGGGTGGGTGTCGAGCAACGTGAGCGCGGCGCTGCCTGCCGAAGCTCTGATCAACTTCGGTTGGCTGGGGATACCGCTATTCGCAATTGTATTCGGCCGAATTCTCCGGCGACTGGATGACCTCTACTGGGGTGTAGGGTCCCACGTTAAACCACCAGCAGTCAGGGTGATCGATGTGGTGTACCCCTTCTGGCTTGGAATGGTCATCTTTCTTTCACGCGGCGACCTCCTCTCCGGATTTGCCTACACTGCGGGCATCACGATTGCGGCTCTGCCCATTCTCATCGGTGCCCGGCATTCACGACCAACAGCAGTTCCTCATGCAAGGGGGGCCGTGCTCACCCGCCCCCCGCTGAGATGAAGCATGTCGAAACCGACGCGTCCACGCCTCGCCCTTGTCCACGAGAGATACGGTCCCTACCACGCAGCTCGATTCCGCGCCCTGGCGACGCTTTGCGACGCCACTGCCCTCGAAGTTTTCGGCGAGGACCGGACGTATGCATGGAGCGCGATCGAGAGCTCCCAATGCCCGCGAACGACGCTGTTCCGCACACAGGACAAGACCCTGAAACCGCGGACGATTAGCGAGGCCGTGATGAAATCCCTCGACCTCCTTGCGCCGGAAGCCGTCGCGATACCTGGCTGGGGCACGCCGGCCGCGGTCTCAGCGCTGCGATGGTGTCTTCGACGCGGCAGCCGGGCGCTCTTGTTGAGCGAAAGCACCCGGCAGGACTCGCCAAGGCGGTGGACAACCGAGCAGGTCAAGCGACGGGTCCTATCGCTTTTCGATGCGTGCGTGGTCGGCGGCATCCGCCATCGCGAGTACGTTCTCGAACTGGGTTTGGCGAAGGATCAGGTCTTCTCGAGTTGCGACGTCGTGGACAATGACCACTTCTCAAGGGGGGCCGCAAACGCGAAGACAGAAGCGGAGAAGTTGCGGGCGACCCTGGATCTCCCCGAAAACTACTTCCTTGCCTGCGCCAGATTCGTTCCCAAGAAGAACCTGGCCTTCCTCATCTGTTCCTTCGGCAGGTACACGAAATGCTCATCCGGATCTCCATGGAATCTCGTCTTGGTCGGCGACGGACCGTTGCGGAGCCAACTCCAGCAGGCGGCGAGCGACGCGGGAGTGGAGTCACGGGTTATCTTCCGAGGCTTTCAGCAGTACGAGGCGCTGCCTGCATACTACGGACTCGCGGGAGCGCTGGTTCTGCCAAGTACTTCCGAACCATGGGGCCTCGTCGTGAACGAAGCCATGGCCACCGGTCTTCCCGTTCTCGTCAGCACAGCCTGCGGCTGCGCGCCGGACCTCGTGAAGAATGGAGTGAATGGCTACACGTTCGACCCGTCGGATGAATCGGCTCTGGCTGACTTGCTTGCCGAAGTGTCGAGTCCCCGTTGCGACCGCGCTGCGTTCGGCCGCGCCAGTCGAGAAATGATCGCGTCGCGAACGCCGGAGACCTTTGCGCAGGCGGTTCTTCAGGCCTACCACAGTTCCCTCTCGCGTCCGCTCCGCAAGGCCTCGGGAATTCAGAAACTCATACTGTCATGGCTGTGTCGCAAATGAAGGCCGGGCTCCTCACTTCCTTCGTTTCCCACTTCGGCGGTGGCGTCGCCGTGACGGTAAAGGCCCATGCGCGTGCGATGCTTGAAAGTGGCCTCGCCACACCGTATCTCTTCGCACTCGAGGATCCGAGAGCGGAAGTTGCGAGCCCTCCGGTCCCAGGACTACCCGTGACCCTGCTCCCATACTCGGGCCCTCGCAAATTCGGCTATAGCCGGAAATTGGTGGAGGCCCTCGTCCGGGCGGACCTCGACGTCGTCGATTGCCACGGGTTGTGGATGTACACGAGCTACGCCTGTCTCTCCTGGGCCCGGAAAACTTCGCGGCCCTACGTTGTAACGCCCCATGGAATGCTCAACGATTTGGCGCTGAAGCGCTCGTCCATGAAGAAAGCGATCGCTTCCTTGCTCTACCAGCGGCGGCACCTGAAGGAAGCGGGACTGATCCGCGCCCTCAGCGCGGCCGAAGCCGCGTCCGTCCGGACGCTGAAACTGGGAATCCCGATAGCAGTCATCCCGAACGCCGTGGATCCGCCAACGGACGCGCAGATCTCGGCACTGCGGCGCAACGACTCGCGATTCAGGGACCTTCTCTACCTGGGTCGCTTGGACCCGGAGAAAGGAATCGAGACGTTGCTGTGTTCGTGGGAGGCCGCTACCAAGAGGCTCGGCAGTAAAGCGGCGGAATGGAGACTCGTGATCTGCGGGTGGGGCGAAGAGCGCTACGTCAGCCGATTGCGCAAGAGGGCACTGAGCCTGGGAGAGCGAGTCGAGTTCCGTGGGATCGTGCTGGGAGCCGCCAAGGACGAGGTCCTGGCGAACGCGTCGGGTTTCGTTCTCCCGTCGCTGCGAGAAGCGCTTCCGGTCGCCGTGCTGGAAGCGTGGTCGTACGGCCTCCCGGTCGTGATGAGCCGGGAGTGCAATTTGCCGGAGGGGTTCCACGCGGGAGCCGCGGTGGAGTGCCCCCTGGACGCGGAGGGCATGACTGCGAGCCTGTGCGGGCTTGTCGAGATGTCCGCAAGCGAACGAACCGCCATGGGGCGCCGGGGACGGGCCCTTGTGCTCGACCGTTTTTGCTGGCGATCTGTCATCTCAAGTCTCGTCGCCGCATATACTTGGCTCTCCGCCGGGGAGAATGTTCCCGGGTGCGTAGAACGCTGAAGTTTCCTCGGGCAGGTGGCCCCCTTGAGGTCATGCCGTGCTGATACTCGGCCTAAACACATTCCACGCCGACTCCGCTGCCGCTCTGTTCAAGGACGGGCACCTGGTCGCGGCCATCGCCGAGGAACGACTGAACCGAGTAAAGCACTTCGCGGGGTTCCCCGAGCTGGCGATTCGTCGCGTGCTTGAAATCGCGGGAGCCGGGATCCGGGACGTGGACCATGTTGCGATCGCACGCGACTCCAGGGCCAACCTCATGGCGAAGCTCGGATTCGCCCTCGGCAATCTTGGCCGCATCGCCAAGCTGGCGCGTCAGCGCCTCGAGAACCGAGCCCAGGTTGCGAGCGTCCCCGCTCTTATCGAACGTGCGTTCGGGCTGGGCGATGGCGGACTCAAGGCGAGGATTCACGCGGTGGAGCATCACCTGGCTCACGCCGCCAGCGCCTTCCTCGCCTCACCGTTCGAAGAAGCAGCCATCCTCTCGGTCGACGGCTTCGGCGACTTTGCGTCCACCATGCTCGCTCGCGGCCGGGGATCCACAATCGAAGTCCTCGATCGCGTCCTGTTCCCGCACTCGCTCGGAGTTCTTTACACCGCTGTCTGCCAGTTCATCGGATACGACTCGTACGGCGACGAGGGCAAGGTCATGGGCCTTGCGCCCTATGGCCGCGAAAGCGAGCGCAGGGTTCTCGATGACATGCTCGTGCTGAAACCGAAAGGTCGATTCGAGCTCAACCTGGAATACTTCGTACACCATTCCGAGGGCGTGGACTATTCCCATGACGAGACGGGACTGCCGACAGTGGCTCCCCTGTACTCCAAGAAACTCGTCGAGCGCTTTGGCCCGCCGCGCGTCAAACGAAGCGAAGTGACGCAACGCGACATGGACCTCGCCGGCGCACTGCAGGCGCTTCTCGAGAAAGCCTATTTCCATGTCCTGAACGGGCTCCATGCCAAGGTGCCCGTTGAGACCCTGTGCCTTGCGGGCGGCGTGGCACTGAACTCGGTTGCGAATGGGAAGGTTCTTGATGAGACGCCGTTCCGGCGTCTTTACATCCAGCCCGCTGCAACGGACGACGGTACTGCCGTCGGGGCCGCGCTCCATGTGTGGAACGGCGTCCTGGGCCGCCCGCGTGCGTTCGTGATGAACTCGGCCCTCGTGGGAGATTCGTTCTCGCCCGAGGATTGCGCCGCTGCGCTTCGGACTGCGGGCCTGAAGTTCCGGACGCTTGGCGATGAAGCGCTGTGCCGTGAAGTGGCGAAGGACATCGCGAACGGCAAGGTTGTCGGCTGGTTCCAGGGACGGATGGAGTGGGGACCGCGGGCGTTGGGAGCCCGATCGATCGTGGCTCACCCGGGGCACCCGAAGATGAAGGACATCCTGAACGCACGAATCAAACACCGCGAGTGGTTCCGGCCCTTCGCTCCTTCGGTGCTTGCCGAACGGCTGGGGGATATTTTCGAGCGCGATCACCCCGACCCGTTCATGCTGATGGTCTACCGGATCCGGCCGGAATGGCGGGAGAAGCTTTGCGCGGTGAACCACGTAGACAACACGGGACGGTTGCAATCGGTGTCGAGCGATGTGAACCCGATCTATCACCGCCTGATTTCGGAGTTCGGAAGGCTTACGGGTACGCCCGTCGTGCTGAATACCTCCTTCAACGAGAACGAGCCGATCGTGCATTTTCCGCGCGAAGCGATCGACTGCTTTCTGAGGACGCAAATGGACGGGCTGGCTCTAGGACCGTACTACGTGACCCGAGAATCTTCTGCCGCCAAGGAAGCCTGAGTCCCGGGATTGAACTTCTTCCTCCTCAACCAGTTCTACCCGCCCGACGTGGCGCCGACGGGGCAGTTTCTGCATGACGTGGCGAAGAGGTTGGTGGCGCGGGGGCATGGGGTGAAGGTCTTCTGCTCGCGGCGGGCCTACGAAGGCGGCGAGAACTTTCCAGCCCGTCATCAGCTCGACGGCGTGGAAATCGTGCGCATTGCGGCGCCGGGGTACGGCCGGCGGAGTTTCCTCGGCAAGCTCGCGGACTACTCCGGATTCGCTGCGGGGCTGGCGCTGAGCGTCCTGTCCGAGCGCCCGCGACCGGACCTGATCCTCTCGCTCACCACTCCCCCGTTTCTCGGGCTGGCCGCGCGTGGGGCTGCCGCGATCCGCGGGTGCCGCCATGCGCACTGGATCATGGATGTGTACCCCGACGTCCTGGCGGCGCACGGCATGGTCGCCGCCGGGGGCGCGGCGGAGCGCGCGCTCTCCGCCCTCGCCCGCGCGGAGCTGCGCGGGTCGGCGCTCACGCTGGCGCTGGGGCCCGTGATCGCGCGCAAGGTCGAGGCGCACGCGGGCGGGCCGGTTCCGTGGGTGCCGCTCTGGTCGGCGTTCGACCGCGACGTCGCCCGCGCCCCCGCTTCCCTCCGCGCCGAACGCGGGTGGACGGACGACCTCGTGCTGATGTACTCGGGCAACATGGGGCTCGGGCATCGCTTCGGCGAATTCCTCGAGGCCGCGCGGCGGCTGGGCGCGGCCGGGCCCCGGTGGGCGTTCTGCGGCGGCGGCAAGCGGCGGGCGGAGGTGGAGGCGTTCGCACGGGCGCAGCCGGGGGCGCGCGTGGAGCTGCACCCGTACGTGGCGCGCGAGAGGCTGGGGGAAGCGCTGGCGGCGGGGGACGTGCACCTGGCGAGCCTGGACGCGGGGTGGCAGGGGCTGATGGTGCCGAGCAAGATCCAGGGGATTTTCGCGGCGGGGCGGCCGGTGATTTTCGTGGGGGGCGGGGAGAACGAGATCGCGGGGTGGATCCGCGAGGCCGGGGCGGGGTGGGTGGTCGCGGAGAACGACGTGGATGGGCTGATCGCGGCGGTCGAGGAGGCGAAGGATGCGGCCGGGCGTGCCGCGAAAGGAGCTGCCGCTAGGCGGTTTGCGGAGGTGCATTTTGATCTGGACGTGAATGTGGCTCGGATTTGCACGATGCTGGAGAGGGCGGCGAAAGGCTAGTTGCGGGTTGCGAGTAAACGGCTACGGCGGTTCGGATGTGGCAGGGACTGCCCCTACACGCACGCTTGATGGTTCTTCAGGTGGGTTCCGGACACATCAAATTTCTTGGTTCATGGCCTTGACAATGCCCGAATACAGGGTATAACTAAAGGCGAACATTCGCTGGTGGCGCTTCCCGGGCGCCCCTGGTTGAGGAGGGTTGAAGGCGTTCGCGCGGGCAGGAAGCATGGATGTCCCGCGGCGCTTGACGACCCGACTCGTTTCGTGAAAGGAACTTCGGGATGCACCACAGGAACCTGGAGACGCCAGGGGATGAACCTGAGTTCGTCTCCACTTTTTGTCGCTGATAGAATCATGCACATGCGGATCTATCCTCCCCACGTCAGCGAATTCGAAGTCCTGGAACGGCAGCGCCTCGGGCAGGACATCCGGGACGAGGAGTGGGAGGGGGTCTACCACGTGACACCCGCCCCCTCCGTCGGCCACCAGCAAGTCCTTGGCGGCGTGTACAACTTCCTGCTGACGCTCATGGCAGCGCGGGGCGGCGGGACCCTGTTGCTGGAAGTCAATGTCTTCCGGGAAAGCTCGCCTGAGCGCGACTACCGCATCCCGGACCTCGTGTTTATCGCCGCCGGCCGCGAGGGCATCATCGCCCACGACGGGATCCGAGGCGGCGCGCCGGATGTCGTCATTGAAATCCTGTCGCCACGCGACGACAGCTACAGGAAGTTCGAGTTCTACGCGGCGCTCGGCGTGTCGGAGATAGTCACGGTCGAACCGGAGGGGCGCACGGCCGAGGTCTGGAGGCTGGCGGGCGGAAGCTACGAACGCGCGATGGTGAACAGCGACGGTGTGGTCGTCTCGCAGTCACTCGAGGTGACGTTCCGCACACGGGCCGGCGCTTCCCCGCGCCTTGAGATCATCGACGGTCGCGACCCTTCGCGTTGCATGCTGATCTGAAATTGTGCACGTGCCCGTGCCCGGTGGCGAGCGGCTCGCGGAGGCGCTCGGGCGCGTCGGCGCGAAGGTCAGCGCGGGGCAGCTTGCGGCGATCCTGCTGGAGCGGGCCATTGAGGAGGCGGCGCGGCGCATGAACGGCGAAGCGCGATGAAATAGGGGGCGGGCGGGATCCTCACCCGGGGTCACCGTCGGGGCCGCTTCATATCTGATATTTCAATCACGACTCTTGACACACATCACTCAATAGCAGATCATCCGTATGTCTTCACTTGACACATCTACATCACACTCTCTCCCCACAGGATCCCGGCCATGCCGCTGCTACAATTCCCCCCATGCAGATTCACCCGCCTCACGTCACCGAAGCGGAAGTCTCCGAGCGCCGCCGGCTCGGGCTGGACCTTCACGACGAGGAATGGGAAGGGGTCTACCACGTGACTCCCTCCCCCTCGCTTGGACACCAGCGCGTGCTCACCGGCCTGATCCGCTTCCTGGACGACCTGATGGAATCTCGCGGCGGCGGGACGATCATCCCGGAATTCAATGTGTTCCGTGACGATGCGGCCCAGCGCGACTATCGCGTGCCGGACGTCGTGTTCGTCGCGGCGGGCCGGGAACGCATCCTCGCCCGCGACGGGATCCACGGCGGCGCACCGGATGCCGTCATCGAGATCCTCTCTCCCAGGGACGAGTCGTATGCCAAGTTCAAGTTCTTTGCGGAGATCGGCGTGCCCGAGGTGATCGTCGTCGAGCCCGAGGAACGCAAGGCGGAGATCTGGATCCTCGAGAAGGGCTCCTACGGCCCCGTGTCCCCCGCGGCCGACGGCGCGCTTACCTCGGGGCGACTTGAGGTCGCGTTCCTGACGCTCCCCGGGGAGCCTCCGCGCCTGCAGGTCGCCGACACCCGGGACGCGTCTCGCAGGCTGGTCATCTGAGATTCCCGATCGCGCCCCGAGCTTCAGGCGGCGATCCTGCTGGAGCGGGCGATCGAGGAGGCTGCGCGACGCGGTCGAGAAGGCGCTTCGACGACACCTTGAAGGCATGAATCCGGTGTCGCTGTCGCTGCGTGTCGCGCGGGTCGATCGCATGCCGCCGCAGGGTCATCCCCAGGGCTGGGACGGGCTGCGGGTCGAGATCGGCATCGACGACCTGTCGCGTCCGGGAACGCGCAGCTTTCCCCTCGTCACCGTCGACGCGGCCGCGCCCGAACCTCTCACCCCGGCGTCCACGGCGCCGTTCCGGGCCGGAGCCGGGTTCGTGACCGCGTACACCCTCGAGCGGATCGCGGGCGAGAAACTGCGCGCGTTCCTCACGACGCTGCCGCCTTACCGCGACAAAATGGCCCTGCCGCCCCGCCCGATCCGGGCCAAGGATCTCCAGGATCTCGCCCGCATTCTGCGCGCGAGGCCCCTGGACGGGGGTCCGTTCTGGCCCGTGGCCGCCGGAGAATTCCGAGTCGCCTGCCTCGCACGCCGCGTCGATTGCGCAGGCTGGCCGTCCTTCGATCCCTTCGAAACTCTCGCCGCCGATGCCTGGGCAAGGGACGCGACCCTCCCGCCCGCGCCGGCGTTCGCCGAGGGCTGGGAAGCGGCGCGGAGGGTGATCCAGGCGTTCGAGGCGGCGGGAGTGGTGCCGTTCGGCCAGGACCCTGCCTGAAGGAGCGAGTTCCAGCGGCCCAGCTCGAGCGGCTCGCGGAGGCGCCCGGGCGCGGCGGCGCGAAGGTCAGCGCGGGGCAGCTTGCGGCGATCCTGCTGGAGCGGGCGATCGAGGAGGCGGCGAGGCGGTTGCCGGACAAATGAACCGGCGCGCGGGGCCGGGAGGCCGCCGCGCGCCGGTGAGGGCCGTGATCGTTTTTTGAAAACGCTACCGGTTCCGGGCCTCCATGCGCCACTCGGTCGTGGCGGGAGGCGTTGCGGAATCCGAGCCGACCATGTAGAGGATGCCGGCCGACTCGGTGATCCCCCAGAGGCGGTCGTTGGAGACCGAAGGGTTGCTCAGCACCGTCCCCGGCGCGCCGCCATCGACGTTGAACGCCACGTCCAGGGAGTAGGTGCCGCTGGTCGACCGCTTCTCCGTGCGCCAGCGGGTGGCCATGCCGAGGATGTTCTCGCTTCCGGCCAGCCACATCTTGGTGCCCCGGAGGACCATCATGTTGTTGGAGAAGTCCGCCTCGTTGAGGAGGTAAGGGAAGCCGGAGCCGGTGCCGGAGAAAATTTCCGTGAGGTAGACGTAGCTGAGGATCCCCGGCGTGGCGAGGTCCCGGACTTCGACGGACCAGCCGAACCCCGCAGTGTCTGCGATCAGGTCGCCGTCCGTGTCGACCGTCGTCGAGACGCTGAGGATGGCGAACATGCTCGTGCCGTCCGTGGTGATGCTCTGGACCTGGTCGTTGCCCGAGCTCCAGCTCAGCATGACGTACCCGTCGGAGGCGGGCCCCCAGGCGGAATCTAGCGCGCCGTCCGAGGCGGCCCGTTTGCTGTACATCTCGCTCCTGGCGACGCCGTCGTGGTACCAGCCCGCCACGTAGAGATCGCCTCCGTTCATCGTCAGGCAGTTCAGCCCTGCGTCGGTGACGGAAGGGGGAAGATCGCTGACGACTCCACCGGTTCCAAAGCCCGTGACCAGCGCGCCCGTCAGGTCCCGCTTCTCGATCCGCAGGTTGTGCAGGCCCCCCGCATCCTCGTCGCCCACGGCGTACAGGTAGGTCCCGTCCGTCAGCAAGTCCCCGGCCATCCCGCTTCCCGGCGACGGCGACACGATGGAACCGCCCGAGCCGAATCCCGTGAGGAGGGCCCCCGTGACCAGATCGCGCTTCTCGTAGCGCCACTGGAACACGCCGGGCGTGCCGGTCTCCTGGCGGCCGAACAGGTAAACGCCCGTCCCATCGACCAGGATCTTCCGGGGAGTGTCCCGCCCGGAACCCGGATTAGAAGTGATCGCCCCGCCCGAGCCGAATCCCGTCACGAGATTTCCGGTCGTGACCGACCGCTTCTCGAGCCGCCACTGCGTGTCGCTCGCGCTGAGGGACTGGTATCCGAACACATACATGTTGCTGCCGCTGACCGCCACGCAGCCCGCTTCGTCTTCCAGCGTCGTCGAGTGGTTCTTGGTCCCGTTCGGGGAGAACCCGTTGACGGGACTGCCGCTGGGCTGCCGGAAGATCGTGTTCCCCTTCAGGTCGATCGGCCCGCCGAGGGCGAACGCGCGGCCCTGGAGGCCGGCGCCCGACTCGAAGGTGATGGTGGCCGGCGAACCGGAGGCGCCGGAGAAGACGTTGCCACGGAGGAGCTGGGAAGCCCCGATGTCGACGCCTGCCACCCGCCAGTAGATGTTCAGCGGGTCGGCCTTGTTGATCAGGCTGATCGTGAACGTGGACCCGCTGAGCGTCGCGCTGGAGCCCCTCAGAATCCAGACGCTGTTCGGGTCGGACATGCCGTCGAAGGTGATCGTCCCGCTGAGGGACGCGTCGCTCACGATGTAGACGCCGGGAACGAGCCGTTTGCCGGCAAGGGAAACCCCGGTGAGGTCGTAATCCGCGTCCCGGGCCGTGATGTCCGCGACGGCGCTCGTCACGCTCGCCATGGCGGAGACTTCGGAGCTTCCGCCCGTCGGATCGTCGTGAAGCGTGCCGGGCAGGACGTCGGCGGGAACGATGCCGGTGATCTTGTCGGGGACGTAGGTGGGCGGCGGACCGGAGAGCGCCGTGGTCCCGACGTCTCCCCCGATGGATGAGGACCCGTAGAAGGCGTCGTTGGAGATCGTCCCCGACGAGAGGAGACAGTAGCCCGCGGCGTCGGACAACACCGGGGGCAGCGTCGGGAGAATCGAGACTGAGCCGTACAGGTAGCAGTAGTAGTAGGGAGTTTCGGAATAGCCAAATTCATCGTAGGAGTAATGGTAGGTGAGGCTCGACATCGAAGCCAAGGCACGCCCTGTCAGCATGCTGGTGCGGTTGATGGTGATGGTCTGCCCCGCGAGAATAGTTCCGCTGAAGTCGCATCGTTTCGCCGGCGGCGAGCCGGGGTCCCCGATCGTGGCGTCGTACAGCACCCGCCACGTGACGTTCCTGGCCTCGGCGCCGCCGGTCAGGACCACGGAAGAGCTCCCCGAGACGTTGAGGTAGCCGTCCACGATGAAGATCCACGTGGCGTCCGTGACGCCCGACCCGTCGAGGACCAGGTTTCCGTCGGCGAGCGTTGCATCGCCCGAGATGGAGTAGACGCCCGGAACCAGGATCTGCCCGTTCAGGCTCGAGCTGATGGAAATCTGATCGCTCCGTCCGGGGATCTCGGTCCAAGCGGCGTTTGCATCCGTCCAGACCGCCAGCCGCTCTGCGGAGGGTGTATATCCGCCGGACTCGTACCCGGTCTCGGGGTCGTAGTAGTAGTCGTAGGTTTCCGACTCGTACTTGTCCCCGAAGACCGTGGCGCTCGTGAGCGGCGGGTAGCTGGGATACCCGGGAGTGAAGGAAACCCAGGTATCGGTGTCATAGGTGGACCAGGAACAGCCGATGTTTCCCCATGCCACGGTACCGGAGGTCCCGTGAACATCTGCGCTGGAGTGAACGGCGAAGTGGTAGGCCGAGCCGAGGACGACCGGGCCGGGGTTAACGGCTGCCGTATGGCCCCCTCCGGTTCCCGCGCCACTGTCTGGGTTCGAGGTCCCGCCCTGAGGGGTCCCAGAGCCTCCGGACGACGAGGTCTTCGACGAACCAGAGCCTCCGCCAGAGGATCCCCCTCCACCCTTGCTGCACCCAGCCAGGAGGACGGCGCACACAGCAAGCCCGAGCGCGGGCATGAGCAGGTGGCGAGACTTCACGGTCCCCTCCGCTAAAAGACGCGTTGCGTAAAAATCTGCAAGTCCCCGAAAGCCATCAGTCGAGAACTATACCCAAAACCCATCGCGTCGCTCAAAAATTTGGTGAAGATTCTGCATAATTTTTTTTCGGGGGAAGTACCGGGGGCGCGGGGCACGGGGCAAGCCAGGGCGAACTCAGGCAAGTCTCTTCGCGGCCGCTCGCCCCTGTTCAGCGCCATCCTCCGACTCGAACTTCGGGCTCGCTCAGGATGAGGCGGGCCGCCGGGGCCGGGACGTGAGAAGACTCTTCCGCGGCCCGGCTTAGAACTTCTTCGCCAGCCGGTCCCCGCCGAACGAACTCTTCGCGGTCATCCCCGCGAGCGTCCCGAACTTGCGCAACTGCGGCGCACGGTAGGCGCGTTTCCCGGCCGGCGGCGCCGCGGGACTCGCCTTCGTCTCGTCCTTTTTCTGCTTCACGTTCTCTCCGTCTCCGGGGGCGCGCCTTTGTGGGTGCCTATCCTAACCGAAGAACGGTACCAGATTTCAAGGGACAAAATCATCCAGGCCGGCCACATGCGGCGGCTGCGCTCGAGGTTTCCCTCCTTCTCGTCCTCCATCAGCCCGAGGAAAAGCGCCGCCGCCCCTTCCCCGTCCACCCAGCCTTTTTCCGCGATCCCGAGGGAACGGAACGCGTATTCGCCGCCCATCGCGCGGAACGTGTCGGCGAACAGGTGGGAGAAATCGGCCTTGGTCGTCCGCGTGCGCACCGCCTCGGGGAGCACGTCCCGCAGCGCTTCCCGCATCACGAATTTCGTCGTCGTGCCGCGGCGGAGCTGGTCGGCGGGGACGGCGAGGGCGAACTCGATGACGCGTCGGTCGAGGAACGGCCAGCGGATCTCGAGGCCGAGGCGGGCGGTGTCGCGCTCGTCGGTCTCGAGGAGGTGCTGCTCCCAGGCGGTGAAAGCGCGTGCGAAGCGGCGGGCGGCGGTGGGGCCGGGGAGCGGGGAGCGGAGGATGTCGCGGGCGCGGAGGCGGTCGGCGAGGGAGATGCGCTTCGCGAACGCCGGCGGGATCCAGGCGGGGCCGCGGCGTTTTCCCATGACGCGGGCGAGTCCCTCGTAGAGCGCGCCGGGGAGGAGGGCCCGGAGGGCGGGGCGGAGGAGGCCGTGGGGGCGCGGGCGTGCGCCGGTGAGCCACTCGTCGGCGCCGGCGCCCATGAGGACGACGCGGAACCCGGCGGCGGCGGCGGTGCGGCGGGCGGGCATGGCGACGGAGGAGTTGGGGTAGCCGGGGTGGTCGAGGGTGGCAGCGGCGGTCTGCTCATATAAGGAGGGGCTGGCGGCGCTGCCGGGGATGAGGTGGGAGGTGAGGCCCCACTTGCGGACGACTTCTTCAATGTAGGGCCGCTCGTCGCACGCGAGGCCCGGGAAGACTTCCGAGAACGTTTCGAATTCCGCGCCGAGGCTCTTCGCCATGCCCGCGATCGAGCTGGAGTCGAGGCCGCCGCTGAGGTCGACGGCGATTTTGCTCTGGGAGCGGAGGCGGGCGGTGACGGAGGCGGTGAAGATTTCGCGGAAGCGTTGCGCGTGGGAGAGGTCAGTTCGGAGTCGGGAGTTCGTGGTCGGGAGTGGTTTGTAGGCGCGGGTGCGGACTCCGGTGGCGTCGGCGATGAGGAGGTGGGACGGGGGGAGGCGGAGGACGCCCTGCCAGAGAGTTTCGGAGCGGTGGGTGACGGCGTCGGCGAGGAATTCGCCGATCATGCCTTCGTTGGGGACGCGCGGGAGGTCCGGGTCGCCGAACAGCGCGCCGGGTTCGGAGGCGAAGACGAGGCGGCCGTGATGCTGCGCGTACGCGAACGGCCTGGCGCCGCACCAGTCCCTGGCGCAGAGCAGCCGGCGGCGGGCGCCGTCCCAGTAGGCGAACGCGAAGTCGCCGAGGAAGCGCGCCGGGGCTTCGTCGCCCCAGCGCTGGCAGGCGAGGAGCGCGAGCTCGGCGTCGCCGGCGGCAGGGGCGGCCAAGTCCGCGCGAAGGGACTCGATGTTGTCGAGGCGGCCGTGGAAGACGATCGCGTCGGTTCCGCGGACGAGCGGCTGCGTCTCGCGAACGGCTTCCGGCGTCGTGTGCATCGACTGGAAACCGAGCGCCAGTTCTCGGTCCTGCCAGACGCCGCTTCCGTCGGGCCCGCGGTGGGCGAGGCGGGACATCACGGCTTTGAACGGCGCTTGCGGTGCCGGTTGCGCGTTGAGGGTGAAGATGCCTGCGATGCCGCTCACCACAGTAGTGTACGAGGTGCGAGCGGCCAGCGGCGAGCGGCCAGCGGCGAGGGCAGCCGGGGGCCCTCCGTGCTTGTCCGTGCGTCTCGGTGCGCTCCGTGAACGGATCTTGTTCGTTTGGCGAAAAACGGCAGTTCACGGAAACGCACAGACAGGCACGGAGAAAGAGAAAAAAGGCCGAGGAATTGACTTTCGATTCCCGGGGCACAGGCGCTGGAATTCTTACGAATTTTCCGTCTGGGTGCCCTTGACCATCGCTGAAAGTGGAGTATAACTAAACACGAACTTATTGAACACTACTCGACCGGAGGACTTCCCGATGAAACGCCGTGTTGCCTGCAGCATCATGCCCGGACAGTTCGACAACGAGCAAGTGGTCGTTTTCAAGTCCTTTGAGGGGAAGGACTTGTCGCTGTTCGCTCCCGCAGAGAGCGTCGACTTCTCGGGCAGCCCCACCTTCGATAATCCCAGCTCGGGCTGGCTCTCCGTCGAATTCATCAATCAGGAGGGTGAGCTTGCACTGATTCGCCTACCGGCCGAGGTGCCCGGGCTCGGGTACTTCGCAACCGTTCTGGCTGGAACTCTCGTCCCGGACCGACAGGTACAGAACGGATGATTCCGTCTTCATTCTTCCCGCAGGAGATCTGAATGATTCTGTCAAATGTGGAGGTCCAGAAAGCGCTGGATGCGGGCCGACTGGTGATCTCGCCGGAACCGCAGCCTCGCCGCCCGGCGCCTGGCGCGTACTGCCCCTACGACACGCATACCGTAGACCTGACTCTGGCTCCTTCCATCTCCATCCCAGATGCCGGCACCTTCGTTCTCGATCTCACGGAACCGGGACGGATCGCCCAGTTCTTCGCGAAGAACTCTCACAAGCTGACCGTGTCTCACGCGGCGCCGTACAAACTTCAGCCCCACCAGTTTCTACTCGCACAGACCGAGCAACGGATCGAGTTGCCGATCCTTCCCAAATACAAGTCCTGCCTCGCCGCGCGGATCGAGGGAAAGAGCAGCAGGGCTCGCTGCGGCCTCCTCGTGCACTTCACCGCCCCCACGGTCCACCCTGGCTGGGCTGGTCCCCTGACTCTCGAAATGATCAACCTGGGACCTGCTGCGATCAACCTGGTTCCCGGCATGCAGATCGCCCAGCTGATCGTCGAAGAGGTCAAGGGCATCCCCGTCAGAAACCCCAGCCAGTTCTCCGGTCAAAAAACGCCGGAGGGGACGACATGACGTCAGCCCGTGAAGTGCCGGCCGGCGGAGAATTGCCGCTGGGTTCCGAACTTCTCTCGAGGTTCGAAATCCAGGAACGCCGTCGCCTCGGTCTGGATATCCGAGATGAGGAGTGGTGCGGGATCTACCACGCCGTTCCGCCGGCAACGCTGAATCACCAGAGGCTCCTGACCGACGTGCTCGTATTCCTGATGCTCCTTCAGGATGGACTCGGCGGCGGGGAAATCGTCCTGGAGTGCGGCGTGTTCCGCGGGCCGAACGACTACCGCGTGCCGGACCTGGTCTACGTAGCTTCCGGTAACGAACGGGTGGTCGGGAGGGCAGGAATCACCGGCGGCGCGCCGGACCTGGTCCTGGAAATCCTCTCCCCGGAGGACGAGACCTACGCAAAGTTCGATTTCTACGCGGCGGTGCAAGTGCCGGAGGTCGTCGTCCTGGATCCCGTGAAGCGCGCAGCGGAGGTCTGGCGACTGGACGGCGCGACGTACCGCGCGGTCCCGGCGCAACCCGACGGCCGTCGCATTTCCGAGCGGCTCGCCGTCTCGTTCAGCACGCTCCCGGGCCAGCCGCCGCGCCTGCACCTCGTCGATCTTCGCAACCCCGCACGGTCGGTCTCGCTGTAGGCCAGGCCTGAACCAGGCGCGGAGAGTCATGACGGCCATGGAGAACCGAACCCCTCCGTGCCTGTCCGTGCTTTTCCGTGCCATCCGTGAAATGCTGTTTTTCGTTGCGCCGGCAACGTCATTTCACGGAGAGCACCGAAAGGCACGGACCCGGACTGACGCGCGGCCACGCCCTCGGTGCACCGTAGCCGTTCCTCGCAATCCGCCTTCGCCCTCCGGGCTTCGGCGGACGAGCCCGCAACTGGTCGTTCTACTTCGCCAGCTCTCTCCTGAGCTCGGCCATCTCCGCATCCCCCGGCGCGTTCGCCAGGTAGCGATCGACTTCAGCAACCGCCTCCTCGCGCCTCCCCGCTCCTTCGAGCGCGCGCGCCAGCACGAACACGGCTTCGCGCGACCTCGGCGAAACGCCGAGCGCGACGCGCGCGTCTTCCGCGGCCGCCGTGAACATCCGCTCCTGCAGGTAGAGCTGACCGCGGCGGAGCAGCAGCGTCGCGTCGCCGGGGCGCGCGCCGAGAGCGTCGGTCAGGACCTGCGCCGCCGCCAGCCGCTCGCCCTTCGCCTCCAGCACTTCCGCGACCAGCACCGGGCCGTCGGCGCTGCCGGGGGCGAGGCGCATCGCGATCCGCGCGTTCTCGAGCGCCTGGTCCCAGGCCTCGAGCTTCGCCCACGCCCGCGCGGCCGCGGCGTGCGCCCACGGGTCCGAGTGAACCGCGAGCCGCGCCTCGCGCGTCGACGCCTCCAGTCCCCACTGTCCCGCCTCGCCGAACGCCGCGGCGAGCTCGTCGTACGCGTCGACGTTGTCGCGCGTCGCCGGGACGTTGCGCTGGAACACTCCCGCGGCCTCGACCCACAGCCCCTCTCGCGCGAGCGCCGCCGCGAGGTGCGTCGCCGCCTCGGGCGTCGGCATCAGCCCTTCCCACACCGCCACGTCGTCCTCCTCGATCCGCCCGAGCGCGGCGTCCACCGCCGCGGGCCGCCCCTCGAACGCCCGCCGCAGGCAGACCGTCGCCGGGGCGCGCTTCCCCGCCCTCCACAGCCACACGCCGGCCTCGAGCTGAGTCCCGGGGTTGGCGGGCCAGAGGGCGGCGGCGGTTTCGAAGCGCTGTGCGGCGAGGTCGAGGTCGCCGCGGGCCTCGGCGGCGCGGGCGAGGAACCAGGCGGCGTCGGCGTCGCAGGGGGAGAGGGTGAGGGTGCGGTGAAGGGCGATTTCGTCGGGGGTGCGGTTGCGCCCCTCGGGGTTGAGCGGGGCGAGCCAGAGGGCGAGGGCGCAGGCGAGGGCGGCGAGGGGGGCGGCGAAGCGCGGGACCGGGCGGGCGGCGTCGGACCAGGCGGGGGCGAGGCCGAGGAGGGCGGCGAACAGGAGGCCGACGCCGGTGATGCGGAGGTCGAAGTCGACGAGGGCGTGGACGGCCGCGGCGAGGACGGCAGCGATCGCGGCGCGGGCGGCGGCGCGCTCGGCGGGGTCGAGGGACGGGAGGCCGCGCGTGGCGCGGAAGAGCCACAGCGCGAGGCCGGCGACGAGCAGCAGCAGCCACGCCGCGCCGCCCTCGAACGCGGCGTTCACGTACTCGCTGTGCGCGTGCTGGAACTGCCCCGGGAGCGACGGCGGCTGGAACGGGCGGAAGGCGCGCGGGTACGAGCCGATCCCGAACCCGAGCACCGGCTGGCGCGCCGTGGCCGCGAGCGTCGCCTTCCAGCAGACGACGCGCGTGTCCTCGACGACTTTGCGGGCTTCGATTCCTTCGAAGCGCTGCAGGAGCGGCTCGGCGTTCGCGGCCCAGACCGTGATCGCGGCCGCGGCGGCGAGCACGACGCCCCCGCCGATCGCCGCGCCGCGCGAGCGGCTCCGCAGCACGAACGCGAGCGCCGCCACCCCCGCGCCGGCCGCCAGCGCCCCGCCGCGCGACTTCGACAGCACGATCGCCGCCGCGAACAGCGCCGCCGCCACCGCCCACGGCAGCCCCGCTTCCACCAGGCTCACCCGCCCCTCGTCGCGCTTCCGGTGCGCAAACCGCCCCCACGCCACCCCCGCCGCCAGCGCCAACCCCATCGCCATCAGCCCCGCAAAATTGTTCCGGTTCACCAGCGTCCCGCTCGCGCTCTCCAGGTCCAGCCTCTTCCCGAAGAACGGCAGCGTCTCCCACCGGAACCCCGTCTGGCCGGCGGCGTAGAGCGCTTCGAGCGCGAGGACGCCGACCAGCGTCGTCACCGCGAACGGGCGCGGAAGCCCGGCCTGCACCAGGCGCATCGTGAACAGCCCGGCCATCACGTACGCCGCGACCTGCGCCGCCTGCCGCACCGTCAGGAACGCGTCCGCCGTCCCGGGGCCCGATCCCGCGGCGCCGTGGGAAGCGCGGAGGGCGGAGGACCACGGGAAAAGGAAGCCGAGGCCGGGGACGAGCTGGAGGGCGAAGAGCGCGGCGACGGCGGCGAAGAAGACGGCGGCGGGGCGGGAGAGGAGGAACGGCCCGGGGAGCACGTACATCGCGGCGAGCGTGAGCGCGGCCATCGCCGCGGCCGAGGCGGCGACGGCTCCGGGCGACACCCCCCCGTAGACCGCGAGCGTCCCCGCCCAGACGGCGAGGAACGCGAGCCAGAGGCAGCGCACGCGGGTCGGGAGGTCGGGCACGGCGGGGGGCTCCAGTGCAGGCAAGGGGACGGAGGGGGATCATGGAAACAAAGCTCGACGCTGGCGAGGATGGATTTTGGGAGAGAGGAGGGGGGAAACGGCAACTACAAGACGGCGAACTACAAGTAAGGGGCGAACTTCAAAGGGGCAACTTCAAGGATTGGGGCGTCGGCGGAGGGCCCGGTTCGAGAGGGGGAGTGAATCCGCCGCAGCGCCCCGTCCCTCACCTGGCTTGAGGTTGTCCGTTTGAAATTGCCCCTTACTTGGAGTTCGCCCTCTTGTAGTTGCCGTTTCCCTCCCCCCCGGGGGGAAAGATTTACCGTTTGACTTGAGCTCCCGCCGATCCTTCAATACCCGGGAACGCTCGCGCCGCCGGACCCAATACGAGGATCTGCCTCATGCTCAGGGCCTTCTTCGCCACCGGAGCCCTTCTCGCCGCAACCGCGACCGTCTCGCGCGTCGATTTCTCCGCTTCCGGCGTCTCCGTCGCGGGCAAGCCCGTCACCGAGCAGACCCTTCAGCTCCGCTCCGCCGGCGACGGCACGATCCTCGCCTCGCGGGACAAGGTCGAATCGCTCGGCGGGCTGATCGAGGTCGCGCTCGACGGCGGCCGGACGGTGACGCTCGAGCCCGGCGTGCGGCTCGCGCGCGCGGGCGACGGCTGGCTCATCTCGGCCCACGCGGGCCGGCCGATGACGCTGGCGGGTTCGGGCGAAGCGATCTCAGTGGCGAGCCCGGCGACAGTGCGGCCGGTCGACGGCGGCTGGAAGCTCGGCGACGGCACGATCGTCGCGGGCGCCGCGCTCAAGGCCGGTCCCGCCGCTCCCGGCGACCCGATGCTCGTCGGCACCGAGGTTCCCCCGGACGGCCTCCAGGATGCGCCTCGGCCGCGCTCGGAACGCGAGAAGCGCAAGCGCAAGCTCGGCAACCGCCGGCTTCACGTGTCCGACCCGATGCCGACGGCAGAGGCGGCGGACGAAGAAGCGCTTGAAGATGTGGACGACGTGAGCCCCGCGGGTTTCTGAAACCGATGGCGGATCCCACGGCGTACCCCACCCGAACGATGCTCCGCATCCTCGCGCTGCTGTGCGTCCTCCTGTTCCCGGCATCGGCGTTCGCCGATAACCTCGCGACGGAGTGGATCGACCGCGTCACGCACGAGGTGCAGCAGGAGGAAGGGCCGCTCTCGACGCGCGCGCTCGATTTCCACGTCTACGGCGGCGTCTACGGGTACTACACCAACAACCTCTTCCTCGCCCCGCACCGCCACGCCGACGGCGACTCCGCCGCGATCGGGTACGCCCGCGGCCGGCTCGACTATTCGGACGCGCGCCTCGAGGTCGCTGCGGACCTCCTCGTGAACTTCGACTACTACATGGAGCACCACGCGGCGCGCGAGGACGAAGAGCGCTTCTTCGGCAAGATCCGCTGGACCGACAGCGTCTTCGACCTGCAGCTCGTGGAGATCGCGCGGCGCGAGAGCGACGCGCTCGACGCGGTGTTCGCGGACCACGCGCGCCGCATCGTGACGGACACGCTGCCGCGCATCGGCGTCAAGATCCCCGGCCTCCCGACCATCGACGCGTTCGCGCAGATCCAGACGGTGCACTTCGAGGGGAACACGTTCGACGGCCGCGAGAACGTGAACTACCGCGCGGGACTGGCGGCGCTCGTCGACCTCTCGCAGCGCCTCGCGTTCGGCGCCGACGCCGGCATCCTGGGAATCCACTACCGCGAGCGCGAGCAGACTCCCAACGCCTTCGGCTACTTCGCCCACGGCCTCCTCCGCGGCGAAGTCACCGATCGCTTCCTCGTCGAAATCGCCCTCGGCGCCTCCTACATCCACGGCCGCCGCGCCGAGTTCGGCGACGACCGCGCGCAGCGCAACACGACCTTCGACGCCGCGGTCCACCTCCGCTACGAGGCCACCGAGACCCTCACGCTTCTCGGGGACTACAGCCGCCGCTTCGGCTTCTCCGGCATCGGCAACACCTACGAGGCCATCGACCGCGTGGTCCTCATCGCCGAGTGGCAGGTCTTCGAACCGCTCCGCCTCCGCGCCCGCGGCCAGTACGACTACGTCGCCCCCACCGAGTCCTTCGACCGCGCCTACTGGTCCGGAGGCCTCGGCGCCACCTTCCAGGTCGTGAAGCACTTCAACCTCGACGGCGGTGTGATCTACCGCGGCGGGAACATGCGCGAAGTCTCGGGCGACCGGTACTCGAACTGGATCGCGTATCTCGGGGCGATCGTGGATTTCTAGAGCTGGGCCCCGACGGGCTGGAAGGGCTTTGCCACAGAGGGCACAGAGGGCGCAGAGAAACTCGACTCGATTCCTCGCGCCTCGAGAATAGCCTGACGATTCGTGCAGCGGTGACCAGCGTCGGGGTCCGCCGGGCCTCCGGCCCGGCTGCGGGGGGCGGAAGCGCGACGGGCCGAACCCCGCCCTTCGGCCGCTCCAATTCCATGATCTCGCAGGGCTCGGCCCGTCGCGCTTCCGCCCCCCGCTGCGCCGGCGGAGCCGGCGCGGACCCGGCTTGTCAGGAGCCTTTCTCTGCGGCCTCTGTGCCCTCTGTGGCCCAATCCGTCCTGCCCGCCCCGCGCCTACATGTACCCGTCGCGCCGCAGCTTCTCCAGCCCTCCACCGTCATCCTTGTCCTGCGCGCGCCCCGACCGCTCCGCCACGTTCGCGAACTTCCCGCTCCGCAGCTCCTCGATGATCTCCGGCACGTTCCGCGCACCCGACTCCACGCACTGCGTGCACGGCCCGCACCCCAGCGACCGGTACCGCTTCCCCGTCCCCGCGTCGTAATACAGCGACACCGTCGGGATCCGCTCGCGCTGGATGTACTCCCAGATGTTGAGCTCGGTCCAGTCCAGCAGCGGGTGGATGCGCACGTGCGTCCCCGGCGCGAACTCCGTCTTGTACTGGTTCCAGAACTCCGGCGGCTGCTCCCCGACGTCCCACGCGTTGGCCGTCGTGCGAGGCGAGAAGTACCGCTCCTTCGAGCGGCTCCCCTCCTCGTCGGCCCGCGCGCCGACGATGACACCCGTGAAGGGCTCCCGGTTCTTGTCGACCTCGTACTGGCCGGTGGCGAGGTTCATGCGGCGGCGCGGCCACTCCCCGCTCAGAGTGTGCTTCAGCGCCTCCGTCTTCAGCAGCCCGCAGCACGTGATGCGGTCCACGGCGCCCTCCGGGAACGTCCGCTTCGCCGCCAGCGCCTCGGTGTTCTGCCCGACGATCATCGTGAGCTTCCACTCGAGCGCGAGCCGGTCCCGGTACGTGATCATCTCGGGGATCTTGTACGACGTGTCGATGTGCACGAGCGGGATCGGCACGTGGCCGAAGAACGCCTTGCGCGCGAGCCAGAGCAGGACCGTGCTGTCCTTGCCGATGGACCAGAGCATGCAGAGCTGCTTGAAGTTCGCGTAGGCCTCGCGAAGGATGTGGACGCTTCGCGCTTCGAGCTGGTCGAGGTGGTCTACCATGGCCGGAAGATGATCCCCCGTTCCTGGAGCAGCCGGCGGACCTGCGCGGGATCGGCCGTGTCGAGGTCCGCGCCCGCGCCGCCGATCACGACCGTGCGGCCGGGCTCCACGACCGCGCGGATCTCGTCCAGCCCCTCGCGCGTCAGCCCCGGCGCCGAGGCCACGACGAGCACCCCCGCGTCCAGCAGCACTTCCGCCGCGTCCGCAAGCCGCCCCACCGGCTCCCCCGCGCCGATCCCGAGGTAAGTCACCACGCTCCCCGACTCGAACAGCGCTTCGTCAATTTTCCGCGCCGCGTCGCTTCCCGACGTCACCACCACCAGCGCCGGCCGCTGCCGGTTCCGCTCCGCCCGCTTTTCCGCCGTCACCCCGCCCGCCTCCCAACGCGCCGCGCGCTTCCCGCCGCGCGCCTCGCCGGACAGCGCTTCCCGCACGATCCCGCCGCCGCGGATTTCGAAATCGTCGACGAGGACGAAGCGGCTGGTGGTGGCGAGTTCGCTGGCGAGGTCGCAGGCGATCGGACGGCTGGTGCGGAGCGTGCATTCGGCAACCTCGTGGCGGTCGACGCGCGCCTTGTGATCGTCGACCTCGAGCGAGGACGCGTTGAGCACGCGGTGAATCTCCTCGACGCGGACCGGCACGCGGGCGCTTCCCAGCTTGAGGACGTACTCCCGATGAAGGGCGAGGGGCGTGCGGCCGAGCCAGAAGAGGCTGGCCTTGAGGCGGGTGGTGACGCGCGGGGCGGGCTGGCCGGCGACGGTCGCGAGTTCGCCGCGCTGGACGTAGATCTGCTCGGCGAGGGTGAACCCGGCGGCTTCGCCCGCGCCGGCGGAGTCCTGCGGGTCGCGGTTGAAGGCCTCGATCGAGGCGACCCGGGCGCGCTTGCCGGACGGCTGGAAGACGACTTCGTCGCCGACGGAGACGCGGCCGGTGTCGATGGTGCCGGCGACGATGCGGCGTTCGTCGCCGTTGGCGGTGAACTTGTAGACGTCCTGGACGGCCATGCGGAACGGCTTATCGGCCTCGGGTTCCTCGGAGCGGAAGAGGTCGAGCATTTCGAGGACGGTGGGACCGTCGTACCAGGGCATCGCGGCGGCGTGGCGGGCGATGTTGTCGCCTTCGCGGCCGCTGACGGGGATGAACTCCTGCGGGCGGACGTCGAGCTGGCCGAGGAAGGCGCTGTATTCGGCGCGGATGCGCTCGAAGACGGCGCGGTCGTAGCCGACGAGGTCCATCTTGTTGACGAGGACGACGAGCTGCTTGATCCCGAGCATCGACATCATGTAGCCGTGGCGGCGCGAGTTTTCGCGAACGCCTTCCTTCGCGTCGATGACGAGGAGGGCGGCCTCGGCGCGCGCGGCGCCGGTAATGAGGTTGCGGAGGAACTCGATATGCCCGGGGGCGTCGATGAGGATGTAGGGGCGCTGCGCAGTCTTGAAGAACACGCGGGCGGCGTCGATCGTGATTCCCTGCGCCTGCTCGTCCTTGAGCGCGTCGAGGAGGAAGGCGTACTCGAAGGGCTTCGAGTTGCGTTCGCAGTTGGCGCGGACGGCCTCGAGGCGGCCTTCGGGGAGCGACGAGGTGTCGGCGAGGAGGCGGCCGATGATGGTGCTTTTCCCGTGGTCAACGTGGCCGCCGATGACGAGGTTGAGGCGGCGGCGGTCGCCGGTGATCCGGGGAGCGGGCGGAAGGGCGGTTGCGGTGGTCATGGGCTTATGTTTACCAAATTAGTCATGATTCGCGCAAGAACCCGTTCGCACAAATCTCCAGACGGTTCCCCTTCCTTTTTCATTCCCTTTCATCCGCGACCAAGCCGTTCCTTTTGCTTCTGACCGAACGCTCGGTTGGCTGACAAAATCCCATGGGCGCGAACCACGGGTCTCGATCCAGAAAAAATAACGACTGGGTCGCGGATAAAAACGAATGAAAAAGGATGGGGCGGCCCGGCTTAAAAAATCCCTCTCTCCGGCACCCACACCACGTCCCCCGGTTTCAACACCACGTCCGCGTCCAGCTTTCCGCCCACGATGTCCCCCAGGTCCACCGGCAGCTTCTCCGCCGTCCCGTCCGGCTTCTGCCGCAGCACCTGGATCGACCCCGTCGCCGCGAACTTCGTGTAGCTCCCCGCCCGCGCAATCGCCATCGACGCCGTCATCCGCGTATCCGCCGGAATCTCGAACCACCCGGGCTCCTTCACCGCCCCCAGCACGTACACCACCCGCGCCGCCGACGGGATCATCACCAGGTCGTTCGGCTGCAGCTCGACGTCCGCCTCACCCTTCCCCGCCGCGATCGCCTGCTCCACCTCCACGAGGCTGATCCCCACCACCTCGCGCTCCCCCTTCTCCCCGCGCCGCACGATCTGCACGTACTCCTTGTACGCCTTGTCCGTGATCCCCCCCGCCACCGAGATCAGCTGCAGCAGCGTGATCCGCTCCGACGGCGGCAACGCGTACCCGTTCGGCTTCGCCACGCCCCCGAGGATGAACACCTGCCGCGGCGCGAATTCCTTTACCGTCACCGTCACCTGCGGGTCCTTCAGGTAGTCCTTCGCCAGCCGCTCCCGAATCGACGCCTCCAGCAGCGTCGGCGTCATCCCCGCCGCCTTCACGCTCCCGATCAGCGGATACGAGAAAGAACCGCTCTCCGGGATCCGCACGTCCAGCTTCAGGTCCGCCTCGTTGTACACCGCGATGTCCAGCAGGTCCCCCGCCACCAGCACGGGATCGCGCGGCGCGGACAGCCGCCCGGCCGGAAGCGCCGTCCCGGTCATCGGGTGGAATCCCCCGGGCACCACCGGCGGCTCGCTCCCGCCGTTCCCCGTCGCGGGCGGATCCTTCTCGCCGGTCTTCGCAGGCTCATCGGAAGCGCAGCCGACGAGAGCCGCGGCCGCAACGAGAGACAACAGGAGGTTTCTCATGGGGGAGACAACGTTACCAGAACCCCCGACGCGGCGGAACCGCGCTACTTCGCGAGTTCCGGGTTCTTCTCCTTGAACTCCGCCATCGACTGCGCCGCAATCTCCAGCACGTCCCACTCCGCCGCCGGGTACTTCTCCGACAGCTTCACCTTCTCGTCCCCCACCGCCTTCCCGAACTGCTCGTCGTTCCGGTACTTCGCCGCGTCCATGAATTTCCGCACCGGCATCTCCCGCTTGCCGGATTTGCGGCGGACGATGATGAAGCGCAGTTTCGGGCGGCCGCGCCACCACTCGCCGAGGAGCGCCCGCGGCCCGCCGCACGGCCCCTCGAAAATCTCCAGCCCCGCGCCGTGCTGCTCGAACAGCCGGACCGTTTCCTGCCCCAGCGCCTCCTCGAGCGCCTCCGCCGACGCGAATTTTTCGGCGTCCAGCAGGGCGGTCGCCAGCACCACGCCGTCAGCGGGGCGGCGGACACAGAGGAGTCGGAATCGGTTCTCGGGGGTGTACCACATGGCTCGCCATTGATTATCACCCGCCGCGGCCGTTTGCAACGGATCGATCGCGGTTCTTCGGGCGATTACCGTGCTTTCCAGTTCTGTGCCCGGCGTCCCGCGCCCTCGCGATTTGGAGATGACTCTCTCCGCCGGCGCAACGACGTCGCACTCTCCCTATCCTGCCGGTGTCCTGCCGTAGTCCTCCGCCAATCGCCGTTGCCCTTCCTTCGGTCCCCGCCGGGATTGCGGGCCCAACGACGGGCGGAGGACGACTGCGGGACAAGGACAGGACTAAGGCACTCGCGGGCGAAGCGCCTGGCGCCGAGTTGACCTCTTGCCGCTCCCGGCGCGCGCCGAAGGTTCAAAGTCCTCGATCTCGCTCTTGGCGCCGCGCTTCATGAGGTCTGCCACCGCGTGCCGCGGGTCCTTGTCTTCGAACAGCACGGCGTGGACTTCCTCGACGATCGGGAGGGAGACGTGGCATCGGCGCGCGAGGGCGAGGACGGAGCGCGTGGTCTCGACGCCCTCGGCGACCATCTTCATCTCCGCCAGGATCTGCGACAGCTTCTTCCCCTTGCCGATCGCGAGGCCGACGCTGCGGTTGCGCCCCCACGGCGAGTAGCAGGTGGTGACGAGGTCGCCCATCCCGCTGATGCCATAGAACGTCGTGCGCCGCGCGCCGAGGGCGCCGCCGAGCCGCGAGATCTCGACGAGGCCGCGCGAGAGCAGCGCGGACTTCGCGTTGTCGCCGAGCCCCATCCCGTCGCAGATCCCCGCCGCGATCGCGATCACGTTTTTCACGGCGCCGCCCAGCTCGACGCCCTTCACGTCCGTGTGCGAGTAGACGCGGAACCGGTCGGTCATGAACGCCTGCTGCACCTTGCGGGCGAGCGCGTGGTTCCTGCTCGCGGCGACCACCGTCGTCGGCAGCCGGCGCCCGACCTCCTCGGCGTGCGACGGCCCGCTCAGCACGCACACCGGCACCCGCCCCAGCACGTCCCGGATCACCTGCGACACCCGCTTCAGCGTCCCGACCTCGATCCCCTTCACCACGCTCACCACCGGCAGGTCCTTCGGGAACGTCTTCGCCAGCGGCTCCAGCGATTTCCGCACGAACTGCGTCGGGACGGCGAGCACGAAGAGCCTGGCGTCGCGGAAATCGGGGACGCCGCTTGCGATCGCAAGGTTCTCCGGCAGGTGGACGCCGGGAAGGTAGGGGCGATTCTCGCGCACGCGCCGGAGCTCGGCGGCGAAGTCGGCCCGTCGCGCATAGAGCACCGGGTGGCGCCCCGTCGCCCGCAGCACGAGCGACAGCGCCGTCCCCCAGCCCCCCGCCCCGAACACGATGACCTTGCTCACGCTGCAAATCTTAGGGGAGGCCCCACCGCCCGGCGAGAAAATGCTACGGCTTCGGCGCCGCCGGCTCCGCTTCCTTCCGCCCCAGCTTGATCTTCGGCTCCGTCCCCTGGAAGATCCGCTTGACGTTCCCGCGGTGCTTGTAGATGGCGAGGACCATCACGCCGATGGTGAAAAGGGTGACGCCGAAGTGGTCGCGGAACGCCTGCGGGTCGGTGAGCATCTGGCCGCTGGCCAGGGCGATGACGCTCGCGATGGACCCGACGGAGACGTAGCGGGTGAGGACGGTGAAGAGCACCCAGGCCGAGAAGGCGCAGAGGAGCGCCCAAGGCGAGGCGGCGAGGAAGACGCCGGCGGCCGTCGCGATCCCCTTGCCGCCCTTGAACTTCAGGTACACGGGGTACATGTGCCCGGCGATCGAGCCGATGCCGCACGCGACCTGGAGCACGACGTCGGAGTGAGGGACGCCGGGGATGAATCGCTGGCCCAGGTGGTAGTGCCAGACGAGGAAGACGGGGAGGAAGCCCTTGGCGGCGTCGAGCAGGAGGGTCAGGTATCCCCAGAACTTGCCGCAGGTGCGCCCGACGTTGGTGGCGCCGATGTTCCCGGAGCCGGCGGTGCGGACGTCCACGCCCCGCATGAACCCGACCAGCAGCCCGAACGGGATGCTCCCGACGAAGAACATGAGAAAGCCGGTGAGGATGGCGATCCCGAGCTCCGAGAAGGTGATCATCGCGAGGTTCATCGGGGAGTAGTTAAGGATGGGGGCGTCCGGATTTCAAGGATCGAAGTGAGAAGACGACTCGCGAGTGTGGAAACTGGCCGTATCAGCGGCCGTTTCAGCGAGATCATTCCGTGATCTGCGTCCGCCCTTCCTGAATTTCAAGGACAACGAACGGCCGACGCAGATAAGGACGTGATTTCGCTGAAACGGCCGCTGATACGGCTCCCATCTCATTCCCTTGGCTCGAACTTCCCCGCACGCTTCAGCCCGCCCCCGAATCTGGCCGATGAACTCGATATGGAGGCGATCCCCGGCTACGTGATCGACCGCAAGCTCTCGAGCGGCGGCACGTCCGGCGTGTATCGCGCCCTCGACCTGGAGCACGGCCACCATGTCGCGCTCAAGATCCTCTTCCCCAAGTGGTCGAAGGACCCGAAGGCGCTGGAACTGATGGAGCGGGAGGTGTGGCTGCTGAAGTCGTTGAGTCACCCTAACGTGGTGCGGGGGCTGGCGTCGGGGCACTGGCGCGGGCTGCACTGGCTGGCGATGGAGTGGGTCGCGGGGCCGACGGCGCTGGAGCGGGTGCACAGGGGCGGGCCGTTGTCGGCGCCCGCGGTGCTCGAGCTCGGCCGGCAACTGGGCCAGGCGGTGGGGTACCTCGCGCGGCGCGGGATCGTGCACGGCGACATCAAGCCCGCCAACGTGCTGCTTGCCCCGGGCGGCATCGCCAAGCTCTGCGATTTCGGGTTTGCCCGCGTCCGCCGCGCCGGCGAGGCCGAGGACGAGGCGGTCTTCGGGACGATGGCGTACGCCGCGCCGGAACAGATGGAAGGCGAGCCCGGTGTCGACTCGCGGGCCGACCTTTACGGCCTCGGCGCAACCCTGTACCACATGGCCACCGGCAAGATGCCGCCCCTCCCCGACAAGTGGGGCGCTCCGCCCGCCATCACCCCGGCCGTCGACCGCGAAGTCCGCTGGATCCTTCAACGCCTGATGGCCCCGCGCCTCAAGGAGCGCTACGACTCCGCCGAGCTGCTGCTGGGTGACCTGGAACATCTTCGGGGGCTGAAGCGCGGGACGGAGAAGCGGTCCCGGGTGCCCGAGAAGGCGAAGGACGAGTTTCACTGGGAATTTAACTAGGCCGCCCATGGAGTGCTCCGCGGTCCGCGGCGCCGACTAACTCCGGCGCGCACGCCGATCTTCCGCAACTCATTGGTGCGCCTCATCTTGGCGCGTCCAATTGGCGGGGTTTCGCCTTGACACCGGAGACCCGCTTCCGGCATAATGCTCGGCCCGGCAAAAGCAGTGCCCGAAGACAAGCCGGGACCCCGTCGTATCGCAAAAGTGGGAGAAGTGCTTCCCACTTTTTTGTTTGGCCGTCCCGCGATCGCCATGCTTCGCCTCGGCGACCTCGAGACGCCCAAGGCGTGGCCGCGCGGTCCCATCGCACGGCCACGGCACTTTTGAGTCAGCCGTATTAAGGGAGACCTAACGTGAACGGCGAGCTCCTGAGGATCGTAGACGGAATCCACCGCGAAAAGGGCATCGACAAGGAAATCATCATCGAGGCCCTGGAGTCGGCGTTGCTCTCGTCCGTCCGCAAGTACTTCGGCGTCGGCGAGGAGTCCGACCTCACCGTCAAGGTCGACCGCACCACCGGCGGCATTTCCACCAACTCCGGCCTCACGCTGGAACAGCTCGGCCGCATCGCCGCACAGACCTTCAAGCAGGTCATGATCCAGAAGTTCCGCGAGGTCGAGCGCAACCAGGTCTTCGGCGACTACGAGACCAAGAAGGGCTCCGTCATCGTCGGCTCCGTCCAGCGCTTCGAGGGGCCGCACATGATCGTCAACCTCAACAAGGTCGAGGCCGTCGTCCCCCGCTCCGAGCAGGTCCCCGGCGAGTCCTACCGCGTCGGCGACCGCATCCGCGCCCTCGTCGCCGAGGTGAAGAAGAAAGGCCAGAAAGTCCGCGTCGTCCTCTCGCGCGCCAACGGCGAGTTCGTCAAGAAGCTCTTCGAGGCCGAAGTCCCCGAAATCCAGGAACGCCTCGTCGAGATCCGCTCCATCGCCCGCGAACCCGGCTACCGCACCAAGATCGCCGTCGCCTCCATCAACGACAAGGTCGACGCCGTCGGCGCCTGCGTCGGCGTCCGCGGCTCCCGCATCAAGAACATCGTCGAGGAACTCTCCGGCGAAAAGGTCGACATCATCCGCTTCGAGACCGACCCCGCTTCCATGATCCGCAACGCCCTCAAGCCCGCCGAGGTCAGCGGGATCCTGGTGAACAAGGAGGAGAAGCGGGCTCGGGTCATCGTGACGAAGGACCAGCTGTCGCTGGCGATCGGCAAGCAGGGGCAGAACGTGCGCCTCGCGTCGAAACTGACGCGCTGGGACATCGACGTGGTGTCGCAGGAAGAGGAAGCGGCGCGCCTGACGAGCGGGGGCGAGGCGTTCCCGCAGAAGCGGCGCGCGGGGATCCCGGAGGACCTGGGGGCGGAGGTCATCGGCGCCCTGGTCGAGGCCGGGTACGACACGCCGGAGGCGATCGCCGACGCGGGCGCGGAAGCGCTCTCGGAGGTTCCCGGTTTCGACATCACCAAGGCCGAGCAGGTCGTCACCCACGTCCGCCAGAAGCTGCGGGAGGGTGTGGGCATTCCCCACGCCCCGCGTCCCGCCGCGCCGCACCCGGGCCTCGACCACGACACGGTCGAGCGCCTGACGGCCGCCGGGTTCGACACGCTCGAGAAGATCGCCGAGGCCGGCATCGACGCCATCGCCGCCGTCCCCGGCATCGACCGCAACCGCGCCGACCAGATCCTCAAGCTCGTCGCCGAACGCCTCGACGCCGACGGCGGCGAAGCCGAGCCCGAAGAATCCGCCGAGGGAGAACCCGCTCCCGAGCCCCCCGCCACCGCCGGCGGAGACGGCTCCACTTCGGAGGGCGCCCCGCCCGCCTGACGCCCCCCGAACGACCGGCTGCTCGAAGCGGTTCCCTTTTCCTCTTCCCCGCAGCCGCCTGCGAGTTCACAATTCCCTTTCTCGACCGGGCCGCTCCCGCGGCCCGGCCTGCAGTCACCGGAGAATCGATGCGGATCTACGAGCTGGCGAAGGAGCTGGGCAAGGAGCCCAATGAGGTCAAGGCGGTCGCGCAGGAATTCGGCGCGCCCGTGAAGACCAACTTCAACGTGCTTGAGGAGCCCTTCCTCACGCAGGTCAAGGAGCGCTTTACCAGGCCCGCCGCCCCGGCGAAGCCCGCGGCGACGCCGCTTTCGGCGATTTCCGCGCCTGCGAAGGCGGAGCCGAAGCCCGAGGCGAAGGTCGAGCCGAAGGCGGAAGCCAAGGTCGAGGCGAAGGCGGAGCCCGCGAAGCCTGCGACGCCGGCCGCGAGCCCGTACGGGCTGGTGTATCGGCCGCCGAAGACGGAGGTTGTGTCAAAGCCGGCTGCGAAGCCCGAGCACAAGGAAGAGCCGAAGAAGCCGGCGCCGAAAGTGATGCCCGCCGCGGCGATCTCGAAGCCGGTTCCGCCGGCGCCGAAGCCGGCGGTGAAGCTGCACCGCCCGGACACGAAGGGCGACGTGGTGATCACGAAGGGCGCGACACCGCCGGACGGGGCGCACCCGGTGGCGGAGCTGGAGACCGAGGAGGAGAAGGTCCGGATCCTGAACCCGACGGAGGTGAAGCAGTACGAGAAGGCGCAGGAGGAGGAGGCGCGGGCGAAGAAGCTGGGGCTGAACAAGCCGCAGGTGCCGCAGACGACGGTGCGCCGGCCAGGGCAGCGTCCCGGGATGCGTCCCGGCATGCGCCCGGGCTCGCGGTCGACGTCGATCCGCGTCCTGGAGGAGGCCGTCGGCCGCCCGAAGCCGACCCCGCCGCCGCCGCCCCCCGCCGCGGACCGCCAGATCGAGGTCCCCGTGCCGATCTCGGTAAAGGACTTCTGCGCACTCGTCGGCATCAAGGCCAACCTGGTGCTGAAGAAGCTGCTCGACCACGGCAAGATCGTGACGATCAACCACGCGCTCGACGCCGACGACGCCGAAATGATGGCGCTCGAGTTCAACCGAAACGTCGTCGTCAAGAAGGTCAAGACGCAGGAAGAGAAGCACTTCGACGACATCTCCGAGGCGCCTGACAAGCCCGAGGACCTGATCCCGCGGCCGCCGATCGTGACGATCATGGGGCACGTGGACCACGGGAAGACGAGCCTGCTGGACCGGATCCGGAGCGCGAACGTGGCGGCCGGGGAGTCGGGAGGCATCACGCAGCACATCGGCGCGTACAAGGTGCAGGCGCCGCAGGGCTCGGTGGTGTTCCTCGACACGCCGGGGCACGAGGCGTTCACGGCGATGCGCGCCCGCGGCGCGAACGTCACGGACGTCGTCGTGATCGTGGTGGCGGCGGACGACGGGATGATGCCGCAGACGGAAGAAGCGATCGACCACGCGAAGGCGGCCGGCGCGACGATCATCGTGGCGCTGAACAAGATGGACAAGAAGGGCGCGAACCCCCAGAAGGTCATGCAGCAGGTCAGCGGGTACGACAACGCGCTGACGCCGGAGGAATGGGGCGGCAAGACGTACTACGCCAAGGTGTCGGCGATCTCGGGCGACGGCGTCCCCGACCTGCTCGAGCGCCTCGCGCTCGAGACGCAGATCCTCGAGCTCAAGGCCAACCCCCGCCGTAACGCGGTCGGCGCCGTCCTCGAGGCCCGCATGACCGAGGGCAAGGGCGTCACCGCCACCCTGCTCGTCCAGAACGGCACGCTCAAGAAGGGCGACGTCATCCTTGCGGGCCGCGCCTACGGTCGCGTCCGCAACATGTACGACGACCACGGCAAGATCATCGACGAGGCCCCGCCCGCCACTCCCGTCATGGTGTCCGGCCTCAACGTCGTCCCCGACGCCGGCGACCGCTTCCATACCTTCGCCGACATCGCCAAGGCCCGCTCCATCGCCGAGGAACGCGAACACAAGGTCCGCGAGACCGCCATCCTCGGCCGCAGCCACATCAAGATGGAGAATCTCTTCCAGAACATCGAGGCCGGGAAGCTGCGCGAGGTGCGCATCATCCTGAAGACGGACGTGAAGGGGTCGGTGGAAGTGCTGAAGAAGTCGCTGGAGGAGATTTCCACGAACGAGGTGCGGCTGCGGATCATCCACAGCGGCGTCGGCACCATCAACGAGTCCGACGTCGTCCTCGCCGACGCTTCGGACGCGATCGTGCTCGGGTTCCACGTGCCGGCCGAGGAGCGGGCGCGGGCGATCGCGACGGAGAAGGGCGTGCAGATCAAGCTGTACGAGGTGATCTACCACATCGTCGAGGAGATGAAGCTCGCGATGGAGGGGCTCCTGGAGCCGGACAAGGTCGAGTCGGTGCTGGGGCACGTCGCGGTCAAGCAGATCTTCAAGATTTCGCGTTCCGGGAACATCGCGGGGTGCGTCGTCACGGACGGCAAGATCGAGCGCGGCTCGCAGGTCCGCGTCCGCCGCGGCGGCGAGGTCATCCACGACGGCAAGCTCGAGTCGCTCAAGCGCTTCAAGGACGACGTCAAGGAAGTCGCCGAGGGGTTCGAGTGCGGGCTGCGCGTCCAGAATTTCGACACGGTGCAGCCGGGGGACGTCATCGAGGCGTACAAGGTGGAGGAGGTCGCCCGGAAGCTGGAGCGGAAGGCGGAAGCGAGGTAGGGTCCCGCCACCAGGTCACCGGGTCGCCGCAATCCCATGGTCGTCGGCACGATGCGCGTGAGCGCCTTCATCGGCGAATCGCATTCGTTGAAGGACAAGCGGCACGTCCTGCGCTCGGTCAAGGACCGCGTGCACGACCGCTTCAATGTGAGTATCGCCGAGGTCGAGGACAACGACCTGTGGCAGAAGACGTCGCTGGGCGTGGCGGTGGTCTCGAACGACACGCAGCACGCGCTGGGAATCCTGCGCGAGGTCGAGAAGTTCCTCAAAACCCATCCCGGGCTGGTCGTCTGCTCGGCGGAGACGGAGATCCTCTGATGGCCCAGACGCACCGCAAGGAGATGATGGCGCGCGAGTTCCTCCGCGAGATCTCGCGGCTCGTGAACTACGAGATGCAGGACCCGCGGATGAAGATGATCACGCTGACGAAGGTGGAGCCCGCGCCGGACATGAAGACGGCGAAGGTGTTTTTCTCGATGCTGGGAAGCGAGCACGAGCGTCTGGCGGCGAGCCGGGCGCTCCAGGACGCGCGGAACTTCATCCGGCAGCAGCTGCGGCAGAAGATGAAGGGGCTGCGGTACATCCCGGAGCTGACGTTCAAGTTCGACCAGTCGATCGAGGGGGCGATCCGGATCTCGAAGCTGATCGACAAGGTGGCGGCGGAGCGGGAAGAGTCCGAGGACAAGGAGAAGGACGCGGAGGAGGAGAGCGAGGAATGAAGAAGCGCGCGGCGGCGAAGGTGGCGATCGGCGTGAAATCGCAGGGGCGGCGCGACGGCCGCGGGGCGGACGAGCTGCGTCCGGTGGCGTTCCGGCGGAACATCCTGGCGCACCTGCCGGGAAGCGTGCTGGCGGCGTTCGGGAAGACGCAGGTGCTGTGCACGGTCTGCGTCGAGGATTCGGTGCCGGACTTCCTGCGCGGCAAGGGGCAGGGGTGGCTGACGGCGGAATACGGGATGCTTCCGGGGTCGACGAACCGGCGCAAGCCGCGCGACCGTTCGGGGAAGGTCGACGGGCGCACGGTGGAAATCCAGCGCCTCATCGGCCGCGCGCTGCGGCAGGCGGTGGACATGGCGGCGCTCGGCGAGCGCACGCTCTGGATCGACTGCGACGTCCTCCAGGCCGACGGCGGCACGCGCACGGCGGCCATCACCGGCGCGTGGGTCGCCCTCCGCGACGCGCAGGACCGCCTCATCCGCGAGGGAAAACTCTTCAAGCGCTTCGTGTCCCAGCAGGTCGCCGCGGTCTCCGTCGGCATCGTCAACGGCCGCGCCAGCGTGGACCTCGACTACTCCGAGGACTCCACCGCCGGCACCGACATGAACCTCGTCATGACCTCGCGCGGGCAGTTCGTGGAAATCCAGGGGACCGCCGAGCACGGCGCGTTCTCGGAGAAACAGCTCCACGAGATGCTCCGCCTCGGGCGCAAGGGCATGGAGCGGCTGTTCGAGCTGCAGAAGAAGACGTAGGCCCGGCTTACTTCGGCACCACCAGCGACACCGTCCGGTTCTTCTCGCCGAAGTGCGACCGCGCGGCCTTCAGGATCTTCTGCCCCGTCACGTGCGCGACGAGCTTCGGCAGCGCGAAGACGTCGAACCCCTTGAAGTGGAACCGCAGCAGCGAGAACGCGCACGGGTCCACCTGGTCGAACCCGCGCAGGAACGCGCCGAGGTACTTGCGCCGGATCCTGTCGAGGTCGCGCCGGCGGATCCCCTCCGAGAGGAATTTCTTCAGCCCCTCAAGGAACCCCGCTTCCAGCGCCTCGGGGTCGTCCGTCTCCCCGCCGCACACGGTCGCCCCGAACGTCGGCGTGGAGGAGTACGACGCCGAGAACGACTCGTCGAGCAGCCCCTTGCCGTAAAGCCGGTCGTACAGCTTCGTCCCGCGCCCGACCAGCGCGTCGAGCGCCAGGTTGATCGCGACTTCCCTCTCCAGCTCCGCCCGCCCGCGCGCCGGAGGGTTCGTCTCCTTCCACGCCATCAGGAACTTCGGCCGCGCAACCTGCATCGCCTCCGTCCGACGCACTTCGCGCACCTCCCTCGGCTCGCGCGGATACGACCGCGTGATGCGGCCGTTGCCCGCAAGGCCTCGGGCGGCGACGAGTGACTGAGCCTGCTCGAACACGGCCGCGGGGTCCACGTCCCCCGCGACGGCGAGCACCATGTTCGACGGCGCGTAGAACGTCCGCCAGCACTGCTCGAGCTGCGCCGGCGTGATCGCCTGGATCGACTCCACCGTTCCGCCGATGTCCACCCGCGCCGGGTGCTTCGCGTACAGCGACTCCTGCAGGTTCTGGTAGATCCGCGCGTCCGGCATGTCGCGGTACATCCGCAGCTCCTGCTCGATGATCAGCTTCTCCTTCGCCACCCAGTCGGGGCGAAAGACCGGGTCGTAGACGAGCCCCGTCAGGAGCGCAAGGTTGTCGTGGAAGTTGTCGATGCAGGAGAAGTAGTAGACGGTCGTGGAGTACTCGGTGCCGGCGTTGGACGAAGCGCCCTTGCGCGAGAACTCGACGAGGAGGTCGCCCTTTTCTTTCTTGAAGAGCTGGTGCTCGAGAAAGTGGGCGATGCCGTGGGGCATCGAGTGGGCGGCGCCCTTCTGGCGGAAGACGTTGTCGATGGATCCATAGAGGGTGCCGTAGACGGCGACCTTGCGCTGCATGCCCTTCTTGGGGAAGACGTAGGCGGTGAGGCCGCAGGGCAATTTGGCGACGTGGTACGTTTCGTCGATGAGCGGCGAGGTGTGCGTGGTGGCGGTGATCACCGGCGCATTGTAGTCAGAGCGCGCGAAGAAATCGAACGCCGTCGGCGGTCGGACTTCGCGTCCCGCCGTCGCAAACTGCCGCGACGTCGTGCCGCTCACCCCGACCGCTCGCCGTCGCCCGATTTCTTCGCGCGCTCTCGGGAAAAAGCACCTGCCCGCTTGATGACGCAGCCTGACTTGTCGTTTGCCATTTGTAGTTTGCTTGAGAGTTCTCCGATTTGCCTTCCATGAGAAGGCCCCCCGGCCAACGCGCAGTACCGGCCATGCACCCCGTTCCATCTGCACGTTGACACTTCCCCGCATCCCGGTTACCTTATCGCCGTCGTCGAGCCGCGACCTTCGTTACCGTAACCTGTTGCGCTAACGGAAGTTACATACAGGACGGCCATCGAGGCCACGCATGAAACCAGTCCTTCAGGTCGCGCTGGATTTCCTGGAGTTGAAGCGCGCTCTCGAGCTCGCGGCCGAAGCGGTCCGCGGCGGCGCGGAGTGGCTCGAGGCGGGGACGCCGCTCATCAAGTCCGCCGGGCTCGACGCCGTGCGCGAACTGCGCCGCGCGTTCCCCAAGCACACGATCGTTGCCGACCTCAAAACGATGGACGCGGGCCGGATCGAGATGGAAGCCGCCGCGAAAGCGGGCGCGAACGTCGGGACCGTCCTCGGCACCGCAAGCGAATCGACGATCATCGAGTGCATCGAGGTCGGCCGGCACTACGGCATGGACGTGCATGTCGACCTGCTGAACGTCCCCGACCCCGCGGGGCTGGCGAAGAAATGCGAAGAGTGGGGCGCGCACCACGTCGGCATCCACATGCCGATCGACGACCAGATGCGCGGGAAGCTGCCGATGGACCTGCTGCGCACGGTGCGCGCGGCGACGCGGCTGCCGATCGCCGTCGCGGGCGGGCTCAATTCGGAGACGGTCGTCGACGTCGTCGAGGCCGGCGGCGACATCATGATCGTCGGCGGCGCCATCACCAAGGCGACCGACGCGGAGAAGGCGACGCGTGAAATCCGCAACGCGATCGATACCCGCGCCAAGGTCTCCACCGAGCTCTTCAAGCGCGGCGCCTCCGAGGATGAGATCCGCAAGATCTTCATGACCGTCTCCACCCCGAACATCTCCGACGCCATGCACCGCTCGGGCGAAATCCCCGGCGTCGTCAGCCAGAACCATGGACTCAAGGCCGTCGGCCCCGCCTACACCGTCCGCACCGCGCCGGGCGACTGGTCCAAGCCCGTCCGCGCCATCGAGATGGCCAAACCCGGCGACGTCATCGTCATCGACGCCGGCGGCATCACCCCCGCCGTCTGGGGCGAACTCGCTTCCCACTCCTGCCTCCGCAAGGCCGTCGCCGGCGTCGTCATCCACGGCGCCATCCGCGACATCGACGAGATCCGCAAGATGAAGTTCCCCGCATGGTCGACCCACGTCACCCCGACCGCGGGCGAACCCAAGGGCTTCGGCGAGATGCAGGTCGCCATCCGCATCAACGGCGTCGAGATCGCCCCCGGCGACTGGATCGCCGCCGACGACTCCGGCGTCGTCCGCGTCCCCCGCCAGAAGGCCGTCGAAATCGCCAACCGCGCTATGAACGTCCTCGAGGCCGAAAACCGCCTCCGCGAGGAAATCCATAAAAAGGGAACGCTGAGCGAGGTTGTGGAGTTAGAGAAGTGGGAGAAAGAGATCGGCGACCGGGCCGGAAAGAAGAAAACATGACCGCGACATCCGCCGTGCCGCAGTCCCCTTCCAAGAAGGAGGCGAGCGCATGGACAATCTGAAGAAGGCGAACCGTTGCGACGTCTGCCGCCGCCGCGAGGCCGGCAACACCTGGACCGTCATGGACGGCGACGCCGTCGCGCGCGAGCGCCTCATCTGCGACGTCTGCGTCCGCGTCCGCGCCGCCCTCGCGCGCGCCCACGCCTGCGCGAACTGCGGCAAGAAGAACGCCCGCCGCTTCCGCCTCCGGTTCTCCCCGGGCGGGATGTCGCTGGGCGTGCACCTCTGCCGCCAGTGCTGGAGCAAGCAGGCCGTGGTCGACCGGATCCACCGGAAGATCAAGGGAGTGGTGAAGCGCCGCGGCGAGAACGACGAGGCGGCGATCCAGCGGGACATCGAGAGGTTTCTGCGGCGGGACGGCGACCTGAATCAGGAGTAGAATGGGCGACTGAGGAGCGCTTCCGTGCCGGCGGGTGAAGGACCCGCGCGGAGCGCCGCCGGGACCCGCGGAGAAGCTCGTGGCCAACAACCAGAAGATGTGCGAGACGTGCCAGGAAAACGCCGCCACCGTCCACCTGACGGAGATGGCCAACAACCTCGTCGTCCTCGAGAAGCACCTCTGCGACGGGTGCGCCGCCAAGCAGGGCGTCATCGGCAAAATGCAGATGTCGCTCGTCGCCGAGCTGCTCGGCAACCTCAAGGACAAGCAGAAGGGCGCGGCCAAGGAAGCCGACGTGCGCTGCCCCGACTGCGGCATCCTCTACAGCGAGTTCCGGGCGAAGGCGCGCTTCGGCTGCGCCCGCGACTACGACGTGTTCCGCAAGCACGTGCTGGCGCTTCTCGAGAAGATCCACGGCTCGACGGACCACTCCGGCAAGCGGCCGAAAGGCGCGCCGAAGGCTCCGCCGCCGGAGCCGAAGGTGGCGGAAGCGCCGGTGGCGGTGAAGGCGGCGAAGCCGGCGGTGGCGAAAGCGGCGCCGAAGGTCATCAAGGCGGCGGACCTGGAGAAGGAGCTGGAGAAGGCGGTGAAGGCGGAGGACTTCGAGCTGGCAGCGAGGCTCCGGGACCGGATCAAGGAGCTGAAGGGGCGCAAGGAGGGCAAGGAGTGATCAGCATCGACGAGATGGCGGGCCGCACGGGCGAGTGGCTTCGCGGCACGGGGCCCGAGAACGACATCGTGGTGTCGAGCCGGATCCGGCTGGCGCGCAACGTGGCGGGGCGGCCGTTTTTGACGGTGGCGTCGCACAAGGCGAAGGCGGAGCTGGAGACGCAGATTCGCGAGGGGCTGGACGGGGTGAATCTCGGGAAGGGGCGGATGTACGTGGCGCTGAAGGAAGCGACGCCGGTGGACCGCCAGTTCCTGATGGAGCGGCACCTGATTTCGCGGGACCTCTTGAATGCGGAGGGGGACCGCGGGGTGGCGATCGCGAAGGAGGAGACGGTCGCGATCATGGTGAACGAGGAGGACCACCTGCGGATCCAGGTGCTGCGGAGCGGGCTGCAGCTCGAGGAGGCGTGGCGGGAGATCGACCGGATCGACGACGAGATCGCGGCGAAGCTGCCGTACGCGTTCCACGCGCAGTTCGGGTACCTGACGGCGTGCCCGACGAACGCGGGGACGGGGATGCGGATCAGCGTGCTGCTGCACCTCCCCGCCCTCGTGATGACGCGCCAGATCGACAAGGTCTTCCAGGCGCTGTCGCGGATCAACTTCTCCGTGCGCGGCCTGTACGGCGAGGGCACGCAGGCGTCCGGGAACTTCTACCAGATCTCGAACCAGGCCACGCTCGGCAAGCCCGAGACCGGGCTCGTGCAGTCGCTCTCCGACGTCGTCCCGGAGATCGTGAAGTTCGAGCGGCACTGCCGCGAAAAGCTCGCGAAGGAACAGAAGACCGCGCTGGAGGACCGCGTCTACCGCGCCTGCGGCACCCTCAAGTACGCCCGCTCCATCTCCTCCGAGGAAACGATGGAGCTCCTCTCCGCCGTCCGCCTCGGCAGCCAGCTCTCCCTCCTCCCCGACATCAAGACCGGCACCATCAACGAGCTCTTCGTGTCCACCCAGCCCGGCCACCTTCAGAAACAGGAGGGCCGCCCTCTGTCGCCGCAGGAACGCGACCTTGCGCGCGCCGGCCTGATCCGCGGGAGACTCGCCGGGAAGTAGGCGTCGCGCCCAGGGAGCCGAGACGATGAAGGGCAGAATTCGCGCCGCGTGGGAGCGCCGCCGGGGCGCCGCGGCGGTCGTCATCCTCACCGTCGTGTTCCTGTTCGCCCTCATCGCCCTCACGATCTACGGCCTCACGCGCCTCCAGCCCGCCGCCGCCCCCGGCGATTCCAGCGGCGTCCGCGCGCTCATGCTGGCCCACGCCGGAGTGCAGCGGGCGATGGAAGAGCTTCCCGCGGCGGCGTCGCGGGCGTGGCAGGGGCGGGACGCGGCCGACGGGGAACCGCGGCCGGGCGAGCCGTGGACCTGCTGGGGCGAGGACGCCAACATGAACGGCGTCCTCGACCCGGGCGAGGACGTGAACGGCAACGCCCACCTCGACGCCGTCGGCGCGCCCCTCGACGAGGCCCTTCGCCCGAGCTTCGCCGAGCACAACGGCCCCGAGGTGCTGGCGGTGATGGTCGAAGGGCGCCCGCGCGGCGTCTCCGGGTTCCTCAGCGGGACCGCGCAGCCGCAGGGCGACCACTACGTCCTCCGCGTCACCGACGCCGCTTCACGCATCTGGCTCAACGGGCCGCGCGACCGGACGCAGGCGATGCTGGCCCATCTCGGGCGGCGGCTGGGGCTGAAGCCGGACGTGGCGACGAGGATCGTGGAGTATGCGGATGCGGAGACGAAGCGGCGGCAGAAGGCGGCGCAGGACGAGGGCCGGCCGCTGGGGCTGGAGGAGCTGATCGTGTTCCGGAGCGAGGAGGACATCGTTCCGTTCGTGGGGGTGGAGGCGTACCGGCGCCTGGAGCCGTACGTGACGGCGCACGCGTGGGTGGACCCGGACACGCTGGACATGTGCCCCGCGGAGGACCGGCTGCGACCGGTGCGCCCCGGCGAGCCGGTCTACGCGTTCGGCGACCTGCGGCCGATCGCGCTCCGGACCCTTCCCCGCGCGCCGGTGAACCTGAACACGGCGCCGGAGTTCGTGCTGGCGGCGGTGTTCGAGGGGGTGCAGGGGGCGTGGGTCGATGAGGCGGTGCGCGCGCTCGGCGCGTCGGGGTGGGGGTTCGGGTACGAGTGGATGGACCGCCCCGTGTCGTACGCCGACGGCGACGGCGCGATCGGCACGCTGCGCGCCACCGCCCCCGTCACCGGCGTCCAGGCCGACCGCCTCGCCGCCGCCGTCCTCCGCGCCCGCGCCCGATCCCCGTTCCGCACATGGGACGACTTCCGCCGCTTCCTCGACCGCCAGGTCCGCGACGGCGTCATCGACGCGCCGCAGGCCGAGGCCCTCCGCGCCAACGCCGACCCTAATGCACTTCTCAATGATTTCAACCCCGACCGCAACGCGTGGGTGCCGATCGACAAGACGGACCTCCTCGCGGCCACGACCGAGTGCTGCTTTTCGTCGATGGGCGTCTTCGTCGTGGAGTCGCTCGGCCGCGTGCTCGACCAGGACGGGCGCGTGGCGGCGCGGCGGACGGTGAAGGCGCACGTGAAGGCGTACGAGGTCTGGCGCGAGACGACGGAGAGCGAGTTCCTGTCGGCGCTGCGGGGCGGGGCGGAGCCGGAAGCGCAGGTCGGGCTGTACGACGGGGACGGGGTGACGCGGCGCGGGCTCGCGCTCGAAGTGCTGCCGGACGCGGCGCCGGACGCCCCCGCGAACCGCGAGCTCGTCGGGACGCTGTGGTACGACGGGCGCATCGGGCTCGCCACGCTGGTCTCCCCCGGGAGCGCGGAGACCTGGCTGCGCGCCACGCTGACGCCGCCGCTCCGTGAAGCGCTGGACGCGGACGACTGCCGGGTGCGGCAGCCGCCGGCGAACGCGGACGAGCGGCGCAAGCGGGAGCGGGAGGCGCGGCGGCCGCGGCTGGAGGGCGAGCCCGCGCCGGGGCCGCTGATCCAGGGCGCCACGCCCCTTCCCGCCGGCCCGCGGTCCGGCGGCACGGTGGTGGCGTCGCCGGGTCGGCTGTTCCCCGACGGGGCGTACCTGGAGCGGGACGCGTGCCTGAGGTACCGGGCGCTCGACAACCTGCCGTGGAAGGACGGGGAGACGCGGAGCGGGTGCGTGTCGTTCTGGGTGAAGCCGGCGTTCGACCCGCGGCGGGCGTCGCGGCCGCGGACGCTGTGGAGCATCGACCGGCGCGGCGTGGCGACGGCGCCGGGGCTCGTGGAGTCTCCGCTGTTCGGCGCCTACCTGTTCCCCGCCGGGCCGGACGGCGCGGCGGCGGAAGGGCCGTACCGGTACGGGTTCGACCTGCGCGGGCTGGCGGGGTTCGGGATCGGGCAGCGCGAGGCGCCGCCGGGCGGGGGCGAAGGGGAATGGACCGTGGCGGGGGTGGCGACGGGGCGCGAGGAGTTCGACGCCTTCCGGGCGCACGAATGGGTTCACGTGGCGTTCGCGTGGGACCTGGACGCCCCGGTCGAGCGGGCGTTCCGGATGGCGGTGAACGGGAAGCTCGTGCCGCGGGCGAACGCGTTCGAGCAGCAGCCCGGGAGCCTGCCGCGCCCGAAGTCCAGCCGGTTTGACCTGAGCGCGAACGGCCCCGACGACTCGACGTGGATCTCCTTCGGCGCGCTCGGCGACGACCCGCGCCGCAACTTCGGCCTCGACGGGACCGTGGACGAAATCCGCGTCGGGACGCTCGAGATGTTCGAGACCGCGCGACGCGACGCGACCGAGGGACGTTACGCGCGGGTCTCCGACGCGGCCCCCAAGCGGTCGAGCGGCGCGACGTTCACCAGCGCGCCCCGCGTCACCGGCGCCCCTTCCGTCCCCGGCTCAGTCGCGTGGACGCTTCGGGAAGCGCCGGGGCTGCCCGACTCGACGGTGCGGCTGCAGTTCTACGACGGCCGCCGGTGGCGAGGGCCGTTTGACGACCCCGGGGGGCAGGCGGTGGGCGAATCGACGGAGCCGGCCGTGAGCGGCGAGTTGAAGTGGCGCGCTGTGTTTTCGGCGGGGCACCGGCCGGACCTGCCGGTGAACGAGACGCCGTACCTCGACGACGTGACGATCACGTATGCGACGAAGCCGGTGGTGCTGGGGTTCTCGATGCCGCCGGCGAGGTAGGGGAGCGCAGAGTGGGTGCATCGCCGGGATTGCACTGAACACGACGGACGTCCCATGGCGGCCCAGGATCATTCCGCACGAGCCACGCCCGGTCGCATCTTTTCTTGTCCTTTCGTATCCGCGCCAGGCTCGTAGCCCTTTTGCCAGTAACTCCATCCGACCGCGTTGACTTCATCCGGGCACAAAGGAACAAGACAGGATGACGGCGGGATGTTCAGGGGATACGGCCACGAGCCTGGCACAGACACAAAAAGATGGGAAAAGATGTGCTGCCGAACGACGGGAGCGGGCAACCACGGCCATGCACTCCATGCACGCGCACAGGCCAGATCGCTATCCCTTCACTCGCTCGTAGACCTTTGCGAACTCCGCTTTCAACTCCTCCATCCCGCCCTCGTTCACGATCGTCACGTCCGCCATCGCGATCGGGCCGGCCTTGTGAAGGAGTTCGATCTCCGCGTGGTCCCGGCTCTCGGCCTCCGCTGCCGTCAGCGGGCGCACCGCCCGGCCCCCCAGCCGCGCGTACCGCGTCGCCGGCGACGTCTGCACGTTCACGACCGTGAACGCCGCGCCGAACTTCTTGCGCAGCAGCAAGTACTCTTCCCACGAGTACATCCCGTCGCATACCACGGGGCCCTTCGCCAGCGCCGCCTCGATTCGCGGCAGGTTCAAAAGCGCGTAGGCCTCCATGCCGTGCTTGCGCCGCAGCTCCTCACGCACGGCCCGCTCGTTCGCTTCGTTCACCGCCAGCCCGCGCGCCCGCACCTCGTCCTCGGTCACCTGCCCGAAACGCACCCGCGCCCAGCCGCGCGCCTCGAACAGCGCCGCCAGCTCCGACTTGCCGCTTCCCGCAAGCCCCACCACCGCGACGACGGGATTCATGGGGAAGAAGTGAACCCGAAAGCGCGAAACCGGTCCACAAACGCCGATTTCGCCGCCGGTCAGGGCCTTTCCTCGCAACCCGCCTACGCTCCTGCGGAGCTTCGGCGGGCAGGCCCGCAACTCGCTTTTTCGACGTTTCTTCCCCCCGCCCCCCCGGGATGTTAGAAATAGGTCCTTCATGCTCACCAAGGCCGACATCCTGTTCGGAAAGATCGCCGTCAAGGCGGGCATGTGCTCCGATGAGCAGATCGACGAGTGCATCCGCATGCAGGAAGAGATGCAGCAGCGGAAGCCGCTCGGGATGATCATGATGGAGAAGGGGTACATCACCGAGGAGCAGCTCCAGAAGATCATCGAGATCCAGAAGGCGAACCTGCAGGAGAAGGCGATCAATTCGCGGACGAAGCGCGACGACGGGATGTTCGGGCGGATCGTGCTGAAGCTGGGGTTCGCGAGCGAGGAGCAGGTTCACGACGCGGTGCGGATCCAGGCGAAGATCGAGGAGGACATTTTTCTCCGGCTGGGCGAGATCATGGTGAAGAAGGGGTACATGACGAACGAGCAGGTTTCGGCGGTGCTCGAGTACCAGCGGACGAAGATCGTGGTCTGCCCGGACTGCCAGACGCAGTACAACGTGATCATGTTCACGGAGGGGACGGCGCTGAAGTGCTACAAGTGCGGCGCCGAGCTGCACGTGCCTGAGAAGCTGATGCACGTGGCGGCGGAGGAGTACGCGCAGCAGGGGACGCGCCGGGTGGCGAAGGAAGAGACGCGGAACCCGGTTATCGTGCGCGACGAGACGCCGCCGACGGGCACGCGCCCCGCGAAATAGACGTTACGGCTTGGGCGCGCCCTCGGCCTTGCCCTCGGGAGCTTTTTCGCCGCCGCCCTGCGCCCCCGCTGCGTCCTCTTCCGAACGCTCCTCGAACACGTAGGTCATGGGGAGTTCGTCGACGCGCTGGCGGAGGAGGAAGTAGATCATGGTGAGCTGGGACTGGAGGTAGGACAGGGCGTAGGCGAGGGTGAGTCCCGCCATGAGGAGCAGCCAGCTCGTGATGAGGATCGCGGTCCAGCCGAGGCCGGTCCCGCCCGCCGCCGTGACGTCGGCGTAGGAGATGCGCCCGAGGGCGAATTCCAGGACGCGGTCGAACTGCGGCCCCATCCCCGCCCGGATCGGGAGGCACGTGACCGCCAGCATCCCGATCCCAAAAAGGTTGATGAACGCCGTCGAGATCGCGCCGTGCACCAGCATCACCGCGGTGTATCCCATCGCATGCCACGGCCGCGAGTAGATGTACGAGAAGCCGCGCGAGATCGCGTCAAACGCGTCCGTCCCCTCCGCCGCCACCGCCGGGTAGAACAGCGGGAACCCGAACACCGTCCCCAGCGCCACCAGGCTCGCGATGAACCCGAGCACCAGCAGCACCGGCATCAGCAGCGCCGGGATCAGCGCCAGCCACGGCCCCGCCCCGGGAATCCGCCCCGGCAGCGCCACCACCGCGATCAGCGAACAGAAAAACCCGAATCCCAGCACGCACGCCACCAGGCTCGAGAAATTCGATCCCCATTTCCGCCACGCGAACGACAGCGCTTCCTGCGTCCGGATCCGGTCTTCCTTCGCGATCTCCACCGCCGCGATCCGCGAGATGGCGCCGCCGAACAGCGACCAGATCGCCGTGCCGATCAGGATCGCCGCGCAGGTCCACCAGAACGACACATGGCACGGCTGCCGATAGATCACCTTCAGCGCGTCCGGCACCATCACCACGTACCCCGCGGGCCCGCGCTCGCCCAGCTCCGCCGCCAGCCCCGGGTCGTACTTCAGCGCCACCCACGGCGCCGGCAGGAACACGAACAGGAAAACCAGCAGCGCCCCCGTCAGCGCCAGCACCAGCTTGCGCACGTCCAGCGCGATCACGAACCCCGCGAACAGGTCGCGCCAGTCGCCCCTCAGGCGTCCCATCAGTGGCTGTTCCGCGCTCAGGCTTTGCTCCCTTTTTTCGCCTTAGGGGAAGCGCACGCGCAGCCCTCCCCCGCCTTCTTGGCGCACCCGGCGTCCTTCGGCTCCGCCGCCGGCTTCGACCCGCCACGCCCGTAGTCCGTGATGTAAAACCCGCTCCCCTTGAACAGCAGCCCCGCCCCCGCCCCGATCATCCGGTGCGCCGTCCGCCGCCCGCACTTCGGGCAGGGCTTGCGCGTGGAAGCGGAGATCGCCTCGAACACCTCGAAGGCGTGGCCGCACTTCTTGCAGGAGTAGTCGTACGTCGGCATTCATCGATCTCCGTAACGTCTTGGGGCGATGAATCTAACGTCGCGAAGGGTCGCTGGAAAGGGAAACTCCGCGCCCTCAGGCTTTCTCTTTCTTCGTCGCGACCGACACCTGCGCCGGCCTCAGCACCTTCTCGTGCAGCGTGTACCCCGGCCGCAGCTCGGCCACGATCTCCCCCGCCGGAACCTGCTCCGTCTCCACGTTCACGATCGCTTCGTGCACCGCGGGCGAAAACACCCCCGCCGCCGCCACACGCTTCAGCCCGTGCAGCTCCAGCTTCCGGAAAATCTCCCGCTCCGCCAGCTCCATCCCCTTCACGAACGCCCCCGCTTCCTTCGGCGCCGATTTCAGCGCCAGCGCGAACGTGTCGAGCGCCGGCAGGAGGTCCAGCAGCAGCCGCTCCACCAGGAACCGCGACTCCTGGTCCCGGTCCCGCGCCACGCGCTTCTGGTAGTTCGAGAAGTCCGCCTGCACGCGCTGCGCCATCTTGAGGTACTCGTCGACCTTCGCCCGGAGGTCGTCGACCTCGGACTTGGGAAGCGTGACGGTCTCGGGCGCCGCCTCGGGGGCGGCCGCAGTTTTCTTTTCGTCGCTCATGGCTCGAAGATGTCCTTGATCTTGTCGAGGAGACTTTTCTTGCGGGGCTTGACTTCGACTTTCTCGGTCTTCGCGAACTCGCGCAGGAGGTCCTCCTGCTGCTTCGTCAGTGACTTCGGGACTTCGATCACGACCCGGACGACCAGGTCGCCCTGCCTGCCGCCCTCGACGTCGGGGAGGCCGTGGGAACGGATGCGGAAGAGCTGGCCGCTCTGGGTGGCGCGAGGGAGCTTGAGGGAGACTTTTTCGTCGAGCGTGGCGACCTCGATGTCGGCGCCGAGGGCCGCCTGCGAGAACGAGATCGGGACCTCGCAGAACAGCGTGGTCCCCTCGCGCTCGAAGACCGGGTGAGGCTTGACGGTGACGTCGACGAAGAGGTCGCCGCGTGCGCCGCCGGCAAGCGACGGCTCTCCCTCGTCGGGGACGCGGATGCGCGTGTTGGTGTCGATCCCCGCGGGGATGTGCACCTTGACTTCCTTTTTCTCGCGCGTCACGCCCTCGCCACCGCACGGCTTGCACGGGTCCTTCACGACTTTCCCCGATCCACTGCACCGCGGGCAGGTCGTGCGGATCGTGAAGAACCCGCCGCCCTGCAGCACCTGCCCATGCCCGCCGCACGTCTGGCACTGGACCGGCTGCGTCCCCGCCTTCGCGCCGGTGCCGTTGCACGTCGTGCAGATCTCGTGGCGCTTGATCGCCAGCGTCCGGTCGCACCCCTTCGCCGCCTCGACGAAATCGATCTCCACCTCGGCGCGCAGGCTCGCGCCGCGCCGCGGCCCGCCGCCGCCGCCGCGCCGGCCGAAGCCGAAGAAGTCGCCGAAGATGTCCCCGAATGCCGCGAAGATGTCGTCCGTGGACGAAAAGCCCTGCGGACCGTACCCCGCCTGCTCGAGCCCCGCGTGCCCGAACTGGTCGTACCGGCTCCTCTTCGCCTCGTCCGCCAGCACCTCGTACGCCTCCGCCGCTTCCTTGAACTTCGTCTCCGCTTCCTTGTCCCCGGGATTCCGGTCGGGGTGGTGCTTGAGCGCGGCCTGCCGGTAGGACTTCTTGATCTCCTCGACCGAGGCGTTCTTCGGAACACCCAGCACTTCGTAGTAGTCGCGCTTGGTGCTCATGGGGCCTCGGGAGAATTCGCCTTTTCAGAAGAAGCGGGCCCGGCAAGGTCACCGGGCCCGCCCTGAAGTTCGTCGGAGTTGCGAGGAGTTAGCGGACGGCCCCCTGGATCTTGGACTTCTTGTCCTTGAGTTCCGTGACCATGGTCCGCGACGTCAGCAACACTGCCGCGACCGAGACCGCGTTCTCGAGCGCCGACCGCGAGACGAGCGTCGCGTCGATCACGCCTTCCTTCATAAGGTCGCCGGTCTTGCCCGTCGCGAAGTTGTACCCGAACGCGCCCGAGCCGGCCTTGACCTCCTCGACCACGACCGAGGGGTCGAAACCGGCGTTCTCGGCGAGCTGGCGAAGGGGCGCCTCGAGGGCCTTGGCGAGCGCCTTCGCGCCGAAGGCTTCGTCGCCCTCGAGCTTGAGCGCGTTCACCTTCTCGATCGCGCGGATCATCGTCACGCCGCCGCCCGGGACGACGCCTTCCTCGCGGGCGTCCTGCGCCGCGTGCACGGCGTCGTCGGCGCGGTCCTTCATCTCCTTCGCCTCCGACTCCGTCTTCGCGCCGACCTTCACGATCGCCACGCCGCCCGCCAGTTTCGCGAGCCGCTCCTCGAGCTTCTCGCGGTCGTAGTCGCTCGTCGTCTGCGCGATCTGCGAACGGATCTGCTCGACGCGCGCCTGGATGTCCTTCTTCGCGCCGCCGCCGCCCGTGATCGTCGTCTTCTCCTTCTCCACCACGATCCGCTTCGCGCGGCCGAGGTCCGACAGCTCGATCTTCTCCAGCTTGCTCCCGGAGTCCTCGCCGATGAACACGCCGCCCGTCAGGCACGCGATGTCCGCCAGGATCGCCTTGCGCCGGTCGCCGAATGCCGGCGCCTTCACGCCGCACACCTTGATCGTCCCGCGCAGCCGGTTGATCACCAGCGCCGCCAGCGGCTCCGACTCGATCTCCTCCGCGATGAGCAGCACCGGCTTCCCTTCCGCCGCCACCTTCTCCAGCAGCGGGATGATCTCCATGATGTTCGAGATCTTCTTCTCGTAGCAGAGCACCAGCGCGTCCTCGAGCTCGCAGACCAGGTCCTCCGGCTTCGTCACGAAGTACGGGCTCACGTACCCCTTGTCGAACTGCATCCCGTCCGCGAACTCCAGCACCGTCTCGGTCGTCTTCCCCTCCTCGACCGTGATCACGCCCTCCTTGCCGACCTTCTCCATCGCGTCCGCGACCTTGTTCGCCAGGTCCGTGTCGTGGTGCGCCGCGATGTTCGCCACCGCGAACCAGTCGTCGCGCCCCTTCACCGGCCGCGACATCGCCTTCACCACCCTGATCGCCTCGTCCTTCGCCTTCTCCACCCCGCGGCGGATCGCCATCGGGTTCACCCCCGCCGCCACGTACTTCAGCCCTTCCTTCAGGATCGCGTACCCCAGGATCGCCGACGTCGTCGTCCCGTCCCCGGCGCGGTCCACCGTCTTCGAGCACACCTCGTTCAGGAGCTTCGCCCCCATGTTCTCGAAGGGATCCTCCAGCTCCACCTCCTTGGACACCGTCACCCCGTCCTTCGTCGCGTGCGGCATCCCGCCACGCTTCTCGAGGATGACGTTTTTCCCTGAAGGGCCGAGCGTGACGCGCACGGCGTCGGCGAGCTTGCGCACGCCCTCGAGGATCTTGCCGCGGGCGTCGTTATCGAAGAGGAGCTGCTTGGACATTTCGTTTCTCCTGGCGGTTTGAAAGGCAACGGCGTCGAAGGTCGAAGGTCAAAGGTCGAAGGCGGACTTGGGGCGAGGAAGGCAGGTCTCAGTCGGACCTTCGACTTTCGACCTTTGACCTTCGACGCCGTTCGCCGTTACAGCTCGATCTTCCCGAGGATCTCGTCCTCTTTCATGATCACGTACTCCTGGCCGTCGATCTTGACCTCGGTGCCGGCGTACTTGCCGAACAGCACCTTGTCGCCCTTGGACACGCCCATCTTGGCGCGCTCGCCGCTGTCGAGCAGGCGGCCCGGGCCGGCGGCGACGATCTCGCCCTTCTGCGACTTTTCCTTCGCGGTGTCCGGAAGCACGATTCCACCCTTGGTCTTGCTCTCGGCTTCAATCGGCTTGATCACAACCCGGTTATCCAGCGGCTTGATGTTCATCCCTTCCTCCGTAGTTTTTTTCGTTTTTACTTTTTCTTTTTTCGTTTTTCTTTTCCTGGCCGTTTTCGCTAATGCGCATGCCCGTGATGCCCATGTCCTTCGTGCGAATCCTTCTTCCCGGGCTCATCCACGATCACGCACCGCGTCGTCAGCAGCAGCCCCGACACGCTCGCCGCATTCTGCAACGCCGTCCGCACCACCTTCGTCGGGTCGATCACCCCGCGCTCGATCAGGTCGCAGTACTCCCCCTTCTCCGCGTCGTACCCGAAGCTCGCGCTCTTGTCCTCCCGGATCTTCTTCACCGCGATCGACCCATCCACCCCGGCGTTCTGGCAGAGCTGGCGAAGCGGCTTGTCCAGCGCGGCGCGCACGGCGTCGACGCCTTCCTGCGCCTCCTCGTCCATCTTGAACGTGTCCAGCACCTTCCCGGCCCGCACAAGCGCCGTCCCGCCGCCGGGGACGATCCCCTCGGCGATCGCGGCCTTCGTCGCATGAAGGGCGTCCTCCGCCCGGCTCTTGCGCTCCTTCATCTCCGTCTCCGTCGAAGCGCCGACGCGGATCTCCGCCACGCCGCCGACGAGCCGCGCGCGCCGCTCCTCGAGCTTCTCCCGGTCGTAGTCGCTGTCCGTCTCCGCGATCTCCGCCGCGATCGCCGCGACCCGGCCCTCGATGTGCTTCTTGTCGCCGTGCCCCTCGAGGATCGTCGTCTCCTCGCTCGTGATCTTCACCTTCTTCGCGCTCCCGAGCGCGTCCAGCCCCAGCTTCTCCAGGTCGATCCCCAGGTCCTTCATCACCGCGCGCGCTCCCGTCAGCACCGCGATGTCCTCGAGCATCGCCTTCCGCCGGTCGCCGTACCCCGGCGCCTTCACCGCGCACACGTTCAGGATCCCGCGCAGCTTGTTCACCACCAGCGTCGCCAGCACTTCGCTCTCCACGTCCTCCGCGATGATCAACAGCGGCCGCTTGGACTCGGCGAGTTTCTCGAGAAGCGGGATGAGCTTGGTGACGGTCCCGATCTTCTCCTCGTGCACCAGGATGTACGGGTGCTCGAGCTCGCAGATTCCCTCGTTCTGGTTCGTGACGAACTGCGGCGACAGGAAGCCGCGGTCGAAGTGCATCCCCTGCACGACCTTGACCTCGGTCTCCATCGTCTTGCCTTCCTCGACCGTGATCACGCCCTTCTCCGCGCCGACCGCGTCCAGCGCGTCGGCGATCTTGCCCGCGATCACCGGGTCCTTCGCCGCCACCGTCGCCACGCGTTCCCAGTCCCGGCGGCCCTTCACCGGCTTCGTCATCGCCTTCAGCGCCTCGATGACCTTGTCCGCCGCCGCGGTGATCCCGCGCTGCAGCGCCATCGGGTCCGCGCCGGCCGTGACGCGCTTGTTGCCCTCGTTGAAGATCGCCTCGGCGAGGACAGCCGCCGTGGTCGTGCCGTCGCCGGCGTCGTCGCCGGTCTTGGACGACGCCTGCTTGATCATCTGCGCGCCCACGTTCTCGTACGGGTCGCCGAGCTCGATCTCGTCCGCCACCGCCGCGCCGTCGTCCAGCACGTTCGGGGCGCCCCATCCGCGGTCCAGCACCACAGGGTTCCCGCGCGGGCCGAGCGTCGTCTTGATGGCGCGGGCCATCTTCTCGACGCCTTTGCGAAGGGCTTCACGGGCATCGGCGTCGAACTTGAGCTGTTTAGCCATCGGGTGTCGCTCCGGTTACTTGGAATAGACTCTGGGAGGCCTTGGGGCGAGAAGCAAACCCTGTGCCCCCGTCACCCCGAACCGGGATGGAGGGAAAGTGAAGCGCTTTAAGGACTTGCGAGAGATGCGCAGCGGCCGACAATTCCGGATCGCTGCCAACCTGACAGCGCCGCCGCGCCCCGGCAGGCTTCGCGTCTTGCGGAACTCTTCCCAGAGCTTTCGGTTGACGCCCCTGACCACCCCCCTATAATCGCCCGCTCGGAGGCCGGGAGGGCTTCCGCCACCCGTTGAAAAAACACAAGCCGCGCCACCAATATTCTAAGGAGAAGTCGCATGGCCGATGATCCGTCCGCCGCAGTCAAGGGAGGCCTGGGAGACGCCTGGGCCCTGCTCAAGCCCAACGTCGTCACGTTCGCGATCGCCACGCTGCTGGCCGGAATCATCGGCGGCGTCAGCTTCGGAATCTGCATGGGCCCGATGATGGGCGGCCTCGTCGGCATGGTCCTCAAGGCCAAGCGCGGCGAGAAAGTCGAGATCGGCGACCTCTTCAAGGGCTTCGAGCGCTTCGTCGACTACCTCGTGGTCAGCCTCGTCGGCATCGTGCCGATCGTCGGCGGCCTGATCGTCATGTGGGCCATGCCGTACTGCGTTGACAAGAAGGCCGATTTCATGACCTCGATCAAGTTCGGCCTGAACTTCTTCCTCAAGCACCTGGTGCCCACGATCATCGCGCTGGTCATCGGCTTCGTCCTGATCATCATCGGCGAGATCGCCTGCGGCGTCGGCGTGCTCGTCACCATGCCGCTCTTCCAGCACTACATCGTTCTCTACTACCTGGCGAACGAGGGCAGCGTGGATCCGAACGCGAAGCCTGAGGTGAAAACCTAAGTCGATTCCGGATACAGCCGACGGGGGGAAAGCGAAGAGCTTTCCCCCCGTTTTTTTGTGCCCGGCCCGCGGCCGCTATACTCCCCGCATGCGCCCCCTCCTGCTCGTCCTCGTGCTCGCCCTTCCCGCCGCCGCCGGGACGTTTCGCGCGGGGTTTGCGAAGGAAGACCTGACGCCGGGCCGGAACGTGCCGCTGGCGGGGTATGGGGACCGGAAAGGCGCGCTCTCGACGGGGGTGCACGACAAGGTCTGGGCGCGCGCCGCGGTGTTCGACAGCGAGGACCACAAGGCCGCGATCCTGTCCGTCGACCTCGTCGGCGTGTCCGGCGAGGTCCGCGCGAAGCTGGTCGAGGGCGTGTGCAAGGAGCTCGACATCGCGCCGAAGAACTTCCTCTTCTGCGCCACGCACAACCACTCGGGGCCCGGCGCGCTGTCGAAGAACCCGCTCATCCAGGCAGCGGCGGGAAAGTACGACGAGGAGCTCTTCAATGAGGTCGTCGCCCGACTGGAGAAGTGCCTCCGCGCCGCGGACGCCGCCCTCGCGCCGGCAACGCTCGAGACCGGCCGGGCGCGCTTCGACAATCTCTCCCGCAACCGCGCGTTCAGCGGCGGGCCGGTCGACGCGGACGGCGCGGTCGCCGTAGTGCGCGGCGCCGACGGAAAAGTGCTCGGGACGTTCGTGGACTTCGCGGCGCATGCGACGGTGCTGGGAAGCGAGAACATGCTCGTGAGCGCGGACTGGCCCGGGGCGATGTGCGCGGCGATGGAGAAGAAATGGGAAGGGTCGGTCGCGGTGTTCCTGAACGGCGCGGAGGGGGACCAGTCGCCGGCGACGCCGGGGGGGAAGGACGACTGGGAGTGCGCGGAGAAGATGGGCGCGGCGGTGGCGGAGGTCGCGATCGCGGCGATCGAGAAGCTCGGGAAGGGGGACGACGCGGCGGTGGTGCGCGGCCGCGCCGACGAATTCGACATGCCGCCGACGGCGTTCGGCGGCGACTGGCCGACGCAGACCGTCGTGCAGGTGTTCGACCTCGGCGCGCTGCGGCTGCTCTGCTTCCCCGGCGAGCCCTGCGTCGCGATCGGCCGCGCGGCGATCGACCTGTGCGCGGACAAGGACCGCATCGTCGCCGTCGTCGCCTGCGCGAACGACCATCTCGGCTACTTCGTCCCCGAGGACTACTACTTCAAGGGCGGCTACGAGTCGACGCTCTGCTTCATCGGCCCGCGCTGCGGAAACTGGTTCCTCGACAGGTTCCGCGAGCTTCTCGAGTTGAAGGCCGAGGCCCCTTCCGTGCCGAACGTCCGCGTCGAGGTCCTGGAGCGCTTCAAGAAGGTCGTCGCCCGCGGCACGCCGTACGAAATCGGCCTCGGGCACGGCCGGGCGCTGACGCAGGAGATACGGAAGCACAGCGCGTTCTGGCGCACGCAGCTCACAGGGATGGCCGGCGCGCTGCCGATCCGCACGATGCTGCCGTTCCCCGACTCGGTCGACCCGGCGCCGCTGCTGTATCCGCTGCTGGCGGTGCGCTGCCGGCTGCTGCTGCGCGAATGCGAGCCGGCGCTCGTCGAGGAGATGCGGGGGATCGCGGACGGCGCGGGCGTGGCGTTCGACGAGATCGTGTTCCTGAACACGTGGGTCGCGGTCGCGGACCAGACCGACCCGACGGCGCTGTTCCGGCTCAAGCCGGGCTGCGCCACGGCGTCCTCGGGGAAGTGGCTCGCGCACAACGCCGATTGGCCGCCCCAGAAGGACTTCCCGGACGTCGCCGCGCTCGTCATCGCGATCCCGAAGGAAGGACGCGCGGTGGCGATGATGACGCTCGCCGGCTGCGTCGGCGCGCCGTGCGCGATGAACGCCGACGGCGTCGCCTGCGCGGTCGATTCGCTTCCAGCGCCGGACGACACGACCCTCGAGGGCGTCCCGATCTGGCTCTCGGTGCGCGCGGCGCTCGAATACAACCGCATCGCGCCGGAAGTCGCCGAGGCGATCGAGCTGTCGCCGGGCACGGCGGGCTACCTCGTCACGATCCAGGACCCCGAAGAGACGATCCGCCTCATGGTGTCCGCCGAGCACAGCGAGCGCGATCCCGCCGACCCGCGCCCGCCGCCGAAGAAGGACCGCAAGCGCCGCGAGGCCGTCGCCGACTTCCTCAAGGCGAACCCGGAGCCCAAGGGAAGCGACCTGCGGGAGCTGTTCGGGGACAAGGAGAAGGGCGTGCTGGCGCCGGCGACGAGGGCGAGCGTGGTGATGGAGCTGGGAAAGAAGAAGTGGTGGGTCGCGGTCGGGCCGGGGAGCGAGATTGAGCCGGGGAAGTATTTCGAGGTGGAAATGAAAGGGCTGCTGGCGAGGTAGGTTGGGAGTTTGGGGTTCCGGAAGTTGAGTTCCGAGTTCCGGGTTCAGAATTCCGGGTTCGGTTCGGAGTGCGTGGTTTCGGGTTATTCAGCGTGTTCGGAGTTGGACACGCGACACAACCCGCAACCAACTCCCAACTCACTCAACAACTCCCGACCCAAAACTCCGGACCGAACCCGGAACTCTGAACCCGGAACTCGGAACTCAACTTCCGGAACCCAAAACCAGCAACTACCCGCGAAGCTCACTCTTCTTGAAAACGCTGGCGAGCTTCACTCCCATCTTTTCCAGCGCTTCCTTCCCTCCTTCTTCCCGGTCCACCAGCGCCACCGCCAGCAGGATCTCCGCGCCGACTTCCTCGCGCAGCCGCTCGATCGCCGTCACCGTCGAGCCGCCCGTCGTCACCACGTCGTCCACCACCACGACCTTCGCGCCGCGCGGCAGCTCCGGCCCCTCGATCGACTTCTTCGCCCCGTGCGCTTTAGCCTCCTTGCGCACGATGAACGCGTTGATCGGCGCCCCTTCGCGCGCGCTCTCGATCGCCACGCCCGCCGCGATCGGGTCCGCGCCCAGCGTCAGCCCGCCCACCGCCTGCGGCTTCAGCGGCCGGATGATGTTCAGCATCTCCCTCGACGTCAGCAGCAGCCCGCGCGCATTCAGCGTCACGAGACGGCAGTCGATGTAGAAGTCCGACTTCTTCCCCGAGGACAGCGTGAAGTCGCCGAATTTCACCACCGACTTCACGATCGCCAGCAGATCCGCGCGATCCGGCATTTAGAAGAACCTCCCTTTGCCGAGCTTGTAGGCCAGGAACCCGACGATCGCGAGGATCGCGAGCTTGATGATCAGGCCGACCACCCCTCCGCCGCCCGGCTTCCGCGGGCCCGAGGGCCTCCCCTGCGGCGGCGCCGGCTCAGGCGGCGCAGACGCCTCGCCGCCTCCCTTCCCCCCTCCCCCGCCACCGGCCGCGCCGGCGGACGGATCGGGGATTTCCTGCGTGAAGTGACACCCCACGCACTGCGCGGTTTTTCCCGGACGGGTGAAGTTCGCATCGATATCCCGCCCGCACCGCTTGCACCGGAACTGGACGCGCATCGGTCATCTCCGTTCATACGAATCCCGGAGCATTGGACCAGCGCGGCGCGGCCGAGTCCAGAACCTCGAGCCCCATGCGCCCGACGCTGACCCCTTAACTCGCAACTCGGCCGCTTTTCCGGGGGTGGAAGGGGCTGGACGGTGGGTGGCGAGGCGGGCGCGCCGCAGGAACTCGGCGAGAAGCGCCGTCCCATCCAACGTCCTCGCCGCCATCCCCGCCGCTCTTCGCCCGGCGCGCCCGCCGAGCCCCCACCGTCCATCCCCTTCCACCCCCGGAAAAGCGAGCAGCCCACCAAGCGCAGGGGGTTGACACTTGGTGAGCTGCCGCTCCAGGTTGGGCACACGCCCTGGGCCGGGCCACACGCCCGACCCCTGTAAGTTGTGATTTCGATCGGCCTCCGCGATTCGTTTTTCCGTCCGTGCGTGTCTTGCTGTCCGTTGTTTTTGTCGTGCGAGAAGGGATATCGCAAGCGGAGTGCCGAACTAATGAAATCGCAACACGTTGTCGGCAAACGCTTTACGATAAGCTCCTCCTTTCCGTCTTTGTCCACATTCCCGGACATCCGAGGACACTCCTTGGCTCCTTCACCACATATCCCTTCAGCCCACCCCTCCCCCACGCCGATGAACCCTCGGAGTTTCGCAACCCCACGGCGAGGAGAGGCGCTATGAGCAAAAAAGACGGTCTCGAGATCTTCGAACTCTTCAGGTCCGGCTCCGGAAAATCGGGCACGGCCGAAGCGACGCCTCCGCCGGCGGTGAAGGAACGCGTGACAACGATCCGCCCGGCCCCTGCTCCGGCCCCCGCGCCTGTCGCGGCGGCGCCTGCGCCGGCGCCGAAGAAAGCAAGCCCCGGCGAAGCCACGATCTCGGTGAGGCTGAACACCGCGCTGGTCGGGCTCATGGTCGGGACCGCCTGCCTGTTCGGCTGCTTTGCGCTGGGCGTGCAGTACGAGCGCCGGCATCACGCCGCCGCGGCGGAAACTGCGAAGGCGCCCGAGGAGCCGCAGCCCACGCCGATTCCCGTGACGCCGCGCGAAGTCCGCCGCGAGACGCCTCCGCCGGCGGCGCCCGCGGAGAACCATGCCGCCGCCCCCGCCCCCGCCGACCCGAAGAAGGGCTACACGCTGCAGCTCATGAGCTACGGCGCCGACCAGGAGTCGATCGCCCAGCGCATGCTCAAGAAGGTCCGCGACCAGAAGGGCGACGAGGCGAGCCTCATCAAGGACAAGAACGGCAACTTCATCGTGATCGCGGGCTTCGTCGAGAAGCAGACGGGCGCGGACGCGGAGAGTCTTCTGTCGAAGTACCGGGGGATGGCGAGCCGCACGAACTTCTCGTTCAACCTCAACTGGATCCCGGCCTCGAAGTAGCGCCCGCCTTCCCGGGAGCGAAACGCACGTGAAAACGTCCGCCGAGTGCCTTCCCTGCATCCTCAACCGCGTGATCGAGACCGCGGCGCAGGTCACTCCGGACGCGTGGCTGCACAAGAAGGTCATGCTCGACGTCACCTCCGCGATCGTCTCCGGGCAGGTCGAGTTCGACCGCTCCCCCGCCGAGGTCACGAGCGAAGCGATCCTCCGCGCCTGCGCCATCCTGAACGCCGACCCGTTCGCCGAGGAACGCCGCCGCATGAACGACGCCCTCCTCGGCCTCCTGCCCGGCATCACCGCCGCGCTCCAGAAGCAGCCCTCCCCGCTCGTCGCCGCGGGCCGCCTCGCCGCGATCTGCAACGACACGGCGCTCTTCTCGCAGCCGATCGATCCCGCCGCCCTCGTCGCCGACGCCGCTTCACGCCGGTTCGCCGTGGACGACTTCGCCCGCCTCGAGACCGCGCTCGGCCCCGCCAAGCGCGTCCTCTACATCCTCGACAACGCCGGCGAAATCGTCGCCGACAGGCTCTTCATCGAGGCGATCGGCCCCCGCCGCGTCACCGCCGTGGTGCGCAAGACGCCGCTCATGCGCGACGCCCTCGACGCCGACGCCGGCCAGGTCGCCCTCCCGTGCCGCGTCATCCACACCGGCTGTGACCTCGCTGGCGCGCCGCCCGCGTCCGTCTCCCTCGAGTTCCGCCGCGAGGTCGACCGCTCGGACGTGGTGATCGCGAAGGGCGAGAGCGCGTACCAGACGATGGAAGAAGGGCCGTGGAAGGCGTACCACCTGCTGGTCGCGCGCTGCGGCTGCACGGCGCGGCACCTGGGCGTTCCCGTCCGGTCCACGCTCTGCGTCGCCCGCGAGGCCGCCTCGGCGCGGCGCCCGGGGACGAAAATCGCCCGCAGGGCGTGAACAGGCCCCCTCTTGGGGCTTGCATTCGTTGCCTCCGCTGGTAGACTCCTCCCCCTTCCAATTCCCAGCCGGAGACGAATTCATGTCGATCCACAAGAGCCTCAGGAAAGTCGGCGCCCTCAAGCGCCATCGCAACGTCCTCACCCGCGCCGAACGCTTCAAGGCGTTCGTCGAAGAAGGCAAGGCGACGGACGCGACGTCGGTCTACGGGCTGCCGAAGCTGCGCAGCATCATGGCGAAGGCGAAGCCCAAGGAGAAGGCTGCGGCGGCCCCTGCGGCGGGCGCGGCCCCGGCGGCGGGCGCTGCGGCGCCGGCGGCGGCTCCGGCGGCGAAGGGCGCCCCGGCAGCGAAGGGAGCTGCGGCTCCTGCGGCGGCGGCGAAGGCGCCTCCCGCGAAGAAGTAGGACGGACAGGCTGGAAACGAAAAAACCCCGGGCGACCGGGGTTCTTCTTTTTCAAGGGCTACGGTTTCCAGGAGAGCTTGAGGATCTGGCCGGCCTGGACCACGGCGGGGTCCTTTGATAGCAGGCTGTGGGCCTGGACGTTCACGAGCCAGGCGCCGCGGCCGAAAAGGGCCTCGGCGTCGACGATGCCGCTGAATTCCCAGCCGCCGGCCTTGTCCTCGCCCTTGGACAGGACGTTCATCGCGGGGTCGGCGGCGAGCCAGTGGGCGGTCGCCGCGGCGCGCGAGACCTCGGCCACGCGGGTCAGCTTCGCGGTCGCGATCTCGTAGATCCACACCGACGTGTCGCGCTTGAGCCCGACGGACTCGAGCGACGGCACCGGGTCCTCGCAGATCGCCAGCTCGCCGTGCGCGTTCACGTCCACGTTGTCGGGGCTCACGATCCCCTCGCTCCCGTCGAGCACGATCGTGATCGTCCCCCCCGCCGCCGGGTCCTTCGGGTCCACCTCGAGCTTCCAGACGCGCCCGAGCGGATTCGCCGACTGCGGCCGCCCGGTCGTCGTGAAATACAGCGTCCCCGGGTGCGACGGGTCGGGCGCGCCGTCCTCGATGCGCACGAAACGGAACGCGCCCGCGGCCACGGCCGCCGCGTCGAGCCCCTCGTCGGTGAGCGACGCATCCATCTCGACCCAGCGGCCCACGACGGCTTTCCCCTTCTCCGTCACTGCCGCTTCCGAAGACTGCGCAGCCTCCCGCGGCACGAACGTGAAGAGCTTCCCGCCACGGAGACCGTTGCGCGCGGCGGGGTCGGCGGCGGCCTTGTCCTTGGCGCCCACGTACAGGTAGAGCTCGGCGTGCAGCCCGTCGCCGGTCGCCGGCGCGTCCTCCAGCCCGACGACCGCGGTGACCGCGCCGGTCCCGGGGAGCACCGCGAGGTTCTCCCACGGCGCGCGGCCGAGTTTCGGAAGGGCGTACAGCGCACCACCGGCCAGCGCGAACGCCTGTCCGCCGCGGCCGTCGCTCGTGTCCTTGCCGGACGTTTCCTCGCCCGCGAGGAACATCGGCGGGTCGAATTCCTCGCGTTCGCCGGCGAGGTAGGCCGAGCAGAGTTTCGCGACTGCGACCTTCCCGGCCTCCGCCTTCGCGGCGGGCTCGCCGAACCAGACCTCGCGGATCGCCGGGCGCCCCGAGACGACCTTGCCGCCCGCGAGGGCCAGCTCGCTGATCCGCGCCCCCGAAGCCAGCGGCCCTTCCGCCGCCCCCACCGCCTTCGGCCATTCATGGTTCACGAAGAGCGTCGCCCCGGCGCACCCCATCCCGTCAGGGACGCCGGGAAGCCGCCACGTCTCGCCGGCTGCGCCTCCGGTCAGCGGCACGCGCTCCCCGCTCGTGACCAGGATCTCCAACGACGCCCGCCCGTCCGCCGCCACCGCATACGGCGGCGCCGCAGCGCCCGACGGCGCCGGCGGCGGGCTGCACGAAGCGCCGGCCGCCGCCAGAAACAGAAATGCCGGGAGTGCGTTTCGCATCCCGGCATTGTGGCCGAACCCTCGGTCGCTGTCAGCGGGCGACTACTTGCGCACGACCGCAAACTCCTTCGTCGCCAGCACGCTCCCCTTCTCGTCCTGGATCTCCAGCTTCGCCTGCCCGACGCTCGAGGCGTCGATCCGCTTCGTCGTCCACGTCCGGAACGCGTTCGAGCCGATCGTGATCCACGCGCCCGTCGTGCTCTTGCCGTTCAGCGTCCAGACGGGGCGGACCTTCCGGCCCGACCCGGACGAAAGGCGCATCCAGCAGTAGATGCGGCTCGTCTTCGTTGAGACCGACGTCGTCTCGTTCACCGGGTTGCGGTCCTTCACGCCGAGGCAGACCGCCAGCTTCTCGACCACCGGCGATCCTTTCGGGATCGGCGCTTCGATCACTGGCGGCGGCGGCGGCACGTTCGGCACCACAGCCGGCGGCGGCTTCACCGCCCCCGGCATCGGCGCCACCGGCGGCTTCGGCGCCGGCGCCGACACCAGCGTCACCGGCTGCTCCGGCTCCACCGGCGGCTCTTCGAATTTCACCACCCGCCGCCCCGCCTGGCGCATCACGCGCTCGACCGCGGCGAACAACCCGATTCCCAGCCCCCCGGCGATGAGGAGGCCCAGCACAATTCTCTGATTCATGGCGCGCTCCGGAGAGGGGGACGGCACGCACGCGCCCGCCGGCCCCGCCGCACGGCGGAACCGGGACGAGAAGCGCCCGTCCGGGAGCAATGGAATACGTCGGCGCGGCGGGCGGGGAACTTGAGCCGATTCGAGATGGCAGATGGTCGTTGAGCGCATCGACTTCAAGACCTTAAACTCCCGAGGAGGGGAGATGTCAGCAGTTCAGTTGTCAATCCGCCACATGAGGGAATCCCATGCGAATTCTCAGAGATGCTTTGGCATGCTGCCTGGTGATCGTGGCCGGCTCTGCACAGGGGCAGGAATTGCAGGCGCCTACGCTGACGAAGCTGAAGGAAGCGACGGCCTACGTGAAGTGGTCGAACGGAAGTGTGCTGAAGATGGGGTCAGCGTTCCTGGTGCGGAAGTCGGCCGACACCGGGTGGTTCCTGACCTGCGCTCACGTCGTTGCTGGCGCTCCGAAAGTCGAGGTAGTCCTGCTGAGTGGATCGGGGAAAGAGCGCGTCCTGCAGGCTGAGGTGCTGGCGGCGGACGAGACGCGCGATGTCGCCTTCCTGCGAGTCAAGGACTCGGCTCTGCCGGCCGTACTCGAATTCGCGTCCAAGACGGAACTTCGCGAAACTGAGAACGTGTTCGTGGCCGGCTTCCCGTTCGGGGAGGCGCTCTCGACGTCGAGCCGCAATCCGGACATCTCGATTTCGAAGGTGTCCGTATCGAGCATTCGGCGGGATGAACGGGGCGAGGTTGCGACAGTCCAGCTTGACGGGAATGTGAATCCAGGAAACAGCGGCGGTCCTGTGGTTGACTCGAAAGGAAAGATTGTCGGAATGGCCGCGGCGAAGATTGCCGGGACCGGGTTGAATTTCGCCATCCCTCCCGAATCGCTGAAAGCCTACATGCGCGGCCGCGTCGTCGCAGCAGCCGTGACCGCCGCGATCGTAGAAGCTCGGAAGGCCCGCCTGGAAATCCGGGCTTCCCTTCTCGATCCGCTGGGCTCGCTGAAATCCGTTGGCTTCGCCTGGATCAGGCGAAGCCAGCTGAAAGGCGCAAAGCCCACCGCGGGGGCCGACGGGCGATGGAAGCAGGCCAGTCCGCTGATGAAGGAGCAGGGGCTCAAGAAGGCCGCGGGCGCTGACAGCGCCGAGGCCACGGTGGACATCGGTCGAACTGCCGACGACACCGATACGATCGAGATCCTCTTCCAGATTCATTGGATGTTGGAGGACGGATCCGTCGAATGGACGGAGCCGGAAGTGAGGACGATCGATTTCACGGCCCCTCCTGCTCCCGCTGGGCCAAAGGCTCCCCCTCCGGACAAGCCTGTCCCACCAGCGGCCGTGGGGGCCGAACTTGTGACCGGAAACGAGGTCGTGGAAAAGGGCCGATTGCACCTGATGACGGCGGTTGGAGAGTTGATGATCAGCGCCGACGGCGCGTTTCTCTATGCCCTGGACCTGTCGGACTCCCGGTTGCTGAAGATCAGCACGGCCGACATGACTATCGCGGCCGAGTTGAAGTTTGAGGAGCCCGCCATCTGCGCCTCCCTCAGCGCAAAGGGCGACACGATATATGTGGCGTCCCAGGTGGAGCCAGCGGCGGATGAGGGTGGAGTCCGTGGACGCGGCCGTATTACCGCTGTTTCGACGGCGACCTGGAAGCCGGGCCCGCCCTTCGATTTTGAAGGCGACCCGAGAGACATCGAAGTCTCCTCGGCCGGCCTGGCCGTTGTCCAGGTCGAGGCCCAGTTGGGCAACATGCTCGTCATCGACCTCCAGAAAAGAGCTGTGGAGAAACTGGAGTACTACAGCGGCAGGCACCATCTTCGGCTCCACCCGGACCAGTCCCGTATCTACATTGCCCAGCTCGGAAGTTCGGGAGGGAGCATGCAGTGCCTCATCTTTCAACGCGACCCCAAACTCGGGTGGCAGCAATACGCCTCGCGCTGCAACGAGGTGAATCTGGAGGGCGCATTCGAGATATCCCCCGATGGTCGATACCTGATGACTTCAACCGGGGGCATATTGCGCCTGGCAAAAACCGCGGAGGCCGACATGGCGTTCGTGTCAAAAACCGATCCCTGGATCAGCGCCGCCATGGCGCCGGGGTGCGGGACCTTCTACCTCGCAACTGAAGCCGGGTTCCTGAAGGAGTATGCCCTGTCCACGCTCGAGCTTCGCAAGTCCATCCGCATCGAAGGCCGCGCTACTCACCTGGTCCTCGATCCCGCTCGCAAGATGCTCTTCGCGCACCTGTCGGTATCGCCCCCGGAAAGTCCTGCAGGCCGCAACTACCCCGGATATCGGCTGCTACTCGCGGGAGATCTTGTGGCCCTGTCATTGGAGAAAAAATGATGATTTCTCAGAGGTTGGGAAAGCGATCCTTGCGGGTACTGCAACTCGCCGCGATAACGGCAGCCCTTCTCCTTGGCCCGAAGCCAGGCTTGGCTCAGAACTTCGCGGACGTCTCCACCGATCAAGGTAGCTATATCGCCGGCAGGTTGCCCGATGATGCTGCGTTTCAGTTTGACGGTAGCCTGGGACGCGTTCGCCTTGAGCCCTCGAAAATTCAAAGCATCATGTTTTCGGGCGGCAAAGCAGCGGTCACCCTTCGTGACAATTCGGTCCTGAACGGAGAATTCGGCACGGCGCCCATCAAACTCACCTGGGCCGGCGGTGAGGTTGAGATTCCCATCGAGAGGGTCAATCGAATCGATTTTCTGGCTTGTACCGACGGGAAACTCCCCAGAGGCGCTACCAATCGGGACTTCCTCGCCCTTTCAGACCTGACTATTTCCGTCAGCGTCCAGCATGGCGGAGTTGCCATCTTTGGTGGGACCATTACCGACCTGGACGCATTCGATATCGAGTGCGACCTTGGCAAAGTGCACATTCCCGTTCATCGCATCCTGACAATCGACTTCTCCTTGGATCCCCCTGAGCTGCGAACCGACGGGGGCTCGATCTTGCACGGAAAGATTTCACCTGCTTCGTTTCACCTCAAGTATGAGGGCGGAGAGTCGGTTCTCGAGGTGGAGAAGCTGGACCGGCTCTCGGTCAGCGGTGCGCCGATTGCGGGGGTCCCCGAACCCGCCCCGCCCGTGAAGCCACCGCCGGCCGAAAAACCGCCCACTCCCCCGTCGTCCGACATCTGGCCCGAAGACTGGAAACCGGGCACACCTGTTCCCTTCAAGGGTGCGCTCGTCGGTCGTCCCGTCCTCAGCGACGACCGCAGTCGCCTCGTCTCCTTCGATTCCGCAACGCGGTCCGTGGTCGTCATAGCCACGGCAAGCATGACCGTAGCCCAGAACATCGAAGTCCCGATAGACCTGGCGGATCTCTCCATCGCGCCGGGCATCGCCACTGCATTCGGCTGCGCCGGCGAGACCGTCATTGTCGTCGACATTGCGGGCGGCCGCGTCACCAGTCGCTTCAAGATAGAGCATCAGCTGCGGTCGATCATCGCCCTCTCCGACGATGTCGCCATCGGAGTCACGGACTCTGCCGGCCTGCTCGTGTTGTCTGCCAGCAGACAGGGGATCATCCGAAAGAGCAAACGCCTTGGGCAGGGTGCGGTTTACGTCCCTGAGCGTCGTTCTCTCTACGTGGACGGCTGGCGCTTCACCTTTCCCGCAAATGTTGGGAAAGCCGAGAAAATCACCTTGGGCGGAGAGGTGACTGCGGCGGGTATGCCACCGGGTTGGGCCACCAGCGATGGCAGGTTTCTCGCCAATCAGTGGGGAGGGTGCTATCGCCTCGGCGTCGTGGCCGCAGTCGCGATTCGCCCAGTCCCTCCGGTCCCTGCCGAGGTAACGGCCGCTGCCGACTTTCCGACCGCGCGCCGATGGTTTCTATTCCGCCGCAAGGATGTTGCCGAAATCGCACTGCCGAGTTTGACCATCACCAAGTTCCGCCCGATGCCCGAGGTCGCGATGGCCGCATTGGCGGACGAGAATGCGCGAGCCTTGTACGTGTTCACAGGCCGCGCCGAGGGGCTCGCCACAAACTCTGGAGGAATCGGACCTCTGAAGGGACCTGGAAACTGGATTCGCGTCGAGATCGACGTCCCCAAGTAGCCGGCGACTACTGAACGCCGGGCAATTTCACCGTGAAATCCCCCGCGAGCCGGAACACGTACGGCCCGGAGATTCCGCCGCGCGGCGACTCGCCGCGCCCCTGGAACGTCAGGTCCATCGATCCCTCGAGGCTTTCGTCGTCGCGGTCGTCGACGCGGCACGTCCCCGTGCCGGCGCTTCCCACGAACCACTTCGTCTCGCCGCCCCACTCGCGGGCCCAGAGCCAGGCGGAGACGAGGCGGCCGCCGTCGATCTCGACCCAGGCCTTGAGCTGGACCTGGTCGTCCTTGCGTTCGAAGCGAAGGATGTCGTGGCCGCCGGAGATGACCTCGACGATGCGCCCTTCCTCGAGTTCGGAGACGCGGCCCGCGGCGGACTCGGCGGGCTTGAGCGACGCGTTTTTCAGCCACTCGCCGGATTGGAGTGTGAAGCGGCGTTCGGGGGAATACTCGGCGACGAGCGGGGTGGGAGACTTGCAGCCGGCGAGGGCGCAGGCGAGGAAGGCGAGGCGGAGGGAGCGCATGGGCGGAGTGTCGGGGTTTCGGGCGGGAAGCGTCAATGGGGGAGAAAGGCGGAATTAATAATTCATAATTATGAATTATAAATTGTAAATTTAGTCCTCCCGCAGCCGCCCGCCTCTCCCCCGCCTTTCCTGTATTCCTTGCCACCTGCCCTCTCTCCGACTATCAATCCCCCTCAAGTTCCCCCCAACATTTGCCGAAAACCACCCCGGAGGACGGTGTACCCCGATCCCATGAAAAAACGGCCCGGAACGAAGAAGGGGAAGCCGATGCAGCAGGACAAGATCGAGCCGGCGGCGGTGGCCGACAGCGCCCCCGCGGCCAAGGTCGTGCGGACACGCGGCGCCAAGGCGGCGGGTGAAGGCGCTTCCGAGGTGGTGGCGCCGAAGCGGCGCGGCCCGGCGCACGTGCCGCAGACCGCCGAGTCGCTCGCGAAGAAGCAGCGCGAGATCTCGGTCAGCGAGTTCTTCGCCAAGAACCGGCACCTGCTCGGGTTCGACAATCCCAAGCGCGCGCTGATGACGGCGGTCAAGGAGGCGGTCGACAACTCGCTCGACGCCTGCGAGGAGGCCGGGATCCTGCCGGACCTGCTCGTCGAGCTCAAGATGATCAACGAAGAGCGCTTCCGCATGATCGTCGAGGACAACGGCCCGGGGATTATCAAGGCGCAGGTGCCGAAGATTTTCGGGAAGCTGCTCTACGGTTCGAAGTTCCACACGATGAAGCAGTCGCGCGGGCAGCAGGGGATCGGGATTTCGGCCGCGGGGCTGTACGCGCAGATCACGACGGGGCAGCCGGTGCGGATCGCGACGCGGACGGGGGCGAAGAAGCCCGTCTACGAGTGCGAGCTGACGCTGGACACGACGAAAAACCAGGCGGAGCTGTCGAGCGAGAAGGAATCGGCGGAGTGGCACCGCGAGCACGGGACGCGCGTCGAGATCGAGTTCGAGGGGAAGTACGAGAAGGGCCGCCGGAGCGTGGACGAGTACATCCGCGAGACGGCGATCGCGAACCCGCACCTGACGCTGACGTACATCACGCCGCTGGGCGAGAAGATCGTGTACAGCCGGCAGGTGGACACGAACCCGGAGCCGCCGAAGGAAATCAAGCCGCACCCGTACGGCGTCGAGCTCGGGACGCTGATGAAGATGATGCGGTCGACCGAGGAGAAGAAGATGCAGGGGTTCCTCTGCAACGACTTCTCGCGCGTCTCGAGCCAGGTCGCGCACGAGATCCTCGGCAAGGCGGGGCTCACGAGCAACACGTGGGTGCAGTCGATGGGGCCGAAGGAAGCCGAGGCGCTCTACAAGGCGATCAACGCCACGAAGATCATGGCGCCGCCCACGAACTGCATCTCGCCGATCGGCGAGGACCGGATCCTGGCGGGGCTGAAGGCGACGGTGAAGGCGAAGTGCTACGTGGCGACGACGCGCCGCCCGAGCGTCTACCGCGGCAACCCGTTCCTGCTCGAGGCCGCGATCGCGTGGGACTGCGAGGGCATGGACGCCGAGGATCCCGTCACGCTGTTCCGCTACGCCAACCGCGTCCCGCTGCTCTACCAGCAGTCGGCGTGCGCGATCACGCAGGCCGCCATCGAGACGTCGTGGAAGAACTACGGCCTCTCGCAGCCGCGCGGCTCGCTCCCCATCGGCCCCGCCGTCGTCTTCATCCACTTCGCGTCCGTCTGGGTCCCGTTCACGAGCGAATCCAAGGACGCGATTGCGAACTACGCCGAGGTCGAGAAGGAGATCAAGCTCGCCCTCCAGGACGTGGGCCGCAAGATCGGGACGTTCATCCGCCAGCAGGAACACGCGGAGCGCGAGGCGAAGCGCCGGCAGATCTTCGAGAAGTACGCCGCGATCCTCGCCAAGAGCCTGGCCCGCATCACGCACAAGGGGCTGATCAAGAAGGCGACCGAGAAGACGATCGAGTCCAAGGCGTCGAAGATCAACTACTGGCTGCAGAAGATCGCCAAGCGCGAGAGCGCCGCGGCGGACAAGCTGGTGAAGGGCGCGATCCAGGAAGTGCATGAAGCGGTGCACATCGTCGAGACGCCGGCGCCGCCGAAGGACAAGCCGGAGGGGCAGGACTAGCCGGGGGCAGGTCGCCGCATCCTTTTTGATCCTTTCTTATCCGTGACCCCGCCTTTCGTATCGCCGTTCATCCCGTCACTCATCCAGCTTTCGGAAACCGGATGAAAGACGGATTCAACGGCGATAAGAACGACTTGGTCACAGATTGAAAAGGATGAAAAAGGATGCGGCAGGCGGGGACGAAACATCCATTCCTTGAGGGGCTGCCATGATCGCGACCATCAGGAAGAACGACAAAATCCTCAAATCGCTCTTCAACCTCGGCACCGACGCGGTCGAGGAGATCAAGAAGCAGAAGAACCCTTCGGTCGACATCCCGCTCCGAAACCTCTCGAACGTCAACTTCAACCCGAAGAAGGCGATCATCGAGATGGGCCGCGCGAAGCAGTCGCGCGAGTTCTTCAACATCGGGATGGCGAAGAAGTACATGCAGACGTTCCTGGTCGCGGAGAAAGCGAAGGACCTGCTGGACGAGGGGAAGACGACCAGCATTCGTGACCTGTACTACATGGCCAAGCGCACGATCCCCGGCACGTCGGAGAACACGTTCGACGAGCAGGAAGAGTCGGACCCGATCATCGAGGACCTCGAGGTTACGGCGGATGCCCTTCGCGAGGAGCTCGGGCTGTTTGCGTCGAACAAGGGCGCGCTCGTCGGCGAGCTGACCCTGCGCGACATGGGAGACACGATCGACGCGCGCAAGATGGGGTCAGGCGGCTGGTCGATCCCGTCGATCTGCGAACCGAACATCGTCCAGTTCAAGCGTTGCGACGCGAAGTTCATCCTGCTCGTGGAAAAGGACGCGGTCTGGCGGCGCCTGAACGAGGACAAGTTCTGGAAGAAGCACAAGTGCATCCTGCTGCACGGGCAGGGCCAGCCGCCGCGCGGCGTCCGTCGCCTGCTGCACCGGATGGTGAACGAGCTCAAGCTTCCGCTCTACACGTTCGTGGATAACGACCCGTGGGGCTACTACATCTACAGCGTCGTCAAGCAGGGCTCGATCAACCTCGCGTACGAGTCCGTCCGCATGGCCGTTCCGCAGGCGAAGTTCGTCGGCCTCTCGAGCTTCGACAAGGAGCGCTGGAAGATCGACGACACCGTCACGATCAAGCTCAACGACGAGGACACGCGCCGCGCGAAGCAGATCATGGAGTACCCGTGGTTCCAGAAGAAGCACTGGCAGGTCGAGATCAAGAACATGCTGCGGCTGGGCTACAAGCTGGAGCTGGAAGCGCTGTCGAACCGCGGGATCTCGTTTGTGACAGATGAGTACCTGCCGAAGAAGATCAGGGACAAGGAGTTTCTCGACTGAAAGACGTCGAAGGTCGAAAGTTGAAGGTCGAAGCTGGGACAGGGCTCTGACCATGAAAAAAGGGCGCGGCCAATGGCCGCGCCCTTTTTTGTTTCACTCCGGACTCACGTCTCCCTACTTGCCGTTCCCGTCCTTCGGCGCCGCTTCCTTCTCTTTCTTGTACTTCGCCTCAAGCCTCGTCAGCACTTCCTCGGTGATGTCGTACTCGGGCGCCGAGTAGAGGATCATGCGCCGGGCGATCTTCTCGTCCGAACGGGAAGGATCCGCCGTCGCCAGCGGGCCCGTCTCCGTCTTCAGCACCAGCGTGAAGCCGTTGTCCTTCGCGTACGCCGCCACCTCCGCCTGGATCTCGTCGAAATACTTCGCGATCCCTTCGTCCAGCAGCTTCTTCACCTGGTCGTTCCACCACTTCATCATGTAGTCGGCCTTCGCCTGCAACTGCACGATATCGAGCTGCGCGCTGATCTTGAGCTTCGGGTTGATCCCCGGCGTGTCCCGGATCGTGATCTTCTCCTTGATGTCCTTCTCCATCTTGTCCAGCTCGGCCTCCTGCGCCTTCTTCTGGACCTCCAGTTCGTCCGTGAAGTCCTTCACCTTGGTCCACTTGTCGTAGACCTTGCTCAGGTCCACCGTGCCGAGCTTGATCGGAGGAGGAGGCGCCTTCGGGTCGCCGCCCGGCTTGGGAGCGACGTCCGTCTGCGCCAGGGCCGGGACGCACGCCATCAGCGCCGCCGCGGCGATCATCGTGAAACGCTTCATGAGGTCTCCTGTCAGGAAAGGTGCGGTGTGTGGTTTCGGCGAATGGCGCGGAAGGATAAGGCCCCGGACGGGAAAGGCCAAGAACCCAAATTTCGCGGGGGAGTTGCGGATTTGCGGGTTCCGTTCCGGGTTCGGGGTTCGGAGTTCCGGGAGGTTTGGCGTTTCGAGTCGAGAGTGCGGTTGCCGGCGAGGCCGCCTCCCGGTGGTCTCGGAATCCGGAACCCCGAACGCCGAACTGAACCCGAATACTCGAGACTCCCCGTCTCAAGCCGCTCCCCCTTCCCTGCCGATATTGTGTAAACCCCATGGTGCTCAGCCTGCGCTCCATCCAGTCGTGGACTTCCCCCGCTACCGTCGCCCTCGGCGCGCGGGATCTCAAGGACGGCCGCGTCACCGGCGTGCGGAAAGCCGCAGAGACCCTCTGGAGCGGGCAGGTCAAGGGCGCCAAGGACCGCCCCTTCTCCGTCGAAATCGACCTCGGCCCCCGCGGCGAACATTTCTGCGAAGGCGCCTGCGAAGGCATCTGCCGCCACATCGTCGCCCTCGCGCTCGCCGTGGCGGAGAAGTCGGGGGACGCGGGAAGCGCCACGACGCACTGGGAGGACCGGCTCGGGGCGCTGGCGACGGCGTGCGACCTGGAAGCGCCGGCGGGGGTTTCGCTGCGCGTGGCGCTGCGGGTCGAGGAAGGGCGCCTGGCGGTGCAGGCGGCGCGCGGCGGCGAGCGGTTCGACGCGCGGACGGCGGACGACGCCGGCCTGAACACCGACGAACGCCGCTTCACGGAGATCCTGGGGCTGGCGCTCGAGGACGCGACGCGCGTCAAGCCCGACGCGGTGGACGCCGTGCTGCGCGCGGCCCGCGACCTGGCCGAGGCGTGCCCGGGGGCGTTCGCCGAGGCGTCGATCCAGGAGCGGTTCCTGGGGTGGAAATTCCGCCTGTCCAAGCGCGAAGGCGGCGGGCTCCGCCTCGCGGGGTCGCTTCATGAGGGCGACGTGCCGGTGAGCGGCTGGTCGATCATCGGCGAGCGGCGGGCGTGGGCGACGGACGGACGGCAGTGGCGGCCCGTGCAGGGGCTGCGCGACGCGGCGGCGGCGGTGTCGCTGCTGAAGGCGCCGGTGGACATCCCGCTGGCCGACTCGGACCGGTTCGTGAAGCAGCACTTCGCGAAGCTGGCGGACCCGGGGGCGCTGATCGTGGAGGACGGGGCGCTTTCGAAGCGTCTGGTGACGGTGAAGCCGCGGGCGGTGATCGCGCTGTCGGAGGAGGTGGGCGCGCTGGTTGCGCGGCTGTCGCTGGCGTACGGGGACGGACCTGCGCAGGTGACGGAAGTGGAGAAGGCGGGGATGGTTGAGGGGATCGACCCGACGGGCGCGTTCTGGTCGCGGCGCGCGCCGGCGGCGGAGCGCGAATTCCGCGAGAAGCTTGCGGCGGCGGCGGGGTGCACGGGCGAGCCGTGGTCGGTGCGGTTGTGGGGCGAAAACGCGCTGAAATTCCTGTCGGAAGGGCTTCCGGGGCTTGGGTGGCCGATCGTCGGGCGCGACTCACTGCGCGGGTACAAGCTGCGCGGCGGGCGTCCGAAGACGTCGGTGCGCGTCTCGGTGTCGGGCTCATGGCTCGACATGGAGGCGACGGCGGCGCTGGATGGGCTCGGCATCCCTCTCGACGAGCTGTTCGCGGCGCACGACAACGGGCTGCGCTTCCTGAAGCTGCCCGACGGGTCGTGGTCGCCGATGCCGGAGGGGGATCTCCGGAAGCTGCGCGCGCTGTGGGAAGACGCGAAGCGCGCGGGGACGGCGGGGGGCAAGGGGAAGATCCGCCTTCCCGCGAACCAGATCGGCCTCGCGGGGGACATTTTCGCGAGCGTGGACGCGCCGGAGCGGATGCCGGAGCCGCCGCAGCCGAAGGCCTTCCAAGCGCCGGCCGGGCTGCAGGCGACGCTGCGGCCGTACCAGCAGGATGGGGTCGCATGGCTCGAGTCGATCCGCGACGGCGGGTTCCACGGCATCCTGGCGGACGACATGGGACTCGGGAAGACGCTCCAGACGCTGACGCTGCTGCTGGGCGACCGGCAGAAGGGCGGCAAGGGACCGAACCTGATCGTGGCGCCGACGTCGGTAGTGGGGAACTGGGCGAAGGAGGCGGCAAAGTTCACGCCGCAGTTCAAGGTGCTGCGGTTCGAGGCGGGGTCGCGCGAGAAGCTGATCGCGAAAATCCCGGAGCACGACCTGGTGCTGACGACGTACGGCGTGCTGCGCCGCGACGCGGAGATGCTGTCGGGGATCCCGTTCCGCTGGGCGATCCTGGACGAGGCGCAGCAAATAAAAACATCGGACAGCCAGACGTCCCGCGCCGCCCGCCTCCTCCGCGCCGACCACCGCCTCTGCCTGTCCGGCACCCCCATCGAGAACAACCTCTACGAGCTCTGGAGCCAGTTCCGCTTCCTCATGCCGGAACTCCTCGGGTCGGAAGAGGCCTTCCGCGAGCGGTACGCCCTCCCGATCCACAAGTCCGGCGACCACGAAGCGATGGCGTCGCTCCGCCGCCGCGTGCGGCCGTTTATCATCCGGCGGCTGAAGGAAGACGTCGCGAAGGACCTCCCGCTCAAGACCGAGTCGCTCCTGCACTGCGAGCTCGCCCCGGCGCACCGCGAGTTCTACGAGCGCCTGCTGCTCCTCACCCGCGAGAAGGTCATGAAGGCGATCGATCGCGACGGGCTCGACGGCGCGCGCTTCGCCGTCCTCGAGGCCCTTCTCCGCCTCCGCCAGGCCGCGCTCCACACGGCGATGGTGAAGCTCCCCGGCCAGAAGCTCTCTCTCTCGGCCAAGCTCGACGAGATGGACGAACTTGCGCGCGACCTCGTCGCCAACGGCCACCGCGCGCTGGTCTTCTCGCAGTTCACCGAGTTCCTCTCGCTCGTCCGCGAGCGCCTCGACACGGCCGGGCTCAAGTACTGCTACCTCGACGGCGCGACCCGCAAGCGCGACGAGGAAGTCGCGAAGTTCCAGGAGGGCGACGCGCCGTTCTTCCTCATCTCGCTCAAGGCCGGTGGCGCCGGGCTCAACCTCACCGGCGCCGACTACGTCTTCCACCTCGACCCGTGGTGGAATCCCGCCGCCGAGGAGCAGGCGACCGACCGCGCGCACCGCATCGGGCAGAAGCGCCCCGTGATGGTCTACAAGTTCGTGTCGAAGGACACGATCGAGGAGAAGGTGATCGCGCTGCAGGACAAGAAGCGCGCGCTGGCGGAGGGGGTGCTCGGGAGCGACGAGGCGTTCGCGAAGAGCCTGACGGTGGGCGACATCAAGGAGCTGTTCGATTAGAACGGCGCGGGAGAGCAGGCGCCGATGCGGCGCCCGATGACGTCCGACTGCCCCCTCGCCGCTTCAGCCTCCGCCGTGGCGCCGAGAGCGTCCAGCGCTTCGGCGCGGACGCCGAGGATCCGGACCTGCTCGAGTTCCTCCACGACGGCTTCCGATACCTTCGCCGATTCCGCGAGCCGCGCCAGCGCTTCGTCCCGCTTCCCCGCCTTCGCCTCAAACCGGGCGAGCACGGCCAGGGCCTCCGCCTGCAGCGCGCGATGCGGAATCGTGCCGGCGTCTTCCAGCGCGCGCAACGCGTCGGCGGGTCCCTCCGGCGAGCCCAACCGGGCCGCGAGGAGGCGCGCGGCCGCGGCGTCGTCCTTTTCGTCCACGCCGTCGTACCTCGGGATCGCTTCCGCGAGGAGCCGGAGCGCCTCACCGTTCTTCCCTTCGCCCGCCGCGATCCGGGCATCCAGGAATAGAAGTGTGGCCGCGATCGACTGGCCCGTGGGCTCCGCTGCAAACTCGGGCCGTTCGTGCAGGCGCCGCCGCACTCCTTCGAGCAGTTCCGGCGCCCCGCCACTGCCGACGTCCAGCACCAGCCACGCCCGGCGCACCATGAGGCGGAGCCACGGAAGCGGGTCCGCGAGCGACTCGGTACGCTCACACCCCTGGGACAGCACGTCGAGACACTCGGCGATCCGGCCCTGCATGGCGAGCGAGCGGCCCAGATTGAGGTAAATGCTCCCGTACCCGACAACCGCCCCGGTCTCGGTGCGAATCGCCAGGGCCTCGCGAAGCGCCGTTTCGGCTTCCTTCCAGCGGTTGAGCCGGTTGAGGCACGCGCCGACGTTGGTCAGGGTGATGGCGATGCCGTGGCGCGTCCCGAGGGCGCGCGCGGACGAGAGGGACTGCTCCAGGTGCGAGAGGGCTTCCTCGGTCCGCTTCAGGCGGAACAGCAGGGTGGCGATGTTGTTGATCGAGCCGGAGATGCCGAGCGGGTTATCCAGGTGGCGATGGGCTTCGAGGGCGGCCCGGTGGGCGGCCAGGGCTTCCTCGAACCGTGACAGCCGAAGGAGAACGGCGCCTCGCTCCCCGAGGACGAAGGCGCGGGCGATCTGGACATCGCGCGGTTCGCCGGGGTTCCCGGGACCGACCTCGGTCTCCTGCAGCGCTTCTTCTGTGCGGCCGAGCCCGCCGAGGGCTCGGCATCGGAGCCCACGGCGTTTGAGATCGAGTTCCGGTCCCAGGGCCGGGTCGATGCGGGAGCTGGCGACCTGGAGGGCGCGCGCGAAGTCCGCCGTGTGGAGGTCGAGGTTCGCCGAGAGCATGGCGGCCCGCGCCCGCAGCATGGGATCGGCGCCGCAGAGCGCCAGCGCGGCGTCGGCATGGGGGCGGGCCTCCGCGATCCGGCCCAGGACGAAGCAGGCGTGGCCGAGCAGCTCCCTCGAGTGGGCGCCGTCCTCGAGTCGGACTGCCTCGAGCCCCGCGGCCCGCGCCTCCGTGGGGTTCGAAACTGCCGCGTCCTTCGCGACCTGCCGGTGCAGCCGGGCGGCCCCCGAGGCGTCCCCCGCCGCCTCGCGGTGCCCGGCGGCCAGGGTCAGAGCTCCCCGCCCGGCGGTCACCGCACGCGGTTCCAGCGCTTCCGCCGCCGCCTTGTGAAGGGCCGCCCGGTCGCGCTTGGTGAGGAGGCCGTAAGCGGCGTCCCGGAGGAGCGCGTGGCGGAACTGGAGCGCGGGTTCGCCGGGGAGGACGGAGGCGGGGGACGGGACGACCAGCGACGCGTCGCGCGCTTCCTCGAGCGCCGCTTCCGAACCGGCGGGCAACAGCGCGGGCCAGAAGACGCGGCCGAGGACGGAGGCGGCCTTGAGGGTCTCTCGGCAGGCGGGGGACTGGGCATCGATGCGGGCGACCAGGACGCCGAGGAGAGAGGCGGGGACGCGATCGGGGGAGGCGGCGAGGTCGAGCGGCCGGCCGGAGACGAGCCGCTGGCGGCGGAGGTGGCGCGCGAGTTCCTCGGCGTAGTACGGGTTGCCCCCGGACTGGCGGACGAGGAAGTCCGCGAGGGCGTCGGAGAGCGGCTCGCCGAAGACGCCCTGGGCGACGGCGCGCACGGCGGCGGCGGGGAGCTCGCCGAGCGGGATGAGGTCGCCGGGAAGCGGCCGGTTGCACGGGCGGCTCGAGGCGACGACGAGCGCGCGTCCTTCGGGGGCCGCCGAGGCCAGCGCTTCGGCAAGTTCGCAGGTCGCGGCATCCGCCCAGTGGAGATCCTCGAGGCAGAGCAGGACGCGCCGCGAGGTCGCCAGGGCCCGGAACCACGCGCGCCAGGCGGGAAGCGTTTCGTCGCGCGCCGCGGCGCCGTCGATCATCGCGCGCCGTTCGTCCGGGATGGGGAAGCCGAGCGACAGCGCGATCAGGTCCGCTTGCCGCGCGGCCACGGCCCCCTCCCCCAGCACGCCCGCAAACCAGCCCGGCACGTTCGCCGGCGTCCCCGCCGACTGCCGCGCCAGCTCCGCGAACGGGGAGAGCGGGAGCGGCGTTTCCTGGAGCGCGCGCCCCGAGAACACCGCCGCGCCGGCGCCGGAAGCGCGCACCCGGCGGCGGAGGTCCGCCAGCAGGCGGCTCTTGCCGATCCCCGCTTCCCCCTGCACCACGAGGACGCGCGGGCTGCCGGCGTTCCAGGCGGCCTCGAGGCGGGCCAGCTCGTCCTGCCGGCCGTGGAGTGCGCCGCCGACGCCCTCGATGATCGCCGACTCCGCCCCGGGATCGCCGGGCGCCGCCTCATACGCCCGCACCGTTTCCTTGCGGCCTTTCAGCGCGAACTCCCCGGCGTCGCGAAAACGGATACGGCCGGCCGCGGCGGCGCGGACGGAGTCGGAAACGAGGACGGTCCCCGGACGCGCGGCGGATTCGAGGCGCTGCGCGACGTTGACCGCGTCGCCCATCGCCGTCGCGCGGTCGCCGCCGACGCCGCCCCACAGGACCTCGCCGAGGTTCACGCCGACGCGCAGCCCGAGCGAATGCTTCCGCTCGCGGTTGAACGCCTCGATCTCGTCCTGCATCGCCAGCGCCGCGCGCACCGCCCGGACCGGGTCGTCCTCATGCGCCACCGGCGCCCCGAAGACCGCCATCACCGCGTCCCCGATGAACTTGTCGATCGTCCCGCCCCGCGCCTCGATGACGCGCCGGAATCGCGCGAAGAGCGCGTCGACGAGGTCGCGCACGTCCTCGGGGTCCATCGACTCCGACAGCGCCGTGAACCCGCTCAGGTCCGAGAAGAGGACGGCGACCGTGCGGCGCTCGGCGGTGGACATGGGCGTGATGATACCGGCGTTCCGTCAGATCGACTTGCGCACCACCGAAGTCCCCGCGACTGGCTTGAACCCCGCGTCCAGGAACAGCTTCTCCGGCCCCGTCCACACCTCCCCGGCCTCGTGCTCCCCCGCCACAGGGTACGCCTCGACCTCCTTCACCCCCATCCGCTGCAGGTGCTCCATCGAAATCGCCAGCAGCACCCGCGCATACCCCTGCCGCCGCTTCTCCGGCGCCACCAGCAGGCAGTTGATGCACCACAGGTCCTCCGGCCCCGGCGGCGGCTTCAGCTTCTCCACCAGCTTCGGGAAATTCTTCCGCGGCCCGAACTGGCACCAGCCGACCGGCGCTTCGTCCTCGTAGAGCAGCATGCCCGTGTCGCCCTGAAGCGCGATCCGGTCGCACTTCTGCTCGCGCAGCTTCGCCTTGTCCGCCTTCGCCCAGTCGTCGTTGGTGCCCGGAAAGTGCCAGTACATGCACCAGCACCCGCCGCAATCGGCGCGGTCGTGGAACTTGAAGAAGTCCTCCGCGAACTCGGGCTGCAGCGCACGGGCCCAGAGGTGGGGTTCGGGCATGGGGGAAGTCTACAGCCGGCGGTGCGATTGGGCGTGACACGGAGGGTCCCTGCCGCTACAAATCGCTCCTTCGGCACTGCGCCATTGCCCGACCTGCTTCTCAATCCGGGAAGCGGGAACCACCCCTCTCCAGGCAGCACGGTCGGCCCGACAGGCGACCTCGGATGGCTTCCAGGCCATCGCGCCGGATGGGAGGTGTCACGGCAACGAACTGAAGTGCAGGCCGAACCGTTCTCGCCCGTTCCCCGCGCCCCTCAGATCGCGCATCGATTCATCCCCTCTGCCGCGCCGGGACGTCCGCGAAACGAATTCCGCCTGGGTGGAGACGGACCCGTCGCCGCCGGGCTCATCCGATCCCATGCCCCGCCGCGAACCGGCCTCCGGATCCGCCGGCTGCCCCGCAGGGACGGTCCTGCCGGGCAGAAGTGCCATCCATCACCGGAGAAACCCATGAGAAGGAAAGGTTTCACCCTGATCGAGCTGCTCGTCGTGATCGCCATCATCGGAATCCTGGCCGCTCTTCTCCTGCCGGCCCTCGCGGCCGCCCGGAAGTCGAGCCGCAAGACCGACTGCAAGAACTCGCTGAAGCAGATCGGTGTCTATTTCGCGCTGTACGAGTCGAAGTTCAAGGAGTACCCGACGCCGGGAGCCGCCACGTGGTTCGGGCTGCTCTGGCGCCCCGGCCTCGCCCAGGACGGCAATCTGTTCCGGTGCGCGGTCGTGGGCAAGTCGGGAAGCGGGACGCACTACCAGGGGATCATCGGGCCGGGCTCCTACACGCCGCCCAGCGCTTCTCCGTATTCCTGGGGAGGCGCGGGGATCGGCGACGGGGCCCCGCCGGACTTGCCGATTGCCTGTGACGACGACCAGGGAACGACCCCCAACCACGGCTCGGGGGATGACCGGAACGTCCTGTTCTTCCAGGGACGCGTGGACGGATTTCCCATCGACTCTCCCACGGAGCACGCCGTGAATTCGCTCCTCGCCCCCACGAACGGGGCCTGGACGGCGCCCGGGGGATCCAAATAGCAGGGATCCAAAAAGCGACGGCCTCCGGGGTCGATCCCGGAGGCCGTTTTTTCCATCGCCTGCCTTAGATCATCCGCGGCTTGCGCTCCGGCTTCTTCTCGCCGCCGCCCTCGCCGCGCGCCTTCTTCATCATCGCCCTCAGCTCTTCCAGCTCCGCGCGCAGTTTCTCGGCCACTTCCTTGCGCCCGTTCTCCTTCGCCTGCCGGATCTGGTTCTCGACCTCGTCGATGCGGCGCTCGATCTTCGCCACCGCCTCCGCCCTCCGGCGCTCGACGTTCTCCTTTTCGCCGCCGGTCAGCTCGTGCATCAGCCCCTCAATCGCCTGCCGAAGTTCCCGGGCGCGCTCGCGCTCCCCGCCCGCCTCCGCCTTCTTGAGCTCCGCACGAAGCAGCTCGACTTTCTCCTTCATCGCCGCGCGCCGCTCGTCCTGGCCACCGTCCTTGCCGGCCGGCGGACGATTGCCGCCGTCGCGGCCCTTCTCCATCTCCTGCATCGCGTTCTTCAGGCGCTGGAGGCCGTTGCGCAGCTCCTCGGCGCGCTTCTTGTCTCCCTTTTCCTCCGCATCGCGAAGGGCCCTGTGGAGTTCCTCGGCCTTGGCGCGGAGCTCGTCGGCGTGGCGCTGCATCTCGGCGCGATCCGGGCCCATCCCCGGGCCGGGCCCCTGCATGTCGTCGTGCCTACGAGGTTCGCCGCCAGGGCCCGGGCCGCCGGGCCGCGGGCCGCCGTCCTTGGCCTGCCGCTGCTTCTGCTCGAGGTGCTCCATCTGGAGGCGCACCGTCTCGAGCTCGAACTTCAGGTTCTGCATCTGGTGCTCGATCTCGCGCGCCTTCATGCGAAGCTGGAATTTCTGCTCTTCGATCTGCTCCGGCCCGCCGCCGGGCATTCCGCCCGGGCCACCCGGGCCGCCGGGACGAGGACCTCCGGGTCCCTGCGGGCCGCCCGGGCCCATGCCGGGGCCGCCGTCGCGCCCGGGACCGCCAGGGCCGCCCTCGCGCCCCGGGCCACCCGCCCTGGGGCCGCCGTCACGACCGTCCGGGCCCATCCCCGGACGCGGACCGCGGTCGCCGGGACGTCCGCCCTCCCGGTCCATCTCCCTCTCCATCTGCTCCATCCGCCCCCTCTGCTCATCCATGCCGGGGTCGCGCGGACGCGGTTCCTCCGCAGTCGCGGAGAACGGAAGAATCGAAGCGGTCGTCAGGATGACGGAGTGAATCCAGCGCATGGCGATCTCCTGTTTCGGGGCTGTGTTGTTGGAAGAGTAACGGCCCGGCGGGCGGTTTATTGTGGGAAGCCGGAATTCCGCCGCCCCGTTCAATGGACGGGAGCCATCTCCATCACGTACTTCTTCTCCGCCGCCTGCGCGTCCTTCTTCGCCAGCTCGGCGTCCGGGACCAGCACGAGCGTGATTCTCACGATCTGGGGAAGCGCCTTCTTCTGGGCGTCCTGGTCGCCCCAGGTCGCGAGCCAATCCTTGCCGTCCCAGTACTCCAGCTTCAGCGTCTTCACGCGCTTGTACATTTCCTGCAGCGTCCCGCCGGTCGCGGGCTTGTCGTCAACGTACGGGTCCTCGCGGCGCACGAGGATCTGCACCGAGGTGTCGTCGGGATTCGTCCGGAGGAAATACCCGACCTCGCAGAAGTCCGCGACGCGCTTCGTCGTCGGGTCCCACACGTCGCGCGACGAGATGAAATCGAGCGTGTCGGCATCGCCGGCGCCCTGCGAGTTGTCCTTTCCCGTGAAATACGCCGGGTTTTCCGGCGCAGGCTCCCCCTCCGCCGGCGGCGGCTGGTCGGGGACCGGCGGCACGAACGCGGCCGCAATGTCGTCCGACATCAGCTTCAGGATCACCGGACCCGCTTCGTCGATCTCCGCCGTGCGCTCGAGCCGCGTGCGGGTCTGAAGCGTCGCGACGAGGACGCCGTAGATGATTCCGATCATGATCGCGGTGATCGTGACGGTGAGGAGGACCTCCAGCAGCGTGAACCCGGCGGCGCGCTTCATCGCCCGCCTCCCCCGCCGCCGCCCTCGGGCGCCGCGTCGTCTTCCTTCAGGAGCCGGTACCACTGCGCCTGCGAGACGCGCTGCGTCCCGTCGGGGAGCTGCTGCGTCACCTTGACCGTGATCTTCCACATCTCGCGCGGATGGTCGTCGTCCACCTTCTCGATCGCGTCCATCGTGACCTTCTCGGTCAGCCGCTCCCATGAGGCGGTCGGCTCTTCCTCGAACGTCCCCGACTCGGTCCCCTCCTTCACGTCGTCGATCTTCACCTCTTCGTAGTCGCCGACCTTCTGCTGCAGCAGCCCCCACGACGTCCGGAGCTGCTTCGCCTGCGTCACGTGCTCGATCGCGCGCGTCCGCATGTACAGCAGCGCGAAGACCGTCGTCGACACGATCGCCAGCGCGAGCATGACCTCGAGCAGGGTGAACCCGGCGTCGCGGCGGATGCGGATCATTCGGCCGCCGCCTCGAGCGAGACCGGGTCGACGTGCCCTTCCTTCAGGTCCACGAACCCCGTCACCGGGCTCGCCACGATCGTGAACTTCGAGTTGTCCTCCTCGCCCGTGATCCAGATCGTGTGGCTCCGGATCGAGCCGTACGGCGTGCACTCCACCGTCACCGGCATCACCTCCGCCGCCTGCTCCGCGCTCCACACGATCTTCTCGAACTTCACCCCGTCCGGGAGCTTCCGCTCCATCGTCCGCACCCACTTGTACTCCGCGTCCTTGAACGCGTTCTCCGCCGTGTCCGCAGGCTCTTCCTCGTCCCCCGACTGGTTCACCTTCTCCGGCGACAGGATCCAGTACGTCTTGTTCGGCACGTCGTACTGGATGTAGTGCGGCATGCCGGTGCTCATGGCGGAAGCGCGGGCCAGGCGCAGCTCGGAGGCGATTTCGCGCACGCAGGAGCGGACCCTGTAGCGCGGCAGGAGATTGTCGATGCGCCCCACAGTCACGAGCAGCAGGACGCCCATGATCACGAGCACGACCGACAGCTCGATCAGCGTGTACCCGCCCTGCCGGCCGGCGGAACGGCGGAATGCGCGCATGGCGGTGCCCTCGGGGGCTCTACTTCTTCTGCTCGTCGTCCATCGTCCAGTAGCTCAGGTCGGCGTCGAACCCCTCGCCCCCCTGCTGGTTGTCCGCGCCGTACGCGATGATGTCGAACTCTTTGCCGTTGTCCGCGGGCTTCTTGAAGATGTAATCCGAACCCCACGGATCCTTCGGCACCTTCTCCAGGTACCCGCCCTCCGGCCAGTCCTTCGCGAACGACGGCCGGTTCACCAGGTCCTCCATCGCGTCCGGGTACCGGTTCTGCTCCATCTTGAACAGCTTCACCTGGTCCGCGATGTGCTTGATGTCGCCCTTCGCCCGCGTCACCTTCGCCTTGTCGGCGCGCGACACCAGCACGGGCGTCACGGCGGCGGCCAGCACCCCGATGATCACCAGCACGATCATCAGTTCCATCAGCGTGAAGCCGCTGTTGGCGCGGCGGATATTGCGGCGGTCGCGGCGAAGCATGAATCCTCCTGGTTACTGCGGTTGACCCGTCATTGTACGCCCGCTCCGTCCCGCGGGCCTCTGGAGATTCAACGAGCGGCGCGCGGGGACGTTGGGTGGGAAGCGGATTTTCCTGGAGGAACCGTTGGCGGGCGAAATGCGCGCACTCGGTCGAGAGCCCCTTCCAATCCCACTCAACCTTCGACTTTCGACCTTCGACGCATTCTTCGACGCCTTCCCTACATGTTCGACAGATCCAGGATCGGCAGGAGCACCGCCATCACGATGAACCCGACCACGACCGCCATCACCACGATCATGATCGGCTCGATCAGGCTCGTGACCTTCTGCGTCGTCAGCTCCATCTCCTCGTCGTACGACTGCGACACCTTCCGAAGCATCTGCTCCAGCTGCCCCGATTCCTCGCCGATCGCGACCATGTAGCAGACCGTCGGCGGGAAGAGCTTCGATTGCTTGAGCGGCGCGCTGATGTCCGAGCCTTCCATGACGCGGCCGCGGACCTTGGCGATGACCTCGGCCAGGACGACGTTGCCCATGATGCGCTCGGTGATGGAGAGCGCTTCCATGACGGGCAACCCGGATTCCAGCAGCGTGGCGAGAGTGGAGGCGAAGCGGGAGATGGCGGCCTTGCGGAAGAGTTCGCCGAGGGCGGGGACGCGGAGGATGAAGCCGTCCCAGGCGCGGCGGCCGTTGGTGGTGTTGGTGAAGAGCTTGAAGGCGATCCAGGCGGCGACGAGGCCGCCGAGGAGGAACGGCCAGTAGCCGCGGAGGATGTTGGTGATGGTGACGAGGATGACGGTGGGGAGGGGCATCGCGATCTTCTGCTTCTCGAGCACGTCGAGGATGCGGGGGACGACGACGCCGAGGAGGAAGGTGACGACGCCGACGCCGACGACGCACATGACGAGGGGGTAGGTGAGGGCGGCCATGACCTTGCCGGCGAGGCGGTTCTGCTGGTGCATGTAGTCGGCGAGGCGGGTGAGGATCTGGTCGAGGCTGCCGGAGGCTTCGCCGGAGCGGACCATGTTGACGTAGAGGTCGCCGAAGTAGGCGGGGTGGTTGGCGAGGGCGTCGGCGAAGGTGGAGCCCTGGCCGATGCGTTCGCGGACGTCGCGCATGACGGCGTTGATCTTCGCGTTGCCGGTCTGCTCGATGATGGCCTTCATGGCCTCGTTGAGCGGGGTGCCGGCCCCGAGGAGGGTGGCGAGCTGGCGCGTGACGAGGGCGATCTCGATGGGGCTCTTGCGCTGCGCGAACTTCGGCAGGAACGCCATCCGCTTCTTCTGGGCCTCGGCCTTGACGCCCTGGACGACGGCGTCGAGCTGCGTGACGTGGAGGTTCTGCATCCGCAGCTTCGAGCGGGCCTCGCGCGGGGAATCGGCATCGATGACGCCGATCGCGGCGTCGCCGGATTCCTTGATGGCTTTGTAGCTGAAGACGGGCATGCGGTTGGGGCGGGCTTTGCCTTTTGAAAGACGTCGAAGGTCTAAGGTCGAAGGTTAACCGCGTCCGAACGGGAGCCGGCATTGCTCGGGCCGGCCTTCGACTTTCGACCTTCGACCTTCGACGCCGTCATACAACGTCCATCTGCGTCACCCGGATGACTTCCTCGATCGTCGTCCTTCCTTCCAGCACCTTCAGCGCCCCGTCCATCCGGAGCGTCCTCAGGCCCACCTTCACGGCGTCCTGCTTGATGAGCGTCGAGCTGACCTTCGAGACCACCTGGTCGCGGACGTGGTCGGTGATCGGCAGGATCTCGTAGATGCCGGTGCGGTCGTGATACCCCGTGCCGAGGCACCGGTCGCAGCCGCGGCCCTTCCAGAGCGTCATCTTCGGACAGCGCTCGGGGGAGAGGCCGATCGAGAAGAGGTCCTCGGGGGTCACGGGCTGCGGCTCCTTGCAGCCGGGGCAGATGAGGCGGACGAGGCGCTGGGCGATGACGCCGATCAGGGACGACGCGACGAGGTACGGCTCGACGCCGAGGTCGAGCAGTCGCGTGATGGCGCCGGCGGCGTCGTTCGTGTGGAGGGTGCTGAACACGAGGTGGCCCGTGAGCGACGACTGGATCGCGATGTCGGCGGTTTCGCCGTCGCGGATTTCGCCGACCATGATGATGTTCGGGTCCTGGCGCACGATCGACCTCAGCCCCGTCGCGAACGTCAGCCCCTTCTTCGGCGAAACCTCGATCTGGCTGATCCCCTGGATGTGGTATTCGACCGGGTCCTCGATCGTGATCACGTTTTTCGCGGTCGAATTGATCGTCTTCAGCGCCGAGTACAGCGTCGTGGACTTCCCCGACCCCGTCGGCCCCGTCACGAGAAGGACCCCGTGCGAGCACTTCACCAGCTTGCTCATCGTCCCGTACTGCATCTCGTCGAGGCCCAGCTCGCGCAGGTCGAGCAGGCGGCCGCTCTTGTCGAGCAACCGCATGACGATGCGCTCGCCGTTCGACGTCGGCACGCTCGAGATACGCACGTCCACGTCGTTGTCGCCCACCTTGATCGTCGCGCGGCCGTCCTGCGGCAGCCGCCGCTCCGCGATGTCCATCTTCCCCATGATCTTGATGCGGCTGATGATCGCGTCCTGGATCTTCTTCGGCGGCGTCATCATGTCGTACAGGATGCCGTCGATGCGGTACCGCACCTGCAGCTTCTCCTCGTACGGCTGGATGTGGATGTCGCTGGCGCGCATCTTCAGCGCCTGGAACATGATCATGTTCACCAGCTTGATGATCGGCGCCTTGTTCGCCATGTCGAGGAGGTCGTGCCCCTCCTCGAGCTCGCGCGCCAGCCCGGCCATCTCGTCGTCCTCGAGGTCCTCCAGCATCTCGTCGACGACGTCCATCTTCTTCTGGTACGCCTTGTTGATCAGCGCCGTGATCTCGCTCTTCGGCGCCAGCACGATCGTCACCGTCTTCCCCACCATCAGCGCCAGCTCGTCGAGCGGGTGGAAGTCGAACGGGTTGCACGTCACCACGCGGATCGCCCCGTTCTCCTCGCCGATCCCCACCAGGTTGTGGCTCCGCGCGAACTGCACCGGCACCGCTTCCACGAACGCCGCCGGCACTTCCGCGTCCCCCAGCCGGTCCATCAGCGGCGCCGCAAGGGCCTTCGAGAACGCCTTCAGCATCTGCTTCTCGTTCAGGAACCCCCGGGTCAGCAGCACCCGGTCGATCGGTTCACGCGACTCCGTGGAAACGGCGAAGGCCTCGTCCACCTTCGTGTCGGCGAGGCCGCCGTCCTCCACCAGCGCTTTGCGGAACCGCTCGAGCAGCAGCATTACTTCTTCTCCCCGCCGGAACCCTTCTTGAACGGGCTGTGGAACTCAAACAGGTCCGCCGAGTTCGGCTCGAACTGCCCCAGCATGTGCTTGCCGACCCACTTCTTCGACAGCCGGAAGATCGAGTTCTGCTTCGACAGCGTCAGGCGCTTGAAGTCGGTGAAGTCGGGGTCGCTGAGGATGATCGGGGTGATGAAAAGGTACAGGGTGACCTTGGTGCCGTCGCGGACGGTGCGCTGGAAGAGCTGCCCGAGGAGGGGGATGTCCTCGAGGATCGGGATACCGGTGGTGGTCTCGCTGATCTGGTCGCTCACGAGGCCGCCGATGACGACGGTGTAGGTGTTGGGGAGCGTGACCTTGGTGATGACGGAGCGGTTCGTGATGGGTGGCGGCACCGTGGAATCCGCCGAGGGGCGGGCCTGGAACTGGGAGACCGTGAGATCGACCTCGAGCTGCAGGTAGTTGTCGGCAGAGATGTGCGGCGTGATCTTGAGCGTGATGCCCGCGGACGTCGTGCTGCCGCTTCCCGCGGTCACGACGCCTGTCGTGGTCGTCGTGGTGACGGTGGTCACGACCTCGGTCAGCGTGAGGGTCGCGGCCTCGTTGTCGTTCGTGGTCACCTGCGGGAGGGAAAGGACGTTGATCTTGCGCTTGGCGCTCATGGCGTGGAGCAGGACGGGGAGCTTCCCGGCCGCGCCACGGATGAGGCCCGTCGTGAGGCCCGGGAGGCCGTCGTTGGGGACCTTGATGTCCGGGATGCTGTCACCGTCGGTGTCGGTCAGGACGCCGAGGCCGAAGTTCGCGTTGGCGAAGCCGCGCGTCCGGCCGTCCGCCGGGTTGGCGGCCGCCGCCAGCTCGAACCCGAGGTCGAACTGGTCGTTGTCGTTGACCTCGAAGATCGCCGCCTCGATGACCACCTGCGGGCGGCGCTTGTCCAGCTCGGCGATGAAGACCTCCATCGCGTCCCAGACCTCGGGGGTGGCGACGACGAGAAGAGCGTTGTTCTGCAGGTCCGCCGTGATGGACACCTGGACCTGCTGGTTCGGCGGCGTCGCGGTCCCGACGGCGGCGTCCGCGCCCCGCGCCGGCTGGTTCGCCCCGCCGCGCGGCTGCGATGTGTTGCTCGTCCCGCCACCGAAGATCGACTGCAGGACCGTCGCCAGCGTTTCCGCCCTCGCATGCTTGAGCCGGTACACGTGCAGGTTCGTCGGCGAGCGCTCCGGCCGGATGTCGAGCTTCATGATCATGTCCTTGATCTGCACCATGCGGTCGGGCAGCGCCAGGACGATGAGCGAGTTCGTGCGGAAGTCCGACCCGATCGACACCTGCTCCTGCTGCGGCACCGGAACGCCGGGACGCGGCGGCTGGGCGCGCTGAAGCGTCTGGACGAGCTGGTTGAGCTTCGGCTCGAGCTCCGTGGCGCTCGCGAACCGCAGCGAGATCACCTCGAGCAGCACGTCCGGCTGCTTGCGGTCGATCATCGCGATGATCAACTGGATGCGCTTCACGTTGATCGCGTAGTCCGTGATGATGATGGCGTTGAGCGTTTCGCTGGCGAGGACGTTGCGCGGGTCGGACAGCAGGGCCTGCGCCGGGGCGAGGATGTCGCGCGCGCTGGCGTACTTGAGCGCGATCACCGCCGTGACCATCTGGTCGCGCGACAGCAGCTTGTCGGCCGCCTCGCCGGGCACGAACGGCACGCCGTTCTTGGAGCTTTCCTCGCGCTTCACGATCGTGATGACCTCGATCGTCGGCTTGCCGCGCTCGATCTCGAGCTGCTTCGGCACGAGCGCGAGCTGCATGTTGGACAGGACCGACTCGAACAGCAGGAACACGCCGCTCTCCGGCACCTGCATCGCCCGCGACAGGTTCACCGGCGGCTTCGCCTTCAGCGCTTCCTTGTCGTAGATGAACGCCTTCCCGGTCAGGTTCGAGACCATCACGATCAGGTTCTCGATCGTGACGCCGTTCCAGTCGACCTCGATCATCTGCTCGGGCTTCTCCGGCTCCTTCGGCGGCTCGGGGGCCTGCGCGGAAGCCACGTTCGCCAGCAAGCCGACCAGCGAGGCCACGGCCAGGTAACGCTTCATTTGTTGGTCCCTTTGTCGATCTTGAACCGGAGGTTGAGGGGAAGGACGAGCTCGCCGTTCTCGATCACCAGCTTCTGCCGCTGCAGCTCCGGCGCTTCCAGGACGCCGAAGTCCAGCACGCGCTTCTCACCGTTGCATTCGTACTCGAGGATCGGTTCGCCCTTGTCGGTGTAGCCGAGGAGGCGGATGCGGACTTCGGGAAGGGGGATGCGGGCGTCGAGGCCGGCGGCGGCGGGGGCCTCGGGGAGGCGCCACGGGGCGATGGTCGCGGTATCGACGGGGACCGGGGGGACGGGAAGGCCGCCCGAGGTCACGGAAGAGCGTTCTCCGGCGCGGACGGTCACGTTTCCCTGGCCGCCGGTGAGGAGGACCGTGCCCTCGACGACTTCGACCGAGAGCCGGCGGCCGCGCGACGGCAGGCGCGGCGCGGTCGACTCCTTGCGCGTGAACGGCACCAGCTTCCACGCGCCGTCCTTCGACGGCACCAGCGTGATCGACTGCGTCAGCTCGAGCGTCACGCCGAACGCGAGGAACACTTCCTCCGGCGTCCCGTTCTTCACGAACGTCAGCGTCTTCCCTTCCAGCATCGCCGGCGTGGACTCAAACTTCCGCCCCGTCGCCTGCTCCACGTCCTTCAGCGCTTCGGCCAGCGGCCGGTCGCGCCTGTCGACGCTGACCCGCCCGCCCGGCTCGCCGGCGACCATGATCCCGCCCGCGAGCGCCGCCGCCGCCACCAGTCGCAGCATCGTTTTCATCAGCGGTACTCCAGGTGGAATTTGGTCCCGATGACTTCGATCGACCCCTCGCGTTCCGCCGACTCGAACCGCAGCCGGCCCTTGTCGCGCGGCGTCACCTCGGCCCAGAGCTCGCCGTACACCAGCATCACGCTCGGCGCCGCCAGGTCCGACCGGTTGATCATGATCTGCGACCCGTCCGCCAGCACGATCAGGTCCCGCGCCCCGGACCGGAACCACACGCGCCCGCCGTTCGTCAGCACGCGGTCCCCCATCCGGATCGTCGTCCCCGTCGCCAGCGGCTCCCAGGTGGAACCGTCGGCCTTCATGAGAAGCGCCTCTCCGCGGACGTCCTCGGCCTTGAGCTCGTACGCCGGCGCGGCGCGGCCGATGCGGCCGGTCGCGACGCCCCACGTCCCGAAGACCAGGAACAGCACGGCGGCGGCGAGCCCGAAGCGGAACCCGGAGTGGCCGCGCGGCTTGACGGCGCGCGATTCGTCGCCGGACGCCGCGGCCATCGCCGCCACGACGCGCGTCCGCCGCGTCGCGCTCGGCTCCGCCGCCACGGGCAGCTTCTCCGCGATGCGCAGCGTCCTCTCGAGATGCGCCCGCTCCGCGCGGCACCCCTCGCAGCCCTTCAAATGCTCCACCAGCGCGTCCCGTTCGGCGCCTTCAAGGTCGCCGAGGACCATCGCCGGCAGCAGCTTTTTCATCTCTACGCAGCTCACAGCGCCGCCTCCGCTTCTCCGCCCTGCCCGGCACGGACCAGTTCGCCCAGCGCCTGCATCGCCTCGTGCACCCGGAATTTCGCCGTCCCGACCGGGCAGTCCGTGATTTCCGCGATCTCCTTGTAGGACAGGCTGTGGTAGACGCGGAGGATCAGGGCTTCCTTCTTCACGGGCGGCAGTTGCGACACGCATTCCCGCACCCGCAGCTCTTCCTCCGTCAGCTCGGCGCGGTCCTCGGGGGCCAGCCCGCCGTCGCGCAGCACGTCCTGCAGGTACAGCACCTTCCCGCCTTCCTCGCCCACGGGCGAGTCCATCGACGTCATCCGGACCTTCTTCACGCGCTTGATGTGGTCGAGGCACAGGTTGCGCGCGATCGTGTACAGCCACGTCGAGAACGCCCCCTCCGGCCGGTACGTCCTCAGGTTCTTCAGCACCCGCAGGAATGTCTCCTGGAACAGATCCTCCGCCAGCGCCCGGTCGTCAACGTACCGCACGATGAACTGGATCAGCGGCCGTTCGAAGCGCTCCACCAGCTCGCGGAACGCGGCGTTGTCACCGCGCTCGCAGCGCTTGAGGAGGTCGCGTTCTTCCGGGCTCATCGGGGGGCTCCGCTGGGGACCGAGGTTTAACGAGCGGGACTGGAAGGAGTTGGGGAATTCGGCGAAACGGGAGCCTATCGCGCGCAGCGGGGATACGGGCTGGAAAAGGGGGGAAGCGCCGCATGCGCGTCCCGAGCGGGATCGGGCGTGGCCACGGGGTGGTCCTCCACCTGCAGGAGTTCGACGAGCGCCCGCCGCACCGCGTGCGCCTGCGACTCGGGGCCTGCGACCACCATGAAGGGAAGATCGAGGCGGGACCAGTCGTTCGCAGTGTCCTCAAGGAGGAACGGGGTGGAACCCTTGCTGGCCTCGGGCCGTCGGACCAATCGGGTAAGTGTCACAGAGGGCGCTGCGGGCCTGCGAATGAAAACCTGCGCGCAGGCAAGCTCATTGAATGCCAGGACCGATTCCAGCAGTGTATAGACCCCGGATGAGGGCACGTTCACGACGCGGGAGAAATTCACAGGAGGTTTTTGCTCGACTTGCCGTCGGTCGTACACGAGGACCCGGCCCGTATGAAGGGCCACTCCGTTCACAACTTCGGTCAGTCCGTGCCCGTTCCAATCGATGCGTACCAGGTCGCCTTCAACCGGTCTAGCCAGCCAATCGGGCACGGCCGGCGACTCGGAAGGCGGCGGGACAGCCGGTTCCGGGCGGCTGACGCAACCGGAACCGAAGCTCAAAACCACAGCGAGGAACATCGCCGTCCGGGTCCAGCATGATGCGAGGATCGTCATGCCCTTCCAACGACGCAGCCCGATTTCGGTTGAGAGGCGCCCCTGCAGAAACACAAAAGGCGCCGCAGGCCGTTGCCCGCAGCGCCTTTCCACCGTTTCCACAATCCACGAACCACGAACCACCAACTACTTCTTCGGCGGCTCCTCCGCCTTCTTCGGCTCCTCGACCTTCACGCCGAAGAACTTCAGCTTCCCGCGCGCCGTCTTCGCTTCTTCCGAGTCCGGCCAGCGATCGTTCACTTTCTTCCACAGCTCGATCGCTTCCTTGCGCTGGTTCTTCTTGGAAAGGTCCGCGGCCTGGGCCATCAGGTCCTTGCGCTCCTTCTCTTCGGCGGCGATCCGCACCTTCTCGACTGCTTCCTGCGCCTTCACCGCGTCTTCTTTCGCCTTGGCGAGCCCCTCTTCCAGTTTCTTCTGCGCCTCGTCGTACGCCGCCTTGAAGTCGGCGTTCCCCTCGAGCTGCTTGTACCAGTCGTCCGCGGCCTTGCGCTCGGGGCGGCCTTCGAACCAGTGGCGCAGGTAAACCATCTTGGAAACGGCCGTCTTGAAGTCCCCGGCCTGCGCCGCGACGGCCATGCCGTTGTGGAGGCCGTAGCAGACTTCCTCGGCGAAAGCGTCGTCATGCGGCTTGCCCTTGCACTCGACCAGCTTGTTCCCCATCGGGTCCACCAGCATGAGGCGGGGGAAGCTGTCGACGCCGTACTGTTTCGCCGCGGCGGAACCTTCTTTCTCGGCGTTGAGGTGAACGCACACGAACGCCTTCAGGAACTCCTGGACCTCGGTGCGCGGATACGTATCCGTATCCATCTTCTTGCAGTACTTTCACCAGTCCGTGTAGAAGTCGAGATACATCAGTTTGCCTTCAAGTCCGGCCTTGACCTTCGCCTCCTCGAACGACTTCTCCCAGGCGACGCCGCCGGCGTGGGCGCTGGTGGCGGCAAGAAGGGCAAAGACGGCTGACGCCAATCGTTTCATGGTCCGGCCTCCCTCGTTCGTGACTGGGATCGGACTCTATCCGAACGCGGGGACCGCTTCAACGCGGACCCGGCGGCGCGGGGTGCAGCCGCTCCTTCAGGTGCTTGAGGTCCGCCACGATCATGAAGCTGATGATCACGAGCAGGAACCACGAGCTGACGCGGCGGAAGGCGACGTGCTGCCAGCCGCCGTGCTGGTTCGGGTAGAGGTAGGCCCCGAGGTACGTCGTGATGTTCTCGGCCAGCCAGACGAAGAAACCGATGAGGAAAAACGACAGCGCGATCGGCATGAAGCGCCGCTTCTCCGTCACCGTGAACCAGACGCGCGCCTTCCAGAAGACCGCGACGACGAGCGCGCCGAGGATCCAGCGGACGTCGGGGAGGAAGTGGCGCGTGAAGAAATTCGCGTAGATCGCCGCCGACAGCGGGACGCTGAGGAGGTAGCGCGGATAGCCGGTCAGCTCGAGCTTGAGGAGGCGCCACGCCTGGCACATGTAGCTGGCGACGGAGGCGTACATGAAGCCGCTGTAGAGCGGGACGGTGCGGATGCGGAAGTACGACGCCTCGGGATAGCTCCACTCCCCGATCCGCGGGTCGGTCTTGAAGACCTCGAGCGCCAGCCCGATGACGTGGAAGACGCAGATGACCTTGAGCTCGTCGAGCGTCTCGATGCGCGCCGCAACGAGCGCGACCTGGAGCGCCACCGCCGCCAGCAGGATGAAGTCGTACCGGGGCAGCGGCCCCAGCGGGATGTGCTTCGACGCGAACAGGATCACGAAAAACGAGCCCGCAAACACGCACGCCCGGGCCTGCTTCAGGCCGAACCACCAGAATTCATGAAGGGCTGCGCGCAGTCGGTGCTCCCGGGCTTCGGCAGCTCTTTCGGCACGCCCGGGCCTGCGGCTTGAGCTTCCACGTCCGTGTCGGCCCGCGACCGGCTATTCCGGCGCCGTGATAGGTCAGGTTAGAATGTCCGGCTTCATGGCCCGTGAACCAGCTCGAAGGCCCGCTCGCACGCTCAAGCGTCCCCCTGCAGGCCCCTTCAGGGGAAAGCCGCGCCTCCTGCCCGCCGTGATCGCCGTCCTCGCCCTCGTCGCGGGCTGTGACCGCGCACCCTCGGGCGCCCGGGAATCATTGCCGGGTTCCGAGGCAGGCAGTTCGTTTCAATTGTGGCCCGGGTCGAATCTCCCGCTCGTCTTCCTGGATACTTCGGGCGCGGCGATTCCCGACGAGCCGAAGATACCCGTCCGTGTCCGGATTATCCCTTGCCCCGCGGGGGGACTTGCGCACATCGACTCTCCTGATGTGGAATTCGACGGCGCCGCCCGCATCGAGTTGCGCGGGAAGACGTCCCTGCAGTTCCCGAAGAAACAGTTCGGCTTCCGGCTGGCCTCTCCCGCCACGTTGCTTGGTCTCCCGCGCGCCGCGAACTGGGTCCTATACGGTCCGTATTCGGACAAGTCCCTGATCCGGGACGACCTCGCATATGAGCTCTCCCGGCGCATCGGGCGCTACGCGCCGCGGACTCGCTTCGTGGAACTCTTCCTCGACGACTCGGCCACCCCGGGCGAGGTCACCTCCCATTACGTGGGCGTCTACATGCTCGTCGAACGCGTCGAGGTCGGCCCGGGTCGCGTGAACGTCGCCGGCGAGTCCGCCTTCCTGATGAAGATCGACAAGCCGGACGCGGACGAGATCCCCTACGTCACCGAACGGGGAACCCGGCTGATCCATGTCTTCCCGCGTACGGACCCCGCCGGACCGCCCCCCTACTCCGAGAGATTCATGGAGGAATTCGAGTCCGCCCTCGCCAGCCCTGCGTTCGACGACCCCCGGTCAGGCTTTCGCCGCTGGATTGACGAAGACTCGTTCGCGGACTACTTCCTCCTCAACGAACTCTTCCGGAACGTCGACGCCTATCGCATCAGCACCTGGTTCCACAGGAACGATGGCGGAAAGCTGACGATGGGCCCTGTCTGGGACTTCAACCTCGCGTTCGGGAATTGCAGCTTCGGCTCGGCTTCCGGCACCCGCGGCTGGGTATCGGAAGGCGTGCCGGACTCGGTGGAATACCCGGCTCCGTTCTGGTGGAAGCGCCTGCTAGAGTCGACCGGATTCCGCCGGCTCCTCGGCGAAAGATGGCGGAAATTCCGGGGAGGGCCGCTGGCGACTTCTGAAATCCTGGCCGAGGTGGATCGAAAAGCCGCCTTGCTTTCGACGGCGCAGCAACGCAATTTCGAGCGCTGGGCGATCCTCGGGCGACGGGTCTGGCCGAATCCCACACCGGTCCCGCCGACCTGGGAAGCCGAGATATCGCAACTGCAGGAGTGGCTCAAGGCGCGCGCGGAGTGGATGGACGGCGAGCTTTCGAGTTTCTGATCGAAGCGCGTATCATCCCGGCGATGCTCCATGGACTTCGCATCCTCGACCTGACCCGCGTCCTCGCCGGCCCGTACGGCACGATGCTCCTCGCCGACCTGGGCGCCGACGTGGTGAAAGTCGAAGATCCCAGCGGCGGCGACCCGACGCGCACCATCGGCGGCGGTCCCGAGTCGCCGTACTTCGTGTCGGTGAACCGCAACAAGCGCTCAATCGCGATCGACCTCAAGTCGTCGGAGGGGCGCGCGCTGCTGGCAAAACTCGCCGCGAAGGCCGACGTCCTCTGGCACAACTTCCGCCCCGACGCCGCCACGCGCCTCGGCTGCGACCTCCCCGTCTTCCGCGTCGCCAACCCGCGCCTCATCACCGTCGCCATCACGTCTTTCGGCGCCACCGGCCCCTACCGCGACCTCCCCGCCTTCGACCTCGTCATCCAGGCGATGTCCGGCTCCATGTCCGCCACCGGCGAACCCGGCCGCGCCCCCTGCAAGAACGGCGTCCCCACCGGCGACCTCGCGGGCGGCCTCTTCGGCGCCATCGCCACCCTCGCCGCCCTTCACGAACGCAACTCCACCGGCAAGGGCAAGGACATCGACCTCTCCCTCCTCGATTGCTCCCTCTCCCTCCTCACCTACATGGCGCAGTTCACCCTCGCCGGCAACCCGCCCCCCGGCCCGATCGGCTCCGCCCACGCCTACAACGTCCCTTATGGCGCCTGGAAGTGCGCCGACGGGAAGTTCGTCGCCATCGCGATCTTCACGGACAAGTTCTGGCGGCCGTTCTGCGAAGCGCTCTCGCTGAAAATCGCCGAAGACCATCGCTTCGCCGACATGGCGTCGCGGCGGCTGAACCGCGCGGCGCTCGACCGGATCCTCGGGAAGGAGTTCGCGAAGAATCCGCGCGACTGGTGGATCCAGCATCTCTGGGAGAAGGGGCTGCCCGCCGGGCCGGTGTACGACGTGTCGGAGGCGCTTCATGACGAGCAGGTCCGCGCCCGGCACATGGTGGTGCCGCTCGGCGACGGGCGGGAGACGCTCGGGTCGCCGTTCGGGGAGCTCAAGGCGAAACCGCCGCCGAAGCTGGACGGGGACCGGGCCGGGATCCTCCGGGAGTGGTTAGCCTGAAGGCGTGATCAGAAGTCCCTGGAGTGGAAGTTCTCCCATTCCAGGTCGCTCCACCACTCGCGTTCCACGCCCTGGCAATCGGCCCCGTAGTGCCGGCAGGGCGCGCATCCCTCGCCGCGGAAGACGCCCGGCAGATCGGTGCGAGGCGGAAATCTCCGGACGAGGGATTCGCCGAGGGCGACCAGGTCGTCGGACGGCTTCACGAAGGCGTCGAGGTCGCTGTCGAGCCTCGTGCGCTCGAGCACGAGGCGCGAGTCCAGTTCCGGGAAGAGGACCGAGTCCTCCTTGTCGATGTGCTCCCAGAGGCGCGCGCAGTAGAGGCGGGCTGTCTCGGCGAGTTCGGGATCGTCGAACCGGCCGGCGGCCGCGAGCGCGCGCAGCTTCCGGATCGCGTCCCGGTTCTCGGTGTGCTCGCCCCGGATCATCGCGATCGGGCCTTTCTCGGGCAGGCCGGCATCGAGGGCCGCCCTGAGGAGGATGTCCTCCTCCATGGCGTGGTGGTGCGCGTCGGCGTACTCCTCGAAGAACCGGCAAAAGGACTCGAGCGCCAGCGCGGGTTGCGGTTCCCGGCGAGGCGACTCGACGAACGCCGCGAGCGACCCCGCGACCTGCTCGATGAGCCGGTGCTGCGCGGTCAGGAGTTCGGTGATGCGCATGGGCGGGCCGGGCCCGGAAGCGAGAAGCGGAGTTACCCGCCCATCTTCCCCGGCGTCACCTCGATTTTCATCTCCTCGCCCTTGCGCAGGACGGTGAACGTGACCGCCTTGCCGGGTTTCACCGGCAGCAGCGCCTTTGCGTAGTCGGACAGGTTCTTCACCTCGACGTCCCCCACCTTCTTGATGAGGTCGCCGACCAGCAGCCCGGAAGACTTTCCCCCGCCCTGCGGGTTGAGCTGGCCGATCATGACGCCGTCGATCGACTGCTTCATGTTTGGCATCACGCCGATGAACGGCACCTCCTCCGGCTTGATCTTCACCAGCTCCGGCAGCTTCTCCGGCTTCGACAGCACCTTCGCCGAGACGATCTTCACCTCGACGAGCGGCGGCTGGCCGTCGCGGTCCGTCGCCGCGGCGTTCTCGATCTTCGTGAGGACGTCCAGCCCCTCGGTGACCTGGCCGAACACCGTGTACTGGTTGTCGAGGAAGGGCACGTCGCCGAAACAGAGGAAGAACTGGCTCCCCGCCGAGTTCGGCTCGAACGTCCGCGCCATCGACAGCGTCCCCTTGACGTGCTTGTGCGCGTTGAATTCCGCCGGCAGCTTGTAGTCGAGCTCCTTCCCGCCGGTCTGCTGCGGGTCGCCGCCCTGGGCCATGAACTTCTTGATGATCCGGTGGAAGATCAGCCCGTCGTAGAACTTCTTGTCGCAGAGCGTGAGGAAGCTCGTGACGGTGTTCGGCGCGTCGTTGAAGTACAGCTCGATCTTGAGCGTGCCGAAGTTCGTCTCCATCTGGACGACCGGCGACTTTTCTTCGGCCCAAAGCGGCGTCGCGAGCACCAGCAGGACGGCGAGGCGGCGGATCATGGGAGCTCCTGGCACGGGGGCGGGGGATACTTTCGAGGCCGCAACTCTAGCGGGCGGATATCCCGGCGGTGAAGCGCTTTCCGCCCGCAGGCAGGAGCGCCGAGGTGACGCCGCTTTTCATGCAATATTCCGCGCCACGCGCCGTTGCTCTTCTGAACGTGGGGGGAGTCCGTTACTCGCAATCGGGAGACATCATGCTTCACCGGATCCTGGCCGGGTTCCTGGCCGCGGCGTTCCTGACCAGCCTGGTCAGCGCCGAGGGGGAAGGGAAAGACGAGGGCCCGGGCGGCAAGCCGCCGAAGGGCAAGGACGGCGGCCCGGGGCCGAAAGGTCCGCCGCCCCCGGGGTGCCACTGCGCCTGCGGCTGCCCGGAGGACAAGGGCCCCAAAGGGCCGCCCCCTCCGCCGAAGGACAAGGACGGGAAGCCTCTTCCCCCTCCGGACGGCACGGAGGACCTGAAGGGCGACGGCGGGGCGCCGCCGCCTCCTCCCCCGCCGAAGGACGATCCGGGCGCACCGCCGCCGAAGGACGGCAAGCGGCCGCCGATGCCGCCCCCGCCGCCGTGCGGGTGCAAGTGCTGCAAACCGCCGCTTCCGCCGAAGGACGGTGAGAAGCCGCCGCCTCCGCCGAAGGATGGCGACAAGCCCCCGATGCCTCCCAAGGACGGCGAAAAGCCGCCCCCGCCGCCCAAGGACGGGGACAAGCCGCCGGTGCCGCCCAAGGACGGAGAGAAGCCGCCTCCGCCGCCGAAGGGCCACGGATGCCCCTGTCATCATCGCCCGCCGCCCCCGCCGCCCAAGGATGGCGAAAAGCCGCCGATGCCCCCGAAGGACGGCGAGAAACCGCCGATGCCGCCGCCCGACGAGGGCGAGGACAAGTAAGCCGTCGTCGATCCGAACAGGCCCGCCCCGGCGGGCCTGTTTTTTTGCGTTCCAGTCCTTCGAACCGGGGCGGCCCGGGGATCGATAGAATCCGACCCGTGACCGATCCCCACCAGCCGCCCTTCGTCATCCCCGCAGGCACGCAGGTCGTTTCCCGGATCGAGATCCAGGACGCTTCCGGGGCCAGGCTCCATCCCCACGGCGCGGTCGGGATCGTCGTGAAGGCCCCCGCCGACGCGACGCACTCGTACCGCGTGCGGTTCCCGGACGGGTTCGAGGCTTCGCTGAAGCGCGTCGAGCTCGACGTGCGGAAGACGGCGCCGCGGGAAGCGCTCGCGGAGGCGGGGCAGGAACTCGCCTCGGACGATCTCTTCGATCGCGTCATCTACCGCGTCGTGATCGGTTCGCGGGCGTACGGGCTCGATAACGAGCAATCGGACACGGACCGCCGCGGCGTCTACCTGCCGCCGGCGGACCGCCACTGGTCACTCTTCGGCATCCCCGAGCAGCTCGAGAACGACGCGACGCAGGAGTGCTACTGGGAGCTGCAGAAGTTCCTGACGATGGCGCTCAAGGCGAACCCGAACGTCCTCGAGTGCCTCTGGTCGCCGATCGTCGAGACCGCGACGCCGCTCGCTCAGGAGATGCTCGCGATGCGCGGGGCGTTCCTGTCGAAGATGATCTACCAGACGTACAACGGGTACGTGATGTCGCAGTTCCGGAAGCTGGAGCAGGACCTGCGGAACCAGGGCGCGTTCCGCTGGAAGCACGCGATGCACCTCGTGCGGCTCTTGCTGTCCGGCGTGACGGCGCTTCGCGAAGGCCGCGTCCCGGTGCGCGTCGAGGAGCACCGCGACCGCCTGCTGGCGATCCGTCGCGGCGAGACGCCGTGGGCCGAGGTCGACGCCTGGCGCATCCAGCTCCACAAGGAATTCGACGCCGCGCTCGCGTCCACGGCGCTTCCCGAACGCCCCGACTACGAGAAGGCGAACGCCTTCCTGCTGCGGGCGCGTCGAAGCGCCGCCGGCGAGGCGTCGCGGGTCCAGGTCGCGATGACGCCGCCGGCGCCGCCGCACGGGCTCGTCATCGACCCGCGCGCCGCCGCCGCGGTCCGCGAACACCCGCACCGGCTGATCTTCGCCTCCGTGAGCGGCTCGCACCTCTACGGCTTCCCTTCGCCGGACTCCGACTGGGACATGCGGGGCGCGCACGTCCTCCCCGTCGAGGAGACCTCCCGGCTCGACGTGCACGGCGAGACGATCGAATCGACCCGGGTGCGCGACGGCCTCGAAGTCGACCTCGTGACGCACGACGTCCGCAAGTTCTTCGGCCTCATCCTCAAGCGCAACGGCTACGTCCTGGAGCAGATCTTCTCGCCAATCGTCGTCGCGACCTCCCCGGCGCACGAGGAACTCAAGGCGATCGCCGCGCGCTGCGTCACGAAACACCACTCCCATCACTACCTCGGGTTCGCGGCGACCGAACGCGGCCTGTTCCGCAAGGAAGACCCGCCGCGCGTGAAGCCGCTGCTCTACATCTATCGCGTCCTGCTGACCGGAATCCACCTGATGCACACCGGGGAGGTCCTCTCCCACCTCCCGACGCTGGCCGTGGAAGCGAAGCTCGGCTACCTCGAGGAGCTGATGCGCTTCAAGATCGAAGCCAAAGAACGCGCCGTCCTCGCGAAAGCCGACCTGGCATTCCACGAGCGCGAGCACGACCGGCTCACCCGGGAACTTGAGGAAGCCTCGGCGGCGAGTTCGCTTCCGGAAGGGCCCCAGGCACGCGCCGAGCTGGACGACCTGCTGGTCCGGATCCGGTTGGGGAAGGTCCATTCTGGATCTATTCCAGGTCCAGATTGCCGCTGAACTGGATTCAAAACGAGTCCAGTTGCTTCCCCGTACCCGTCCTCTCCCCCATAACCCACTCCGGAGCCTCGTGCTAGGATTGCCCCCGTGAGCGACGAGCGGCGCGAGAGCGACCCACCGCCTGGTCCCCCGAGCCCGGGGCCGTCGGGCTACGACGCGACGATCCGCGCCGGCGCGGGATCGCCGCCGCCGTCCAGCGCCGTGGCCCCTTCGCAGGAGAAGGCCGAGGCCGCGCCGCAGCGGCTGGGGGGTTACCGGCTGCTGAAAAAGCTGGGAAGCGGCGGGATGGGGGCGATCTATCTCGGCGTGCAGGAGTCCGTCGGGCGGCAGGTCGCGCTCAAGGTGCTGCCCGAGAGCGCCTTCCACGACGCGGACGCCGTGGCGCGCTTCCAGAGGGAAATCCAGGTGCTGGGGCAGATGAGGCATCCTGGGATTTGCCCGGTGATGGACTCGGGGCTGGACGGGAAGACGCACTACTACGTGATGGAGTACATCCGCGGGATGGACGTGGCGCGGGTGCTGCGGCTGCAGCGTGTGGAGCCGCGGCGGGCGGCGGACATCGCGGCGCAGGTCGCACGGGCGCTGCAGTCGGCGCACGACGCCGGAGTCATCCACCGCGACCTGAAGCCGCTGAACATCATGCTGACGCGCGGGGAGAAGCCGCGCGAGGCCGCCGGGGGGCGAAGCGAATCGACGCCGTTCGGGGGGGCGCTGAAGCGCTTCTTCTCGTGGGCGTCGATGTCGGGGTCGCGGGCGGCGGCGGCGCCGTCGGCGTCGCTGCCGGGGCTGGCGGCGGAATCGGCGGCGGAGGCGGGGATGCCGGCGCCGGAGTGGCGGGACCGGGCGGTGCTGATCGACTTCGGGCTGGCGCGCGACGGCGCGGCGGCGACGCACCTGACGGTGTCGGGGGCGATGATGGGAACGCCGGCGTACATGGCGCCGGAGCAGGCGCGCGGCGACCGGCGGGCGATCGGACCGGCGACGGACGTATACGGCCTCGGGGCGACGCTGTACGAGATGCTGACGCTGCGTCCGCCGTTCGGGGGGGAGACGATGGGAGAGGTGATCTCCCGCGTGGTGAACGAGGAGCCGGCGCCGGTCCGGTCGCTCAACCCGCTGGTGGACCGCGACCTGGAGACGATCGTCCAGAAAGCGATGGAGAAGGAGCCGGCGCGGCGGTACGCGAGCGCCGCGGCGATGGCGCAGGACCTCGAGCACTGGCTCGCGGGCGAGCCGATCCTGGCGCGAAGGGCGAGCGTCGCGTACCGGGTCCGGAAGCGGCTGCTGCGGAACAAGGCGGCCTCGGCGGCGATCGCGGCGGCGGTCCTGCTGGCGGCGGCGGGGATCTGGCAGACCTTCTCGCCGGGGGAGATCGTCGTCAGCGGGCGCGACCTCGAGGGCGCGACCCTGTTCGTCGATGGCGTCGCTTCCCCCGGCCGGAGCGCCCGCGTGTGGCCGGGCCGGCATGTCGTCAAGGTCACGCGGCCGGAGTTCGTGGACTTCAGCGAGGACGTGGAGGTCTCGGCGCGGAAACAGACGGCGCTCGAGGTCGCGCTGATCTCGAGGTTCGGGTACGTCACGGTGAAATCCGAACCGCCGGGCGCGGAAGTCCGGGATCGCGACGTGCTGCTCGGCGTCACGCCGCTGGTCCGGTGCCGCGTCCCGACCGGCGAGCGCTTCATCGAGGTCCGGCTGCGCGACTACGAGGCCTCGAGCTTCCCCGTGACGGTCCGGCCCGGCGACCTGAGCCCGGAGATCACGCGCCAGCTCCGCCACGAAACCGGCCTGCTGACGCTCACCTCCGACCCGCCGGAGCTCGGGATCGACCTGTACCCCGAGGGCGTCTCCAGGCCGATCATCGCCGCCGCACCCGCCGAGAAGTTTGCGCTTCCCACCGGCCGCTATCGCGTCCTCGCGCACGCGAGGAATCACTTCCCGCACGAATTTGCGCTGGAAGTGCGTGCCGGTGAAGAGGTGAAGCGGAACGTGACTTTGACGGCGCTGATGAGGTGGCGGACGACGGCGGACATGGTGTCGGAGGGAGTGGCGGCGGGGGACCTGAACGGGGACGGGCGGCCGGACCTGGTGGTGGCGAGCAAGACGCCGGCGCGGATCCGTGCGCTGGACGGGCGGAACGGGGAGCTGATCTGGATCGCGAGGAAGCCTCCGCTGACGGCGAGCTATGGGTTGCCGTTGAATCTGAGCGACCTGGACGGGGACCTGGAGCCGGAGGTGGTGTATTCGGCCGGGGACCGGCTGGTGGCGCTGGACGGGCGGACAGGCGTGGAGAAACGGGCGTGGGAGGTGCCGGGGCTGAGGGATGCGGTGGACTGGGGGGACCTGGACGGGGACGGGGTGCCGGATTTCGTGGCGCACACCGGGGGGCTCGTGCTGGCGCTGAGCGGCGCGGACGCGCACGTGCTGTGGTCGGTGCCGTCCAGCCCCAACCCGGCGTACTACCGGGGCGACATGGACGGCGATGGCAGGCCTGACGTCGGTATGGCGACCGGCGACGCAGGGCTCCAGGCGATCGACGGGAAGACGGGCCAGGCGATCTGGCGCGTGCCCGGCTGGAATCGCGGCGGAGCGACGTGCTGCATCGACGTCGACGGGGACGGCCGGGACGACCTCCTGACCGTGGACCGGGACAACGCCCCGACGGCGATCCGCGGAAGCGACGGGACGATCCTGTGGTCGGCGCCGAAGGATGACTACATCATGGTCTTCCCCCCGGTCGCGGCAGATCTCGAAGGCGACGGGACGCTGGAAGCGATCTTCTGCCGGGGGCCGCTCCTGGAGGTGCGCAACGCGCTGACCGGGAAACTCATCGTGTCGCACGACCTGGGCCCCGGGTGCAGCCCCGCGATCTACGACGTCGACGCGGACGGGCACAAAGACCTGATCATGGCCGGGGCCGGCACTCTCCTCGCGATGGACGCGCTCACCGGCCGGCGGCTCTGGCAGTTCGATTCGAACACCAGCGCCTCGATGGGCACTCCCCTGCTCGACGACTTCGACGGCGACGGCCTGCAGGACTTCATCCTGCTGTCGCACGACGGCACGGTCGCCTGCGTCAATGCCGTCGAGCCGCCGGTCCTCTGGCGCCAGGGGAACGTCCACATGCACTCGGCGGAACCTGACGTCCTCGGGACCCCGCCGCGGTTCGTCTTCCTCGCCGGCTATCCCCAGCGCCTCCTCGACCCCGCCGACGGCCGCATCCTCGCCGAGCTCCCTTACGCCAACTGCAAGGTGTCCGCCGTCTACTCCGCCGAGCCGCCCTTCCGCCTCGCCCTCGACGGGCTCGACCGGATCCTGGTGGACGTGACGGAGAATCCGCCGGGCCTGAAGCTGGCCTGGCGCCAGAAAGACGCGGCGGTCCTGTCCGCGCCGACGCTGGCCGACCTCAACGGCGACGGCCGCCTCGACTTCCTCACCGGCGACGGCGAAGGCGGCCCCGGCGTCCGCGCTTCCGACGGCCGCACCGGTGAACTGCTCTGGAACGCCCCGCTGGGCCGCCCGTGGCGCGCGGACATCGCGGTCTGGGAGAAGCTCGTCTGGGTGCCGGCCGCCAACGGGCTGCATGGCCTCGACCCGGCGACCGGGAAGGAAATGCGCGTGCTGGACCTCGGGGGAATCGCACAGGGCGGGCTGGCGTTCGACGGGGACCTGATCGGATGGAATGCGGGGGGCCGGGTCATCCGGTTCACTTCGACGGCACGCGGCCCCGAGGAACGGTGGCGTCGCGACCTCGGCGTCGGCCTCGCCACGCGCGGCGTCGCCGCCCTCGGCCCCCACGTCGTCGCCCAGTGCGGCCGAGGGACCGTTGTCGCGCTCGAAGCGAAGTCGGGCGAAGAGCGCTGGCGCCAGGTCGTGGAGCAGAGCAACGCGGGCGGGCCGGGCTTGCGGGACGTCGACGGGGACGGCGTTCCCGAGGTCGCCGTCTCCAGCTACGACGCCGGCTGGGTCTGGGTTCTCGAAGGCAAGACAGGAAGGGTCGCCTGGGCCTGGCGGACGGGGACCCAGAACGGCTGGTCGCGCCCGGCGTGGGCGGACCTCGACAACGATGGCGCTCCCGAGCTGCTCTGCAGCTTCCGCGACGGCCGGGCCTACGCCTTCACGGTCCGCCTCGGCCGCCCGGAACCCGTCTCCGTCCTGGCCCCCGACGGCAATCCCTTCCACGCCACCGCCCAGTCGGCGCTCGCCCTCCGCCGCCGCGCCGCCGTCATGGCACGCCGGAACTCGCGGTGGAGCGAGGTCATCAACCTGGCCGAGGGAACGGCCGACCCCTACCTCGCCACCGAGGCCGCCCGCGCCGCCGCCCGCCAGGGCGACGCCCCCGCCGCACGCCGCTTCGCCCTCGTCGCCCGGAAAGTCCACGTCCGCCGCCTCGACGTCGATATCGCCGCGTGCCTCGATCTCCCCGCCAGCGAACGCGCCTCCGCGCTCAAACATGCCCTCCTCTCCGCCTCTCCCGCTCAGGTCGCCGCGGCCCTTCCCCCGCCCGGCATCGAGGCGGAATGGGCAGAAGCGCTCGCCGCCGCGGCGCCGGCCGCCGAGGCCGCCGGAGACTGGGAGCTTGCGGTGGCCCTTCACGGCATCCGCCCGGACTACGCCGCCGCGCTCGCCGCCTTCCAGCAGGCCTCCCGCGACCGCGCGCCGGGGTCGCGGCTCCGGCTCGCGCTCGGCCGGGCCGCCGCGGCGGCCGACCAGTTCACCGAGGCACGCGAACAGTTCCGCGCGGTGCTCGCCGACCCCGTCCTCGCCGCGACCGCCCAGTTCGAGATCGATGCGCTTCAGCGCCTCGGGGAGCAACTGAAGAGCGACATGAGGACGGCGTTTGCGACGGGGCGGTACGAGGCGGGGATGGCGGCCGGGGAGCGGCTGGTGCGGCTGCGGCCCACGGACCCCGAGGCGTGGAACGAGCTCGCGTGGGACGTGGCGACGTCGGCGGCCCCGCCGCCGGCGGTGGCGCAGCGCGCGACGGAGGCCGCGCGCCGGGCGGTGCAGTTGCTCGACGAGCAGGGAGTCGGCCCCGGCGACCAGCGCGCGGGGATCCTCGACACGCTCGCCGCGGCGCTGTTCGCCGCGGGGGACGTCGCGGGGGCCGTCCGCGTCCAGAAGGAAGCGCTGGGCATGGCGTCGGGGGAAGGCGTCCGCGCCGACCTGCAGACTCGGCTGGACACGTACGAGCGCGCCCTCCACGGCCAGTAGGGGCCCCTACTTGCCTTCCACAACCCTCAGCGAAAACGGCATCGCCGCCGTCCTGTAGCCGTCGACGACCTTGCGTTCCTTCTCGCTGAACGAATGCCGCCACCAGACGCGGCCGTCCTTCGGGTGCTCTTTCGCCTGCGGCGTCACGTCCGTCACGAGGACCACGTCGTCCACCGCAACCTCGCACTTGAACGTCCCTCCCGCCTTCAGCGCGGCCTTCAGGCGGCTCTCCGCGGCTTCGGTGATCACATAGAAGTCCGCCGCGTAGTCGGGCTTGTCCTTGTACGGCGGCAGCAGCTCCGTGCGCCCGATCACCGGCGACACCCGCATCAGCGCGGCCTCCTTGGGCCCGTCGGGGCCGTCGGCATTGAAGCGCACCCGGCGGAGCCACTTCGCGCCGGCAGGGGCCTTGGCGCCGGCGACGTCCGCGTCCTGCGGGATGACGAACTGCTCCTTCTCGCCCGCCGACGGGAAGTAGTAGAGGCGCATCTCGAAGGTCTTCGCCGCGTACCGGCCCAGGACGCTGATCGTCTGCACCATCGCGGCCGTGAAGCCGCCCTCGAGGTCCAGCCGGACGCGCGTCACGCCGTCCGCCCCGGCCTCGGTCTTCGCCTTCACATTTGCGTACCCGAACGCCTCGCACCGCGACGCCATCGCTTTGGCCGCCTTCTCGAAGTCCGCCGCCGCCGCGCCGTCGGGGGCCGCCAGCCAGACGGTCGGCCGGTCCGTGAACGACTGCGGCCCCGGCGCGGGAACCGGGTCCGGCTTCGGCGCCGGCTTCGGCCCGGGCTTCGGGTTCGGCGCCGGGTCGACCGGCGGACCCTTCAGCGACTGCCCGTCGCGCGCCATCTTGCGCAGCTCGTGGATCGTGGTCAGGCGGTCGCTGAAGTCCTTCCGCCGGTCCGGGTACACCTCCGCGCCCTCGCCGGCTTCCAGCTCCGGGTCGAACAGCAGGTCCACCGCGGCCTTCATGTCCGAGTTCGGATCCGCAGCCTTCTTCCCGGCCTCGTACCGTTCACGGGCGCGGCCGATCGCCGCGTCCAGCTTCGCCAGCATCGCGTCCGGCTTCGGGTAAACCGCCTTCACGTCGGCCTTCTTGACCACCACGCCGTCGGGGAAGCGGTCGCTCCGGATGCGCCAGGAATCGCCTTCCTCGGACACTTCGCCGACGAAACGCTCCCCGGTCTTGAGGACGACGGCGTCCGCCAGGGCCGTGGTGGCGGAGGCAAGGGCGAGGAGCGCGAAGATCGGGCGGAGCATGGAGGCGCGAGTGTAGCAATCGGCCGTGCGCGGCCATAACGTGTCTCAGAAGCAGTAAATCGGTCAGATCCTGAAAGTCCGAAAACTTTATGCAGTTGACCGCTTTTTCATTTTTGAAATCAGACCACCCCCCTATAATCGCGTCAGGGAACGGGTTTCCGGCTGGTCGCCGAGCTTGAGGGGCGCCGGCGCCCAGTCGCCGGCGCGACGAACTTTACTGTCAGGGATCGCAGCCCAACATGCACCGCCATGCCGCCGAAGTCCTCCTCCGGGATTGCTTCGGCCACCGGGACCGGGAGTCCCTCCTTGTCGTCGCCGAACCCGAATGCGCCCCGCTCGCGGAACGCATCGCCGGGGCGGCCCGCGACCGCGGCTACCCGGCGGCCCTCCTGGTCATTCCCAACCGCCCCGAAGGTTCGGAGCCCCCCGATTTCGTGGTCGAGGCTCTCCGAGCCGCCAGCATCGCCCTCCTCCTCACCGCACGGCCGATGTCCGGCACAAAGGCGTTCCAGTCCCTCCGCGACTCCGGGCTGCGCGGGGCGGAAATCGCCGGGTTCTCCCCCGATGAGTTCATGCGCCTGCTGCAGGCGCCGACGTCGGACATCAGCTCGTGCGCGACGGCCCTCTCGGGCGCCGTCGAGCCGGGAAGCACCGTCAAGGTGACGGGCCCCGGAGGCACGCACCTCGAATTCGTGGCCGGCGCGGAACGCGAGATTCGCGACGGCGTCATCCGCGAAAACGGGGAGTTCGGCGTCCTGCCCGGCGGCTGCGTCCGCTTCAATGTCGAACCCGGAACGCTCAAGGGAGACCTCCACGTCGACGTCTGGCCCCCGCCCTCGGGCGCCGGCCGCCTGACGCTGGCGTTCAACCGCGGCGCCCTCGGAGCCGTTTCCCACCCGGAGTTCCGCGAGGCCCTTCATGAGGGTGCCGTGGCCGATTCGATCGGCTTCGGCCTCAACGCGGCGGCGCGCCCGGGGCAATCCTCCGCGGAGTCGCTTCTGGCGGCCGGCACGGCCTTCGTCCGCCTCGTGCGCCCCGGCAACCGGAACGCGGGGCCGATGGAGTTCGTGTTCTCGTCCCCCGCGGTCGAGGTCGCCGGGGTGCCCGTGCCGAAGGCGGTGCTGGCGCCGCCCGCCCCGCGCGAGTTCATGCCCGGGCCGATCCCGGTCCAGCCGGCCGCGGCGCGCTCCGACGTCGACGTCCAGATCTTCCGCACGATCTTCGAGAACTCCAACGAGCCCCAGTACGCCGTCGACCTCGAGCTCCAGCAGATCGTCCTCGTCAACGACGCCTGGCTCCGCCTCCTCGGCTACTCCCGCAGCCAGGTCACCCAGGGCAAGATGCGCGTCGAGGACATCGTCGCCGACGAGTCCCGCGACCGGGTCGCCGAGAAACGCGCCCACCGCAAGAGCGTCCCCAGCGAGCGTTATGAGCTCCGGGTCAAGTGCGCCGGCGGGGACAAGAAGCCCGTCGAGGTCTCCGTGCAGCGCGTGAAGGTCCAGGGGCGCGACATGGTCATCGGGACGATGCGCGACCTCACGACCCAGGAAAAGATGAAGAAGGACCTGACCGAGCGCGCCACGGACGCGATGCGCAAGACGCTCGAGATCTACGCCCTGACGGAGAAGATCAAAAACGTTCCCAAGCTGACTCCCGCGCTCCTCTCCGGCGCGGACGAAGACGAGGTCCTTTCGCGCGCCGCGAAGATCCTGACGCAGAAGCCCGGCCTCTCCTACGCCGCGGCCGCCGTCTACCTCATCGATGGCCACTCCCTCGTGCAGCGCTTCCCCGTCCCCACCGCCCGCTCCGGGCCATCGCGGTTCGACATGGGCAAGGGACACCGGCTCGCGCGGATCGCCCGCGGCGAGGAAGTCGAGGTCGACTGGTCCGCCAGCTCGATCGCGATCCCGCTCCCCGGCCGCGATGGCGTCATCGGCGTCCTCGACGTCACGCTCGACGCGAAGGAAACCGAGGTGCTGGTCGGGCAGGGCGGCCACACCGTCCGCTCGGAATACCAGAACCTCCTGCTCTCCGTCGCCCAGATCATCGGGCTGGCCATCGAAAACCTCCGGCTCTACAACGTCGTCAAGGAACAGAGCGAGATCGACCAGCTCACCGGCGTCTTCAACCGCCGCATGTTCGACCGCCGCCTCGCCGAGGAAGTCAAGCGCGCCCGCCGCTACGACCGCGAGCTCGCCCTCCTCATGATCGACCTCGACCATTTCAAGCAGGTCAACGACGGCTTCGGCCACCAGGAGGGCGACGAAACCCTCCGCCAGGTCTCCCAGTTCCTCCGCATCCAGTCCCGCAACGTCGACATCCTCAGCCGCTACGGCGGCGACGAGTTCTGCCTCCTCCTCCCCGAGTGCAACCTCTCCAACGCCCTCCAGAAGGCCGAGATCCTGCGCAAGCGCTTCGTCACCCGCAAGTTCTCCACCGTCGGCAAGGGGAACAAGACCGTCCGGCTCACCCTCTCCGTCGGCGTCGGCGCCCTCGGCGAGGACATGTCCACCGAGTACGAACTCGTCAAACTCGCCGACAGCGCCCTCTACAGGGCCAAGGGCCTCGGCCGCAACCGCGTCTGCGGGCCGGAAGCGCCGGCCGCGAAGGAAGCCTGAAGGCGCACGCCGGGGACTTTCGGAGCCGGCGCAGCACGAACGGGCCGTTACAATGCCGCCGATGCGCGCTTCCGCCTTCGCCCTCCTCCTCCTCGCCGCCGCCCCGTGCTTCGCCGGAGACACGCGCATCGAGCGGACCGTCGACTGGGAAGCGGAGCGTCCCGGGCAGCGCCCCGAGCGCACCAATCGCCGCGAGACGCTCTGGGTCGGCGAAGGGCGCGTCCGTTGCGACGACCGGGTCGGCAGGGAAACCTGGATCGTCCGCGGGGACCTCAAGGTGATCTGGCGCATCGACCACGCGCTTCGGACGTACACGGAAACGACGTACGAGGAAGCGGCGAAGGGGCGCGCGGCGGCCGCCGCGGACGTGAAGGCGGCGCTGGCGCGCGTCGCGGGAAGCGGCGACGAGGCCGGACTGCAGCGCTTCGTGGAGGCGCTGGAACCCGCGGAAGCCGAGGGCGCGCTGACGGAATCGGGGGACGGCGGGATGGTGGCGGGGAAGGCGACAAAGGCGGTGGCGTTCGAGGCGAAAGGCGCGCCGCCCGTGAAAGGGAAACTGGCGGCAGGATCCGACCGGCTGGCGAAAGTCCTCGGGGAAGCGGGCGTGCTGGCGCCGGCGGTCGCGGCGGCGCTGGCGAAATCGAAAGGGATACTGCTGGCCGGATCATGGACGCTGGTGTTTGCGGACGCGGTGGTGCGCGAGACGTTCGAAACGACGAAGGTGGAGGAGGCGGCCGCGCCCGAGGGGACGTACGACCTCCCCGCGGGGTATCGCAAGGTGGCGGGGCCCGCGATGGGCCGCGCGCCGCGCGGCGAACTGGCGCCCCCCGGCGGCTTCGAGGGCGACGCGCCCGGCACCGAACCCGAGCCCGGCGAAGGGCCTGCGGGCGAAGAGGCGGGGAAGGACGAGTAACGACGAGTTGCGAGTTACGGGTTGCGGGTTGCGAGGGACAGCCCTGACGCCGGCGGTGGGCGTGAGACCACCCGCGCGATCCGGCACTTCTCGCAACCCGGAACTCGCAACTCGCAACTCGTCTTTTTGCTAACGTACCGCCCCTCATGTCCGACCCCAAACACGACATCGCATTGATGCACCGCGTCAAAACCGGCGACCGCGCCGCGTTCGGGGAACTCTACGAACTCCACAAGGGCCCGATCTTCTCGTTCCTGTTCCGCCTGTCGTGGGACAAGGTCGTCGCCGAGGACTGCCTCCAGGAAGTCTTCATCGCCGTCTGGAAGGCCGCCCCGAACTGGGAGCCGACCGCGCAGGTGAACACCTGGATGTTCCGCATCGCGCGCAATATCTGGATCAACGAGGGGCGCAAGTCGAAGCGCCGCCCGACGCTCTTTTCGTTCCTGGGGCCGGCCGACGAGGAGCAGCCGCAGCCGGATTTCGCCGACGACGAGGCCGGCCCGGAGGAGTCCGCCCTGTCGCAGGAAGCGCGCGGCGCGGTGCGCAAGGCGATCGACCAGCTCCCGGAGCACGAGCGGATGGTCGTGCTGCTGAGCGAATTCGAAGGGATGAAGTACGCCGAGATCGCCGAGGTGCTGGACATCCCGGTAGGCACGGTCAAGAGCCGCATGTCGAGCGCGAGCGAGCGGCTGCGCGGACTGCTGCGCAAATACCAGTCGTGAGTGGTCACGAGTGAGGCGCCGATTGCGGCGTTCGGCGCCGTCACTCAACACTCAAATCTCACCACTCAACACTCCCCAGGCGCGGCGAAAGCTACTTCTTCTTCGCAACCTTGGGCGCAACCGGAGCCGCGGGCGAAGTCGAAAGGCCGTACGCCTTCATCGTCGCCTTCAGCTTCTCCTCGTTCGCCGGGTCGATCTCGCAGAGCGGCAGGCGCAGCTCGCGCGTGATCTTCCCCTGGAGCGCCAGCGCGGTCTTGACCGGGCCGGGGCTGGACTCGATGAAAACGGCCTTGATGAGCGGGAAGAGCTTCTGGTGGATCTTCAGCGCCTTCGCGTAGTCGCCCTTCAGCGCAGTCGCGACGAGCGCCTTGACGTCGGCGGGGACGAGGTTTGACACGACGGAAACGACGCCCTGCGCGCCGCACGCCATGAATGGGAGCGTGAGCGAATCGTCGCCGGACAGGACGGTGAGGCCGCACGAGGCGGCGATCTGCGTCACGGCGTCGCACGATCCCGACGCCTCCTTGACCGCGACGATGTTCCTGTGCGACGCGAGGCGGATGATCGTCTCCGGCGCCATGTTCACGCCGCTGCGCCCCGGGATGTTGTAGAGCATGATCGGGAGGTTCACGGCGTCGGCGACCGCGCGGAAATGCGCCGTCAGCCCCGCCTGCGTCGGCTTGCTGTAGTACGGCACGACGAGCAGCAGCCCGTCGCACTTCGCTTCCTTCGCCGCCTTCGAGAGCTCGATCGTGTGGTGCGTGTCGTACGTCCCGGTGCCGGCCAGCACCTGCACGCGCTTCTTCGCCCGCTCCACCACGAACTTGAAGATCGCGGCCTTCTCGTCGTCGTGCAGCGTCGGCGCTTCGCCGGTCGTGCCGCACGCCACGATCGCGTCGGTCCCGCCGGCGACCTGGTCCTCGATGAGCCCCTCGAACGCCTTCCAGTCGATCGTGCCGCCGCGGAACGGCGTGACGATGGCCGTCGTGCTGCCCTCGAACACGGTCTACCTCCTCATCCGGTTTTTCATTTCGCGCACGGCCGCCGGCATGCCGGTCGCCACCGCGCGCGCCACGATCGAGTGGCCGATGTTCAGCTCCTCGATTTCGGGGATGCGGACGATAGCCGCAACGTTCGCGACGTTCAAGCCGTGACCCGCGGCGACCTCGATGCCGTGGCCTGAGGCGAACCGGGCGCAGCGGGCGATCCGGAGAAGTTCCCGGAGGCGGGCGCGCAGGCTGGGAGCGTCGGCGTATCCGCCGGTGTGGAATTCGACCGCGATCGCGCCGAGGCGGATGGACGCCTCGACCTGCCGCTCGTCCGCGCCTATGAACATCGAGACGCCGATGCCGGCTTCGTGGAATCGGCCGACGGCGCGCTTCAGCCGTGCGCCGCCGCGGGCGACATCGAGGCCGCCCTCGGTGGTGAGCTCCTGCCGGCGCTCGGGGACGAGCGTGACGCGCTCCGGCTTCACCGCCAGCGCGACCTTCATCACCGTCGGCGAAATCGCCATCTCCATGTTCAGCCGCTTCACCGCCGCCTTCAGCCGCCGGATGTCGTCGTCCTGGATGTGACGCCGGTCCTCGCGGAGGTGGGCGACGATCGAGTCCGCGCCGGATTTCATCGCCTGCCGCGCCGCCTCGACGGGGTCCGGGTACCCGGCGTGACGCTGCTGCCGGAGGGTTGCAACGTGGTCGATGTTGACGCCGAGGCGCATTAGCCGAGCGCCTCACGGATCGCCGCTTCCAGCTCCCCTGCCATCTTCTCGATCTTCACCTGGTCGTCTCCCTCGATCATGACGCGCGCGACGGGCTCGGTGCCGCTATAGCGCAGCACGAGCCGCCCTTTCGCGCCGAGCTTTTTCTCGATCTTCTTGCGGGCCTCGACGATGGCCGGGACCGACTCGAATGCGGGCTTCGACACCACGCGGACGCTGCGCAGCACCTGCGGCAGCCGCGTCAGGCAGCGGCAGAGGTCGCTCCAGGATTTCCCGAAGTGGTGCATGGCGCGGAGGACCTGCAGGGCGGAGAGCAGGCCGTCGCCGGTCGTGGAGTCCTCGAAGAACAGGATGTGCCCCGACTGCTCGCCGCCGATGAGGAGCCCCTCGGCCTGCATCGCCTGCGAGACGTAGCGGTCGCCGACTTTCGCGCGCACGAGCCGGATCCCCTCGGCCTTGAGCGACAGCTCGAGCCCGAGGTTCGACATCTCGGTGCCCACGACGACCGCCGGGTCCAGTTTCCCCTGCGCCTTCAGCATCCGCGCGCACACCGCCAGCACGTAGTCGCCGTCCCGCACCGCGCCCTTGTCGTCCACGACGATGAGCCGGTCGCCGTCGCCGTCGAAGCACAGCCCCAGGTCGGCCTTCTCCTCCTTCACCTTCTTCCCCAGCGCGTCCGGGTGAAGCGCCCCGCACCCGTCGTTGATCTTCGCACCGTCCGGGTCCACCCCCGTCGCCACGACCTTCGCGCCCAGCGCCTCCAGCACCCACGGCGCCGCCGCGCGCGTCGCCCCGTTCGCGCAGTCCAGCACCAGCTTCATCCCCTTCAGCGACAGCCCCCACTCCCGCGCCCGGTCCACCAGGTCCCGGCTGTACTTCCCCGCCGCCGTCGACAGCTTCGTCTCCCCGTCCACCCCCGTCTCCAGCGCCAGATCCCCCACCTCCGGCCCCGTCAGCGCTTCCGGCACCCCCGCCCTCATCAACGCCTCGATCCTCTCCTCCGCCGCGTCCGGGATCTTGAACCCCTCCGGCGAGATCAGCTTGATGCCGTTGTCGGGGGCGGGATTGTGGGAAGCGCTGACGACGACGCCGAGGGCGGCGCCGGTTTCGCGGACGACGTGGGCGATCGCCGGTGTCGGGAGGACGCCGCTTTCGAAGACGTTGACGCCCTGTGAGAGGAGGCCGGCGCTGAGGGAAGCGCTGATCATGGGGCCGCTGAGGCGGGTGTCGCGGCCGATGAGGACGCGGTCGCGGAGGTTGGGGCGCTTGAACGCGTGGGCCGCGCCGTACGCCGCCCGCGGGACGCTGTGCGGCGGGCGGGACGAGAAGATGGCGCGCTCGTTCCGCAGCAGCCAGCCGATCGCCTGCCCCAGCCGCGCCAGCGGGACCGGCGTCAGCACCTTCGTGTTCGCCGTGTCGCGGATCCCGTCCGTGCCGAAGAGTTTTTCCACGTTATTTCGGAGGCTCCGTTTTTGCGCGCCGGCGGAAAGTGACGACGGTTTCCGGCTTCTCGGGCTTGCGGATGGTCACGTCGAGGTCGGCGCTGCCGGGAAAGGCGGAGCGGAAGCGCCATTCGAGGGGACGCGTGGCGATGAGTTCCTTGTCGTCGACGGGCTGGCATTCTTCCGGGCGCATCCCGGCGATGTCGACGAAGACGACGAGGAGCTCGGGGCGGGACTTGAGCTCTGTGATCGCCGACGCCGGCCCCCGGACGCGGACTTCCGCTTCCCGCGTGGCGGGCGCGGCGAGGTAATCGTTCGGGTAGTCGGCGCCCTGGACGAGGTCGACGCGCGCGGTGAACACGGCTTCCTGGGGTTCCTCGGCGATGTCGACGATGACGGACACCTGGGTGGTCGTGGACACGGCGTGGCCGTCGAGCGACCCGGAGACTTCCGCTGCGAGCTGGTGGCGCCCCGCGGGAAGTCCGTCGATCTTGACGGGGACGATGGGGATGGCGGAGAAGCGCGAGAGCACGGACCGGGGCCCGAAGACCTCGACGGTCGCGGGGATGACCTGGACGGCGGCCACGCGGAGGCCTGCGGCGGGCTTCCCGTCGCACAGCCCCGCGCCGGGAGGATCGCCGGGGCGCAGCTCCTTGGCCGCCGCCACGCTCAGGTAACGCCGGGACCGGTGGTCCAGCCGGACGCGCACCCGCGCCGGCTTTGCGGCGACCAGCCGGAATTTGGGAGGCAGGAGGAGGGTGTCTTCCGTGACCTCGAACGTCACCGTGACCGGCGTCTCGCTTCCGGGCGCCAGCTCGACGGTGGGAGCAAGCCGGAGTTCGCGGAGGCGGGCGCGTTCGCCGCGGGGGCCGTTCAGGGTGACCTCGATCGAGGCGCACGGGGCGCCCGACTCGTCCTCGATGGAGAGGACCTCGACGTCGGCGCCGCGCTGGAGGTCGATGCGCGCGGCGGCCTTCGCCTGCTCGGTGGATTCGCGATAGACGGAGACCCAGGTCACGACCGCGAGCGCCAGCGCCAGGAGGCGGTTCTTGAAGTCGGAGAAGAAGAGCGCGTGGAGGATGTTCACAGGGCCGCCGCCGCAGTGGAGGCCGGGCCGCCGGACTTTTCCTGGCCGCGGAACAGGTCGCGCAGTCGGCTCTCGAGCTCGTCCTTGTCGAGGTCCTGCGACAGGACGCCACGGGCGCCGAGGGAAACCTTGCCGGTCTCTTCCGAGACGATGAGCGTGACGGCGTCCGTCTCCTCCGTCAGGCCGATCCCGGCGCGGTGGCGCGTCCCGAGGCTCCGCGCGACGTCGGGGTTGTCCGTGAGCGGGAAGAGGCATCCCGCGGCGGCGACGCGGTCGCCGATGACGATGATGGCGCCATCATGAAGCGCGGCGCCGGGGTAGAAAATCGTCTCGAGGAGCTCCGCGGTCACCTCGGCGTCCATCTTCACGCCGCCTTCGACGTACTGCGCAAGGCTGGAGTCGCGCTGGATGGCGATGAGCGCGCCGATGCGGTTCTTGGAGAGGCGCGAGCAGGCCTTCACGATCTCCTCGACGGGGACGGACTCGGTCTTGAGGAGGGGGAAGAGGAACCGGCCTTGGCCGAGGCGGACGAGGGCGCGGCGGAGCTCGGGCTGGAAGATCACGGCCAGGATGATGACGAGCGCCGGGACGATCCCCTGGAGCATCGCGCGGATGCGGTCGAGCTCGAAGCGGATGGTGACTTCCATGAGGACGATGAAAGCGACGACGAAGACGACGAGGATGCCGCGGACGAGCCCTGCGCCGCGGGAGCCCTCGAAGGAGCGGAGGATCCAGTAGAAGAAGACGAAGAGGAGGATGATCTCGACGATGGCGCGGATCGCGTCGACGCCTGAGAGGAGGTTCTGGATCATCCGGGGTCCCGAAGGAGGAGGCGAAAAGGGACGTGGGCTGGACGGATCATACCGGGGGGAGCGGGAGGAGGGAATGCGGGAGTTTGGACGGAAAAGACGAATATTCAATAGTCAATATTGAATATGAAATATTGAATGATCGTTGGCGTCAGGCTCCTCGCGCGATGGCGTCCACGACCTTTCGCACGGTCTCGGTTTCCTCAACGTCGTGGACGCGCAGGAGATCGGCTCCCTGGGCGATGCACCACGCGGCGGCGCCGGCGCTCGGCAGGGCGCGGGCCGGCGCTTCGAGGCCGGTGAGCTTGCCGAGGAAGGACTTCCGTGAGACGCCGACGAGGAGCGGCCTTCCCAGCGTCCGGAGCTCCCGGAGCCGGGCGAGGATGTCCAGGTTGTGCTCCATCGTCTTCCCGAACCCGATCCCGGGATCGACGATCAGCCGCTCCTCCGGGATCCCCGAGGCCTGCGCGATCGCCAGCGATTCCCGCAGCCACTGGCAGATCTCCGCGACCGGGTCGCGGTACCGCGGGCTCTGCTGCATCGTCCGCGGCGTCCCCCGGATGTGCATCACCACCGCCGCCACCCCGCGCTCTGCGATCAACGGCGCCATCGCCGCGTCGAAGCGAAGCCCGCTGATGTCGTTCACGATTGACGCCCCCGCGTCGATCGCCGCCCGCGCGACCTCCGCCTTCGTCGTGTCGATCGACACCGGCGCCTTCCCCTTCTTCGCCAGCCCCGCCACGACGGGAAGCACCCGCCGCTTTTCTTCTTCCGCGCTCACCGGCTCCGCCCCGGGCCGCGTCGACTCCCCGCCCACGTCCAGGACCGTCGCCCCCGCCGCCAGGAGCCGCTCGCCGTGCGCGATCGCCGCTTCCGCCTCCGCATACCGCCCGCCGTCGCTGAACGAGTCCGGCGTCACGTTCACGATCCCCATCAGTTGCGTCCGCCGCCCGAACTCCAGCCCGCCCGCCGCCGGCGGCACCTCGTGGTACCGCCTCGCCGCCCGGGCCAGCACCTCCGCCGCCGCGAACCCCGCGCACGCCTTCTCCGCCCGCTCGAACTGCTCCCGCGTCCCCGTCACCACCGCCGGCACCCGCGCCGTCGATCCCGGCTCCCCCGCGACCAGCACTTCCCCGCCCCCGGCCGCCCATCGCGCCCGCAACTCGTACGCCTCCGCCGCCAGCAGATTCTCGATCGCCACCGACAGCCCCGCCAGCCGCGGCGGCGCCAGGTCCCGCACGTCCCCCGCAAACCCGAGGCGCGAAAGCTCGGCGCGGATCTGCGACACGGGGGCCGAAGCGACGACGCGCGGGTTCAGCCGGATTTCGTCGGGAGTCATGGCGCCGATCCTAGCCCGCAACGGGGCCGAGCGCGACTTCCGGTTACGCCGGCGCCGTCCCGAGGGCGGGGCCGCCGCCCAGTCCCGTCGCGGGACGCGGCTCGACGATCTTCACGTCGGCAGGCTTCGACTCCGCCGCCTTCACCGACGGCTTCTTCCCGTCGTGCAGCCCATCGATCGAAGCGCCTTCCATCAGCCGCTTCACGTCCGTCGCGTCGAGCACCTCGTACTTGAGCAGGGCCTTCGCGATCCGCTCGACCTTGTCGCGGTTCTCCTGCAGGAGGCGCTTCGCCTCGTCGTAGCACGTCGTGATGATCTTCTTGACCTCGGCGTCGATGGCGACGGCGGAGGCCTCGGAGAAGCTGCGGGGGCGGCTTTCGCGGCCGATGAAGCCGCCTTCTTCCGATTCGATGAAGCTGACGGGGCCGAGGTCGCTCATGCCCCATTCGCACACCATGCGGTGGGCGAACTCGGTGGCGCGCTGGAAGTCGTTCTGGGCGCCGGCGGTGATGTCGCCGCAGAATTCCTCCTCGGCGAGGCGGCCGGCGAACAGGACCTTGAGCTCGGCGAGCAGGAACTTGCGCGAGTAGTGGTGGCGGTCCTTTTCCGGAAGGAACATCGTGGCGCCGCCCATGAGGCCGCGCGGGATGATGGTGACTTTGTGCACGGGCTCGGCTTCAGGCAGGAGCGACGCGATCGCCGCGTGCCCGGCCTCGTGGTACGCGGTGATTTTCTTGTCCTCGAGGTCCATGACCCGCGACCGCTTCTGCCGCCCCCAGCGCACCTTGTCGCGCGCCTCCTCCAGGTCCTCGCCCTCGATCGACTCCTTGCGCTTCATTACGGCGATCAGCGCCGCCTCGTTGATGAGCGCTTCGAGGTCCGCGCCGCTGAACCCCGGCGTGGTCTTCGCCACGACGGCGAGGTCGACCTCCTGCGCGAGCTGCACCTTCTTCGAGTGGACGCGCAGGATTTCCTCGCGCCCCTTGACGTCCGGCAGGTCGAGCGTGATTTCGCGGTCGAAGCGGCCCGGGCGGAGGAGCGCGGGGTCGAGCACGTCGGGGCGATTGGTCGCCGCGACGACGATCACGGAGTCGTCGGTGTCGAACCCGTCCATCTCGACGAGGATCGCGTTGAGCGTCTGCTCGCGCTCTTCGTCGCCGCGCCCGAAACCGGCCACGCCGCGGCGGCGGCCGACGGCGTCGATCTCGTCGAGGAAGATGATCGACGGCGCATTTTCCTTCGCCTGCCGGAACAGGTCGCGCACGCGCGAGGCGCCGACGCCGACGAACATCTCGACGAAGTCGGAACCGCTGATTGAAAAGAAGGGCACGTTGGCTTCACCCGCCACGGCGCGGGCGAGCAGGGTCTTGCCCGTCCCGGGGGGGCCCATCAGGAGCACGCCCTTCGGGATACGGCCGCCCAGTTTCTGGAACTTCTGGGGCTCGCGGAGGAACTCGATGATTTCCTGGAGTTCGTCCTTGGCCTCGTCGACGCCGGATACGTCCTTGAAGGTGACCTTCTTCTGGGCGCTCGACGACAGCTTCGCCTTGCTCTTGCCGAACGAGAGGGCTTTGTTGCCGCCGCTCTGCATCTGGCGCATGAAGAAGATCCAGAAGCCGACCATCAGCAGGAGCGGCGCCCACGAATAGAGCAGGGCAGCCCACGGGCTGGCGGTCTGCTCGCGGGCGGTCACCTCGACGCTGCGCTCAATGAGCTTGTTGGCCAGGCCCTCGTACTGCGGGGGGGCGTAGGTCCGGAAGCTGTCGTTGTTCTTGGTGGCGTAGGTGATTTCGTTGCCAGTGATCGTGGCCCGGGCCACCTGACCG
>CAZPWT010000006.1:0-8943 GCA_964590435.1 uncultured Planctomycetia bacterium
TGCTGCCCCGATGCTCAGCTTCGCTTGCCCTCCCCCGCCGGCTCCGGGTTATGATGGTCACGGCGCGGGCGACGGCCCCCGTCCCGGTGACACGGGCAGCGGCGGTCACGAGAACGGTGGCAACGACAAGGATTCCGAAGGCGCCCACGATCCGGGTTGCGGCTCCTGCTGCATGTAAGACCTGCCTTCCGCTGACTCAAACGCCGCCGGCCTCAAAACCGGCGGCGTTTCCTTTTCCCGCCGCCCGCTCGTTACCTTGCCCCCGCCACCGCCACCGGTATACTTCCCCGCGAGCCCATGAAGAAATCCCTGGCCGCCGCCGCAATCGTCGCCGCCTGCACCGTCGGTGGAGTCCTCCACGCGCGCAAGTCCTCCTCCACTTTCCCGGACTACGGCGCCATCAACGCCCAGCTCTATGACCCCTCCCCCGCCGTCCGCAAGGCGGCGGTGTCAGACATGTACATGAAGGGCAACCTGACTTCCACGCGCGCCCTTCTCACCGTCGCTCGCGAGGAGGACGCGGACGTTCACTCCACGCTGGATCACGCTCTTCTGTCCACTCGCGAAAAAGCCGCCCAGGAGTGGCTCACGACCGAGGGGCTCACCTTCCCCGACCGCTGGACCCGCTACTACGCCGTGCGGGTGCTGTCCGCCCAAAAGGGAGCGGAGGCAGTCCCCTCGCTCCTCCCCCTCCTGGCGGAGAACTTCTGGCAGGTGCAGATCGCGATCCTCGACGCCATCGCTGAGTCGGGCGCCGTCGCCCAGGCCGCGGACGCGCTCGCCGCCGCCTCGGCTCCCGGCAAGAACTGGAAGGTCCGGACGCGCGCGATTCGGCTCCTCGGCGACGCCAATTCCGTCGCGGCCGCCAAGGGACTCCTCGAGAAGGCTCTTCCCGCCGCCGGCGCCCCGACGGATCCGGAAGCGGAGCGTGCGGTGGAGGAGGCGCTGTCGCGGATGACGGACGCGCAGGCGCTGAAGGTTGTCGCGGAGGGGATGGGCAGTCCGGACGTGGGGAGGAAGCTGCTGAGCGTGAAGGTCCTTGGGCGGGCAAAGAGCGTCGAGGCTGTGGGGAAGCTGAAGGAGATCGGCCTGGACGCGGGCGCGCCGACGCCGTTGCGTGTGGCGGCGATCCGGGCGGTTGTGGCCGCCGGAGGTGACGACGGAATTGCGTTCGCGACGGGGATCCTCGACGGGGGGGAGGCGGCGCTGAGGCTGGAAGCGGCGTACGCGCTGTCGGAAGCGGAGCTGCCGCCTGCGGCGAAGGAAGACATGAAGGCGCGGGCTGCGAAGGAGCAGGACTGGCGGGTGAAGCAGGCGCTCCTGATTGCAGGGGGGGTCTGACTAATGCGCGCGACATGGATCATCCTGGCGACGATCGTGCTGGCGGGAATGGCCTGGGCCGAACCGGGCGCCTCGACGCGTCCCGTCCAGGCGCCGGAGCCGGACGTCATGGGGCCCGGGGAGTCGGCGCCGGTGCTGCTGTCGAAGGACAACTACGAAGCGAAGCTGTCGTGGTATCCGGCGGTGCCGAAGCCCGGGGACCTGGTGCGGTATCGGCTGGAGATCAAGATCCCGGGCGGCGGAGCCCCGACGCTGCTGGTGAAGACGACGGTGACCAAGACGGGCCCGGGCGCCCCGCAGGACGTGCGGCCCAAGAGCGAGGTGCCGCCCGAGGCGACGCCGCAGGACGGCCGCTATGTGTTCTCGCAGGTCCTCTTCGTGCCGGGCACGTACCAGGTCGCGATCGACGTGGACGACCTGGACGCGGGCCGCTCGGTGCGGTTTGAATTTGCGCCCACGACCGTCGGGACGGCCAGCTCGAACGCGCTTCCCTACGGCATCGGCATCGCGGGGCTGGCGCTGATCGTGGTGATCCTGGCGTTCGGGCTGAGGCGCCCGGCGGGCGAGTAGGCTCGCTCAGCGGCCTGCGGGGGCGAGGGGGACGTATCGTCCCCAGCCGTCGAGTTCGACGCCGCAGTCGGGTCGCGCGATCGAGTAGATCGCGCCGCGCGCGATGGGAACGACGAGGCGGGAATCGAGAAGGGCTGCCTCGAGGGCGCGGGCCCAGTCGGCGCGTTCGGAAGAGTCGAGGGCGGCGCAGAGGGAGTCGAGGAGGGGCTCGATTTCCGGGTGATCGGCCGCGAGGGGGCGCAGCGGCGAGAAGAAGTCGTCGAGCGCGGGAGTCTCGGCGGAGAGGGCGACCACGCGAAGGCGGGCGGGGTGGCCGGGGGCGGGCTCCGTGGCTTCCACGCCGGCCTGGCGGAGGGCCGAGCGCAGGGCCGGGAGAAACAGCGCGGCTTCGGCGGACCGGGGCTCGGCCGTGAGGGTGACGGTGGGCGGGCACGTGGAAGCGCGCTGGGGGTGGAGGGGCGGAGGGGCCGCGAGGCCGAGCAGCGCGGGGACGATGCGCGTGGCGGCGCGCGGGGGGTCGAACAGCGCCTTCCGGCAGAGGTCCGCGGGATCGACCAGCGCCGCGAGCGCGGCGCGCTGCGCCGGGTCCGCCAGGTCGACGATCAGCACGATCGTCCAGGCGGCTTCAATCGACCGGAACGCGAGATTCGTGCGCACGGCCGTCGCTCGGTCCGCGGGGATGAAGTCGACCCGGGCGAGGCGCCCGGCGCGGAATGCGTCGACGGCCTGGCGGGAATCGTCGGAAGAGGCGAAGTGGAGGGGCGGGAGACCCGGCGTGACCGGCGTGAAGAGCCGCCAGTCGGCGCCCAGGCGAGTGGGAGCGGAGTAGGACCCATTCGGGACGGGTGCGGCGCCGCAGACGCGGGCGGGCAGGTCGGGGTCCGGGGCATCGAGGCGCACCGCGAGAGTCGCCGGCGCGGGGGCGGTAGCTTCGCCGGGGCCTGGCCAGGCGGCGGCCCAGTCTGCGGCGCGATCGACGTCGAAGGACCACTGGCGGAAGTCGGCGGAGTGGGTCCACGAGCGCGCCGCGGCGGGGCGGACCCCGTCTGCCGCGGCGGTCACGAGCGGACGCGCGGCGAGGTGAGCGGTGGCGCGATCGAGGGGGGAAGCGCCGCGTTCCGCGACGACGACGATGGAGGTCGCGGCCGCGGGCGGGACGCGCGGCGGCGGCGGCGGCTTGGAACCGCCGCAGGCGGCGAGCAGGGGTGCGGCGAGGAGCGCGGCGGCGCAGAGGCGCGTTCGGGTCACGCGCCCATTATGTCCGCGCGCGGGCCGTGCGGGGAGCGGGATTCGACGCGCGCGGGGCGGAGAAGCGCCGCGACCTCGCGTTCCATGGCGTCGGCCGCTTCGGCCCAACTCACTTTTTTTTTCGCTTCCCGCTCGATCGTCGTCATGGGGCAGCCCGGCATGCCGCACGGGTTGATGAGCGCAAAATGGGAGAGGTCGGGGCAGGCATTGAGCGCGAACCCATGGGTCGTGACGCCGCGCGACACGTGGACGCCGACGGAGCCGATCTTCCGCCCGTCGACCCACGTCCCGATCGCCCCCTCCCCCGCCGTCGCCGGGACGCCGAAGCCGGCGCACGCTCGCGCCATCGCGGCCTCCAGCCCGTGCACGTAGGAACCGACGCCGAGCCGGAACGTGGGAAGGTGCAGGATCGGGTAGCCGACGACCTGCCCGGGCCCGTGCCACGTCACGTCCCCCCCGCGGTCGCAGCGCTCGACCTCGATGCCGCGACGCCGCGCCTCGTCCTCGCCGAGCAGCAGGCTCCCGGGACGGGCGTTGCGGCCGAGCGTGAAAACCGGCGGGTGCTCGACCAGCACCAGGTATGCGACGCCGCGTTCGGCGGCCGCGCGCGCGGCCAGCTCCCTCTGCAGGTCCCACGCCGCACGCCACCCCATCCGCCCGGGACGGAGGACGATCAGCGGCCCTGCGCCTTCTCTTTCAGCCCCTCGAACCAACGCTTCAGGTGCTCCGGTTTGAACTCGATGACCGCTTCGGTCATCAGCTTCTGCGTCGCTTCCTCGTAGGCGCGACGGTACTTCAGCGCCCGGAGGTGCCCCATGATCGGCTGCTGCGCATCCTCGAACGGGACCGCCTTCGCCTCCTCCCGAGCGTCCACCCGCGCGAGATACATCCCCGACTCGCCCTTCACCGGCCCCACGAACGTTCCCGGCGCCGCGTCGAACGCCGCCTTCGCCAGCGCCGGGTCGAGGTCCTCCCGCGTCCGCCAGTCCAGGTCCACCGGCGCGTCCCGCTGCACGTCCGCGTCGCTCCACTGCGAAAGCCCCTTGAAGTCCGCGCCCGCCTCGACCTGCCTGCGAAGCGCCTCGGCGAGGCGCACCGCGCGCTCCTCGGCGCCGCGCCGCCACGCGATCTTGAGCACGACCAGCTTGACGCGCTCCGGGTGCCGGAACTCCGCGGGATGGTCCTTGTAGAACTGGATCGCCTCGTCGGGCGTCACGAAAACCGACGTCGAGTCCAGCCGATCGCGCACGACCATCTCCTGCCGCAGCTCGTCCCTCAGCATCCCGCGCCACTCCGTGATCCCCAGCCCGCTCTGCGCGATGAGCTCCTTGAATTTCTCCCGGTCTCCGCCCGCCCGCTCCTGCACGATCTCCCGCTCCCGCACGTCGACTTCCTCTTCGCTCACCTCGATGTGGTTCTTCTTCGCCTCCTGCTTGACCACCACCTCGCTCACCAGCTCGATCAGCGCCTTGTCGAACTCTTCCTTCAGGTCGCGGGCGAACTCCTCCGGGCTCCGCGCCGCGTTCCTCAGCCCCTCGACCCGGCGCCCCAGCTTCCGGATCACCTGGCCCTTCAGGATCACTTCCCCGTTCACCTGCGCCATGTTCTCGTAGTTATAGGGAAGCGGCAGGGGTTCCTCGGCGCGGGCGAGCGCGGCGGCGAGGAGGAGCGGGGCGGCGAGGCGGAATCTCATGGGCGGCATTCTACGGGGGCGGGGCGGGGCCGCCATCCGTTTCCGCGGCGGGGCTCAACGCGCCGGCCCCCGGGCGCCGATAAAAGGACGATGCCCTCCCGAGCCGAGATTCCGCCCGCGATGCAGGCCGACCTGGCCGACTTCGACGATTACCTGTCGGCCGAGTGCGGCCTCGCGGCCAATTCGCGCTCGGCGTACGCGCGCGACCTCGGGAGGTTCGCGGCGCACGTGGCGGCGCACGGGTCGTTCGCGAAGGCGGGCGCGGACGATGTCGCGGACTTCCTGCGCGGGGAAGAAGCGCGCGGGCTGCGGCCGTCCTCGCGGTCGAGGGCGCTGGCCGCGATCCGCATGCTTTACCGTTTCCTCGCCGCCGAGCGCCGCTCGAAGGACGTTGCGGCGGCCGCGGAGGGCCCGCGCGGCGAAAAGCGGCTCCCCCGCACGCTCTCCTCGCAGGCCGTCGCTGCCGTCCTCGACGCGGAACTCGCGCCGCGCGACGCGGCCCTTCTCGAATTCCTCTACGCCACCGGCGCCCGCGTCTCGGAGGCGGTGAACCTGCGCGAGGCCGACCTGGATTTCGAGCTGGGGGTGGCGCGGCTGTTCGGGAAGGGGTCGAAGGAGCGGTTGGTGCCGCTGGGCGGGGCGGCGGCGGCGGCGCTGAAGGAGTGGCTGCCGAAGCGGAAACCGCCGTACGTGTTCCCGGGCAAGGGCGGCGAGCGGCCAATGCGGCGCGAGACGGCGTGGCGGATCGTGGAGCGCGCCGCGCGGGCCAACGGGCAGTCCGGCGTGCACCCGCACACGTTCCGGCACTCGTTCGCGACTCACCTGCTCGAGGGCGGCGCGCACCTGCGGGCCGTGCAGGAGATGCTCGGGCACGCCTCCGTCGCGACGACGCAGATCTACACGCACGTCGACTCGAGCCGGCTGGTCAAAATGCACAAGTCGTTCCACCCGCGATCCTAGACCGCGTCGACTCCCCCGATCACGGCCGGCCGCAGCGGCGGCAGCTTCCCGTTCCCGTAGAGCACGCGCTCCAGGAACAACCCCGACGGCGGCGCGGTCCACTCGGCGACGTTGCCGCGCCCCGAAGCGAGGAGCATGCCGATTTCCCCCGGCGAAGCGGCGCCGGTGCCCACGCGCGCGAGCACGCCCGCGACGCGGCGCACCATCTTGCGCAGGAAGTGGGAGGCGACGAAGCGGAAGAGGATCAGAGGGCCGGCCTCCTCGAGGCGCGCCTCGAAGACGCGGACCTTCGTGGATTTCTCGTCGTGGTCCTCGTTGTCGGCGAAGGACGCGAAGTCGTGCATGCCGACGAGGGAGGAAGCGCCCTCGCGCATGCGGTCGAGGTTGAGGTCCTCGCGGATCCACCACACGAACGGCTTGAGGAAGGCGCTGCGACGGCGGGAGAACTGGTAGATGTACGAACGGAGGGTCGCGTCGTGGCGCGCGTGCCAGCGGTCGGCCGCGGGCTCAGCGGAAAGGACGTGGATGTCCGAAGGGAGGCCGTCGTTGAGGGCGATCTCGAGGCCGCGCGGCGTCCGCGGGCGCTTTTTCGCGCGGAGGTGAGCGACCTGCGCGAGGGCATGAACGCCGGAATCCGTGCGCCCGGCGCCGCCGATCTCCACCGCCTCCCCGAAGACCCGCTTCGCCGCCCCGCGCAACTCGCCCGCGATGGTGCGCTCCTGCGGCTGCTCCTGCCAGCCCGCGTACCGCGTGCCCTCGTACTCGAGCGTGATCTTCCAGGTCGGCATTCACTTCCCTCCGTAAAACAAAAAAGGGCGGCTCGCGCCGCCCCGGTGAGTGTTGCGGAACGCCTATTCCTCGTGCTTGTGGTGAAGGTCGTGGTGGGCCTTCGATGCCTTCCAGGTCTCGATCAGCGTGTTGGCGATCATGGAAGGGACGACGTCGTAGTGGTCGAAAGCCACCGAGAACTCGCCTTCGCCGCCCGTGATCGACCTCAATTCGCTGGCGTACGACTTGATCTCCGCGAACGGGATCAGGGCCTTGATGACGGCGAGGTGCCCCTCCGTCTCGCTTCCTTGGATCCGCCCGCGCCGGCTCGACAGGTCGCCCATGATGTCGCCCATCTTTGCCGCCGGCACCGTGATCTCGACGGTCGCGATCGGCTCGAGGAGCACCGGCCGCGCCTGCTGGATGCACAGTTTAAACGCCTCGCGCCCCGCGGTCTGGAACGCGATGTCCTTTGAGTCGACAGGGTGCTCCTTGCCGTCGTACACCTCGACCTTCACGTCGACGACCGGATACCCCGCCACGACCCCGTGCTCCATCACGCTCTTCACGCCCTTCTCGATCGACGGCATGAACTGCTGACCGATCGATCCTCCCACCACCTCGTTCGCGAACTCGAACCCCTTCCCGCGCTCGACCGGCAGCACCCTCATCCAGACTTCGGCGAACTGCCCGCTGCCGCCCGACTGCTTCTTGTGCCGGTACTGCGCGTCCCCCTTCGCGGTGATCGTCTCCAGGTACGGGATCTTCGGCGAATGCGAGGTCACCTCGACCCCGAATTTCGTCTTCAGCTTGTGGAACGTCACGTCGAGGTGAAGCTGCGTCATTCCCGTACAGATCAGCTCGTGCGTCTGCCGGTCGCGCGTCCAGTGGAACGTCGGGTCCGATTCCGCCAGCTTCGGGATCGCCATCCCGATCTTCGTGTCGTCGTTGCGGTTTTTCGGCTCCACCGCCAGCGACGTCATCGACTTCGGGAACTCGATCGCCGCATACACGATTGGATTCTCCGCCTGGCACAGCGTGTCGCTGATCTTCAGGTCCTCCACCTTCGTCACCGCCCCCAGGTCCCCCGCGATCAGCTTCTCCGCCGGCTGGTGGTCCTTCCCGAACAGCCGGAAGATCTTCCCGATCCGCTCCGTCTTGCCGGAGCGAGGGTTGAAGAAGTGCGAGTCGGCGGCGAGCGTGCCGCTGTAGACGCGGAAGTGGGCGAGCTTGCCGACGAACGGGTCGCTGATGAGCTTGAAGACCTGGGCGGAGAAGGGCGCGTCCGGCTTCGGGGGGAAGGAGACCTTGTCCTCCTTGCCCGGCAGGTGGCCGCTGCGCTGCTTTCCATCACCCGGCGCCGGGAAGTAGGTCGCAATGAAATCCAGCACAGCCTCGACCCCGATGTCTTTCTTCGCCCCGACGCACAGGATCGGGACGACCTTTCCCGTCACGATCGCCCGCTTCAGGGCCACCTCAAGCTCGGGCTTCGAGATCGCCCCTCCCTCGAGGTACCGCTCCATCAGCTTGTCGTCCGTCTCGACCGCCGCTTCCACGAGCTTCTCGCGGAACGCCAGCGCCTGCTTCTTCACGCTCGCGTCCTGCTGCGCTTCGGCTTCGAGCACGTTCACGACGCCCTTGCAGGAAGGGCCGGTGCCGAGGGGCATCAGGGCGACGCGCGCGGTGTCGCCGAAGGATTCCTTGATCGAGGCGAGGAGGCCGTCGAAGTCGATGTTGTCGTGGTCGATCTTGGTCAGGAAGATCGCGCGGGCGAGGCCTGCGTGGGAGGCATTCGCCCACATCTTGCGGGTGTTCACCGCAGGGCCGTGGGCGGCGTTGATGCAGATCACGGCAGTTTCGACCGCGCTCAGGGCGCCGACCGCTTCACCGGAGAAATCGGGATATCCCGGCGCGTCGACGAGGTTCAGTTCCTTGCCCTTCCAGTTGAGGTGCGCGACGGCCGCTTCGATCGAGATCTTGTGCGCCTTTTCCTCGGGGTCGAAGTCCATGACCGTGGTGCCTTCGGCGATGTCGCCGAAGCGGTTGGTCATCTTCGCCTTGAAGAGCATGGCCTCGGAGAGGGTGGTCTTGCTGCTGTCTCCGTGCCCGACGAACACAAAGTTGCGGATGTCCGGGGTGTCGTATTTAGCCATGTAACCCTCCGTGATCCCGTGTGATCGCGTGGCGATACCGGAAGGAGTATATCGGGGGGGGAACCCCGGAGTCCACGAAGGGGAAAACGGCAGGGGCACGGGTTGTGGGCAGGGGGCAGGGGTGGGGGGGGGGGGGGGCGGGGGGGGGGGGGGCCCGCGCCCCCCCCCCGGGGCCCGCCCCCCCCCCCCCCCCCACCCCCCCCCCCCCCC